>NZ_JBMIHH010000041.1:0-211 GCF_051225635.1 Actinopolyspora sabaoui | reverse complement strand
AGAAGTCGTCTAAGTCGTCGGCATCGCCCGAGTCGAAGTCGTCGAAGTCGTCGAAGTCTTCAAAGGTCTCGAAGAAGTCGTCGAAGAAGTCGTCTAAGTCGTCGGCATCGCCCGAGTCGAAGTCGTCGAAGTCGTCGAAGTCTTCAAAGGTGTCGAAGAAGTCGTCGAAGAAGTCGTCTAAGTCGTCGGCATCGCCCGAGTCGAAGTCGTC
>NZ_JBMIHH010000040.1:0-233 GCF_051225635.1 Actinopolyspora sabaoui | reverse complement strand
ATGAATCCCTACTGATCCATCGATTGAGTAGGCACTTTCCTTGGGACGCAGATCCGAGCTCCACCACTTCCGCAATGGGCACCGCAGCGGAGTCTCGCGTGCGGCTCTCTCTCTCTCTCTCTCTCTCTCCGGGAGGCCCGACATCGAGTAGCCACCTACGCCACGTCGGGCCTTCCTCGCGAGAGCCGTGCCAGAGGTTCCGCCGAGTAACCACCCAAGCAGACCGGCCGGAA
>NZ_JBMIHH010000039.1:0-247 GCF_051225635.1 Actinopolyspora sabaoui | reverse complement strand
CAACGGTGGTCACTCATCGACGTCCTTCCGAGGGAACTCGACTGCTGCTTTCCTGTCGTGTCGCCGATCGACGTGGGCTTTCCCGCGCTGGAAACATCGGAATCGTTCAGCGAGGCGAGCCCCCCCCCGACAACCCCATCGGAAAACCTCGTTCAACCGGTCAGCAGCCCGTCCGCATCCGGGACGTGTTGGCGTCCTCGGTCTCCGTGTAGCGGCGCTCCACCGCGCGCAACGCGTCGGAAGCGGA
>NZ_JBMIHH010000003.1:0-545895 GCF_051225635.1 Actinopolyspora sabaoui | reverse complement strand
CGGTGGCCACAGCGGAGGGGACACGCCCGGCATCCATCCCGAACCCGGCAGCTAAGCCCTCCAGCGCCCCAGGTACTGCACCCCCACGGGTGTGGGAGACACGGACACCGCCGACCCAACCCCCCACACCGGCCCCACCCCCCACGGGTGGGGCCGGACTACTCTCCACCACCCTCACGACCGATCGTGACTCGCAGCCGGCGCTGTTCGACCCCACTGCTCCTGGGCGCGGAATTCCTCGTTCTATCCTCGTACCGTGAGTGAAAGCACCAGTTCGACGGAATCAGGGGCCGCCAGTGGCGCGGGCCCCGAACAGTCTTCCCGAGCGATGCCGCCCAAACCGCGCAGTCACGAGGTGACCGACGGGATGGAACGCGCGGCCGCTCGAGGCATGTTGCGTGCGGTCGGTATGCAGGACGGCGACTTCGCCAAACCGCAGATCGGCGTGGCCTCCTCCTGGAACGAGATAACTCCCTGCAATCTGTCGCTACAGCGACTGGCGGGAAGCGCCAAGGACGGCGTGCACGCTGCCAACGGTTATCCGCTGGAATTCGGGACCATCTCCGTTTCCGACGGTATCTCGATGGGGCACGTGGGGATGCACTACTCGTTGGTGTCCCGCGAGATGATCGCCGACTCGGTGGAAACCGTGATGCAGGCCGAACGACTCGACGGTTCGCTGCTGCTGGCGGGCTGCGACAAGAGCCTGCCCGGAATGCTCATGGCCGCTGCGCGGCTCGATCTGGCGTCGGTGTTCATCTACGCGGGATCCATCCTGCCGGGGAAAGTGGACGGGCGCGAGGTCACGATCATCGACGCCTTCGAAGCGGTGGGTGCCTGCTCGCGGGGACTCATCCCACGTTCTGAGGTCGATCGCATCGAGCGTGCGATATGTCCCGGTGAAGGTGCGTGCGGTGGGATGTACACCGCGAACACGATGGCTTGTGCCGCCGAGGCGTTGGGGATGTCGTTGCCGGGTTCGGCGAGCCCCCCGTCGGTGGACCGTCGTCGTGACGCCGGCGCCAGAGCCGCGGGTGAAGCAGTGGTTGGCATGCTGGAGAAAGGCATCACCGCCCGCGACGTGTTGACCAAGGAAGCCTTCGAGAACGCGATCGCTGTGGTCATGGCGTTCGGCGGTTCCACCAACGCGGTGCTGCACCTGCTGGCCATAGCGAACGAGGCTGGTGTCGAGCTGACCCTGGAGGACTTCAACCGGGTGGGGGACCGGACCCCGCATCTGGCAGACGTGAAGCCGTTCGGCGAGTACGTGATGACCGCGGTGGACCGTATCGGCGGTGTTCCCGTCGTGATGAAGGCACTGCTGGACGCGGGACTCATCCACGGTGACTGTCTGACGGTGACCGGTCGCACCGTGGCCGAGAACCTCGCCGAACTCGAACCTCCGGAGCTGGACGGTTCGGTGATTCATCGGCTTTCCGATCCGATACATCCCACTGGTGGGCTGACGGTGCTGCGGGGCTCGCTGGCCCCGGAGGGCGCCGTCGTGAAGAGCGCGGGATTCGACACCGCACGCTTCGAGGGCACGGCCAGGGTGTTCGACGGCGAGCAGGCCGCGATGGACGCGGTGGAGAACAACACCCTGAGCGCCGGAGACGTGGTGGTCATCCGTTACGAGGGCCCCAGGGGCGGCCCGGGCATGCGCGAGATGCTCGCGGTGACCGGCGCGATCAAGGGCGCGGGCCTGGGCAAGGACGTGCTACTGCTCACCGACGGCCGGTTCTCCGGGGGAACGACCGGATTGTGCATCGGCCACGTGGCACCGGAGGCCACCGACGGTGGTCCGATCGCCCTTGTTGCCGACGGTGACCCGATACGGCTGGATCTGGCGGATCGGAAACTGGACCTGCTGGTTTCGGACGAGGAGCTGTCGCGTCGTAAGCAGCAGTGGCAGCCGCCGGAGCCGAAGTACCGCAGTGGCGTGCTGGGCAAGTACGCCAAGCTGGTCGGTTCCGCAGCCAACGGTGCGGTCTGCTGACCTGAGCGATGTCCGGCCGGTCCGACCGGCAGGCCGGGGAGTGTGCCGGAGAATCCGGAGCGCTCCCCGGCCTGCGGTGTGCCGGGTGTATCAGGTCGGCATGTTCATCTCGAGCAGTGGATCGGTCGAGGGCTGTTCGCTGCCGCCCGCCGGTTCCACGGTTACGCCGATGGCACGGGTCTCCGCCGGAATCTCGGCCATCATCGCCGACATGTTGCCGTTGGGATCCTGCCGCAGCAGTCCGGCCGACTCGGCGCCGTAATCGCCGAGGAACCACAGCTGGTAAACCCGTTCCGACGGCGCGGGCTCCATACCGGAGCCCAGGAACATGACTTTGTCCATGCGTTCGGACATCACCGTGACGGCTTCCATACCCCGTGCGTTGGTGGTGGCGACTTTGGCGTCCGGGGCCCGCACGAGTCGCTCCACGGCGGCGTCGCGATCCGCGCGTGCCTGCTGCAATTCCTGCTGGGTGTTCCACGCCAGCGCACCGAAACCGGCGGCCAGCACGACACCGACGATCGCCGCCGCGGTCGCCAGCCGCGTGCCCCAAGACGCCCGACGGGTCGCCCCGCGAAGACCGCGGCGGCGCGGTCTTTCCGCGGTGGCGGGGGACTCCTGCCGGGTGCGCGAGACTTCCGAGAGCACCCGCTGTTTGAGTTCCTCCGGAGGCTCGACCGCGGTGGTTCTCCCCAGATAAGCGGTTGTTTCCCGAAACTGACGCACCTCCTCGGCGCAGTCCTGGCACGAGGCCATGTGCCGTTCGAAGGCCACCCGTTCGGTCTCCGACAGCGCGTCCAGTACGTAGGCCCCAGTCAACGTGGCCATATCGGTGTTCATTTGCTCACCCCCAGGCAGTCCCGGAGTCGGATCAGTCCGTCCCGCAGCCTCGTTTTCAGCGTGGACGCAGGTGTGCTCAGCAATCCCGCCGCTTCCTGATAGGTGTAGCCACGGTAGTAGGTCAGCATCACCGACTCACGTTGAATCTCGGTCAGTGTGGACAGGCACTTGCGTACCTGCTGCTGTTCCCAGCGGGAGGCCACGGTCTCCGACACCTCGTCGAACGGGCGTCCCTGCTCCCGCGAGCCCGCACGGCTCTCACGGTCGGTGGTGGCCTGCGCCGAGCGCACGCGGTCCACCGCGCGGCGGTGCGCCAACGTCAGTACCCAGGTGAGCACGCTGCCCTTGCCCGGGCGGTAGTGCGTGGCGCCGCGCCAGACCTCGACCAGAACTTCCTGGGCGACCTCTTCGGACTGGGAGGTGTCACGCACGATGCGCTGCACCAGACCGAACACCGAGCCGGCGATCAGGTCGTAGAGCCGCTCGAAGGCCTGTTCGTCCCCCTTCGCCACCTCGGCGAGCAACGCCGCCGTGTCCGGACCGTTCTCCGAGGATTCCTCGAGCTCCTCGGAATCGCGCAACCACCGTTTCGGTCGGTGACTCGCGGGATTCTCCATCGCGCCGCTCCTTTCTGCGCGTTACCCGCTGTTCCGGGCACCGTCGGTGGTGGGTTTGGCGAAGGCGAGCTGCCACACGTCCAGATAACGTGCGCGGAATCCCGCTTCACTGTATGCCAGATAGAACTCCCACATGCGCCGGAACCGCTCGTTGAAGCCGAGCTCGGCGATGTGGTCCCGCTGCCGGGTGAACTCCGCGCGCCATTGCCGCAGGGTTTCGGCGTAGCTTTGTCCGAAAGCATGGCGTTCCACCGGGTGGAGACCGGTGTGCTCGGAAACGGTGCGCTCGACGGCCGGGATCGAGGGCAGCTGTCCGCCCGGGAAGATGTACTTGTGGATCCAGGTGTAGGAGTCCCGGGTCGCCAGCATCCGCTCGTGCGGCATCGTGATCGCCTGGACGACCGTCCGGCCACCGGGCAGCAGCAGCCGGTCGAGTGTCGCGAAGAACCTGCCCCAGTATTCCGCGCCGACGGCTTCGATCATCTCCAGGCTGATCACCGCGTCGAACTCACCGTCGGCCTGTCGGTAGTCGCGCAGCTCGACATCCACGCGGTCGGCCATGCCCGCCTGCTCGACACGCCGCACCGCGAGCGCACGCTGTTGCTCCGACAGGGTCAGCGTGGTGACACGTGCGCCGCGCAGCGCCGCTCGGATCGCCAGCGATCCCCAGCCGCTGCCGATCTCCAGCAGCCTGGTTCCCTCCGTCACACCGGCGGCGTCGAGTGCTCGGTCGAGTTTGCACCGTTGGGCGGTCGCCAGATCCGTGACTCCGGGTCGGAACAGCCCCGCCGAGTAGGTCATGCTCTCGTCCAGGAAGGCGGCGAAAACCTCGTTGGACAGGTCGTAGTGTCGTTGTACGTTGCGCGTCGCACCGGCGGTGGTGTTGCGCTCGTCCGCGGGTCTGGATGCGTCCACCCAGCGGCGCAGGGACTGCAGCGGGTGTGGGACCAGTACGGAAAGCCGCTGTGCGAACGGGGTCAGCAGCGCGGCCGGATCGGGACTGTCCCAGTCACCGGTCATGTAGGCCTCGCCGAATCCGATCTTGGCGTCCGCACCGAGCCGGTGGAAGAACGCCTCGGGACGGATCACTCGCATCAGGGGAGCGTCCGGTCCGCCCGCGCCGAGGCGCTTGCCACCAGCGAGCACCACCCGTACCGGCAGCTCACGTACGGCGTGGCGGAACAGTCGCTCGGCCAGCCGGGCGCGTACCGGGGAACGCGGCGGTCCGTCCACCGCGTCCCACACCGCCACGCTCGTGGGGGCGGGTAACGACAGGGCAGTGGTCATCTGACACCTTCCTGGTGAACATGGGGGATATGGGGGTTGGGTGAGCGTCCGCGCAGCCACAGCGAGATCCCGTGGGCGCGAATCATGGCCGCCACACGTTGCGGCACCAGCGGATTGCCGAGCAGTAGCCGCGCGAGTCGTCGTGGTTCCGCCGGAACGCGGCGGCCGCGCATTTCCGCCGTCAACAGCGGTTTTCCCGCTTCGTCGTGCAGCCGGACGCTCACGTCCACCCGTTCACCCGGGTAACTCAGCCGCATCTCGTAGTTCCCCCGCTGTGGCAGGAAGGGCGAGACGTGGAACCGTTTGGTGACCGTGGCGTAGCCGTGTTGATCCGGCCGCAGCAGGTAGCAGTGCCGCTCCCCATAGGTGTTGTGGACTTCGGCCACCACGCATCTCAGTTCCCCGTCAGGTCGGTGACACCAGTAGAACGTGACGGGATTGAACACGTAGCCCAGCACCCGTGCGTGGGCCAGCATGAGTACTCGGCCGCCTTCGAGGTCCACCCCGTTGCGGGACAGCCAGTCGTCCAGGTTGGCCCGGATGGAGCGCTGGGGAGATCCGAGGTGATCCCGTGCCTCGAACCGTGCGAACGGTCGCAGCGGTAGCGGCAGCCGCGGCAGGTCGTCCAGGTCGACCAGCCAGGTGTAGAGCCGGTGCCGGAATCCGTCGCTCGGTTCGGTGTGCCTGGTGTGGCCGACCGTCACGTCGTACAGGTCGGCCGTGGTCGGATCGCTCATCCCGCTCACCACCCCGCGCCCAGTGCGGCGGCGGCACGTACCCCCGAGGCGCAGCCGTCCTCGTGGAAGCCCCAGCCCTGGTAGGCCCCCGCGAACCGGACGCGGTCGTCGCCGATCTCGTCCAACCGCTGTTGCGCGGCCACCGCCTCGGGCGTGTAGATCGGATGTCGGTAGGTCATGCGCGCCAGCACGTCGGCCGGACGGACCCGCTCATCGGAATTCAGCGAGACCAGGTAGTCCGCCGGCTCGGCCAGCCGCATCAGCCGGTTCATGTGGTAGCTGATCCGTACTCCGGTCCCGGCCCGACCGCAGGAGGGCATCGTGTAGTTCCAACTGGCCACGGCCGCCGGACTGCGCGGCAGCACAGTGGTGTCGGTGTGCAGCAGGGTCTCGTTCTCGCTGTAGCCGAACGCCCCCAGCAGTTCCTTCTCCACCGGTTCCGGATCGGCCAGCATCTCCAGGGCCGTGTCCGCGGGACTGGCCAGCACGGCGTGCCGAGCTCGGTACTGCTGTCCCGCGGCGTCCCACAGCGTCACCCCTTCGGTGGTGCGTCGAACCGTCCGTATCGGGGTGTTGCAGCGCACCGCGTGCAGCCGCTCGGCTATGCGTGTCACGTACTCTCGTGACCCCCCTGGGACGAACCGCCAGCTCGGTGAGCCGCGCACGCTCAGCATTCCGTGGTTGCGCAGGAAGCGGAACAGGTAGCGCGCCGGGTACTGGCCACTGCTGATCCCGTCGGCGGACCAGACGGCGGAGACCAGCGGGAGTGCGAAGTGGGTGACGAAGTACTCCGAGAAGTTCCCCTGCCGCAGGAAGGTTTCCAGCGTGGGCACCGACTCGTCCGCCACCGGAGTGTCCAGCAACGAGTTGGCTCTCCGGTGGAACCGCGCCACCTGCCTGAGCAGGTCCAGGTAGGCCGGGTTGCCCAGGTTTCGGGGCTGGGCGAACAGTCCGCGCAGTCGTTTCGCCCCGGCGTACTCCAGACCGCATCCTTCGCAGCGCACGCTCATCGACATCTCGGTGGGCCGCGTCGTCACACCCAGCTCCCCGAACAGCCTGCACAACTGCGGATAGGTGCTCCGGTTGTGCACGATGAAGCCGCTGTCCACAGCTGTTGTTCGCCCGTCGCCGGTGGGCACATCGTGGGTGTGCGCGTTGCCGCCAAGTCGGTCCGCCGCTTCGAACAGCGTCACCTCGTAGTGCCGTTGCAGCAGGTAAGCCGCTGTCAGTCCGGATACCCCGGAACCGATGACGGCAACTCGCGGTCGCTCGGATCCGTGGTCCATCACTGCCCTCCGGGGTGTCCTTCGATGTGGGACGACGCCCGGTCCGCGGAGCGGATCGGCTCGACCTCGGCCACGAACTCGCGGGCAAGTCGGGTCCATTCCCGGTGGCGACGCAGCATCGCGTGCCCGCTGCCCGGAACCGGTCGGTACCGCGCGGTTCCTCCGGCGCGAGCCGCCCGCCGCACGTACTCGGCGGAGGCGTGTGCAGAGGTGATGCCGTCACGGTCGCCGTGCGCGAGCAGCGCCCGGGTGCCCGCCAGCTGTTCCACCGGATCGGACGGTTCGAGCCACGGCGCCAACGCGCAGACGTCTCCCACGCCCTCCTCACCCGCGAGCAGCAGGGCAGCACGTCCCCCCATCGAGTGCCCCACCAGCACGATCCGGGCGTGCGGCGAGCGCCGTCGGAGTTCCCGCAGCGCCCACCGGGCGTCGACCACCGGATCCCGGTCCGGCTCGTTCCACCCGCGCAGTCGGTTCCGCAGCAACCACACCGCCGGTGCTCCGCCGTGCCCGCGTGCCACCCGTAGTGCGAGCCACCACATGCGCAGGTAAGCCAGCCGCCAGGGGCGCATCGGTTCCTCCCCGCGAGAGCGGCCACCGTGCAGCACCAGTACCGCCACGTCCGCCTCGACGGCTTGCCGGATGTTGTGCAGTACGGCACCGGGGCTCTCCCCACCCCGGATCCTCCGGTCGGCTGCTTCTTGATCTCGCATACCCGTTGTTCGGAACCGCCCGGTCTCGGGGTTGGTCGGTGTGGCGGCCCACACAATCCGGGCGTCCGGGCGGCCGCCCTCGCCCTCGGTCGCGAATCAACGAAAGCGCCGCACGGCGCGCCGAGTGGGCACGGTTCGTGCGGCTCTTGATCAGGACGATCGTGTGGGAGGTCGGGTGCTACGAGTTCGCAGGGGTGTTTCCGCGTTGTTCCGCAACCCCGTCCGAGGATCGAGCGGGCGCGCACGGGCCATACCGTTCGTCCGGCCCGGTCGAATCCGAAAGCCGCGGCACACGGGTGGCGGCGCGGTCGGCGTGGCGGACGGTATTGGCTCTCTGGTGGAGCGGGTGCTCGGTGTCGAGCTCCCGTTGGGGATCAGTGCCTGGGACGGCAGCAGCCAAGGACCATCCGGCGATCCGCGTGTGCTGCTCCGCAGTCGGCGCGCGATGCGCCATCTGCTCTACCGTCCCGGTGAACTGGGTCTGGCCCGAGCGTTCGTCACCGGAGATCTGGACGTGCGCGGCGATCTCACCGAGGCATTGCGGCGTTGCTGGGCACTCGGGAGACGCGAGGGCGTGACCGTCCCCCGGCTCGGTCCCGGGCACTGGTGGGAACTGATCCGAGACGCCGCCCGGCTGGGAGGTCTCGGTCCTCGTCCCGCCGTTCCGGGCAGCGAGGCGCGTCCCACCGGCAGGCTGCACAGCAGACGACGCGACTCCCAGGTCATCGCGCATCACTACGACCTGGGCAACGAGTTCTACGAGCTGTTGCTCGACCCCAGGATGGCCTATTCCTGCGGGTACTGGCCCGAGGACGGCACCGAGCGCACGTTGGCGGCCGCGCAGGAGGCCAAGCTCGACCTGATCTGCCGCAAGCTCGGACTGGACAGTGGTGCTCGACTGCTCGACGTCGGTTGTGGTTGGGGATCGCTGCTGCTATACGCGGCCGAGCACTACGGTGTCTCCGCCACCGGCGTGACTCTCTCGGGGCAGCAGGCCGACCACGTCCGACGGCGCGCCCGCGAACTCGGGCTGGCGGAACTGGTCGAGGTCCGGCAGTGCGACTACCGTGAGCTGGCGGTTCCCACCTCCGGCGAGTACGACGCGGTGGCTTCGGTGGAAATGGGCGAACACGTGGGGTCGGCCAACTATCCGGATTTCCTCGCCACGCTGCGCCGTATGCTCCGGCCCGGCGGCAGGCTGCTGTTGCAGCAGATGTCGCGCGGTGATTCGGCACCCGGTGGTGGTGCCTTCATCGAGTCCTACATCGCGCCGGACATGAACATGGTGCCGATCGGTGCGACGCTGTGGAGGCTGGAACGCGCCGGGGTCGAGATTCGTGATGTGCAGGCGATGCGCGAGCACTACGCGCACACGGTTCGAGCCTGGTTGCGGACCCTGCTCGATCGGTGGGACGAGGTGCTCGCACTGGCGGGTACGGAACAGGCCAGGGTGTGGTGGCTGTACCTGGCGGGCGGCGGGCTGGCCTTCGAGGAGAACCGGATGGGAGTGCACCAGATTCTCGGGGTGCGGCCCCACGAGGACGGTTCGATCGACGATGGCAGCCCGGCGTTGCCCGAGGTGCGGCGTTGACCCCGGGCGCGGTGGCCTGGGTGCTCGGGATCGGGCTGGGAGTGGCGTGGGCCACGGTCACCGTCACGTTCCTGATAGCGCGCGGGCGGAACCGCTACGACACCATCGACACCGCTTGGGGCGCCGGTTTCGCACTTATCGCGGTGTGCGCCCTTTCGCTGGTCCGGCCGGTGGTCGGGAACCCGGCGTTCGGGGACCCGGCGTTCGGGGACCCGGCGTTCGGGGACGCTGCCCAGCCCGGCGTCGCGGGTTGGCTCGTCGCGGTGCTCACCGTCGTGTGGGGGGTGCGGTTGGCGCTGCACCTGCATCTGCGTAACCGGGGGAAACCGGAGGATCCCCGCTATCGGGAGATGCTCGCCAAGGCGCGCGGATTCCCGGCCGGGCGGATGTATTTCCGGGTGTATCTCACCCAGGCCCTGGTGATGTGGTTCGTCGCCCTTCCGGTGCAGCTGGCCCAGTTCGGTGGTTCCGCCCAGCATCCCCTGTCAGCCGTGGTGCTCTGGGCGGGGCTCTTCGTGTGGCTGGTGGGTTTCGCGTTCGAGACCGTCGGCGACGAGCAGCTGCGCAGGTTCCGCAACCGGCCGGAGAACGCGGGCTCGGTGCTTCGAACGGGGTTGTGGCGCTACACACGCCATCCGAACTACTTCGGTGATGCCTGCGTGTGGTGGGGGCTGTACCTGGTCGCCTGCCATCATCAGCTCGGTGTTTTCACACTGCTTTCACCCGTACTGATGACCTGGCTGTTGGCCCGTGGTAGCGGCAAACCGTTGCTGGAACGCGACATCGCCGAACGCAGACCGGACTACGCGGACTATGTCCGGCGCACCAGCGGGTTCGTGCCCTGGCCACCGAAGTGGAGCTGACGCCCGAGCCGCGGTGGTCGGTTTTC
Organism: Actinopolyspora sabaoui; assembly: GCF_051225635.1. Classification (NCBI taxonomy): domain Bacteria; kingdom Bacillati; phylum Actinomycetota; class Actinomycetes; order Actinopolysporales; family Actinopolysporaceae; genus Actinopolyspora; species Actinopolyspora sabaoui. Next base: position 535,939 of record NZ_JBMIHH010000003.1, on the reverse strand, counting down.
CCGCTCGTTCCCGGCCGGAGTTGATTCCCGCTCACGTTTCGTGGCGCCGATCCTCCTGGTGAGGCTCGGCCCCGCGCCCTGGATCACTTCGTTTCGCGCGCTCCACCAGCCTGGAACGCAGCGGCGCCAGTCGCAGCGAGAGGGTGTGAAGGCTGACGAGTCCGATCGTGAAAACCGCTCCAAGCAGCCAGCCCGCCACGACGTCGGAGGGGGAGTGCACCCCCAGCACCAGCCGGGAGAATCCGGTGATCAGCACCAGTAGTACACCGAGACTCACGACACCAAAGCGTGACCAGCGCCCGCGCAGCACTCCCAGCAGCAGAATCGCCAGCATCAGGTATACCGCCGCGGAATGCGCCGAGTGCCCGGAGGGAAAGGCGAAGCTGTCCTCGGTGGCCGCGTTGGGGGCCGGAACCGGTCTCGGACGCGCGATGGTGAGTTTGAGCAGGAAAACCGTCAGTGCCGTTCCGGCCGAGGTAAGCACCAGCAACATCGGACGACCCCAACTATGGGTGGTGGTTCCCAGCCAGACGGCCGCGATGATCGCCGTGGAGAACACCACCGCTCCCTCCCCCAGGTACGTGATGACGTTGAACGTCGCGATCACGGTGGGAGTGCGCAGTTCGGCGACCATCTCCAGCAATCGACGGTCCAGCCCGAGGATCGCGCCGTGCTCGTAGACCTGTTCCGCGAGCTCGCTGAACACGTTGATCCCGGCCACCACGAGTAGCAGTCCCAGCACCGGGGTGAACCAGGGGTACCAACTCGCGAGATCACGCCAGGTCGCGTGCGAGTCGGGAGGACGTTCCTCGCGGTCGTGCCCGTCACCAGAGCGCGGGCTCTCGCCGGTGGGGGCCATTGGCATGAATCACACTCCCGGCATCGGTCGCCGTGATTGCTCGGTCCCCGTGAATTCTACGTGCGCTCGGGCTTTCGAGTCCGGGTGTCGAGCGAGAGGTATTCCGGTGGCGTGACGTGTGGCACCTAATCCGGTGAATTCGCGATTGTCGACGTACGGGAGCTGTCTCCCCCCGTCGGAAGGACAAGAATCGTTCGGCGGCGGAAGCGCTCGACAATCCGCCCCGTGTGCGCTCGGGCGGGTTCCGGTCGGGAATGTTCCGGAAACGAAAAAGTCCCAAGCCTGCTGACTTGGGACTTCGGTGCGCCAACAGGGACTCGAACCCCGAACCCACTGATTAAGAGTCAGTTGCTCTGCCGCTTGAGCTATTGGCGCGTTGCCGTGTGAAATTTTTCCGCCTCGCTCGAAATTCCCTCTCGCGTTGGCGACAACACAAACTTTAGCACGGTTGCCGGGGGTGTGATTCGAGGGGGGTCGATTGCGTGTCGCGGAGGTTGTGCGCTGCTGCTTCGTCCCTTCTTCGCTGGGCTGGGGTGGTGGGCCTGCTCGTCGGGGCGGGTTCCTCGTGGGGGCGGTGCTTCTCGCCGGCGGCGTGTCGTTCGGTCGGCCTACTCGTCGGGATCCGGTCCCGGCGTGCGATCCGTTCGATGTCCGCCCGAGGTTACGGAAGTACTACGGCTGGGACGCGATGACAACCCTTTCGAGTGAGAAGGCGTCATCCTGGACAGCAGTTGTGCGGACTCACGCTTCGCCGTCCGGTACAGGGTGGCGCTGGGTGAGCCTCGAACTTCCGGGGGACACGACTGTGGGGAATGGCGAATCGAGCGGAACGGAATGCCACGGATGGAACTGTTGAGTCGCTCTTCCGGGGGATCCATGGTTTCCCCACGGCGCAGACTTCGAACGACCCTGCTCTGCTTGGTCGCGTTACTCGTCGCGGGGTGCGGCACGGGGGCGGGGGGTGATGCCCGCACTTCGACCTCGGGAGGTTCGGAGCCGAGCAGCACCGGCCCGCCCGCGATCGAGTTCACCCCGAAGTCGGGGGCCTCGTCCGCATCCCCGGTGGGCGAGATCGGGGCAAGGGCGAGGAACGCCACGTTCACCGAGGTCGTGATGACCAACGCATCCGGGGAGAAGGTCGAGAGCTCGCTCGAGAACAACGGCCGCGGTTGGTCGGTGCAGGAGCCGCTCGGCTACGGCAAGACCTACGAGGTGGTGGCGAAGGCCACCGGCGCGAACGGTGAGAAACTGACCGAACGTTCCCGGTTCACCACGCTGACTCCCGAGAACCTCACCTACGTGTCCATGAATCCACTGGACGGGCAAACCGTGGGTGTCGGCCAGCCTCTGGCGTTCTACTTCAGCGAGGACGCGCCCGCTCCCGTCAGGAAACGCGCCGAGAAGGCCATCGACATCAGTACCGCCCCGAAGGTCCGGGGCGAGTTCTACTGGTTCGACGACCGCGAGGTGCACTGGCGTCCCAAGGAGTACTGGGAACCGGGCACCGAGATCACCGTTGACGTCAATATCTACGGCAAGAACCTCGGCAACGGTGTCTACGGCAAGTCCGATCGCCACGCCACCGTGAAGATCGGTGACGAGGTGATCCTGCGGGCCGACGCGGCCTCCCACCAGATGAAGGTCACGGTCAACGGCGAGGTGAAACGCACCATCCCGGTCTCGCTGGGACGTCCCTCCTACCCCTCGCACAACGGCACGCACGTGGTGATGCGCAAGCACGACACCTACATGATGGATTCGACCACCTACGGCCTGGGACTCGACGAGGGCGGCTACCGCACCGAGGTCGAATGGGCCGTACGGATCTCCAACGGTGGTGAGTTCCTGCACGCCGCCCCCTGGTCGGTCGGAGATCAGGGCGAGCGCAATGTCAGCCACGGCTGCATCAACATGAGCACCTCCGACGCGAAATGGGTCTACGACCTGGTCAAGAAGGGCGACGTCGTCGAGGTGACCAACTCCAAGGGTGGGGAGCTGGCCTCGTGGGACGGCTTCGGTGACTGGCAGATTCCGTGGAGCGAGTGGACCAGTGGCAACAACTGACCGAGGTGACGTGTTCGACTCCGCCTCCTCCCGGAGGTCGATTCGTCCGAACTCCCACGCGGAACGGCCCGATGGTGATAGGAAATCAGCTGTGGGTAGCGGGAACGCGGAAGTCGATCGGCACGGTTGGATCCACGACAGCGCCGTACGGGACGCTGCGTGCCTGACCCTGGTTCGGGGCACGGATGTGTTCCGGGTGGCACGAGCCTTCGGAGCCGATCCGACCCGGGGCAGACACTGGAACTTCGAGGAGTTCTGCGAGGAGTCCTTCGCCTGTGCGGACAAGCAGTCCCTGATCGGTCTCCGCCGGGTGGGTGGCTGGACACTCGTCGCCGAGGAGAGCCGTTTCGAGGGTCTCCGGCACGACGTGCTCGCCGAGGCCAGTTCCGGCAGTGAACTGGTCTCGGTGTGCTGGGACGTGGGTGGTTCCGGTGGGTTCGCCCACGCCGTGGACGGCGAGGTGCGCACCTTCTTCGAACCCGTGCTGCCCGAGTACCGTTCCGGGGCCCGCCCGGACGATCTGGAGTCGTTACGCGCCGGACTACCCTGGCACGAGGCGGAGCGGGTGCCGCTCATGCTGGCGCTGGCGGCGCGTGTCACGGGATGCGTGCCCGATCCGGAGTGGTTCGTCGGCCAGTTCCTGACCTGCCCGGTGGTGGGCACGGGTGGGAACGTGGTTCTCGGTCCCGCTTCCCAATGGATCGGTTCGTCGTTCCAGGGTTCGGCGGGATGGAGAGTGTGATGGGGTTGTTGCGTCGACTGTTCGGGCTCGAACGGCGGGCCGCGAAAGCGACGTCGCGAGTGGGGGAGGAGTCCGCCGAGGCCGCCCGGCGCGCGGAGCTGTTCTGGCGCCGCTGGGAGGAGCTGCTGCCGCAGGTGGGGTCCGCGCTGGGGGACGGGGTGCCGCAACGCGTCGACCACCAGCTCGCGGAAGCGGTCGGGCTGCTGCATCCACGACTGAACTTCTCGATCGAGCGTGGCCGCGAGGCCATATACGCCTTGGTGATAACCGCCCAGGCGGATCCCGAACTGCGGGTTTACACCGATGCCTGGAGGGCGGCCGCGCCCGCCGCCGATTCACTGTGGGAGTACCACGACGCGGTGCCTCCGGTCCCCGATCCGAGGGAAGTCACCGTCAACCTCCGTGGCAAGCGTTACGAGCTGGACGAGGTGCGTGTCGCGGCGCAGTTCGACAACACCAGGAACCTGATCGACGTCGCGGTCTACCACCCCGGATTCTCCGAACTGGCCGAGGAGGAACGGGAGGCACTGACCTTTCTGCCGTTGCACGCCGCACTGGGGGAGAAGTTGGCGGCCGATCGCATCGGCAGGGTCGAGACGGCCGAGCTGCCTCCCGCCAACGCGGTCGATCTGGTCGCGTTCCGTGAGCGGGCTCGTGCCTTCGACACGGAGAAGACCGGTTCCGCCGAACCGGACGCCGAGCAGTAGCCGGATGCGGCCCCGGTCGAACGCGCCGTTGTCGGTGGTGCTGGTTAGTCTCGGGACGTGACCAGGGAACGCACGCACGAGCACGCCGCACCGGACGCCGCCGTTTCGCGGGAGGCGCGACCTTCGGACTCCCGAGCCGAAGAGGTCCCGGCCGAACCCGCGGACAGCGCACGGGCCGAAGGACTCGAGGACGTTCCGCGTGAGAGCAGGCAGCGGCACGACGAGCTGGTGGAGCAGGTGCGGTTCCACCAGTTCCGGTACTACGTGCTCGACGCTCCGGTGATCACCGACGGCGAGTTCGACGAACTGTTCGTCGAGTTGCAGCGGCTGGAGGACGAACACCCGGCGCTGCGCGCTCCGGACTCGCCGACCCAGGAGGTCGGCGGCACATTCTCGACGGAGTTCACCGCCGTCGACCACCTGGAGCGGATGCTCAGTCTGGACAACGCCTTCGACGTCTCCGAACTCACCACCTGGGTGAATCGCGTGGAACGGGAGATCGGTGGCCACCCCACCTTCCTCTGCGAACCCAAGATCGACGGACTGGCCGTGAACCTGCTCTACCGCGACGGCAGGTTGGAACGGGCGCTGACCCGTGGGGACGGCAGGACCGGCGAGGACGTGACGCTCAACGTGCGCACCATGCGGGAGGTGCCGGACCGGCTGACCGGCAGCACGGACTATCCGGTCCCGGAACTGGTCGAGATCAGGGGCGAGGTGTACTTCCGGCTCGACGAGTTCGCCGAGCTCAACGCCTCGTTGGTGGACGCGGGCAAAACCGCCTTCGCCAATCCGCGTAACGGTGCCGCCGGTTCACTGCGGCAGAAGGACCCACGGATCAGCAAGCAGCGCCCGCTTCGGCTGATCTGCCACGGTCTCGGCAGACGGGACGGGTTCGAACCCCCCACCCAGTCCGCGGCCTACGAGGCGCTGCGCACCTGGGGCCTGCCGGTCTCCCCCCACACCGTGGTGCTTTCCTCGCTGGATCAGCTGACCGATCACGTTCGTTACTGGGGAGAGCGCAGGCACGATGCGGACCACGAGATCGACGGCATCGTCATCAAGATCGACGACGTGGCCCTGCAGCGCAGACTCGGCACCACCTCTCGTGCTCCCCGCTGGTCCATCGCGTACAAGTACCCACCGGAGCAGGCCACCACCGAGCTGGTCGACATCCGGGTCAACGTCGGCCGCACCGGGCGGGTCACCCCGTTCGCGGAGATGAATCCGGTGAAGGTGGCAGGCTCCACCGTCTCGTTGGCCACGCTGCACAACGCCGACGAGGTGCGTCGCAAGGGCGTGCTGGTCGGTGACCGGGTGGTCATCCGAAAGGCGGGCGACGTCATCCCGGAGGTGCTGGGGCCGGTGGTCGATGCCCGCGACGGCGACGAGTACCCGTTCGTGATGCCGGAGACCTGTCCGGAGTGCGGGTGGACGTTGTACCGGCAGAAGGAGACCGACGTCGACATCCGCTGCCCCAACGCGCGGTCCTGTCCGGCGCAGCTTCGCGAGCGGTTGTTCCACCTGGCGGGGCGGGGAGCGTTCGACATCGATGTGCTCGGTTACGAGTCGGCCGCGGCGCTGCTCGAGGCAGGGGTCGTCGTCGACGAGGGGGACGTTTTCCTGCTCGACGAGGACAAACTGCTGCGTACCGAGCAGTTCCGGGCCAAGGACGGGAGTCTGACGGCCAACGGGGCCAAACTGCTCACCAGCCTGGAAAACGCCAAACAACAGCCGCTCTGGCGGGTGCTGGTCGCGCTGTCCATCAGATTCGTCGGCCCGACCGCCGCCCAGGCCCTGGCGCGCGAATTCGGGTCCCTCGACGCGATCGAAGCCGCCGCGGAGGAGGATCTCGCGGCCGTGGACGGCGTGGGCGAAACCATCGCGGGCGCCGTGCGGGAGTGGTTCACCGTCGACTGGCACCGCGAAGTGGTCGGCAAGTGGCGTGCCGCCGGGGTCAGAATGGCCGACGAGTGGGACACCGCCGTGCCGCGCAACCTGGAAGGGCTGTCGATCGTGGTGACGGGCTCGTTGCCCACCTACTCGCGGGACGAGACCAAAGAGTGGATCATGAACCGAGGCGGGCGCGCCGCTGGTTCCGTGTCGAAGAAGACCGCTTTCGTGGTGGTGGGCGATGCCCCCGGTTCCAAGTACGACAAGGCGGTCCAACTCGGTGTCCCCGTACTGGACGAGGAGGGGTTTCGGGTGCTGCTGGAGCAGGGGCCGGAGGCCGCGGCCGGCATGGCACTACAGCCGGAGGGGTGAGCGGTGCGGTGTCCACCGTTCGACTGTCGTAGCCGTCACTAGTATCGAGCGCATGGAAAGCGTGACCATCAGACGGGCACTGCCCGCCGAGTTCGACACCGTCGGTGAGTTGACGGCACGTGCCTATCTGGAAGGTGGGCACATTCCCGCCGAGAACACGCACTACCTCACCTCGCTTCGTGACGCCGCCGACCGTGCCGCCAAGGCGGAGCTGCTGGTGGCCGTGCAGGGCGACAAGGTGTGCGGCACGGTCACGGTGGCCCGCCGCGGCAGCGAGTACACCGAACTCGCGCGTGCCGGCGAACTGGAGTTCCGGATGCTTGCCGTGGCTCCGGAAGCGGCAGGAGGTGGGGTGGGTGCCGCGCTGGTCGACCGGGTGATCGAGTTGGCGGCCGCGGAGTCCTGGGAGCGGGTCGTGTTGTACAGCAACAGGTCCATGATGGCCGCGCACCGGCTGTACGAGCGAAAGGGATTCCACCGCGTGGCCGAGCACGACTGGGAACCGCTCGCCGGGGTGCGGTTGCTCGCCTACGCCCTGGACCTGGCACGGTGAGGTTTCCGGACTCCCGAGTCCCCGCCCGTGCGTGAACCCGTAGTGCCGGCGTTCCGCAAGACCGTTCGTGGAGCCCTTCCGGGCGGGCCGGTCGTGCTCAGCCGTCCAGCACCACCGAGACGATGCCCGCCAGGTGCGCCAGCCGGGCCACCTCGGAGGTGCGAAACATCGGCCCGCCCGGCCTGCCCGCCAGCAGCACCAGGTCGGGTTTGCCTATCGGAGTGGCGGCCAGTTCGGTACCCAGTTCCTTCCAGGTGTCCGGCACCCAGGACTCGTCCCCGTTCAGCACGGTGGCTCTGGGTAACGGCATCCACGGTAACCACAGGTACTCGTCTTCCGGGGCAGAGGTGCTGGCTGCCAGGTGCTCCGGGCCACCCGCACGGCTACCGAAGATCATCGCCCACCCCGAGCGAATGATCCGGGGTACGCCCTCGGCGAACAGCTGGAGTCCCCGCTCCGGTTCGGCGGCGATCTCTTCGACCAGCTCCAGCTCGCGGTGGGTGTCCAGGATGCCCGCATAGGGCCGCACCGCGTCCACACGAACGCCTTCCACCGACTCCGCGGCCGTGATCAGCACGTCCGGCAGTCTGCCCGAGGGGAGCTCCACGATGAGGTCGTCGATGGCCGCTTCGCTGCTCCGCTCGACCACATCCACGCTGAGGATGTCGGCCTCGATCTCGCCCAGCGCGCTCGCCACCGACCCGAGTGCGCCGGGACGGTCCGGAACCTGAACCCGGATGAGGAAGGACACCGGTTTTCACGCCTCCAGCATCGTGCGCGGCACCTCGCCGTCCGCGCCGGACCGTTTCGCACGAGCGGCTCGGGGCCCTCGTGTGGAGCGGACCGGCCAAATTGTGGCAGACGCGGCGCTCCTCCCGGGACGACGCCGCTGGATGCACACCGGCTCGAAACGATCTCGATGCCCGGGTGTGACCACCCGTTGGTGGTCGTGGTCGCTGCCCATAGACTCGTTGTCACCTTTCGGAGCCTGTTCGGCGACCCGAGCGAATCGGTTCAGTGATCAGCGGAAGCGGGACGGTGGACACCGTTTTCGCGTCCTTGTTCGTTCCGCGCCGCGCGGGTGGCGAACAGGCATTCGACTCGAACACGTGTGGTAGCCGGAAACCACCGGATACCCGAACGAACCGGACACGATCAGGGGGCTCGCGCATTGTCCACGATTTCCCGTGACGAGGTGGCCCACCTCGCCGGCCTCGCCCGGCTGGCCGTATCCGAGGAGGAGCTCGACACGTTCGCAGGCCAGTTGGACGTGATCCTCGATTCGGTCGCCAGGGTCGGCGAAGTGGCCGCCGACGAAATACCGCCCACGTCCCATGCGGTACCGGTCACCAACGTTTTCCGAACGGACGAGGTGCGCGACGGGCTGTCCCGCCGAGAGGCGCTCGCCGGGGCACCCGCCACCGAGGAAAACAGGTTCCGCGTACCCAGGATTCTCAACGAGGAGGCGTGATGTCCTCGACCACAGCAGTCCCGGACGGGCCTGGTTCGACCGAACTCACCGGTCTCGCCGCCTCCGAACTGGCCGCCAAGATCGCCGCGGGCGAGGTGTCCGCCGTCGAGGTCACCCGCGCGCACCTGGACCGTATCGAGGCGATCGAACCGGCGGTGCACGCCTTTCTGCACGTCGACCGCGAAGCCGCGTTGGACGCCGCCCGGCGGGCCGACGAGCAGCGTGCCAACGGCACCCCCGCTTCTCCGCTGGCCGGTGTGCCGCTGGCACTGAAGGACGTGCTCACCACCACCGACATGCCGACCACCTGCGGCTCCAGGATGCTGGAGGACTGGACACCGCCCTACGACTCGACCGTGGCGGCCAGGCTCCGCGACGCGGGTGTGGTGATCCTCGGCAAGACCAACATGGACGAGTTCGCCATGGGCTCGTCGACCGAGAACTCCGCGTTCGGCCCGACCCGCAACCCGTGGGACACCGACCGAATCCCCGGCGGTTCCGGGGGAGGCTCCTCGGCCGCGCTGGCGGCGTTCGAGGCGCCGCTGGCGATCGGCACCGACACGGGGGGTTCCATCCGGCAGCCCGCCGCGGTCACCGGGACCGTGGGGGTCAAGCCCACCTACGGCGGCGTGTCCCGCTACGGCCTGGTCGCGTTCTCCTCCTCGCTGGACCAGGCGGGACCGTGCGGGCGTACGGTGCTGGACGCCGCGATGCTGCACGAGGTCATCGCCGGACACGATCCGATGGACTCCACCTCGGTGGACGCGCCGGTTCCGAGGGTGACCGCCGCCGCACGGGAAGGCGCGGACGGGGACCTGCGCGGGGTACGTGTGGGTGTCGTCCGCGAGTTCGGTGGTGAGGGCTACCAGCAGGGCGTGCGGGACTCGTTCCGTGCCGCCGTGGACACGCTCACCTCGCTCGGCGCCGAGGTTGTCGAGGTCTCCTGCCCGCACTTCGAGTACGCGCTCGGGGCCTACTACCTGATCGCGCCCAGCGAGTGCTCCTCGAACCTCGCGCGGTTCGACGCGATGCGCTACGGACTGCGGGTCGGTGACGACGGTAGCCGCAGCACCGAGGAGGTCATGTCGCTGACTCGGGAGCAGGGCTTCGGCCCCGAGGTCAAGCGTCGTATCATGCTCGGCACCTACGCGCTCTCGTCCGGCTACTACGATGCCTACTACGGCCAGGCGCAGAAGGTCCGCACCCTGATCACCAGGGACTTCGACGCCGCTTTCGGGCAGGTGGACGTGTTGGTCTCGCCCACGACCCCCACCACCGCGTTCCGTATCGGGGAACGTGTCGACGACCCGATGGCCATGTACCGCGCGGACCTGTGCACCATCCCGAGCAACCTCGCGGGCAACGCCTCGATGAGCGTGCCGTCGGGGCTTTCCACCGAGGACGGTATGCCCGTCGGTCTGCAGATCATGGCGCCCGCCATGGCCGACGACCGGCTCTACCGCGTGGGTGCCGCCTACGAGGCGGCCCGCGACGCGGCTTCGGAAGTTCCCCTGCTCGACCGCGTTCCGCGGTTGGAGGTCGCCTGATGAATCCCAAGTTGCGAGCCCTGCTCGCCGTCGGTGCGGAGCTGTCCCGCGGCATCGGTCTGCGTGGCAAGATCCGCCAGGCGCGCGAGGACAACGATCGACTGGTGATGGCGGACGCGATCGTCACCGTCCTCGGGTTGATCACCGGAGTGGCGTTGGCCGTTCGCGAGGTACGTAAGGCGGAACGGAAATGACAGCTGTCGCCGAGATCATGGACTACGACGAGGTTCTGCGACGTTTCGACCCGGTGCTCGGGCTCGAGGTGCACGTCGAGCTCTCCACGGCCACCAAGATGTTCTGCGGCTGTGCCAACGAGTTCGGTGCCGAGCCGAACACGCGGGTATGTCCGGTGTGCCTGGGTATGCCGGGCGCGCTGCCGGTGGTCAACGGTTCGGCCGTGGAGTCTGCCATCAGGATCGGTCTGGCTCTGGACTGCCAGGTGGCGGAGTGGTGCAGGTTCGCGCGGAAGAACTATTTCTATCCGGACATGCCCAAGAACTTCCAGACCTCGCAGTACGACGAGCCGATCGTGTTCGACGGTGGTCTCGACATCGTCCTCGACGACGGGGAAACCTTCCGGGTGGGCATCGAACGGGCCCACATGGAGGAGGACACCGGCAAGTCGTCGCACGTCGGCGGTGCCTCCGGCAGGATCCACGGTGCCGAACACTCGCTGCTGGACTACAACCGCGCGGGTGTGCCGCTCATCGAGATCGTCACCAAGCCGATCACCGGTGCCGGGGAACGTGCCCCCGAGATCGCCCGCGCCTATGTGACCGCGCTGCGGGATCTGCTGCGTTCGATGGGTGTTTCGGACGTTCGGATGGACCAGGGGTCGTTGCGTTGCGACGCCAACGTCTCGTTGACCCCGAAGGGGGAGAGCGGGTTCGGCACCCGCACCGAGACGAAGAACGTCAACTCCTTCCGCAGCATCGAGCGGGCGGTGCGTTTCGAGATGCGCAGGCAGGCCTCCCTGCTGGAGAACGGTTCCGAGATCGTCCAGGAGACCAGGCACTTCGACGAGTCCACCGGTGAGACCTCCTCGGGAAGGCGCAAGGAGGAGGCCGAGGACTACCGTTACTTCCCGGAACCCGACCTCGTTCCGATCGCCCCCTCACGGGAGTGGGTGGAACAGCTGCGCGGCACGCTTCCCGAGATGCCCTGGGAACGGCGTAGGCGTGTCCAGGAGCAGTGGGGCCTGTCGGACGAGGAGCTGCGCGATCTGGTCAACGCCTCGGCGCTGGATCTCGTCGCGGCCACCGTGGACGCCGGTGCCTCGCCCTCGGAGGCACGCTCGTGGTGGGTCGCCTATCTGAGCCAGCGCGCCAACGAGCGCGGCGTCGAGCTCGCGGAGCTGTCGGTCACGCCCGGCCAGGTGGCCCGGGTGATCGAGCTGGTCGGCGAGGGCAAGCTGACGCACAAACTGGCCCGCCAGGTTATCGACGGGGTGCTCGAGGACCGGGGAGAGCCGGACGAGGTGATCGCCGCCGACGGCATCGAGGTCGTCTCCGACGACTCCTCGTTGCAGGCCGCGGTGGACGAGGCCCTGGCCGCCCAACCCGACGCGGCGGAGAAGATCCGCGGCGGCAAGGTGCAGGCCGCTGGCGCGATCGTGGGGGCCGTCATGAAGGCCACCCAGGGGCAGGCCGACGCCAAGCGGGTCCGCGAACTGGTGCTGGCCGCCTGCGGCCAGCAGTGAGAACCGTGCCGGTGTGGCGCGATCACACCGGTGGGACCGTCTCCCGCACCGCCGCACGTGGTGCGGGAGACGGTCATTCCTTGCCCGCTGTTCCCCCGTTGGGGGGCTCGATACGGATCACCCTGTCGTCACTGGAGACGGGGTCCCCGCCGGCTTTGTTCGCGGTGCCGAGCCACAGCAATCCGTTCGGTCCGCTGCTGGCCGCGCGCAGCCGACCGTAGGTGTCCTCCAGGGCTCGTTCCGGTTCGCCGGTGAACGTTCCCTCCGGACCGGGGCGCATGGTGTAGACGGCCGAGGCGTCGGTCAGTGCCACCACGATCAGCCCCCCACCCGCGGCGCATCCTGCCACACCGGGACTCGTCCGCCAGGACCACTTCGGGGCCCCCAGTTCCTCGTCGGGCGAGCCGCGCAGCAGCACGTCCTGTTCGGCGCGCCGATCGGTCACCCAGAACGTGGAGCCGTTCGGCCGGGTGCACACGCCGCCGGGCGCGCTCAGCCCTTCCGCGATCACCGGTGACCCCGGGTCGGGGTTGTCCTGGGCGGGATCGCCGAAAGTGTCGATCCGCAGCACTTTGCCCGCCAGCACGGAGCGTTCGTCCGCCTTGGCCGGGGACCCCGCGTTGCCCGTCGCGACGAGCAGCGTGTCCGAGCCGCTCGTGGTGATGGCGCCCGCGTTGCCGCTGGGGCCGCGCGGAATACCGGTCAGGATGGGTTCCGGCGGATCATCCGGGGCGATGCGGATCACCCGGTTGTCGGTGGGGGTGGTGACATAGGCGTAGGCGAGGCCGTCCTCGGCATAGCTCGGCGAGAGGGTCAGCCCTGTGAGTCCGCCCCCGCCCGAGGCGTCGACCTCGACACTGGCCAGCTCCCGAGGGTCGGAGTCCCGTTCGACCAGCATGATCCTGCCGGTCTTGCGCTCACCCACGAGAGCACCCCGCCCGCCGGGCAGTACGGCCACATCACCCACCGCGCCGAGGCAGGTCGCCACGACGGCGGGGTCGGGGTCGTCGCAGCCGTCCGGCTCGGCCTCTTCGGAGGGCGAGGTCTCGGTGTCCTCCTCCCCGGGAGGCTGCTGACGTCCTTCGGCGCGCGGTTGGGGCCCGGCCTGTGGCCGCAACGAGGGCTGTTCCCGCCACTGTTTCGGATGCTGGTCGGGGAACTCCGCGCAACCACCGGTCAGGACGGCTGCGACCAACGCCGTGCCGACCGCCGCGTAGCGGCGCGCCGCACGGGAGCGCTGGTATGGGTCGCCGATTCGGACTGCCACGGTCGCAGACCATATCGCGTCACCGGTTAACCCGGAGTGAGTGCCGCGAACGCTCCCGGCGTTCCCGCCGTCGATTTTTCCGAAAAGCTCGCACATTTCGCGGAGGATGTCCTAGCCTTTCGCCGTGCGAATCCACGACGACCGCTCCGATTCCGCGGGCGGGTATCCCGATGATCAGTATCACCGTGATGCCCGGGAACCGCAGGGTGGCTGGACCGTTCCGGAACGGGAACAGGCCTCGACACGCACGTACGGCGGTTCCACCGATACCGGAGCCGTCGAACTCGACTACTACGACGACGATGCCTACACCTATGTGGGGGAGCCCGCCTCGCAACGCGACCTGGACCTCTACGACGAGTTCGCGGACTCGGTGCACCGGCGGCGCTGGAACGGCGGTGCGGATTTCGCGCTGCTGGTGTTGCGGTTGGCGCTGGGAGCCGTGTTCATCGCCCGCGGCGCGCGCAAACTCTTCGGCGTGCTCGGTGGGCAGGGCCCGGAGGGAACCGCGGACATGCTGTCCGGCATGGGCTTCCGGGAACCGCAACTGCTCGCCACCGTCACGGGTGGGGTGGAGTTCGGCGCGGGGATCCTGGTGGTGCTCGGGCTGTTCACGCCGTTGGCGGCCGCGGGGTTGCTGGGTGTGATGCTCAACGTGGTGGTCGTCCAGCGTGCCGACGGATTCTTCCTGGAAACCGGCGGTGTCGAGTATCCCGCCATGCTCGGTGTGGTGGCCCTGGCGCTGCTGTTCGCGGGGCCGGGGCGGGTGGCAGCCGACAACGGACGCTTCTGGTTCCGACGTCCGGTCGCCAGTGGTTTCGTGGGTCTGCTGCTGGCGGTCGCCGCCGCCGCGGTGGTGTTCTTCGTGTTCCGGTGAACCGTGGTCGGCGGGTCCGGACCCGCCGACCACGCCCGGTTCAGCCGCCGATGCTCCGGACGGCTCCGTACGAGGCGGAGGTGGCCAGGCTCGCGTAGGCGCGCAGCGCCGTGCTGACCCGGCGCTGCCGGTCCACCGGTTGCCAGGGGTGTTCCGAGCTTTCCATCTTGGCCCGACGCTCGGCCAGGGTTCGCTCGTCCACCAGCAGTTCGAGTTTCCGCTCGCCCACGTCGATGCGGATCTCGTCACCGTCCTGCACCAGCCCGATCGTGCCGCCGTTGCCCGCTTCCGGGGAGATGTGCCCGATGGACAGGCCCGACGTTCCCCCGGAGAACCTCCCGTCGGTGATCAGCGCGCACTCGCGGTCCATTCGGGCGCCCTTGAGAAAAGCGGTGGGGTGCAGCATTTCCTGCATGCCGGGCCCACCCGAGGGGCCCTCGTAGCGGATCACCAGCACATCGCCCGCTTCGATCTCCCTGTTCAGGATCGCCGAGACGGCTTGTTCCTGACTCTCCAGAACCCGGGCGGGCCCCTGGAAGATCCAGAGTTCCTCGTCGACACCGGCCGTTTTGACCACTGCGCCGTCCTCGGCCAGATTGCCCCGCAGCACGGCCAGTCCGCCGTCGGCGGTGTAGGCGTGCGCGACGTCGCGGATGCACCCCTCCGCCGCGTCGGTGTCCAGTGTGGACCAACGGTTTCCCGTGGAGAAGGCCGCTGTGGTGCGAACTCCGCCAGGAGCCGCGTGGAAGAGTTCCGAGGCGTGCTCAGCGGGGCTTTCGCCGCGCACGTCCCACTCGGACAACCAGAACTCCAGGCTCGGGCTGTGCACCGAACGGACCTCGCGGTGGAGCAGCCCGCCGCGATCGAGCTCACCAAGGATCGCCGTTATGCCGCCGGCCCGATGCACGTCCTCCATGTGGTAGTTGGAGTTCGGGCTGATCTTGGCCAGGCAGGGGACGTCGCGGCTGATCCGCTCGATGTCGGAGAGCGTGAAGTCGATCTCGCCCTCGCGTGCGGCGGCGAGGGTGTGCAGTACCGTGTTGGTCGAACCGCCCATGGCCATGTCCAGTGCCAACGCGTTCTCGAACGCCTGCTCGTTCGCGACCGAACGCGGCAGTACGGACTCGTCGTCGTGCCGGTACCACCGCTCGGCGATCTCGACCACCGTGCGGCCCGCGCGTTCGAACAGGTCGCGCCTGAACCGGTGGGTGGCCAGTGTCGAACCGTTGCCGGGCAGCGCCAGCCCGAGCGCCTCGGTCAGGCAGTTCATCGAGTTGGCAGTGAACATGCCCGAGCAGGAACCGCAGGTGGGGCAGGCCGAGCGCTCCACCTCGCTCAGCCCTTCCTCGTCCACCCGCGAGTTCGCCGACGCGGCGATCGTGGTGATCAGATCTGTCGGAGCTTGGGCGACGCCGTCGACCACGACCGCCTTGCCCGCTTCCATCGGCCCGCCCGAGACGAAGACCGTGGGGATGTTCAGCCGCATGGCGGCGTTGAGCATCCCCGGGGTGATCTTGTCGCAGTTCGACAGGCAGACGAGCGCGTCCGCCTGGTGCCCGTTGACCATGTACTCCACCGAGTCCGCGATGATCTCACGGGAAGGCAGCGAGTACAGCATTCCACTGTGTCCCATGGCGATGCCGTCGTCGATCGCGATGGTGTGGAACTCCCGCGGGACACCGCCCGCCTCGCGAACCGCCCCGGCGATCACCTCTCCCAGGTCGCGAAGGTGGACGTGGCCCGGTACGAACTGGGTGAAGGAGTTGGCGATCGCCACGATCGGTTTGCCGAAGTCGTTGTCGGTCATTCCGGTGGCACGCCACAGCGAGCGGGCACCTGCGGCGTTTCGACCGTGGGTCGTCGTGCGGGAACGCAACTCGGGCATGATTGAAAGCTCTCACTTCGTGGGAACACCGCCGCGCGGGCGGACGCGGTCACGCCTCGTGGGCGTCAGGAATTCGCGGTGAGTACGAGACTACTCCGGTCTCGTTCGTGCCCGTGAACGCCCTGGTCGAGTCCACATGGTGAGAGAGTCGTACGGGTCAGTCCTCGTCGACGCCCTTGGGGCGGCTCGGGTCCTGTATCCGGCCGCGGCTCATCACGGCCAGTCGAGGAACGTCCCGGACCCGGAGTGCGGGCAGCCGAACCTCGCGGTCCGAAGTGGTCACCGCGCGCACCCAGTGGCGTTCGTGGAGTCGCAGCGCCCTGATGTCGGACCAATCCATCCGGGTAGCTCCGGTGAGGGTCCGTGCCGTGATGCCCGACTCGTCGACGACGGTGCGCGTCCGAACCACCCAGACGATCAGGCCCAGCGGTATCAGGTACAGCAGCGACAACGGGGGCAACGAGGCCGCCATCGGGCTGATGCAGAACGCGATCACGAGGATCACCAGCAGGCTCACCCGCGTGATCCGGAAAACGAGGCGGGACGGCAGTTCGGGATGCTCCGCCTGCTCGGAGTCGCCCTCCGGGGAGTGCTCCGCTTCCCGGTCCGTCGTGGTGTCCGGCGCCCCTTCCGCGGTCCCGCCGGTGTGTCCTGCCTCGGGGGCGGCCTCGTGTTCGGGCTCGGTTCCGGTCTCCTCGGGAGAGTCCGTCCGCTGCTCCTCCGTCCCGGGGGTTTCCGGCCGGGGCGGTTCCTCCCCCGCGGCCGGATCGGAAAGTCGGTCGTTGTCCTGGGAGTCGTTCACCGTTCGATGGTCTCAGCTGCGCAGTTCGCCTTTCCGGGGAGTGGGCGCTACCGGCGGCGCTTCTTCTTCGCGTTCGCCGAGGTTGCCTTCTTCGTGTGCCCTGTCACCCGGTGGTGTCCATCATTCGGGAAGTTTTTCCCGTAGGTTTGACTTGGCTGTCGTGCCGGGTCTAATGTTCGAGCCATGCAGCGCAGTAACGACATTCTCGTACTTCCCGGGCGCGTCGACGCCTGAGAAGTACGAAACGTCGACGCGCCAACCCTCGTTCGGCCCTGTGCCGGCGAGGGTTTTTTCGTGCCCGGCCCCATTCATCGACCACGAGGCAGAATCGATGACCAGCGCCAACACCAGGCAGAATCCGGCCCCGGAGGCATCACCGGGGCAGCGTCCGAAACCAGCTCCGCCCAACGGGGCGCCGGTAAGAGCCACCGGTGCGCAGTCCCTCGTCCGCTCATTGGAAGCGGTGGGCTGCGAAGTGGTGTTCGGCATCCCGGGCGGTACGATCCTGCCCACTTACGATCCGTTGCTGGACTCGACGAAGGTTCGTCACGTACTGGTTCGGCACGAGCAGGCGGCCGGTCACGCCGCTACCGGCTACGCCCAGGCCACCGGTAGGACCGGGGTTTGCATGGCGACCTCCGGGCCAGGGGCGACCAACCTGGTCACCGCGCTGGCCGACGCGCACATGGACTCGGTGCCGTTGGTGGCGATCACCGGGCAGCAGTCCACGGGGCAGATCGGTACCGACGCGTTCCAGGAAGCCGACATCTGCGGCATCACGCTGCCGGTCACCAAGCACAACTTCCTGGTCACCGATCCCGACGAGATCCCGCGGACCATCGCGGAGGCGTTCTACATCGCCTCCAGCGGCCGTCCCGGCCCCGTCGTGGTCGACGTCCCCAAGGACGTGCAACAGCTCACCACTTCCTTCTCCTGGCCCCCCGAACAGCGGCTGCCCGGTTACCGTCCGGTCGGCAAACCGCACGGCAAGCAGGTCAGGGAAGCCGCCCGATTGATGGCCTCGGCGCAACGACCGGTGCTGTACGTGGGGGGCGGTGTGGTCAAGGCCGACGCCTCCGAGGAATTGACCAAGCTCGCCGAGCGCACCGGCATTCCGGTGGTGACCACACTGATGGCACGCGGGGTCTTGCCGGATACGCATCCGTTGCATCTGGGCATGCCCGGCATGCACGGCACCGTCTCCGCGGTTGCCGCGATGCAGCGCTCCGATTTGCTGCTCGCACTGGGAACCCGGTTCGACGACAGGGTGACCGGGCGGCTGTCGGATTTCGCCCCGGAGGCCAAGGTCGTGCACGCCGACATCGATCCGGCCGAGATCTCCAAGAACAGGGTCGCCGACGTGCCCATCGTCGGGGACTGCAAGGAGGTCATCTCCGAACTCCTCGAGGCCGTGGACACCGCCGAAGCGGAGCACGGCGCCCCGGATCTCGGAGAGTGGTGGAGCCAGCTCGGCGACTGGCGGGACCGCTTCCCGCTGGGCTACGACTGGCCTGCCGACGGCACGCTCTCGCCGGAGTACGTGATCGAACGCATCGGTGCGCTGGCGGGGCCCGAAGCCGTCTACACCGCGGGTGTGGGACAGCACCAGATGTGGGCCGCGCAGTTCATCGGTTACCAGCGGCCCCGCAGCTGGCTCAACTCCGGCGGGCTGGGAACGATGGGCTACGCGGTGCCCGCGGCGATGGGCGCCAAGGCCGGAACTCCCGGCCGGCAGGTGTGGGCCATCGACGGCGACGGTTGTTTCCAGATGACCAACCAGGAACTGGCCACCTGCGCCATCGAAGGGTTGCCGATCAAGGTCGCCGTCATCAACAACGGCAATCTCGGTATGGTTCGGCAGTGGCAGAACCTGTTCTACGCCGAGCGCTACTCACACAGTGACCTCGGCACCCACAACCACCGGATTCCCGATTTCGCGCTGCTGGCCGAAGCGCTCGGCGGGGTGGGAATGCGGTGTGAGGCCGCCTCCGACGTCGACAGCGTCATCGAGCGGGCCATGGCAGTCGACGACCGACCCGTGGTCATCGACTTCGTTGTGGGCAAGGACGCCCAGGTCTGGCCGATGGTCGCGTCCGGTACCGGCAACGACGAGATCATGGCCGCTCGCGGAATCCGCCCACTGTTCGACGACGAGGGGTGAACACGCCGATGAGTCGACACACACTCAGCGTGCTGGTGGAAAACGTCCCCGGTGTGCTCTCCCGAGTCTCCGGACTGTTCTCCCGGCGCAGCTTCAACATCGAATCACTGGCCGTCGGTCCCACCGAGCACCCGGAGATCTCCCGGATGACCATCGTGGTCTCGGTGGAGGAACAACCACTGGAACAGGTCACCAAGCAGCTCAACAAGCTGATCAACGTCATCAAGATCGTCGAGTTGGAGCCCGAGTCCTCCGTGCAGCGCGAACTGCTGCTGGTCAAGGTGCGGGCTGACGCCTCGGTGCGCAGCCAGGTTCTGGAAACCGTGCAGTTGTTCCGGGCCAAGGTCGTCGACGCCTCTCCCGAGGCACTGACCATCGAGGCCACCGGGGACACCGACAAACTCGACGCCCTGCTGCGCATGCTCGAGCCCTACGGCGTCCGCGAGATGGTCCAGTCCGGCATGGTCGCCATCGGTCGGGGAGCGCGCTCCATCACGGCAACCGCGGTGCGTTGACCCGCGTACGACGCGGATTCGCTACAGAAAGGAACACGAACGGTAATGGCAACTGAGATCTTCTACGAGGCGGATGCCGATCTCGGCCGGGTGCAGTCGCGCAAGGTCGCCATCATCGGTTACGGCAGTCAGGGGCACGCGCACGCGCTGAGCCTGCGGGACAGCGGTGTCGACGTCCGGATCGGCCTGCCGGAGAACTCCAAGTCGCGCGAGAAGGTGGCCGAGGAGGGGCTGCGGGTCGTCACTCCCTCGGAGGCGGCCGCCGAGGCGGAGCTGATCATGATCCTCGCGCCGGACACCAAGCAGCGTCGGATCTACGCCGACGACATCGCTCCGAACCTCAACAGCGGGGACGCGCTGTTCTTCGGGCACGGGTTCAACATCCGCTACGGGCTGATCCAGCCGCCCTCCGACGTGGATGTCGCCATGGTCGCCCCCAAGGGGCCCGGCCATCTGGTGCGCCGCCAGTTCGTGGACGGCAAGGGAGTGCCGTGCCTGATCGCGGTGGAGCAGGACCCCACCGGCGACGCGCAGCAGCTGGCACTGGCCTACGCCGCCGGTATCGGCGGCGCGCGGGCCGGGGTCATCAAGACCACCTTCACCGAGGAGACCGAGACCGACCTCTTCGGGGAGCAGGCCGTGCTCTGCGGCGGAACGAGTGCGCTGGTGCAGTCCGGTTTCGAGGTTCTCGTCGAGGCCGGTTACCAGCCGGAGATCGCCTACTTCGAGGTGCTGCACGAGCTGAAGCTGATCGTGGACCTGATGTGGGAGGGCGGTATCGCCGGACAGCGGTACTCCTGCAGTGACACCGCCGAGTACGGTGACCTCACTCGTGGTCCCCGGGTCATCGACGAGCACGTCAAGGACTCGATGCGTCAGGTCCTCTCCGAGATCCGGGACGGCTCCTTCGCGAAGGAGTGGGTGGCCGAGGACGAGGCAGGCAGGCCCGAGTTCAACAAGCTGCAGGCCGCGGGCAACGAGCACCAGATCGAGGAGGTCGGCAAGCGGCTTCGATCCCTGATGTCCTGGACCAAGGGCTGAACTGCCGTTCTGGCGATTCGCCGTCCTGTGGGGCGGCCCCGAGAGGGTTCGGGGCCGCCCACGGTTTTTCCGGAGGGCTCCCGGGCGTTACGAGGGGCTCGCGCGGCGCGCTAATATCCACACCGTGAGTGAGGAAACGCAACCGGTCGACGACAAGGCCCACATCAGGGACGAGCTCGACTTCACCAACGCCGAGTGGATCACCAGTACCGACGACGATGACGAACCGGGTGTGGAGATCGCCTTCGTGGACGGCTACATCGGCATGCGCAACGGAGCCGATCCGGAGGGGCCCGTGCTGGTCTTCACCCCGGAGGAGTGGGACGCCTTCGTGGCGGGCGCCAAGGACGGCGAGTTCGACGAACCGTGAGCCGTCGACCCGTTTCGCCGCGAGGCGGGGGTTATCCCGCCCACGGAGCCTGTGTGCGGCTGTTTCGGTGTTGTTTCCGCTACGCGGTCGTGTTGGGATGCCGTAGCGTTACGGTGATACGTCCAACACTTGTGTGAACGGATTCTCATATCAGCGTTAAACTGCTGCACCAGCCCGGCACAATGGCGTGCCTTGCTTCGACCCTGATCTCTGTTACTGGAGCGCGCCCGTGACCAACGCAAGCCGTCCTGTCGTCCTGATCGCCGAGAAGCTGGCCCCTTCGGTGCTGGAAGCATTCGGAGACGAGGTCGAGATCCGTCACGTCGACGGCACCGACCGTCCGGCACTGCTCGAAGCCGTTGCCGACGCCGACGCGCTGCTGGTCCGTTCGGCGACGAAAGTCGATGCCGAGGTCTACTCGGCCAGCACGCGGCTGAAGGTTGTCGCCCGTGCGGGAGTCGGACTGGACAACGTCGAGGTTCCCGCCGCCACCGAACGCGGCATCATGGTCGTCAACGCCCCCACCTCGAACATCGTCTCGGCCGCCGAGCACGCGATCGCGCTGCTGCTGGCGGTGTCGCGCAACGTGGCCGTGGCCGATGCCAGCCTGCGTGCCGGGGAGTGGAAACGCAGTGCGCTCAGCGGCGTGGAGATCAACGACAAGACCGTCGGTGTCATCGGTCTCGGCAAGATCGGCCAGCTCGTCGCGCAGCGACTGGAGGCCTTCGGCGCCAAGCTGATCGCCTACGATCCCTACGTCTCGGCCGCGCGTGCCGCCCAGCTCGGTATCGAGCTCGTCAGCCTCGAAGAGCTGCTGCAGCGTGCCGACGCCATGTCGATCCACCTGCCGAAGACTGCCGAGACGCTCGGTCTCATCGGTGCCGAGGAACTCAAGAAGACCAAGCAGGGCGCGATCATCGTCAACGCCTCGCGCGGTGGGCTCATCGACGAGGACGCGCTCGCCGAGTCCCTGCGCAGCGGGCACCTCGGTGGTGCGGGTATCGACGTCTACAGCACCGAGCCCACGACCTCCAGTCCGCTGTTCGAGCTGTCCAACGTGGTCGCGACTCCACATCTGGGTGCTTCCACCGCCGAGGCCCAGGACCGGGCCGGTACCGACGTGGCCCACTCCACGCTGCAGGCGTTGCGCGGTGACTTCGTTCCCGACGCGGTCAACGTGCAGGGGGGTGCCGTCGGCGAGGAGGTTCGCCCCTACCTGCCGCTGACCCAGAAGCTGGGTTCGTTGCTGGCCGCGGTACTCGGCAGCACGCCGACCTCCGTCACGGTCGAGGCCAGGGGCGAGCTGGCCGACGAGGACGTCTCCGTGCTGCCGCTGGCGGCGCTGCGCGGTGTCTTCGCCGGTGCGGTGGAGAGCCAGGTCACCTTCGTCAACGCTCCGCAGCTCGCCGAGGACCTCGGGGTCGACATCGACGTCAAGACAGCCCCGGAGAGCGCGAGCCACCGCAGTGTGGTCTCGGTACGCGCCGTGCTGTCCGACGGCCGTACGGGTGTCGTCTCGGGTGCGCTGGACGGTCCGAACCAGGTGGAGAAGCTCGTCGAGGTCAACGGCAGGCACTTCGACCTGCGCGCCGAGGGTAGCGTCCTGCTGCTGGAGTACCCGGACCGGCCCGGTGTCATGGGCAAGGTCGGGACGCTGCTCGGCGAGGTCGGGACGAACATCGAGGCCGCGCAGATCAGCCAGACCTCGGACGGTTCGGACGCGATCATGCTGCTGCGTGTGGACCGTCCGGTCGACGCGGGCGTGCTTGAGCCGATCGGTGCGGCCGTTGGAGCCAAGACCGTTCGTACCGTCAGCTTCGAGTGAGCCGATTCCGCGGCCCGGTGCGGGTCGCGGGTCACCCGGGTTCCGTACCGGATCACCTCGTGTGACCGGTGGGGTCTCCCGTCGGATCCTTTCGGGGGTCGCCGCTGCACGCGGCGGCCCCCGTTTTTCGTTCGCAGGGCCGCGAAGCTCCGTGTTCGCGGGCGCGGACAACCCTCCAGGATCGAGTTCTCGTCCGGCTGGAAGAAAGTTGTATCAGCTGGTCAGCGGCCGGCTTGTCGCTCCCGATCACCCCCTGCACGGGTGACATTCACTCGATTGGGTGTCCCACTGTCCGGGAAGTGACGTCCAGTATTGGGGTCCGGCGTGCCTGAGCGACATCGAAGCACGGTAGCCTGCGGCACAACGTTTCAGCCCCAAAACGGGGGTAGGACTCGGGAGGTGTGCATGCGGCTCGCTGTGATCCCAGGTGACGGGATCGGGCCGGAAGTGGTGGCCGAGGCGCTGAAGGTGCTCGGGGAAGTGGTCCCCGAAACCGAGATCACGCGGTACGATCTGGGCGCCGCTCGCTGGCACAACACCGGGGAGCTACTTCCGGAATCCGTGTTGGGTGAGTTGCGCGAGCACGACGGGATTCTGCTCGGTGCGGTGGGTGACCCGTCGGTGCCGAGCGGCATTCTGGAACGCGGATTGCTGTTGCGGCTGCGTTTCGAACTCGACCACCATGTGAATCTGCGTCCGGCGCGGCTCTATCCGGGAGTGCAGAGTCCGATCGCCGACCCCGGTGAGGTCGACATGGTCGTCGTCCGGGAAGGCACCGAAGGCCCCTACGCGGGCAACGGGGGCCTGCTGCGCAAGGACACGCCACAGGAAGTGGCGACCGAGGTGAGTCTCAACACCGCCTTCGGGGTGGAGCGGGTGGTCCGCGACGCGTTCGCGCGAGCATCGGCGCGTCCACGCAAGCATCTGACTCTGGTGCACAAGACCAACGTGCTCAGCCACGCCGGATCACTGTGGTCCCGGGTGGTCGAGGAACTTTCGTTGCAGTATCCGGACGTGACGGTGAACTACGAGCATGTCGACGCCACAACGATCCATCTGGTGCAGGATCCCGCCCGGTTCGACGTGATCGTCACCGACAACCTCTTCGGCGACATCATCACCGATCTGGCCGGCGCGGTCACCGGCGGTATCGGCAGGGCCGCCAGCGGGAACATCGACGCCACACGGCGCAATCCGAGCATGTTCGAACCGGTCCACGGCAGTGCGCCCGACATCGCGGGCCAGGGCATCGCCGACCCCACGGCGGCGGTGCTGTCCGTCGCGCTGCTGCTCGACCACGTCGGTTACGCGGAGGCGGCGAGGAGGGTGCAGGCCTCGGTCGCCTTCGATCTGGCCACTCGCGATCACTCCGCGCCGGGGGCCACGCACGCCATCGGTGATCGGCTCGCCGCGCTGGTTTCGGCGCGGGAAGTCGTGCAGCAGGTGTGATCCCCCGTCGGGTCCGGCCGGATCGGCCGCGCCGCTGACGGACCGTGGCACGGACACCCCGGTTGTCCGTATCGTGGGAAGAAAGGCCCACTGGCTGGAGTGTGTCCGCGATGTGCGAGCATTGCGGCATGCTCCAGTACACGACGGGCATTATTGGCAAGCGCGCCGGGTGACTCGACTCCGCAGACCCGGCGCGCAGACCTCTCGCATCCGCGGGGGGTCTTTTTTGTGTCCACGACAGCCATAACGGGCCGTTCCAGCCACGACCGGCCCGTGATCACCGCCCTTCTGGAGGGACAGTGAACCGCACCAGCCCGGCAGGGACCCCACAGGCGGACACGTTTCACGTCTACGACACCACGCTTCGCGACGGCGCGCAGCGCGAAGGCATCTCCTACTCGGTGGCCGACAAACTCGCGGTCGCCCGCATTCTGGACAGCCTCGGCGTGGGCTTCATCGAAGGCGGTTGGCCCGGTGCGTTGCCGAAGGACACCGAGTTCTTTCGTCGGGCGACCGCCGGCGAACTCGACCTTCGGCACGCCGTGCTCACCGCGTTCGGCTCCACACGCCGACCCGGGGTTCCTGTGCAGCAGGACGATCAGGTGGCCGCGTTGCTCGACTCGGGAGCTCCTGCGGTGACGCTGGTCGCCAAATCCGACAGCAGACACATCGAACGCGCGTTGCGTACCGACGTGGCCGAGAACGGCGCCATGATCGCCGACACCGTCCGGTACCTCACCGAGCACGGCAAACGCGTGTTCCTGGATGCCGAGCACTTCTTCGACGGGTACGCCCACGATCCGGACACCGCGCTGCGGATGCTCGACTCGGCCGTGCACGCGGGTGCCGATCTGGTGTGCCTGTGTGACACCAACGGTGGGCAACTGCCGACAGCACTGGCCGAAACGGTGGAGGAGATCCACCGCCGCACCGGTTTCCGGTTGGGGATCCACTGCCAGGACGACACCGGCTGCGCCGTCGCCAACACGCTCGCGGCGGTGCAGGCGGGGGTTACACACGTGCAGTGCACCGCCAACGGTTACGGAGAACGGGCGGGCAACGCCGACCTGTTCCCCGTCATCGGCAATCTGGAGACGAAACTGGGGCTGCCCGTGCTGCCCGAGGGCAACCTGTCCGAACTCAGCCGGGTGTCGCACGCGCTCGCCGAGATCGCCAACATCGCGCCGGACACGCATCAGGCATACGTGGGGGGATCCACATTCGCCCACAAGGCCGGGCTGCACGCCAGCGCGATCAAAGTGGATCCCGAGCTGTACAACCACATCGACCCCGAGCGTGTCGGCAACGGGATGCGCGTGCTCGTCACCGAGATGTCCGGGCGCGCCAGCCTGGAGCTCAAGGCAGCCGAACTGGGGCTGGACCTGAGCTCGGCCCCGGACGCCATCACCGGTGCGGTGCGGCGGGTCAAGGAACTGGAAGCAAGGGGTTGGTCCTTCGAGGGGGCCGACGCCTCGCTGGAACTGATGCTGCGTCGTGAGATGGCGCTGGCCGACGGCACTGCGGCGGAAACGGACGGCGACACCTCGGACGAGGTGTCGTTCGGCGCACCCTTCGAACTGGAGTCCTACCGTGTCTCGCTCGACCACCGCCCCGACGGGCAGGTGGTCTCGGAGGCGACGGTCAAGTTGCACGTGTTGCAGGAACGCGTCATCGCCACCGCCGAGGGAAACGGTCCCGTCAACGCGCTGGACGCCGCACTGCGCAAGGCGCTGGTGCCCCGGCTGCCGTGGTTGGACGAGATCGAACTGGTGGACTACAAGGTGCGGATTCTCACCGACGCCTCCGGGACCGACGCCGTCACCAGGGTGCTCGTGGAATCCCGGGACGAACACCGGGAGTGGAGCACCGTGGGGGTGCACGGCAACATTGTGGAGGCGAGCTGGTACGCGCTGTGCGACGCGTTCGCCCACAAGGCGGTCCACCGGGGCGAGCGGGCGGAGGTCGGTAGCTCCAACACGGGGTGACCAGGAACTGGGCCGTTGCTCACCCGCACGTAAGCTGTTCGGCGAACAGTTGATGACGGAGGTTTCGTTTGCGCCTGGCACGTGTTGCTCAGCCCGAAGGGGTCTCGTTCGTGGCATTGGAGCCGGACCCCAAATCCCCCGGTGAGAAGGTGCTCGCCGTCGAGATCGACCAGCATCCGTTCGGGGAGCCGACGTTCACCGGTCGTAAGTGGCCGATGGCCGACGTGCGCCTGTTGGCGCCCATCCTGCCGACCAAGGTGCTCTGCGTGGGAAAGAACTACGCCGAGCACGCGCGGGAGATGGGTGGGGAGGTGCCGGAGAATCCGGTGCTTTTCATGAAGCCTTCGACATCCGTGATCGGCCCGAGTGCCCCGATCAAGATGCCCCCGAACTCCGAGCGGGTCGACTACGAGGGCGAGCTGGCCGTGGTGATCGGCCAGCCCTGCAAGGACGTGCCCGAGGCCAGGGGAACCGACGTGGTGCTCGGATACACGATCGCCAACGACGTCACTGCCAGGGACCAGCAACGGGCCGACGGGCAGTGGACCAGGGCGAAGGGCTACGACACCTTCTGCCCGCTGGGACCGTGGATCGACACCACCGTTGATCCCTCCGACCTGGGGTTGCGCACCGAACTCGACCGCGAGCTGTGCCAGGAGTCCCGCACCTCGCTGTTGACGCACGATGTAGCCGGTCTGATCTCGTTCATCTCCCGGGTCATGACCCTGTTGCCCGGTGACGTGATCCTGACCGGCACTCCGTCCGGGGTTGGGCCGATGCGGGCCGGACAGAAGGTCTCGGTTTCCATCGACGGGCTGGGCACACTCACCAACCCGGTGCAGCAGGCCTGAGCCGTCGCTGGCGAGTCGCGGCGTGATGCGCGCGTTCCGGCCCGGTCGACGGCGCCACCGGCAGTGCGCTCGTTTCACCCGCGATCCATCCGAACCGCGGGTGAAACGAGCTTCTGCGGGGCGTCAGCGGAGTGCTTCCTTCGGTGGGCCCTCCCGCCGGGCCCCGTAGGCGAGGATGTAGGGCGGGACGACGCGCAGCCAGGGAAGTCTCGGCAGCAGTCGCAGCGGACGGGGGAGCCGAGCGCGGCGACCGAAGTCGATCTCTCCCCGCAGTGCGGGCTCGACCACATTGGCGTGGATGGTGCGTTGCAGGCCCTGGATGAGCGCGGTCGTGGGCAGCCGGGTGTGCTGGATCGCCGCCACGTGCCTGCGCCGCAGTTCGCCACGCCGCAACGGTTTCGCGAGGTGCCGAGCGGCCGCCACCGCGTCCTGCACCGCCAGGTTGATACCGATTCCGCCGACCGGTGACATCGCGTGTGCCGCGTCCCCGATGCACAGCAGGCCCGGAACGTGCCAGCGGCGCAGCCGGTCCAGGGTGACGTGCAACAGCTTCACGTCCTCCCAGCTCCGGACGAGTTCCCGCCCGTCGTCGAGCCAGCCGAGCCGTCCACGCAGCGATTCGTTGAACTTCCCGATGTCGTGGGCGCGCTCGGCCGCGTCGGAGCCCTTGGCTATGACCGAGGCGACCTGGAAGTAGTCCTCCCGGTCCAGCAGTACGGTGAACGCGCCGTTCCCGATGCTCCCCACGGCTCCGCTCGGGTCCCCCTCCCGCCGTGGGATCCGGAACCACTGCACGTCCATCGGAGTCGGAAAGTCCCGTACCCGGAGCTGGTCGGCCAGTTCTCCCCGGACCAGGGAATCCCTGCCGTCACAGGCCACCGTGATGGTGGCACGAAGCCTGCCGTGCTCCCCGTCGGCGGTGCGGTAGTCGACCCCCGTCACCCGGCCGTGTTCCCGCACCAGGCCGGTCACCTCGGTGTTCATGCGCAGCTCGAAGTTCGGCTCCTTCGCCGCTTCCGCCGCCAGCAGATTGAGCAGGTCCCACTGCGGCACCATGGCGATGTAGTTGTACTTGATCGGCAGCCGCTCGAAATCACCCAGCGTGTAGAACTCGCCCCCCGGCCCCACCGGCAGCATCACCGAGCTGATCCTTCGCTGGGGCAGTTCGGCGAAGCGCTCGGCGAGACCCAGCTCATCCAGCAGTGCCAACGTCGTCGGGTGCACCGTGTCCCCGCGAAAGTCCCGCAGGAAGTCCGCGTGCTTTTCCAGCACCGTCACGGCTACCCCGGAGCGGGCGAGCAACAGCCCCAGCACCATCCCCGCCGGGCCCCCTCCGACGACGCAGCAGGTGGTTCGCTTCATCGCGATTCCTCCCATGTAGGACCTCTTCCGCTCGGCGATCCCGCTGCTCGCGTGAGTGATCGGAACGAGGCACCTCGCGAGCCGACAGCACTGCCGCAGAATAATTCAACAGACGTTGAATAACGCCAGCATGCTCCGAAGGGACGCGCCGGTCAAGAGGGGCGGCAAGCGGGATAAGCTGAATCAGTCATGAGCACGTCAGATGTCACCACCGCCGAGTCCGACCGTCCGGTACGAGCCAGGTTCTGCCCCTCACCCACCGGTACGCCACACGTCGGACTGATCCGCACCGCGCTGTTCAACTGGGCGTTCGCCCGGCACAACAACGGATCGTTGCTGTTCCGCATCGAGGACACCGACGCGAGCAGGGACAGCGAGGAGTCCTACCAAGCACTTCTGGAGGCTCTTCGCTGGTTGCGCCTCGACTGGGACGAGGGGCCGGACGTAGGGGGTGAGTACGGTCCTTACCGGCAGAGTCAACGGCGTGAGATCTACGCGGACGTGGCCGCCAGATTGCTGGAGGCCGGTGAACTCTACGAATCCTTCTCCACGCCGCAGGAAGTCGAACAGCGCCACCGAGACGCGGGCCGGGACCCCAAACTGGGGTACGACAACGCCGACCGCGAGTTGACCGAGCAGCGCAAGTCGGAACTGCGCGCCGAGGGGCGCAGTCCGGTCCTGCGGTTGCGGATGCCGGACCGCGACATCGGATTCACCGACCTGATTCGCGGCGAAGTCACCTTCCCCGCGGGCAGCGTGCCCGATCCCGTTCTGGTGCGCGGCAACGGGGACGCGCTGTACCCGCTGACGAATCCCGTCGACGACGCCCTCATGGGAATCACTCACGTGCTGCGTGGCGAGGATCTGCTGTCCTCCACGCCGCGTCAGATCGCGCTCTACGAGGCGTTGCAACGGATCGGCACGACGGACTTCACCCCTGAGTTCGGCCACCTGCCGTTCGTGATGGGGGAGGGAAACAAGAAGCTCTCCAAACGTGACCCGCAGTCCGATGTCTTCCACCATCGCGAGCGCGGTTTTCTCCCGGAGGGGCTGCTCAACTATCTGGCGCTGCTCGGCTGGTCCATCTCCGACGACCGCGACGTGTTCGACCTCGACGAGATGGTGAGTGCGTTCGACATTCGTCGGGTCAGCGCCAATCCGGCACGGTTCGACCAGAAGAAGGCCGATGCCATCAACGCCGCACACCTGCGTGCGTTGGAACTCGACGATTTCGTCGACAGGGTCGTGCCGTACCTGGTCGCCGGTGGTGTGTTGCCCACCGCTCCGAGCGAGTGGCAGCTGGAGACGGTGCGAGCGGCCGCTCCACTGGTGCAGGAGCGATTGACCGTGCTGTCGGACGCGGTCGGGATGATGGGTTTCCTGTTCGCGGGCGCGGACTTCGAACCGGAACCAGCGGCCGCGGCCAAGGCGCTGGGCGGTGACGCTCGGCCGGTAATTTCGGCCGCCCTGGATGTCCTCGAACCGTTGGCCGAGTGGCGCGCCGCCGACATCGAGAACGCCCTGAAACAGGCGATCGTCGAGGGGCTGGGCATCAAGCCCCGCAAGGCATTCACGCCGGTACGTGTGGCAATCACCGGTCGTACGGTCTCGCCACCGTTGTTCGAGTCGATGGAACTGCTCGACAGGCAGTCCTGCCTCGACCGGTTGCGTACGGCGCTGCGGAACGTACCCGAGGAGTGAGCACCATCACCGTGCCGGTCCCCGCGACGGAAGTCGGGCGGACCGGCACGTCACGTGTGTTCACGTGCTGTTGCACGCGGCGAGCTAAATCGTGTCAGTGATGTAAGTATCACCATGTTGGACGAGTCGGCCACTCCGGGTGGAGTCCTAGCCTCACGGAGTGAAATCCGCACTTGAAGTATCCGCCTCGGAACGGCCTCGCGGCATCAGAGCGGTCTGCCTGGACATCGACGACACGCTGCTGGACAGTCGGGGATCGGCTCGACGGGCTTTCGCGTCATTGACCGGCAACGATGCGGCGTGGCCGGTGTGGCGACGGATAACCGACGAGTACAACGCGCGCATGATGGCGGGTGAGATCGATTTCGAGACGATGTGCCGCAGCCGCACCCGCGATTTCTTCGCCGCCTTCGGCGAACGGCTGAGCGAGGACGAGGTGTTGGCCAGGGAACACCGGCGAATGGTGGCGCTGCGCGACTCCTGGGAACTCTTCGAGGACGCCACGGGCTGTCTGGAATGGTTGCGTGCCAGCGGATTGCGCGTCGCGGCCATAACCAACGCCCCCGGCGCGTACCAGCGGCACAAACTCGCCGTCACCGGGTTGGCCGCTACCTTCGACGCGACGGTGATATCGGGCGAGTGCGGTGTGGCCAAGCCCTCCTCCGGAATCTTCGCGGCTGCCTGCGACACCCTGGGACTTTCGCCCGCGGAAGTGGCCCATGTCGGCAACAATCTGGAGATCGACGCCAACGGGGCGGCCTGCGCGGGTATGCACGGCATCTGGTTGGACCGGGACAGCGTCGGTCCGACGAGTTCGGTGGTTCCCGCCGACGGTGTGTCGGTGATCACGAGTCTGTGCGAGTTGCCCGAGGTTCTGGTGTGTGATCTTCCTTTCGACGGTGCGGAAGAGGGGGTTTCCGCCTACCGAATGAGCATGGCCGGCTCGGTTTGATCGAGGCTGTCCGTTCGGGAACAGGGCGGCAGCGCTCGTAGTGGGGCCGTTCACTCGGGCAGAACGTTCCTAGGGGGAATCACGCGTGGTGCCTCGTCGCGGGGCTGCCCGCCTGGCGCGGGGACTCCGAGGGAGAGAGTCCCCGCGAACGTGGGGCGGGAAGCTTCCGAGGACTGTTCGGCCCCCGTTCGCGGGGAATCGGGGCAGCGGCCCGAACCGCCGCTGGAAGACCCGCTCACCAGCTGAATCGCTTTGGCAGGGGGGTGGTGCGAAGCGGTTCACGGGCATGGTCTAGTATATTCATCAACGCGATGAACAGAGGTCATCGAAGCGGAAAAGAGAAAACCGCTTGGTGGTACGATGTTCATCAGTGCCGATGGGGTATGGTGTAATCGGCAGCACGACTGATTCTGGTTCAGTTAGTCTAGGTTCGAATCCTGGTACCCCAGCTGAAGAAGCGTCCGATGCTTCTCGTAAGGTCCCGTCGTCTAGTGGCCTAGGACGCCGCCCTCTCAAGGCGGTAACGTGGGTTCGAATCCCATCGGGACTACGAAACCGGAGAGTTTCCGCTTTTCGGTGCTGCCCGGTTGTGGCCGCTGCTGGTGTCGCCAGCGGTGTGTGCCCCTAGAGGGCCGTGTTTCGGTTCTCATCGGGTTATCAATCGGCATGTTCGTGGGTTACGTTCGCTCGAAAGCGTTCGGTAGCTTACGCGGTCCCGTCGTCTAGTGGCCTAGGACGCCGCCCTCTCAAGGCGGTAACGTGGGTTCGAATCCCATCGGGACTACACGAGAGATACGAAGCCGGTGTGCTCGCACACCGGCTTTCTTCGTATCCGAGTGGTGATATCAACCCGATGGGGCACCGAATTACTTCGCGCCATGCGGGGAGAGCCGGGCGGTACGGCTTTCCCGGCTCATCGGGACCGTACCGCCGTCGCTCACGTGTTCCGCCGTGTGCTGACCCGGGCTCAGAGCCTGTTCTGCAGCCCGTCGGCAGCCGCGAGCAGATCGGCTGCCCAACGACTTCCCGGGCGCCGGCCCATCCGGTCGATCGGTCCGGATACCGAGATGGCGGCCACCACGGTGCCCGCCGAGTCCCGCACCGGTGCCGAGACGCTGGCCACTCCGGACTCCCGCTCGGCGACGCTCTGCGCCCATCCCCGGCGACGCACCTCCATCAGAGTGCGTTCACCGAAGACCGCCTCCGCCAGTACGGCTCGCTGTGTGGCGGGGTCGGACCACGCGGCCAGCACTTTGGCGCCTGATCCGGCCGTCATCGGCAGCGCGGTGTTGACCGGGACCGTGTCACGCAGTCCGCTCGGCGGTTCCGCGGTGGCCACGCAGGTACGTTGCATCCCGTCGCGGCGATAGAGCTGCACGCTCTCGCCGGTGATGTCGCGAAGTTTGGGCAACACCGCGGCCGCCGCCTCCAGCAGGGGATCCACCGCGCCGCCCGCCAGCTCGCCCAGCGCCGGACCGGAGCGCCAGCGTCCGTCCGAGCCGCGTCGCAGCATCCGGTGCGTTTCCAAACCGACCGCGAGTCTGTGTGCCGTTGCCCTGGGCAATCCCGTACGCTCGCACAGCTCCGCCAGCCCGCACGGATCCTCGGCAGCGGCCTGTAGCACGGCCACCGCTTTGTCCAGAACTCCGATACCGCTATGCTCTCCCACGGGGCGATACTAACGTCTCGTTATCTGGGAAGTCCACAACGTGGGAGCCGTACCACTCGGATCCCACGGCTTCGATGGGGAGGAGCGATGGGTAGCACGCTCGCCGAGAAGGTTTGGAACGAGCATTTGGTGCGTCGCGGGGAGGGCGACGAGCCGGATCTGCTCTACATCGACCTCCATCTCGTGCATGAGGTGACCAGTCCGCAGGCCTTCGAGGGGCTGCGGCTGGCCGGCCGTGCCGTACGCCGTCCGGATCTGACGCTGGCGACCGAGGACCACAACGTGCCCACCGAGGGCGTGGAGTTGCCGATCGCCGATCCGGTGTCGCGTACGCAGGTCGAGACACTGCGCAAGAACTGCGCCGACTTCGGGGTACGGCTCCATCCGATGGGTGACGCCGAGCAGGGGATCGTCCACGTGGTCGGGCCGCAGCTCGGGCTGACCCAGCCCGGAACCACCGTGGTGTGCGGCGACAGTCACACCTCGACCCACGGCGCCTTCGGCGCGCTCGCCTTCGGTATCGGTACTTCCGAGGTCGAGCACGTACTGGCTACGCAGACACTGCCGCTGCGGCCCTTCCGCACCATGGCCGTCAACATCGAGGGGACGCTGCGTCCGGGGGTCACGAGCAAGGACGTCATCCTCGCCGTGATCTCCAAGATCGGCACCGGTGGTGGTCAGGGCTACGTGCTGGAGTACCGCGGCTCGGCCGTGGAGTCCATGACGATGGAAGCGCGCATGACCATGTGCAACATGTCCATCGAAGCCGGTGCCAGGGCCGGCATGATCGCCCCCGACGAGACCACCTTCGAGTACCTCAAGGGGCGTTCGCACGCGCCCGCCGGAGCGGACTGGGACGCCGCCGTGGAGCACTGGAAATCGTTGCGCACGGACTCCGACGCGGGCTACGACGCCGAGGTGACGATCGACGCGGACTCACTCACGCCGTACGTGACCTGGGGAACCAATCCCGGTCAGGGATTGCCGCTCGGGGAGCGGGTACCCGATCCGGAGTCGATCGCCGACGAGGAGAGCAGGGCCGCTACCGAGAAGGCGCTGGAGTACATGGGGCTGCGCGCCGGTACTCCCCTCCACGAGGTCGCGGTGGACACCGTGTTCCTCGGCTCCTGCACCAACGGGCGGATCGAGGATCTGCGCAGCGCGGCGGGGATACTGCGTGACCGCAGGGTCGCCGAAGACGTACGGATGCTGGTCGTTCCGGGGTCCATGCGAGTACGCAAGCAGGCCGAGGACGAGGGGCTGCACGAGGTGTTCGAGGCGGCGGGTGCCGAATGGCGCCAGGCGGGGTGCTCGATGTGCCTCGGGATGAACCCCGATCAGCTCACCCCCGGGGAACGCTCGGCCTCGACCTCCAACCGCAACTTCGAAGGCAGGCAGGGCAAGGGCGGGCGAACCCATCTCGTCTCACCCGTCGTCGCGGCGGCCACGGCGGTGCGCGGCACGCTCTCCTCGCCGGAGGACCTGTAATCGAGCCACGTCGTGACACCGGTGCGCTCGCCCCGGCAGGTTCGCGGGAGGCCGGATCCGCCGGGCAGCCACCCACCAACCCGAGATACGGAGTACCTCATGGAGCCGTTCACCACGCACACCGGTATCGGAGTGCCGCTTCGGCGGTCCAACGTAGACACCGACCAGATCATTCCCGCCGTCTACCTCAAGCGTGTGGCGCGAACGGGTTTCGAGGACGCCCTGTTCGCGGCCTGGCGCGCCGATGAGGACTTCATCCTCAACGTCGAACCGTTCAGCCGGGGAAGCGTGCTGGTGGCCGGCCCCGATTTCGGGACCGGTTCCTCCAGGGAACACGCGGTCTGGGCGTTGAAGGACTACGGTTTCCGGGTCGTCATCTCCTCCCGGTTCGCCGACATCTTCCGAGGCAACGCGGGTAAGCAGGGGCTGCTCGCCGCGCAGTGCGAGCAGTCCGATGTGGAACTGCTCTGGAAGCTGCTCGAGTCCGAGCCCGGAACCGAGGTCACGGTGGATCTCGAGGCGCGCACCGTGAGCGCCAAGGACCTCACCATCGGCTTCGAGGTGGACGAGTACACACGCTGGCGGCTGCTGGAGGGCTTCGACGACATCGGCCTGACGATGCGTTCGGAGGACAGCATCGACGCTTTCGAACGAACCAGGCCGAGTTTCCTGCCCACCACGCAGGCCGCGCCCACCGTTTGATCGGGGTTTTCCGGTCGGTTCGTCGATCGCCCCGGGTCTTTTGCCGAGTTGGAAACGTCGGAGAACCCCGTGTCGGGGCGAGCACCCGCGGCTTCTCCCGCATCGTGTTCTCGCGAGGAAGGCCCGACCTCGGGTAGGTCGCTACCCGACGTCGGGTTTCCCGGGGTCGGCTGGAGGCTCCGCCGAGTGGGCGACCCGCCAACCGGGAAAACCTCCAGTGGGCGCCCGTCGGAGTTCCGCCGAAACTTGGCTGCTCGACTCCGGGCAGCGGGTGGACTCGTCCGAGCTCGCCGCCGCGCGCGGTTCGCGCCCACCGCGAGGCCACGAGGCATATCCCGGGAGCGGCGCTCGATGCGTCCCGTGCGGCTCGCGGACGCCGATCCGGCGCATCCCACGTAACCGGGACCGTGAGAACCGGCTCCGGCGGGGCGTGGGCGAGTCCCGCCCTGTCGGTGGTGCGTGGTTGCCCGGTGATTTCGGCCTTTTCGGCGTCGGACCAACTACTCCCGTGTGCCGACCACCCGCTGATTCCCTCGTCTCGGTTGCCTCCGAGGACTTACCGCTACGCGCTCCGGGCCCCGTCCGATGTCGGTTCACCGCAACCGAGAGCAGGTTGTGGGGTCCGCCCGCTGGCGCCTCACGGAAAACCGGGCGACAAAGCTCTGCCGGGGCCACAGCGGTTTTCTCCGGCTGCCAATGGTGCGCCACCACGCGAAAAGCGGGCGTGGCGAATGGCATCCACTCCCGCGGAGATTTACCGTGGCTCCTGAGTCGGCCCGGACGGGCCGTAGTTGTCCTGGGAGGGACTGACGTGAACAAGGCGCAACTAATCGAGGCATTGGCCGAACGCCTCGGTGACAAACAAACCGCGAGTCAGGCAGTGGACAACGTCGTGGATCTCATCGTCCGCAACGTCAACAAAGGCGAGAAGGTGAATATCACGGGCTTCGGCGTTTTCGAGAAACGAGCTCGTGCCGCCCGCACCGCCCGCAATCCGCGTACTGGGGAGGCGGTGAAGGTCCGCAAGACCAACGTCCCCGCTTTTCGGGCCGGTACACAGTTCAAGGAAGTGGTGGGCGGCCAACGAAAACTTCCCCGTGCGGCGGCGGCCAAGACCGGTACGGCGAGTCGCGGCACCGCCACGACCGCCAAGAGCACCTCCGGTGCCACCCGTACCGGAACCACCACGAGCCGTACCGGTAGGACGGGATCCCGCACCACCGCTGCCACCACGAGTGGGACGAGCAGCCGTAGTTCCACGGCGAAGACGGGTGCTGCCAAGACCGGTACGACCAAGAGCGGAACAGCGGCCAAGGAGACCACGAGCAAGGCGAGTACCACCAAGTCGGGCACTACCAAGTCCTCGACCGGGACCGGCGCGACGAAGTCCACCGGTACCGCCAAATCGGGCACCACGAAGTCGGCGGGTACCGGCAGGACGACGAGTTCCAAGTCGACCAGCGCTCGTTCGGCGACGAGCAAGAGTGGGGCCACGGGAGGAACCCGGGCGAAGACGGCAACGAGTCGGACGAGCGCCGCCACCGCTACCAGAACGAGTACCGCCAAGGCCAGCACCGCCAAGAGCGGAACGGCCAAGACCGGTACGGCCAAGGCGAGCACGAGCAAGGCGAGTACCGCCAAGTCGGGCACCACCAAGTCCTCGACCGGGACCGGCGCGACGAAGTCCACCGGTACCGCCAAATCGGGTACTACGAAGTCGGCGGGTACCGGCAGGACGACGAGCTCCAAGTCCGGCACCGGCAGGACACAGCAGGCGAAGAGCTCCACGACCTCGGCCAAGAAGTCCACTTCAGGGCGTAGCAACAAGAAGTGACGCCGGGGGTCGTGCCTTTCACACGTTTTCCGGCGTCGGCGCGGGGAAGTAGTCGGCGGCCGCCAACAGCGGTGCCGGGTGCGAACCGTCACCGGAATGCCCGTCACCGGAATGCGACGTGGTGAGGAAGGAGAGAACCCAGACACTGGCTTTACGGCTGTTGATCTCACCGAGCGAGAGCCCGTCCGAGCGGGCCAGTGAGCTCACCAGATCCGGAATGACACCGCCTTGGCTGCACACCACCGCGGTCCCCGGCTCGGCGGCGATGCGCAGCAGGCGTCGCCTCCCGGCCTCCGGATGGGCTCGATACGCCTCCTCGGAAAGCGCGGGTTCGGATTCGATGTTCGTCCGTAGACTCTCGGCGACGGAATCCACCGTCTGCTCGCAGCGCACCCTCGGCGCGGAATGGACACGTTCGGGGCCGAACAGTGAGAGCAGGCTGTGCAGCTGATTCCGTTGTCGCCATCCTGCTTCGCTGAGCGGTCGCAGGTTGTCGTCACCGTGGAATTCCGTGCGCTTGCCCGCTTCGGCGTGTCGTACCAACAGTACGGTGCTCATCGTGGTGGGCAGGCTCATGAACGAGTCCACCACGTCGTGGTCGTCCGCGTATGTCAACCACTCGTGAGCCCGTGTGGCGGGCACCCAGCGCAGTTCGTCGACCTCCTCGTTGGCGACGAACTCCCCGGGCAGCGCACGTGCGGCGAAGTAGTCCACGGACTTGGCGGCCCGCCCGTCTCTTCCCCGGGGGACCTCGTAACCGATCCTGCGCAGCCGACGGGACAGCACGCAGTTCAGCCCCGTTTCCTCGGTGACTTCCCGAGCGGCCGCTTGCGGGATCGTCTCCCCGGGGTCGAGCTTGCCCTTGGGAAGTGACCAGTCCCCGTAGCGCGGGCGGTGCACCACGGCGATCTCCGTGTGCTCGGTCGAACCCGGCCGCCAAAGCACCGCACCGGCAGCCCTTATCGTGGGCAGCGGGCCGGCGGAATCGCCGTGAATCGTCGCGGAGTTCGACGCAGGGGGTGGATCGATCTCGGAAGCGGATTCGGAGTTGGACATCTCGACTCACACCTTAGCGCCGTGCAGCCGCAGCATCTCCGTCTGGTGGTCCCGTACCTGCTGGTCCTGCCGCGGTGATGCCTCCCAGTCACCCTTCGAGTTGAGCACCCAGCAACGTGTCTGCGGGTGGAGTGCCGAATCCAGCAATGAGTCCAGCTCCGAGGTCAGCCTGGGATCGGTCACCTGTACCTGTGCCTCGATCCGCCGATCCAGATTCCGGTGCATCATGTCGGCACTCCCGATCCAGTGTTCGTCCGCACCCTGGAAATGAAACACCCTGGAATGCTCCAGGAACCTGCCGAGAATCGACCGGACTTCGATGTTTTCGCTCAGACCCTCGACTCCCGCCTGCAAGGCACAAATACCGCGTACCACGATCCGAACGGGAACTCCGGCGAGCGAGGCCCGATAGAGAGCATCGATGATCTGTTCGTCGACCAGCGAATTGATCTTCATCCGGATTCCTGCCGGTTTTCCCGTTCGCGCCAGCGCTATTTCGCCCTCGATTCGTTCGACTATCCCGGTTCGGATGCCCTGAGGTGAGACCAGAATCCTGCGATAAGTGTCGTGCCGCGCGTATCCGGTGAGTACGTTGAACAGATCGGTCAGATCGGCGCCGATATCGTCGTCGGCGGTGAGCAGTCCCAGATCCTCGTAAGTCCGAGCGGTTTTCGGGTTGTAATTGCCGGTCCCCAGGTGGCAGTAACGCCGCAGTGTCGCACCCTCCTGGCGCACCACGAGTGCCGTCTTGCAGTGGGTTTTCAATCCCACCAGGCCGTAGACCACGTGTACGCCGGAGCGTTCCAGGGCACGTGCCCACTGGATGTTGGCCTGCTCGTCGAACCGTGCCTTGAGCTCGACCAGCGCCACCACTTGCTTGCCCGCCTCGGCCGCGTCGATCAGCGAGTTGACGATCGGCGAGTCACCCGAGGTCCGGTACAACGTCTGTTTGATCGCGAGCACCTGCGGGTCCACGGCCGCCTGCTCTATGAAGCGCTGCACCGAGGTGGAGAACGCGTGGTAGGGATGGTGTAACAGCACGTCGCCCTCGCGTAATGTCGCGAAGATACTCTTGGACGTGTTGCCCTCCGCGAAGGCCGGATGAGTGGCGGGTACGACCGGCGAGCCCTTCAGATCCGGGCGTTGCAGTTTGCCCAGCTGGAACATGCAGGACAGATCCAGCAGCCCACGTACCTCCACGACGTCGTGCGGGTCCACGTCCAGTTCGCGCAACAGCAGGTCGAGCATCGTCCGGCTCATCGTGTCGGCTATTTCCAGCCGTACGGGCGGGCCGAATCGCCTGCGTGCCAGCTCGCGTTCCATGGCCTGCAGCAGGTCCTCGTCGCGGTCCTCCTCGACCTCCAGGTCCGCGTTACGCGTCACGCGGAAGATGTGGTGCTCGGTGACCTCCATGCCCGGGAAAAGTTTGTCCAGATGTGCCGCTATGAGCTCTTCGAGCGGGATGAACGTGCTCTGCGGCTGGTCCCGGTCGTCCTCCACCCGGATCAGCCGCGCCACGTTGGCGGGAACCTTGACCCTGGCGAACCGCTTGATCCCGGCCTCGGTGTCGGTGACCATCACCGCGAGGTTCAGCGAAAGCCCGGAAATGTAGGGGAACGGGTGCGCCGGATCGACGGCGAG
This sequence comes from Actinopolyspora sabaoui, assembly GCF_051225635.1. Lineage (NCBI taxonomy): Bacteria > Bacillati > Actinomycetota > Actinomycetes > Actinopolysporales > Actinopolysporaceae > Actinopolyspora > Actinopolyspora sabaoui. Next base: position 496,599 of record NZ_JBMIHH010000003.1, on the reverse strand, counting down.
TGGAGTCAGTACCGGGAAGACGTGGTCCTCGAAGTAGCGCGTCAGGTTCTCCCGGTCCCGGTTTTCGAGCCGCGCCCAACTCAGGATGCGGATGCCGTTGGCCTCCAGCTCCGGCAGCAGCTCGTCGAGGAAGACGCGGTCGAGCCGTTCAACCAGGTCCTGGTTGCGTGCCGAGATGCGGGTCAGCTGTTCGTGCGGCGAGAGCCCGTCGGCGCTGCGTACCGATAGTCCTGTTTCCTCGCGTCGTTTCAGCCCCGCCACGCGCACCATGTAGAACTCGTCCAGATTCGAGGCGAAGATGCCCAGGAACTTCACCCGTTCCAGCGGCGGTTGGGACCGGTCCTCGGCCACGGCCAGCACCCGGGCGTTGAAATCCAACCAGGACAGCTCACGATTGAGGTACCGATTCTCCGGCAGGTCCGTGCTGGCCACGGCTCTGGTGACCGCGGGAGGAGCCGCCGGTACGCGCGCGCGATCCGACTCGCCGTTACGCGTGGCCGCGTCGTCCGGCGCCGTTTCGGCCTCGGGCGTGATGGCTTCGGGCGCGTTCCGAGCGACCCTCTCGGGTGTCGTCCCGTGGCTGTTCCCTCGCATCGATTCGGAAAGCCGATCGTCGCCGTCCGTACTCACACCACTATTGTCACGCATGAGGTGGGGGCTACGCTCATCCGATCGGATGGTGACGGAGGTTACCCAAGCCGACCGGGGGTGAGTACTCCCCGAACGGCAGCGGTTTCGGTGGGGTTACCCCGTCCCCGAACAATCAATTTCGGGACGGGGTGGTTTCGAATTGTTTCCTCGTAGCAGTTTTCGGGTGTGGGAACCGAGCCCCAGGGCCTCCGCCGTACGTAGGTCGGTTTCGGTATCCACGTCGCAGCGCAACGACGCCCACGAGCCGAGGAGTGCCTTCGCGCCGCTCTCGCGGTGAGTCGTTGCCGAGTTCGTGCCGAACCCGGGACGTAGCGCGTCGCCGCCGCAGGCGAGCAACAGCGTGGTCCCGGTGCCCTGGCGGTCCGCGCAGTAGGAGCGTTCCGAGTCCGCCTCCGCGATCGCACCGTCCAGCTCGGGGCCGCGCAACGCCGGGAGATCGGCCTGCAGGGCGCCGACCCGGACCTTCGTGCCCCGTTCGCCGAGGAGGTGATCACCGTGTCGCAGTGCCGCGTTGAGCCCGGCCCGCGGTGAGTCGGGCAGCACCTCGACCCCGAGTTCGCGGAAGCGGCGCGCCAGCACCGCATCCGAGGTGACCACGAGCACTTCCCGTACCCGTTCGGCCGTTGCCGCTGCCAGGACGGTGTCCATCGCGAGCGCGGTAACCAGCTCGGCGTGCTCCTCGGAGAGGATTCGCTCGGTACGCAACCGGGTCTTTGCCAGGCGCAGTGGTTTGATCGGTACGAGCAGTTGGACTCCCACGGTCACACCGCCATTCTGCGCCTCACCGGGGAGAGGTCTCGCGACCGGTCAATCGGCGGTGCCCACCCCAACGGGTATGTTGGCAGCCGCTCAAACGGAAGGAGTTGGCGTGGCCGAGCCGAGGAGTTTGCGACGTTCCCGCGGCGCCACCAAAGAGCGTGGAAACGGCGTGGTCGGCAGAATCTGGTTGGCGATCGCCATCGTCGTGTTCTATCCGCTCAAGGCTTTGCTGGCGCGGACCAGGCTGATCGGGCTGGAGCACGTACCGGCCCAGGGCGGCGCGCTGTTGGTGCTCAATCACATCTCGCATCTCGATCCGATCTACGACGCGGTGTCGGTGCACCGAGCGGGCAGGCTTCCCCGCTTCCTGGCCAAACACACACTCTGGAACTACCCGGTGCTGCGCGGTGTGTTGCGTGGAGTCGAGCAGATCCCGGTGTATCGCGGCAGTGTGAACGCCCAGCAGAGCCTCCGGGAGGCGCACCGGGCCCTGGAACAGGGCAAGGTGGTGCTGATCTACCCCGACGGCACCATCACCAAGGACCCGGAGGGCTGGCCCATGATCCCCAAGGTGGGAGTGGCCAGGCTCGCCCTGGAACACGACGTCCCGGTGATTCCGGTGGCGAGATGGGGGACGAGGGAAATCCTCGACGGGTATCACAAACGTTTCCGCCCCTTCCCGCGCAAGCGGGTCACGCTGCGGTTCGGCGCCCCCGAGGACCTGGCCGAGTACCGCGCGGGGGAAGCCGATACCAAGGTGTTGCGCGAGGTCACCGAGCTGCTCATGCGTCGGGTACGCGATCAGCTGGCCGACATCCGGGAGGAGCCCGCGCCCTCCTCGTTCTACTCCGGTGCGAGGCGTGCGGAGCGGAACGACGACCATGTCTGAGAGCACCGTTTCCGGGCCGGAGCGCGGTGCGCTCCGGCGCGTGGCCGTGTTGGGGGCCGGATCCTGGGGAACCGCGTTCGCCAAGGTGCTCGCCGACGCGGGCACCGAGGTGCGACTGTGGGCTCGCAGGTCCCACGTGGCAGAGGAGATCGAGCGTCACCGCGTCAACACCGAGTACCTGCCGCGAACCCCGCTTCCCGGCCGGTTGCGTGCCACCGCCGACGCGGCGGAGGCGCTGCACGGGGCCGACGCGGTGGTACTCGCGGTGCCGAGTCAGACCCTGCGGGAGAACCTGACCGGTTGGCAACCCCTCCTCCCGGAGGGAGCCACGTTGGTCAGTCTGGCCAAAGGGGTCGAGTTGAGCACCCTGAAGCGGATGAGCCAGGTGATAGCCGAGGTGGCCGATGTACCCGCCGCTCGGGTGGCCGTCGTTTCCGGTCCCAATCTCGCCAAGGAGATCGCCGACGAACAGCCCACCGCCACAGTGGTCGCCTGTCCGGACCACGAGCGCGCGGTCGCGCTGCAACGTGCCTGCTCGACGGGGTACTTCCGGCCCTACACCAACACCGATATCGTCGGTGTGGAGGTGGCCGGTGCCTGCAAGAACGTGATCGCGCTCGCCTGCGGGGTGGCATCCGGGCTGGGATACGGCTCCAACACCATGTCCACTCTCATCACCAGGGGCATCGCCGAGACGACCCGCTTGGGAACGGCGCTGGGTGCCGAGCCCATGACCTTCGCGGGGCTGGCCGGAATGGGCGATCTGGTGGCTACCTGTGTGTCGCCGCTGTCCCGCAACCGCACGTTCGGGGAGCGCTTGGGACACGGTGATTCCGTGGCCGAGGCGCAGCGGGCCGCACACGGGCAGGTCGCGGAGGGCGTCAAGTCCTGTCGGTCGCTCTGCGAACTCGCTGCCGCCAACGGCGTGGAGATGCCGATAGCCGAAGTGGTCCACCGGGTGTGCCACGAAGGGCTGGAGCCGGTGCCCGCCGCAGCCGAGTTGCTGGGACGGGACCGTAAACCGGAATAGCGATCGAGATGCCGCACAGGAGGGAGAACCCGTTGTACGGGGACGGGACGCGCTGCGTACACGGTGGAGAGACCGAACCGGCGGCGGGGGAGTCGTTCATGCCCGGTCCGGTGTTCGCGGCCCCGTACCACCTCGGGGGGTCCGATCGCCTCGGCGACGTCGATTTCTACGGTCGGGGCGGGAATCCCACCTGGCGGGCGCTGGAAACCGCCGTCGGGGACCTCGACGGTGGAACGTGTCTGCTGCTGCCATCCGGGATGGCGGCTATCGGTACTCTGTTGCGAGCCGTACTGCACGCCGGTGACGTACTGGTGCTGCCCACCGACGGCTACTACGCCACCAGGGAGTTCGTGCGGACCGAACTCGCCGAGCTGCACCTGCGGGTCAAGGAGGTTCCGACCGCGGGCCCCTTCCCGGACGACGTTTTCGACGGCGCCCGGCTGGTGTTGCTGGAGACTCCGTCCAATCCCGGTCTCGACGTCTGCGACATCGCGGCGCTGTCCGAGCGTGCTCACGCCGCGGGCGCGCTGGTGGCCGTGGACAACACGACCGCCACGCCGTTGGGGCAGCGGCCGTTGGAACTCGGTGCCGACGCGGTGGTGGCCAGTGACACGAAGGCCCTGTGCGGGCACAGCGACCTGTTGCTCGGCCACGTCAGTGTGCGTGACGAGGAACTCGCGCAACGTCTCGGCCGAGTACGAACCCTTTCCGGGGCGATTCCGGCACCGTTCGAGACCTGGCTGGCGCATCGCAGCATGGCGACGCTCGACCTCCGTCTCGCCCGGCAGGCCGAGAACGCGGCGGCGCTCGCCGAGGCGTTGTCCGGTCATGAGGAGGTCACGGGAGTTCGCTGGCCCGGCATGCCGAGCGATCCCGCGCACGAGGTGGCGAGTCGGCAGATGCGCCGGTGGGGTGGTGTGCTGCGCTTCGAACTGCGGGATGCCGAGGCGGTGCGGCGGTTCGTCGACCGCAGTCACCTCGTTTCCGGCGCGACCAGTTTCGGTGGGGTGCACAGCACCGTGGACCGGCGTGCCCAGTGGGGCGATCCCGTTCCGGAGGGCTTCGTGCGGTTCTCGGCAGGCTGTGAGGACCCTGCCGATCTCGTGGCCGACGTCCTCGCGGCACTGCGGCGGTAGTGATGCTCTGCTCCGATGTCCGCGGAGCGATGGCCGCTGGAACACCCGGTTCGCGCGGCGAGAGCTCTCGGCACGCGGCGAGTCGGTATCGCACGGTAGTGTGAGATCTTGCGAACTCCGGGGGATTTCCTTGCCGTAGCGTCCCGTTCCTGGTTCACTTTCCGTCGTGTTTTTGCGCGCTGCGAAGGCGAACCCGACGGCGGTCCGGCGTCCGGCCGGTCAGTACTGCCATGTCGAGCTGCGCCTGGTAGCGAGCGCGCTGTGTCCTTCGCGTCGAGTTTCCCCCTGATCACGGATCGTTGATCCGCCGATCCCGCGTTTCCACTTCTCCCGTACTGTCGCGAAGGACTCTCCACCGTGTTCGCTGTTCCACCGAATACTGTTCTCCACGCGCCCGAACGCACCCGGGCGCATCCGGCGTTGATAGCCCGTGAGATCGCGGCCGATCGCCGCGGTTGGGCGCACCTGGTGCGCTACGACCGGGAACAACGTTGGTCCGAACTGCTGCGACGCACAGACGACCACGAGGTCTGGATCCTGAGCTGGTTGCCCGGCCAGCACACCGAGCTTCACGATCACGGAGGTGCCGACGGTGCCTTCACCGTGATCGCCGGTGTGCTGAACGAACGCGCCGTTCGGTCCGATTCCGGGCACCACCAGGCCGAGGCGCTGCACACGCTCGTCGCGGGCCAGTCCCGGGTCTTCGGTCCCAACTACGCCCACCAGGTGCACAACGAGGGGCCGGATCCGGCGATCAGCATTCACGTGTACCGCCCGGGCAGGGCACTCAACCCGACCGGCTGATTACGACTTCGCGGTCGACAGCTTCCGGACGAAGTGTGTGGAAGGGGCGGTGAACCCGCTGTTCGCGTACAACCGGTGCGCGGCGTGACGCCCGTTCCCGGAATCGAGGTGGATCTCGTCCAGCCCAGAGGTCTCGGCTTCGCGCGCGATCCAGCGCAGCAGTTCGCTCGCGTACCCGTTTCCCCTGGCTCGTGGCAGCGTGCACAGATCGTCGACGTACAGGTAGCTGCCCCAGGCCAGGCACTCACCGGCCCGGAATCCCGCCGCCGCCACCGCTCGCTGTTCCGAGTCGAGGGCCGCGATCAGGCGATACCCGTGCTGCCGCTGCCTGTCCACCGCGGCCAGGAAGTCGGCCATGTCGCTCAACCGTGGGCGTAGTTCCCGGAGTACCGGGTACGCCGTGGCCGTCTCCGCCTGGTCGAGTTCTCTGATCAGCAACGCGGCACCTTTCTCGGATGTGTGGACCTGTGGACCGTATCCGCAGCTTCTCCCGAGTGGTGGCATCATTGAAGGGCCAATCAGGGAGTGTTCGAAAATGCCACCCAGGGCTTCCGTGTCCGGAGCGCCACCGCTGGAACTGGCGCTCGAGCTGGACCGCGCAGGTGCCCGGCCGTTGGCGGTTCAGTTGGCCGAGGCGCTGCGTGGCGCCGCGACGAGAGGTCAGCTACGACGCGGTGACCGGCTGCCGTCCACTCGCGCGCTCGCCCGGCACCTCGACGTCAGCCGTACCGTCACGGCGGCCGCGTACGAACAGCTTCACGCCGAGGGGTGGATCGCGGGCAGACACGGTTCCGGCACCTACGTCACCGCCGCGCCGCCGGGAGTGGACGGGGTGGCACGGGGTGGAACAGTCGTCGAGAGCGAGGCGGACACGAGCCGGGGAGTGGTGCTGGCCCCGGGAGCGCCGTGGTCGCAGGGGATAGACCGTGCCGCTTGGCGGCGTGCCTGGCGTGCGGCCGGGGACAAGGCACCATCCACCATGCCCTATCGGGCCGGGGTGCCGGAGTACCGTGCGGTCGTGGTGGAGCACCTGTTGCGCCATCGAGGCCTGGTGGTCGAAGGTCCCGCCGAGAACTCGGTACTGGCCACGGCCGGTACCACCGCCGCGCTGGCCGAACTGGCCGCCGCCGTGCTGCCGCCCGGTGCGGTCGTGGCGATCGAGGAACCCGGATACCAGCGAGCGGTGGGTGCGCTGCGCACGGGGGGCATTGAGGTGTTCCCCGTCCCCGTGGACCACTCCGGTCTCCTCGTCGAGCGGATTCCCGAGCACGTCGACGCCGTCTACTGCTCGCCCGCACACCAGTACCCACTCGGCGGCAGAATGCCAGCCCAGCGGCGAACCGCGCTGATCGAACGGGCACGCACGGCGAACTGGCTGATCGTCGAGGACGACTACGACGGCGAGTTGCGCTACGATGTGGCTCCGTTGCCCGTGCTGGCGGCCCTGGCGCCGGATGTGGTCGTGCATCTGGGTACCACCAGCAAGATTCTCACTCCCACCCTCGGCGTCGGCTGGCTGTTGGCTCCCGAATGGGTGACCACCGCGGTGCTGGAGTATCGCGAACGCACCGGCACCCGCCCCGCCCCGGCCGGGCAGTGGTTGCTCACCGAGTTCGCCGCGAACGGGGATCTGGGCAGGCACCTGCGGCGACTGCGCCGCGAGCTGTCCGGCCGTAGGGAGCTGGTCGTCGAGGCCTTCGAGCGGGCGGGTGTCGAAATGTTCGGTGATCGTGCCGGGGCGCACGTCGTGGTTCCGCTGCCGGACGGCGACACCGAAAGTCGCATCATGGCCGCCCTGCGTCGGCGGGGAGTGCTCGTCGATGGTCTGCGCAGGCATCACCAGGCCGAACAGCAGTGGTACGGACTGGCTCTCGGCTACGCCGTGTGCGGCAGGCGGGAACTGCGTGAGACCTTGCCGATCCTGGTCTCGGAGATCGTCGGCGGTTGATCCGCCGCTTACGGTGTGTCCCCCGCACGCGAGGTATGGTGCTGCGTATGGCTGAACGCAAGATCCGGGTGGCGGTTGTTTTCGGCGGACGCAGTACCGAGCACGGTATTTCCTGCCTCTCCGCGGGTAGTGTGCTGGCTCATCTGGATCGGCGGCGTTTCGAGGTCGTTCCCGTGGGAATCACCCGTGACGGAGCCTGGGTCCTCGGGCCGGACGACGAGGAGCAGCTACGACTCAGGGACCGGGTCGAACCGGAGATCACCGACGGCAAGGCGTTGACGCTGCCCGCGGATCCCGGCAGCCGTGAACTGGTGTCGCTGGAGTCGGGCAGCGTGGGGCAGGTGCTGTCCGGGGTGGATGTGGTGCTGCCGATGCTGCACGGTGCTTTCGGTGAGGACGGCACCATCCAGGGGCTGCTCGAGATGGCCGGTATCCCGTACGCCGGGCCGGGTGTGCTCGCCAGCGCGGCAGCCATGGACAAGGAGTTCGCCAAGAAACTCCTCGCGGCCGAGGGGCTGGAGGTCGGCACCTACGAGGTGCTGCGTCGCGGCGAGACCACATTGGACGAGGCTCGGAAGGGCAGGCTGGGCCTGCCGGTGTTCGTCAAACCGGCCCGCGCCGGATCATCGGTGGGAATCACCAAGGTCACCGATCACGCCGAGCTCGACGCCGCCGTCGCCGAGGCGCGACGTGTCGATCCCAAGGTGATCGTCGAGTCCGCGCTGTCCGGTCGCGAGATCGAGTGCGGGGTGCTGGAGTTCCCGGACGGAGAGGTGGCCGCTTCGGCGCCTGCCGAGCTGCGCGTCGAGGGTGGTTCGGGCTGGTACGACTACGACTCGAAGTACCTCGACGACGACACCGAGTTCGACGTGCCTGCCAAACTTTCCGACGAGGAGACGGAGCGGCTGCGTGCGGCCGCGCTCGGCGCTTTCCACGCCCTGGACTGCCAGGGGTTGGCCCGGGTCGACTTCTTCCTGACCGAGGAGGGGCGGCCGGTGGTCAACGAGGTGAACACCATGCCGGGATTCACTCCGATCTCGCTGTACCCGCGCATGTGGGCACACGCGGGTGTCGGCTATTCGAGCCTGCTGAACACCCTGTTGGACACCGCCGTGGCCCGCGGCACCGGCCTGCGGTGACCGGTCGGAGACGGGAAGCAGTCAGTTGAACACGTCCTGCTTGGGCAGGTGCTCGTCGAGGATCCGGGAGACGTCCTGGACCGGGCCGATTCCGGTGTCGTTCGATCCGGTGACCGCGACGTAGACCGACCGGTCGACCGCCAACCAGGTGGTGGTTTCACCGCTGCTGATCGGCAGCCAGCTCACCCCGGAGATCACCATCAGCTCGGAGGTGGGTTTCAGCTCGGCCGGGGCAGTCAGCCCGCACCGCAGACTGACCGGGTCGTGCTCGGCGTCACCCCAAGCCACCGTGCCCGCCGGTTTCGGGTCGGCCAGTTCACGTCGTGGTACCGCGGAACCGTCGAGGCGCAGTTTGGCGGGCAGGGCACCCAGCACCGTCGTGCACTCCGCCGAGTTCGCTTCCGGAGCCTTCACCGGGGGCAACGCCAGCGGTCCGCTGCGGTCGGCCGTCGTGTCCGCGGCGGATTCCTCCTCTGGCCGGGCGTGCTCTCCGGTCCCGCCGCTGAGGACCCCCAGCGTGGCCACGCCCGCCGCCAGTAGTACACCGAGCGACAACGCGATGATCAGTACGACCCGGGGTGGCCCGGATCCGAATTGTTCCCGCACATCACCCACTACAGCACGAGCGACGCGGGCGATGCGGACCGGTGCGTCCCGCGGGAAGGAGCGGAGCACGCGCCGGGCGAGTCACCGTCCCGAGCGAGCCGAGACGTTCCCACCCGGTGCGAGGCCGGGCGGTTCGGAGAACCACCGGCCGGTGGGTAGGTGCTCAGAGATGCACGACCGGACACGTCAGCGTGCGGGTTATCCCCTCCACGTTCTGAATGTTGGCCACCACCATCTTGCCGAGTTTGTCCACGTTCTCGGCCTCGGCGCGCACGATGACGTCGTACGGCCCCGTCACGTCCTCGGCGCTGATGATCCCGGTGTTCCCGGATATCTCGGACGCCACCGCTGCGGCTTTGCCTACCTCGGTCTGAATGAGGATGTATGCCTGGACCACGGGTGTGCCCCTTCGTCTCGTCGGAAGCGTTCGAGGTGGAAACTGGAAGCTGTTTACGACTTGGTCGAGCGGTAGGCGTACCGGCCCGGCCGAGTCGGCGCCCGGGGACTCACGGAACACCGCGAGCAGTGGCCGAGCGACGTGGCCGGGGTAAACCGTCCCGCGACGCGTCCGACTCACCCACCGGAACGGGGGCGGCCGGGCAGGCCGGTGCTGTCCCGAGGGCCGGATTCAGTCCCCGAACGGGCAAGTTACCGCATTGAGCCGCGTGGACGCGCAACGAAAGGAAGATCCAGTTGACTCCCGAGGAGAGACCGGACGCACGGACCGTCTCACAGGTGGGTGAGTTCGGTCTCATCCGGAGAGTGACCGAGCACCGGAACCAGCCGAGCAGCACCCTCCTCGGCCCGGGTGACGACGCCGCCGTGCTCACCGCTCCGGATGGCAGGGTCGTGGCCACCACCGACGTGCTGGTGCAGGACGTGCACTTCCGGCTGGACTGGTCCGGTCCCCGGCACGTGGGCCGCAAGGCCGTGGCCGTGAACCTCTCCGACATCGCGGCGATGGGGGCGGTTCCAACCGGCCTGCTGGTGGGGTTGGGGTGTTCCGGGGAAGTAACCGCGGAGTTCGTCGACGAACTGGCCGCGGGCATGTGGGAGGAGGCGCGGCGCGCGGGCACCGCCCTGATAGGCGGTGACATGGTCACCTCGAACCAACTGACCGTCTCGGTGACCGCGCTGGGAGACCTGCGGGGCAGAAAACCGGTGACACGGGAGGGGGCGCGACAGGGCGATGTCGTGGCACTGGCAGGCAGCCTGGGGTGGTCGGCGGCCGGGCTCGCGGTGCTGGCTCGTGGATTCCGCTCCCCGTTGTCGGTGGTCGGTGCGCACCGGGTGCCCGAGCCGCCCTACGAGGCCGGGCCCGCCGCGGCGATGGCCGGAGCCACTTCGATGATCGACATCTCGGACGGGCTGCTCGCGGACATGGGGCATGTCGCGGATGCTTCCGGGGTTTCGGTGGACATCCGCACCGACCAGCTCGAAGTGCCGCAGCGACTGCTGGAGGTAGCCTCGGCGCTGGGTGCCGATCCCGGCGACTGGGTACTCAACGGTGGTGAGGACCAGGCGTTGGTGGCGACCTTCCCCGGCGACGACGAGCTTCCCGAAGGGTGGCGTCCCATCGGTCGGGTTCGCCAGGGCCGAGGTGTCACCGTGGACGGTGCCGAGCACACCGAGCGGACCGGCTGGCAGCACTGGCGGCATTGAACAGCCCGGCCGGGTACTCGGTCGGTTCTCATACCCGATCCCGTGATGTGACAGGCACCCAGGGGGGCGGTGCTGATGATCAAAAGGTCGCTAGGGTCATGGCCCGTGACCAGGAGCCCGTTGAACGAGATTGTGGAACCAGGCTGGGCCGAGGCGCTCGCGCCGGTGTCCGACCGGATAGCCGCCATGGGCGATTTCCTGCGCTCGGAAGTCGCCGCCGGACGCGAGTACCTGCCGGCAGGGGAGAACGTACTGCGCGCCTTCCAACAGCCGTTTCGGGATGTGCGAGTGCTCATCGTGGGGCAGGATCCCTACCCGACGCCGGGGCATCCCGTCGGCTTGAGCTTCTCGGTCGCTCCGGATGTCGATCCCGTGCCACGCAGTCTGGCCAACATCTTTCGTGAGTACTGTGACGATCTCGGCCATCCCCACCCCTCCAACGGTGATCTCACGCCGTGGACCGAGCGGGGCGTGCTGTTGCTCAACCGCGCGTTGACCGTGCAGCCGGGCAAATCGGCCTCGCATCGCGGCAAAGGGTGGGAGGAAGTCACCGATCAGGCCATCAAGGCGCTGGCACAACGGCCCGAACCGCTGGTGGCGATTCTGTGGGGACGGGACGCGCGGAGCCTGCGTCCGTTGATGCCCGGCGTCGGGTGCGTCGAGTCGCCCCACCCGAGCCCCATGTCAGCCGACCGAGGATTCTTCGGTTCGCGGCCCTTCAGCCGTGCGAACGAGATGTTGCGGGAAATGGGGGCGGAACCGGTCGACTGGAAACTTCCGTGACCACGGAGATCCGTCCCGCTCCGTGAATGAATGGGCCCGCTCCGTTGCGTGCGATCGCCGTCCGCGACCGGGCGTCGACGGGAGTGGGCCCATGCGAGGGGATGAGGAAGCGCCGCCCCCGTTGGGGCCCCCGGCGCCCACCGGGCGAAAAACGCTCGGCCGGTTGTACCGACCGAGCGTTCTTGACGAGTGATCGCGACGGCGTGTCGCCGTCATTGTCTCAGCCGCGCACGACCTTACCCGCCTTCAGGCAGGAAGTGCACACGTTCATCCGCTTGCGCTGCGTCGGGCTGACCTTGGCGCGCACGGTCTGAATGTTCGGGTTCCACCTGCGCTTGGTGCGCCGGTGAGAGTGCGAGACCGCCATGCCGAAACCCGGTCCCTTGTTGCAGACGTCGCAGACGGCAGCCACGTCAGACACCCCTTACTTCGCTCGAATCTCCGTCCCCGCGTCGTCACCCGACGCGGGTCATGCTCGTGCGGTGACAGCGCTGTTGGGCAACGCGGCTACCCCCGCGCCGGTGAAGGCTGTCCACCCAGGGGTGACTACGTGCCCGTACACCGCCGTTCGGGCAACGCGCGAAGCAGTGCACGTTCCCCGAGCCGTCGCCTCGCGGCGCGGCATTGGCCCCGCTCCGCTGTGGTGCGAGGTCTTCCCGTGGCGATACCCGATGCCAGCGTGACTGGCCTTACCTGGGTTTCCAGCGGGCTGTCACGACGCAACTCGCCGCCGATTCAGGTCCTCGGGCGAACCGGCTCGGTTCTCACCGATCCTTGCCGAGTTCCATCACGTCGGAGTTTAGCAACACGCGTCGACCCGGTTGGACACGGCGGGAGGTCCATCGACCGGAAGCCCGCCGCAGGTGCCGGACCACGGCCGGTGAGAGGCCCCCGCATCTGGAGTTCCGGCGCAACCGACGCGGTGGGTGCTCACTGTCCCGTCGCTCACCTCCATCCCGGCCGCGGCGACTATTCTCAGCGGCGACCGGGACGAGTGTGGTCCACCCATTGGAGGAACGGTGCTGCAGGCGTTGGACGGCCCCGCCGTACGGCGTTGGGCCGAGTTGGCAGTGCTCGCGCTGACCGCGAACCGCGCGGCCATCGACCACATCAACGTCTATCCGGTCGCCGACAACGACACCGGCACCAATCTGCTGCAGACGATGCGCGCGGCCGCGGAAGCGGCGAACACCGCTGCCGAGGAGCGCTCCGACCTGGTGCTGGCAGCGCTGGCGGACGGGGCGCTGCACAGTGCCCGCGGCAATTCCGGGCTGTTGCTCTCGCAGGTGCTGCGCGGCATCGCCCAACAGGCCGAGGGACGATCCCCCATGGGTGCGGATCTGTTCCGGGAAGCGTTACACCGTGGTCTCCAGCTGGCAGGGCAGTCGGTGGCCCGGCCGGTGGAGGGAACCCTGCTGACCGTGCTGCGCGCGGCCGTCGACGCCTGCCGGGACGCGGCCGACGAACTTCCCGAGGTGGTCGGAGCCGCGACCAGGGCCTCGATCAAGGCGTTGCGACTCACCCGCACGCAACTTCCGGTGCTGAACTCGGCGGGAGTGGTCGACGCCGGGGGACGTGGAATCGTCATCCTGCTCGACTCGTTGCACGCGGTGGTCTGCGACGCACAACGACTCGCGGCGGACAGCCCCGCCGTGCTGGACTCCGCCCCGTCCGCCGTCGAGCTGCCTCGACACGACTCGGACTACGAGTACGAGGTCATGTACCTGCTCTCCGACGCGCCCGCCTCCGTGGCCGCCGACCTGCGAAGTCGTCTCGCCGGGCTCGGCGACTGCGTGTCGGTGGCCGACGCGGGGCAGGTCCTTCCGGACCCGAGCACCCCCGCCACCTGGGCGATACACGTGCACTGCGACGACATCGGTGCGGCCATCGAGTCGGGTGTCGAACTCGGCAGGGTTCACGGCATCCGTGTCACCAGGTTCGCCGACCAGCTCGGCGAAGCCGCGCGCGGCGGCTCCGGACAGCGCGCTCACACCGCGAGCGGCGACCTCGCGGAGGGGCGTGTCGTACTCGCGGTCACGCGCGGCGGGCGGTTGGAAACTCTCTTCCGCGCGGAAGGCGCGTTGACGCTGCACATCGACGAGCAGGGTGTGCCGGAGGCGCGAGAGCTCCTGGAGGCGATCCTGGACACCGGTTACGGGGACGTGCTGCTGCTGCCCAACGAGGAATCGTTGGCACGCCCCGCCGAGGACGCGGCGCAGGCCGCGCTGCGGGCGGGGATCGAAGTCGTGGTGGTGCCCACGGCCTCACCGGTGCAGGGACTGGCCGCGCTGGCGGTGCACGATCCGAATCGCAGGACCGCCGACGACACCGTGGCGCTGGCGGAGGCGGCCGCGGCGACCCGCCGCGGTGAGCTGAGCGTAGCGGCGGGGGAGGCACTGACCTGGGTCGGCTACTGCCGCAGGGGAGACCTGTTGGGCATGTTGGACGGCGAGGTCGTGCTCATCGATGACGACAGGCAGCGGGCGGCCTGTCTGCTGTTGGACCGGATGCTCTCCTCGGGCGGCGAACTGGTCACCGCGTTGATTCCGGAGCACGCCCCGAGCGCCCTGTCCACCGTGCTGGCCGAGCACCTGCGTGGAACCCATCCCGAGGTCGAGCTGATCTGCTATCCCTGCGGGGAGTCGACCACCGAACTGATGCTGGGAGTCGAGTGAACCTCGTGCCCGGACCAGGCCCGGAATCCAGGGGCGGGCAACCGTTGTCGGCCGTCTCGGATAACTTGACCGTTGAACACCGATACGAGCCCTCGGGCGTCACCGCGCCGGCCGAAGCGGCTCGGTCGGCCTACGACGTCGAAAGTACGGCTCCGCGAGCCGTGGCACTACTGGTGAAGCGATGACCGGGTGGGACACCAAGCTCGACCGGGTGTTGGGCGGCAAGACCGCCAAGGCCCTCAACAGCTCGTTCGGCATGTCCACAGTGGGCGACCTGCTGCGGCACTATCCCCGCCGTTACGCGGAGCGCGGTGAACTCACGGCTATCGGCGGGCTCGAGATCGGGGAACACGCCACCGTGCTCGCCAGGGTCGAGAGAGTCGGCAAACGCAAGATGCGGTCACGCCGCGGCACGATCCTGCAGGCACGCATCACCGACGGTTCTCGTTCCATGTCCTGCACGTTTTTCAACCAGGCATGGCGCGAACGCGAACTCCTCCCCGGCAGAAGGGGGATGTTCGCGGGGAAGGTCACGGCCTACCGCAACGAGCTGCAGCTCGCCCATCCCGAGTACCAGTTGTTCACCGATGAGGGCGAGGTCGACGCGCAGGACGCCGCGCGTGATTTCGCGGCCGCCCTGATCCCGGTGTATCCCGCCGCGCAGGGGCTGCCCTCCTGGTCCCTGGCACGTTGTGTGGCCCAGGTGCTCGACGGTTGGGAGGGAGTCGAGGACCCGCTGCCGGAACCGTTGCGTGAGCGCGTCGGGCTGCTCGGGTTGAACCAGGCGTTGAACTGGATACACCGGCCGGATGGGACGAAGCAGATCGAAGAGGCACGCCACCGGCTGAAGTGGGACGAAGCGCTGGGGGTGCAGCTGTCGCTGGCCAGGTCGCGGCTGCGGCAGGACGCGCGACCCGCCCCGGCCTGCCCGCCGATAGACGGAGGCGTGCGGGCGGACTTCGATCGGCGTCTGCCGTTCGCGTTGACCGAGGGGCAGGTCGAGGTCGGCGAACAGCTCGCCGCGGACCTGTCCGAACGACATCCGATGAATCGTCTGGTGCAGGGCGAGGTCGGTTCGGGCAAAACCGTGGTGGCGCTGCGTGCCATGCTGCAGGTGGTCGACTCCGGCAGGCAGGCCGCGATGCTGGCCCCGACCGAAGTTCTCGCGGCCCAGCACGCCCGCTCACTCCGGGAGCTGCTCGGAGAACTGGCCCGGGCGGGCGAGTTCGATTCCCCGGAGCACGCCACCAGGGTCACCCTGCTGACCGGCTCGTTGTCCGCGGCGCAGCGGAAGCAGGCGTTGCTGGACGCGGCTTCCGGAGCGGCGGGGATAGTGGTCGGCACCCACGCGTTGATCCAGGATGAGGTCTCGTTCGCCGATCTCGGACTGGTGGTGGTCGACGAGCAGCACCGGTTCGGGGTCGAGCAACGGGACGCGCTGCGGGGCCGTGCCGCCGAACAGGCCTGTCCGCACCTGCTGGTGATGACCGCGACCCCGATTCCGCGTACGGTCGCGATGACCGTTTTCGGGGATCTGCGCACTTCCGCGCTGCGCGAGCTGCCCCGAGGCCGGTCCCCGATCAGCACCACCGTGGTTCCGGCCGCGGAGAAACCGGCCTGGCTCGATCGGGTGTGGCAGCGTGTCACCGAGGAGGTGACCGCCGGGCGGCAGGTGTACGTGGTCTGTCCCAGGGTGGGGGACGGGACTGTCGTCGACTCCGAGGGGAGCTCGCGGGCCGGGGGCGAGTCCACCGACGGGGAGGTCGTGCCGGAACCCGTGGCGGACCGACCGGGTGGGGCGGAGGAGAACAACTCGCGACGTCCTCCGCTCGCCGTGGTCGAACTCGCCGAGCGACTGCGGCAGGGGCCGTTGCGGGACCTTCGTCTCGGAGCGCTGCACGGGAGGCTCGCCGCGGACGACAAGGACGCGGTGATGCGCCGGTTCGCCGCCGGTGAACTCGACGTGCTCGTGGCGACCACCGTGATCGAGGTCGGTGTCGACGTGCCGAACGCTTCCACGATGGTGATCATGGACGCGGACCGGTTCGGGATGAGCCAACTCCACCAGTTGCGCGGCCGAGTGGGCCGGGGGAGTGCTCCCGGGTTGTGTCTGTTGGTGACCGAGGTGATGCCCCAGACACCCGCTCGCGGGCGGCTGGATGCCGTCGCCTCGACCACCGACGGGTTCGAACTGGCCAGGCTCGATCTGCTGCAACGTCGCGAGGGTGACGTGCTCGGCGAGGCGCAGTCCGGTACGAAGTCCGCGCTCCGGATGCTGTCGCTGGTGCACGACGAGGAGATCATCGCCGAGGCGGGCAGCGAAGCGGAGGCCGTGGTACGGCAGGATTCCGAACTGCGCGCCCACCCGGGGCTGGCCGGGATGATCACCGAACTCCTCGCCGAGGAGCGTGCCGGGTTTCTGGAGAAGTCCTAACGGGAATTCGTGGCCCGGTTTTCGTAGCCGCTTCCGTGGCGGACCCCCGCCCGGGAGCTCGCGCGGAGAGTGGCGCCGGTGCCGGGCGGCGTACCGGGTGGGAGCCGGCGAGACCGCGGTTCCGCCACCGAACGTGGTAACCACCCAGGGTGGAATTTCGTGACTTACATCTCATCGGGTGATGGTGTGGCCACGCCGCCGGCTGGTGCGTTGGCGCGTAGCGCGCGAACATCGACACCCGCGGTATTCGTTTCCCCTGATTCCAGCAACGGTCCGATCGAAAACATCCGTCGCATTCGTGTTTTTGTGAATATGTTGATTATTTCTACTGGTTGATCCTTGTTCGCCGACCCCGGATTTTGCAGGTCGCATCCGAGGTTCTTGTGGATCATGAGTTCCATCACGCGAGAACAGCTCCCGAAGAGGAGAATTTTCGGGGTATTGTTCGCAGGCGATCCGACACCTGCCCCAGGAGGTAGCCGGCATGTTCCGCAAGGTCCTCGTCGCCAACCGTGGCGAGATTGCCATCCGCGCGTTCCGCGCCGGATACGAGCTCGGCGCGAAAACCGTGGCCGTGTTTCCCCACGAGGATCGCAACTCACTGCACCGGCTGAAGGCGGACGAGTCCTACGAGATCGGCGATGCCGGTCACCCGGTTCGGGCCTACCTGTCCGTCGAGGAAATCATCCGTGCGGCCCGAACAGCGGGCGCCGATGCGATCTATCCGGGTTACGGCTTCCTGTCCGAGAACCCCGACCTGGCCGAGGCCTGTCAACGGGCCGGTATCACCTTCATCGGCCCGTCACACGAGATTCTCCAGCTCACCGGCAACAAGGCCAGTGCGGTCCGGGCCGCCAAGGCGGCGGGGGTGCCCGTACTCGAGTCCTCCACCCCATCCGACGACGTCGAGGAACTGATGACCTCCGCCGGGGACATGCGGTTCCCGGTGTTCGTCAAGGCCGTGGCGGGCGGCGGTGGTCGCGGCATGCGCAGGGTCAATGATCTCGAGTCGCTGCGCGAGGCGCTGGAAGCCGCCATGCGCGAGGCCGAATCCGCCTTCGGGGACCCCACCGTGTTCCTTGAGCAGGCCGTGGTCAACCCACGGCACATCGAGGTGCAGATCCTCGCCGATTCGACGGGCAACGTGGTTCACCTCTACGAACGCGACTGCTCGGTACAGCGCAGGCACCAGAAGGTCGTGGAGATCGCCCCGGCCCCGAACCTGGACCCGCAGCTGCGGGAACGGATCTGCGCCGACGCGGTCGCCTTCGCGCGGGAGATCGGATACGTCAACGCGGGAACGGTGGAGTTCCTCGTCGACGAGCAGGGGCGGCACGTGTTCATCGAGATGAATCCCCGGATTCAGGTGGAACACACCGTCACCGAGGAGGTCACCGACGCCGATCTGGTGCAGTCCCAGGTGCGTATCGCCGCGGGGGAGGCGCTGCCGGACCTCGGCATGTCCCAGGACGGCATCCGGCTGCGCGGTGCGGCGCTGCAGTGCCGAATCACCACCGAGGATCCGGCCAACGGTTTCCGGCCCGACACCGGAATGATCAGTGCCTACCGCTCGCCGGGCGGTGCGGGTGTCCGGCTGGACGGCGGCACTGCCTTCTCCGGCAGCAGCGTCAGCGCTCACTTCGACTCCATGCTGGTCAAGTTGACCTGTCGTGGCCGGGACTTCGACACCGCCGTGGCGCGGGCGAGACGGGCCGTGGCGGAGTTCCGGATCCGTGGTGTGGCCACCAACATCCCGTTCCTGCAGGCGGTGCTCGACGACCCTGACTTCGGCGCCGGAAGGATCACCACGTCCTTCATCGACGAGCGCCCCAAGCTGTTGACCGCGCGCCACTCGGCCGACCGGGGGACCCGGCTGCTGAGCTACCTGGCGGACGTGACCGTCAACCGTCCCTACGGGGAACGCCCGGCCGCTCCCGAGCCGAGGCACAAACTGCCCGCCGCCGATCTCGACACCCCGCCGCCCGCGGGATCGAAGGACCGGCTCGACCGGCTGGGACCGGAGGGCTTCGCGCGGTGGCTGCGGGACTCCGACGCGGTGGGGGTCACCGAGACGACGTTCCGGGACGCTCACCAGTCCCTGCTCGCCACCCGGGTCCGCACCAAGGATCTCACCACGGTCGCTCCGCACGTGGCCCGCACGACGCCCGAACTGCTCTCGCTGGAGTGCTGGGGCGGTGCCACCTACGACGTCTCGTTGCGGTTCCTGGCCGAGGACCCGTGGGAGAGGTTGGCCGCGCTGCGCCGAGCCGTGCCCAACATCTGTCTGCAGATGCTGCTGCGCGGGCGCAACACGGTCGGCTACACGCCCTACCCCACCGAGGTGACCGAGCACTTCGTGGCGGAGGCCACCGACACCGGTATCGACATCTTCCGGATCTTCGACGCGCTCAACGACGTGGAACAGATGCGCCCGGCCATTCGGGCGGTGCGCGACACCAAGCGTTCCGTGGCGGAGGTGGCGCTCTGCTACACGGGTGATCTCTCCGACCCCGAGGAGCGGATCTACACCCTGGACTACTACCTGCGGTTGGCGGAGCGGATCGTCGAAGCGGGTGCGCACGTGCTGGCGATCAAGGACATGGCCGGACTGCTGCGTCCGCCCGCCGCCGCCACGTTGGTCTCCGCGTTGCGGCGCGAGTTCGATCTGCCGGTGCACCTGCACACCCACGACACCCCCGGTGGACAGCTGGCCACCTACCAGGCCGCCGTGCAGGCCGGGGTGGACGCCGTGGACGGTGCGTCCGCGTCGCTGGCCGGAACGACCTCGCAGCCCGCCCTCTCCTCGATCGTGGCCGCCACCGACCACACCGAACGGGAGACCGGTCTGGATCTGGACGCGGTGTGTGATCTGGAGCCCTACTGGGAGTCGGTCCGCAAGATCTACCGGCCCTTCGAAGCGGGACTGGCGGCTCCCACGGGACGTGTCTACCGGCACGAGATTCCCGGCGGGCAGCTGTCCAACCTGCGGACGCAGGCCGTGGCGCTCGGGCTCGGCGACAAGTTCGAGGAGATCGAGGCGATGTACGCCGCGGCCGACCGCATGCTCGGTCGGCTGGTCAAGGTCACTCCGTCCTCGAAGGTCGTGGGGGACCTGGCGCTGCACCTGGTCGGAGCCGGAGTGGACCCGGCCGAGTTCGAGGCCGAGCCCCACAGGTTCGACATCCCGGATTCGGTGATCGGGTTCCTGCAGGGCGAGCTCGGTGATCCGCCCGGTGGTTGGCCCGAACCGTTCCGTAGCCGTGCCCTGCAGGGCAGGCCCGCCGAACGTCAACTGGTCGAACTCTCCGAGGAGGACCGCAAGGGGTTGGCGACCGACCGGCGGGAGACGTTGAACCGGCTGCTGTTCCCCAAACCCACCAAGGAGTTCAACGAGCACCGGCACTCCTACGGCGACACCTCGCTGCTGAGCAGCAAGGATTTCTTCTACGGGCTGCGTGCGGGCGAGGAGTACGCCGTGGACCTGGACCAAGGCGTGCGGTTGCTGATCGGCCTGGAGGCGATCAGCGAGGCCGACGAACGTGGTGTACGCACCGTCATGGCCATCCTCAACGGCCAGATGCGCCCCATACAGGTCAGGGACCGTTCGGTCGCCTCCGAGTTCCCCGTCGCCGAGAAGGCCGAACGCACCAACCCGGCGCACGTCGCCGCGCCGTTCTCCGGGGTGGTCACGCTCTCCGCCACGGAGGGCGAAACGGTCGAGACCGGCCAGACGGTCGCCACCATCGAGGCGATGAAGATGGAGGCGGCGATCACCGCCCAGCAGAGCGGCACGGTCAAGCGTGTGGCCATCGGTGCGGTACAGCAGGTCGAGGGTGGCGATCTGGTCATCGAGATCGGCTGAACGATTCCGCCACTCGGCTCCTCCGGAGGACCGCGGTTCTTCCGGGGGAGCCGCGGCTCCTCGCCCGGCGGCTCCCCCGCTCGCGAACCGGCGTGGTGGGCCCCTGCGGTGACCTCGCGACACCGGTGGGCGAGGATGGTCCGGTGACCAGAATCGTCGCGGGAACCGCCGGTGGGCGCCGTATCGAGGTGCCGCAACGCGGCACCAGACCAGTCACCGAACGAGTGCGCGAGGCGCTGTTCAGCGCGCTGGAGGCCATGACGGAACTGTCCGGGACCCGAGTGCTGGATCTGTTCTCGGGCTCGGGCGGTTTCGGGCTCGAAGCGCTCTCGCGCGGTGCCGAACACGCCACCTTCGTCGAGGCGGACCGACGGGCGGCCGGGGTGCTGCGACGCAACGCCGAGACGCTCGGCTTCCGCTCCATCGGCATCGAGCAGTCCGCCGTGCGTTCGGTGCTGGCCCGATCCCCGGGCGAACCCTACGACCTGGTTTTCGCCGACCCCCCGTTCGCGATGGACTCCGCCGAGCTGGACGAGTGCTGGCAGGCGTTGGTCCGCAACGACTGGCTGAGCCGGGACGGCCTGATCATCGTCGAGCGTTTCTGGAACAGTCCCGCTCCGCTCTGGCCCGCGGGCATCGAGGAGTTGCGGACCAAGCGCTACGGGGACGCGGCCGTCTACTGGGCCGAACGCGTTCATCCGGAATGATGCCCAGTGGTCCTCCCGTGCGTTCGTCCGCCGTACGTTCGGTGGTGAGTCACACCACCTCGTCCTGAGTACTACCGACGGGTACTGCTAAGTTGCCGCTCATGAGGCGTGCCGTCTGTCCAGGTTCTTACGATCCGGTCACCAATGGCCATTTGGACATCATCGAGCGAGCGGCGGGGTTGTTCGACGAGGTAACCGTCGCCGTGCTCGTGAACAAGAGCAAGAAGAGCCTGTTCGACGTCGACGAGCGAATCGAGATGCTGCGCGAGGTCAGCAAACCGTGGCCGAACGTGGTCGTCGACTCCTGGCACGGTCTGCTCGTGGACTACTGCAAGGCCAACGGGATCGGCGCGATCGTCAAAGGGCTGCGTGCGGTCAGCGATTTCGACTACGAGCTGCAGATGGCGCAGATGAACCAGCGGCTCTCCGGAGTCGAGACGCTGTTCATGTCGACCAATCCGCTCTACAGCTTTCTGGCCAGTTCCCTTGTCAAGGAGGTGGCCACCTACGGCGGCGACGTGTCCAACCTGTTGCCGCCGAGGATCGAACGACGACTGCTCGACAGGTTGGCGGAGACGGCGGAGTAACCGGCGGCGGGGTCGCCACCTCCGGTGGCCGGGATCCGGGGTCGCCCCGGGGAGTCGATCGCCCGGGGAAGCCGGTCGATCCGTGTGCAGGCCGGAGCTGTTCCGGGGCCCTCGCCGGTGCTTTCCCGTCGGGTCGACGAGGAGCGTGGGGGATTGCCGGTGTTGGAAACGGCGGGAAGGGCCACACCGGCGCGAGAG
The DNA here is from genome assembly GCF_051225635.1 of Actinopolyspora sabaoui. Classification (NCBI taxonomy): domain Bacteria; kingdom Bacillati; phylum Actinomycetota; class Actinomycetes; order Actinopolysporales; family Actinopolysporaceae; genus Actinopolyspora; species Actinopolyspora sabaoui. Next base: position 474,729 of record NZ_JBMIHH010000003.1, on the reverse strand, counting down.
CCGATGGGAAATTCCGCCCGAGCGAGTGTCCCGGACAGTCCGACCGCGAAACTTCGATCAGTCCAGCGACAGTTTCATGCCGACGTGGGTGGCGCTGAATCCCAGCCGCTCGTAGAACCGGTGCGCGGCCGTCCGGCCGCTGTCGGAGGTCAGCTGCACCTGACCCGCGCCGCGCTCGCGTGCCACCGAGATCGCCCATTCACACATCCGCCGACCGATCCCGAGGCCGCGGTACTCCGAGCCGACCCGGACCGCTTCCAACTGGGCCCGCTTGGTGCCCACATGGGACAGGCCCGCGATGAAACTCAGTTGCACGGTTCCCACGATCTCGCCGTCGAGCTCGGCGACCACCAGTAGTTGATTCGGGTCCGAGGCGATCTCCGCGAACGCGGTGTCGTAGGCAGGATCTCCGGGGCGTTCCCGATGCCGGCCCAGTTCGTCATCGCGGAGCAGGGAGACCACGGCTGCCACGTCGTCGGCCCGGGCGGGGCGGAAGCTGAATCGTTCGTCCATCGGGCCGGCAGTCTAGTCGTGCGGCTGCGCCGCGGGTTCGTGTTCGCTGTCGTGGTTCGTCATTCGTTGTTCACGACTGGGCCTGGTGGTGGTCACGCAGCGAAGTTAACGTGCTGGTTATGCGCCAACACGCTGTGAAACTTTCCAGGTTGATGTTGACGGGGCTGATCGCCGTGCTGGGCCTGCTCGGTCCCGTGGTGGCGGCCTCGGCGGAACCCGTCGCCGAGCGTTCCTCAGCCGTGACCGCCGCGGCCACGTGCGGGAACACCTCCGGTTTCGAACGAGTCGCGCTGTCGTCTCTCCCCCCGGAAGCCACCGACACGGTGCGACTGATCCAACAGGGCGGTCCCTACCCCTATCCGGAGGACGGCGGCGTTTTCCACAACTGGGAGGGGATCCTGCCTGACTGCCCGGACGGCTACTACCACGAGTACACGGTCGAGACCCCGGGAATCGACCACCGCGGCGCCCGCCGGTTCGTCGTCGGCTCCGAGGGGGAGTACTTCTACACCGCGGATCACTACGAGAGCTTTCGGCTGACCGACATCAACTCCTGAAACCCGTGAGCGTCGGCACGGCGTCCGCGATCACCGGGCGCCGTGCCGAGACGCGCGGTACCGATTCGCCACGCCTGTGAGCGATCCGCCTCACGTGCCGCGCGAACCGCCCGCCTCACGTACCGCGCGTGCCAGCTGTTCTTGCGAGATCCGCTGGGCGCAGATGTAGTACAGCGTGCTGCCCGCGGGCAGCCTCGTTCGCCAGGACGGGCTGATGAGCAGTTCGGAGTCGGTCCGCGCGGCCAGCACCGTGGCGTCGTGCCGATCTCCCAGCGCGAACTGGCAGTCGCCGTAGGAGACCGGGCCCAGTGACTCGGGGAGCCGACACGAGTAGGTGTTCCCTCCGCCATGTGTCACCAGTTCGCTGTAAACCTGGGTGATGCCGGGATCCAGCAGCTCCTCGGTGATCATGTGCGGGGTGTGCCACTGGACACAGCGGATCGTTTCGTCCACGTAGCGCATGTGTTCGGCCCTGCTCATGTCCCGCAGCGCGATCACCGGTTCCAGCGCCGGATTGACGTGGTGCACGCTCACCGCCACGGCGAGGGTCTCGTTGTCGTCGCGCGCGTCGATCAGCACCGAGCGGGCGTGGTGCACCCCTGCCCTGTGCAGCACGTCCTGCGCGGTGAGGTCGCCACGCACGAAGCCGATCCCCCGGTCCGGAACGGGGTTGTGGTCCACGTCGTCCCAGGCGCCGAGTACGACCGGATGCCTACCGTCGGCGAGCAGCTCGTCGATTATGCGTTCACTGCGCCCGGCGCCATAGCCCAGCACCACGATGTGATCGGAGATGTGCAGGCTGCTCGAGCCGCTCATTCTTCTACCTCTCGCCGTTTCCAGGGTGGTCGCCAGATGGGTGAACAGGGTGGTCAACGTCGCGATCCCCCCGACGATGACGTACACCCCTACGATGTGGCCCCCGGTGGTCTCCGGGTAGAAGTCGCCGTAACCCACCGTGGAGGTGGTGACCAGAAACCACCACCAGTAGTTCTCCGGAGCCGTCAGTTCGCTGTCGGCGCGTTCGAACAGCGCCATCAGCGGCCAACTCGTGAAGAACACGAACGTGATCACCAGGGCAGGGGTCGTCCATGACCGGATGCTGATCAGACGTTGCAGCAAACGGAAAAGTACGGTGGGCAACGTGACCTTCCGCCGGATCGTGACACTGGTCTTCGCCCAGTCTCGATTATTTCCGAACCCGGCCTCCCCCCGGTGTGCTCGTGACTCGTGTCGGACACGCGGCGCCGGATATCCCGCATCCCGCCGGGGCCGCCGGGCAGACTGGGATCACGCATGATCGGCTCGTGTGACCGCTTCGAAACCACCGGATAGCGGGGTGATCGATACCCGCATCCGTGCGTTCTGAGAGCCTGAACGGGCCTGGCAAGTATCCTTCGGGTGAATACGACTGCAGGGAGATCGACGTGTACCGGGTGTTCGAGGCGCTCGACGAGCTCGTCACGATCGTCGAGGAAGCGCGAAGTGTTCCGATGACCTCCGGGTGCGTCGTGCCACGCGGCGACGTGTTGGAGCTGCTCGACGAGGTTCGCGATTCCTATCCTTCGGAGCTCGACGACGCGCAGGACGTGCTCGATCACCGGGACGAACTGGTGAACAAGGCGAAGACCGAGGCCGACGACAGCCTCAGTACCGCGCGTTCCGAAGCGGAGAAGACGTCCTCCGAGGCCAGGGCCGAGGCGGAGAAGATGCTCGCCGACGCCAGGGAACGGGCCGACGAGATCGTCGCCCAGGCCCGGGCCGACGCCGAGCAGACCATCAACAACGCGCGCCGCGAGTACGAGGACTACATCGCTCGGGCGCAGTCCGAGTCCGACCGGATGGTGCAGGCCGGACGCGCCGCTTACGACCAGTCCATCCACGAGGGGCGTTCGGAACAGGCCCGCCTGGTTTCCGAGACCGAGGTGGTCCAGCAGTCGCAGCACGAGGCCAAACGGGTGGTCGACGAGGCGCACGAGGAGGCCGAGCGGCTGCGTAGCGACTGCGACGCCTACGTCGACTCCCGGCTGGCCGACTTCGAGGAACTGCTCGGCCGCACGCTGCGCACGGTGGGCAAGGGCAGACAGCAGCTCCGACGTCCCATGAGCGCGCCTTTCGACTACGAGGAGTGGCAGACCTCCGAGCACGGCGCCGCGGTCAGTGAGCACTGACTCCCCGTCCGGTGATCGGCCACTTCGCCGGGGCGGCCGCGAGGCACCCCGGCGCCTTTCGGCCGCTGGTCGGGTTTCGGTGTGCTGCCGCTCATCGTGCGCACCAGCCGTGTGGTTTCGGCCGACGGCCCCTGGTGGCGTAGCCTGAGGAGTGGCTCTGCTCGGCCCCGGCCGGGGCTCGTCACTCGAGGACGGGGAGCGTCGTTTCCGGCACGCGAGGTGCTTGTCGGGGGTGCTCGTCGGTCGACCGGTGATCCGGCCGAGCTCGGTTCCGAGTGGGTCCAACAATCGCGAAACAGCCTAGCCGAAACCACAGATGCCTCAGAATCACGAAGTCGTGCGATCCGCACCGGACGGTCCGTGGGTGATAGACACCCGGGAGTTCGGCCGCAGCCCCGGTACGAGTCGCAACTACACCCGCATACCGCCGGCCCCGGCCGGTTTCGGTATCGACATGGTCCGGGTGCCGGAGGGAGAGCCGATCGAGCTCGATCTGCTGCTGGAGGCAGTGGTCGAGGGCGTGTTGGTATCCGGTACCGTCAGGGCGAACGCTAGCGGCGAGTGCGCGCGGTGTCTCGACCCGATTTCCGAGGAGGTCGACGTCGAGCTGCGGGAGCTGTTCGCCTATCCGGACAGCGCCACCGACACCAGCACCGATGAGGACGAAGTCAGCCGGATGTCCGGTGATCTGATCGATCTGGAACCGGTGGTCCGGGACACGGTGTTGCCGTCGATGCCCACCGCCCCGCTGTGCTCGCCCGACTGTCCGGGACTGTGTTCCGGATGCGGTGCCAAATGGGCCGATCTCGGTCCGGAACACCATCATGAGACGATTGACCCTCGCTGGGCCGCATTGCGTGAGCGGTTCGGTGGGACCGAAGAGGAGAAGTAGCCGTGGCTGTCCCCAAGCACAAGGTTTCCCGGTCGAACACCCGTAAGCGTCGTTCGCAGTGGAAGGCCTCCGCTCCGACCCTGCGGGCATGCCCCAACCGGGCCTGCCGTGAGATGAAGCTCCCGCACGTCGCCTGCCCATCCTGCGGTCAGTACAAGGGCCGCCAGGTCACCACCCCCGCCTGATAGGCGCTGAGAGTGGGGGGAAAGCAACAGTCCCGGGACCGTGAAGCGGACCGGTCTGCGTTGGTAGCGGCTCTCGGCGTCGATTTCGACGCCGAGATGCTGACGCTTGCCCTGACACACCGTTCCTACGCCTACGAGAACGGCGGCCTGGAGCCCAACGAACGGTTGGAGTTCCTGGGGGATGCCGTACTCGGACTGGTGATCACCGATCACCTGTATCGTGACCACCCCGATCTTCCCGAGGGGCAACTGGCCAAGCTGCGGGCGAGCGTGGTCAACATGCACGCGCTCGCCGCCGTGGCTCGTGAACTGGGTGAGGGCGGCCTGGGGCAGTACCTGCTGCTGGGACGTGGCGAGGAGCTCACCGGAGGCAGGGACAAGGCCAGCATCCTGGCCGACTCGTTGGAAGCGGTTCTCGGGGCCGTTTATCTGCAGCACGGGCTGGAGACCTCCCGTGCGGTGATCCACCGGTTGTTCGACTCGTTGTTGGCCGAGGCGCCCATGCTCGGTGCCGGCCTGGACTGGAAAACCAGTTTGCAGGAGTTGACCGCATCGGCCGGGCTGGGAGTCCCGGACTACCGAATCGATGAGCAGGGCCCGGACCACCGCAAGGAGTTCAGTGCCTACGCCGTCGTCAACGGTGAGGTCCTGGGGCAGGGCGACGGTCGAACCAAGAAGGACGCCGAGCAGAAGGCGGCGCAGACCGCCTGGCGTGCGCTGTCGGCTCAGCTCAACGGCGAGGCGGGCGTCGGTAGTCAATCCGAGCAGTAGGTGGCGTGCGTGCCGGGAGCCCGGCTCGGCTATCTCCCCGCTGGAGAAGACCAGGCTGGTGAGGATTCGGCTGGTGACGACCCGCTGCACGGCAGCCGTGAATCGTGTTCGAGGATAGCTTCGTGCCAGAACTACCCGAAGTCGAAGTCGTCCGCAGCGGGGTCGCCGAGCACGTCTCGGGCCGCAAACTGGCCGGTGTCGAGGTGTTGCACCCGCGTGCCGTGCGTAGACATCTGCCAGGGCCGGATGACTTCGCGTCCGAGCTGGTCGGCCGAGTGGTCGAGAGCGTTCGCAGGCGTGGCAAGTATCTCTGGTTGTCTTTGGGGGCCTTGGGAGACGCCGACGTGGGGACTTCCGAAGGTGTGAGTTCCGCCGCCGGTGCCCCGCCGGGAGCAGGGGGGCAGGCGGTACTCGCCCATCTCGGGATGAGCGGTCAGCTGTTGATACAGCCGCGCCGGGCCGACGACGAGAAGCACCTGCGCGTGAGGTTCCGTTTCGAGGACGAGGGGCCCGAGCTGCGATTCGTCGATCAGCGGACTTTCGGTGGGCTGAGCCTCACCGAGCTGGTTCCCTCGGCGCAACTCGCCGTACCCGACACCATCGGGCACATCGCGGCCGACCCGCTGGAGCCCGCCTTCGACAGGGAGGCGGTCGTACGGCTCCTCCGCTCCCGCAGGACGGGCATCAAACGAGCCCTGCTGGACCAGAACCTGATATCCGGTATCGGCAACATCTACGCCGACGAGGCTCTCTGGCGTGCCCGGCTGCACTGGGCCCACCCTACGGCCGCACTGGGTTATGAGCAGGTTCACGAGCTGCTGGACTCGGTGGTCGAGGTCCTCGGCGAGGCGCTCGTCGCGGGTGGAACCTCCTTCGACTCGCTGTACGTCAATGTCAACGGTCGGTCCGGTTACTTCAGCCGCTCCCTGTCGGTCTACGGGCGCGCCGGTTCGCCGTGTCCGCGCTGCGGTGCCTCGGTCCGACGGGAGGCGTTCACCAACCGTTCCGCCTACAGCTGCCCCGGCTGCCAGCCGGTTCCGCCCGAACCCCACTGGTGATCGCATCCGGTGGCACGGCCCCCTCCGCGGTTCTCCGGAACGGTGGGGCGGCGAAAACCGCCCCACCGCGCACGTCAGTCCGTGCGCCGTTCACTCCGGCGAACGAGTCCGCGGAGCGGCGTTGTGACGGATGCTCGTCCCCGCGGCGTCCGGGCCGCGGCAAGCCATGGTCTCGCACATGGTGTCGAGGGTGTGTCGTTCGTTTTCGAGGTCTTTTCGGAAATCGATCCGTCCGCGGCTACCACACATGGTCCGCGCCGGCTCGTGGAAAACATTTTGTTGGCTAGTTGATTACTTTGTTGCATCGATGAAACTTTTTCTTCGATGGCGTCGATCACAACTGCCCTGTCATGCCTGCGAAAACACGGCAAAGAGCATGTTTCGTGCGAACCGGTGCACTCCGGCCGGGGCATCCCCTCCTGGAAGTGACGTGAACCGGTTCACCGGGGCCGGTAACCTGATCACATGGCAGGCTCCGGGGTGCTTCGGCCTCGGGCGTTTCGACGCTGTTCGAAAGGACGGATCCGTGTCGGGACAACCGCGACGGTCGCCCGCCGTCCACCGCGAGGGGCTGGACGAACTACTCGAACGCGCCCGGGAACTCGCCCGCGACGGCAGGCGCCGGATTCTCGGTATAGCCGGTCCGCCGGCGGCGGGGAAGGGCAGGCTCGCGGACAAGTTGCTGCAGGGGCTGGGCGACAGTGCGGCACTCGTCCCGATGGACGGGTTCCACCTCGCCGGTGCGGAACTGCGCAGGCTGGGCAGGCAGAACCGCAAGGGGGCGCCGGACACCTTCGACGTGGCGGGCTACCTGGCGCTGCTGCGTCGGCTGCGTGGCCAGCGCGGGGTCGAGGGTGACGAGGTGGTATACGCCCCGGAGTTCCACCGTTCCGTCGAGGAGTCCTACGCCGGTTCCATCCCGATTCCCGCCGAGGTGCCGTTGGTGCTGACCGAGGGCAACTACCTGCTGCTGGACCGGGAGCCCTGGTCCGCGGTGCGCGGCCTGCTCGACGAGTGCTGGTATCTGGAACCGAACGACGGCAAGCGGATCGGCCGGTTGATCGCGCGCCACGTCCGCAACGGGATGTCGCGCGGCCGCGCGCGGGACTGGGTGATGCGCAGCGACGAGCGAAACGCGGCGTTGATCGCCGAGAGCAGGGAGAACGCCGACCTGGTGATTCCCGGGGACATCGGGTAGCCGTGCCCCGTTGCCGTGTGCCGGGCTCAGACCGTCCTGGAGGTGGTCGGCTCGATCCCGGTCGAGGAGGGGGCTGTCGAAGTGCTCTCCGGGGAGGAAGTGCTCTCCGAGGAACTCGCCGTCACCCGGGTATCGCTGCTCTCCTGCGTGCCTTCCGAGGCGCTGCTTTTGATCTCGTCCTCGGATTCACTTCCCGACTCGGGACCGGAGCTGGTGCTTTCAGATGGTTTGCTGGAAGAGGAAGACTCGCTCGGAGGACTTGTTGATGTCGAAGATTCAGGGGGGTCGCTGGGGGGAGAAGTCGGTTTCTCAGAGCTAGTGGATCCAGGGGGCGCGGGTATCGAACCGCCGTCGTCTTGATTCTCCGTGGTCCCCGTGCTCGGGTCCTGCTCGGAGGTGTCCTCCCGGTGGTCCGAGCGGTCCTCACGCGATACACCCCTCGACTCCTCCACGGTTTCGCCGCCCGCTGCGGCGGGCACCCCGCCGTGGGGCGTTTCGGAGGAGGTGGAACTCGGTTTCCGCGAGCTCGTCGTGCTGTCCCGCGAACCGGTACTCTCGTAGTTCGTCGAGTTCGCCGCGCCACCGCTCGACTCGGGCAGTGAGGCTTCCTGCTGTTCCACGTTGCCCAGTGCGACGGCCGCCATCGTCGAGAACGCGGTCGCGACCATCACCCCCGAACCGGCCAGTACCGCCAGGCGTTTCGAAAGGGCGTTCCGGTCCTCGTGGAGTGGATCCATCGGGTTGCTCACTCGTCCTCGCGTCCGTAGGTGGTGTCCCGGCGGGCGGGTGCCACGGTTCCCGTGGTGCACGAGCCCCGGGGGTGGCCGCGTTCGTTCGCATTACGGTAGCCATCCGGCACCCCTCCGCCGAGGTGGGGGTGGCCCGCCGTTCGGCGCAGTCGCGATTCCCGCGTCGGCACCAGCGGAAGGCATCATCGGTGCCACTTCACACGACGAGAACGACTACGACAAGGAGCGGTTGACCGGACATGTCGGAAGAGACCGAGGCCGAATCCAGCAGGTTGACCGCCTGGGTGCACGGTCGGGTACAGGGAGTAGGGTTCCGGTGGTGGACGCGGTCGCGTGCCCTGGAGCTGGGGCTTGCCGGTAGCGCGACGAATCTGCCGGGGGGCCGTGTCGAAGTGGTCGCCGAAGGACCCCGACACGCCTGCGAAAGATTGCTGGAACTCCTTCGATCGGGTGATACACCGGGAGTTGTCGAGCACGTCGCCGACCAGTGGGCAGCACCACGTGGTGGACTCTCCGGGTTCGTCGAACGGTGAGTTCCGCGGGACTCGGTCCTCGGGCCGGAGCAGTGCGTTCCGCCACGGCACCGACGGTTTCGCCCGAGCGTCCCGGCAGTAGCGCACAGCCGTCATTTCGCGGGAAGGTCGTTGAGCAGCGGTGCATCTGAAGAGCCTGACGCTGAAGGGATTCAAATCCTTCGTGTCGACCACGACTCTCCGGTTCGAACCGGGAATCACGTGCGTGGTCGGGCCGAACGGCTCGGGCAAGTCCAATGTGCTCGACGCGCTGACCTGGGTGATGGGGGAGCAGGGCGCCAAGGCGCTGCGTGGCGGCAAGATGGAGGACGTCATCTTCGCCGGAACCTCGGGGCGGGCGCCGCTCGGGCGTGCCGAGGTCAATCTGACCATCGACAACGCCGACGGGGCGCTGCCGATCGACTACACCGAGGTGTCGATCACGCGCCGCATGTTTCGCGACGGTGCCAGCGAGTACGAGCTCAACGGCAACGCCTGCAGGCTGCGCGACCTGCAGGAACTGCTGTCCGACTCCGGAATCGGCCGGGAGATGCACGTCATCGTCGGCCAGGGGCAGCTCTCCGGCATCCTGCAGGCCAAGCCCGAGGAACACCGCAGGCTCATCGAAGAGGCCGCGGGCGTGCTCAAACATCGCAAGCGCAAGGAGAAGGCGCTCCGCAAGCTGGACGCGATGCAGGCCAACCTGACCCGGTTGACCGATCTGACCGGCGAGTTGCGCAAGCAACTCAAACCGCTGGGCAAACAGGCCGAGATCGCCCGAAGGGCCCAGACCATCCAGGCCGAGCTGCGCGATGCGCGGCTGCGGCTGATCGCCGACGACCTGGTCACAGCCCGCTCCGAGCTCGAACGTGACGAAGCCAACGAGCAGGCCGCGCGCGACAAGCGGGCCGAGACGGAAAAGGCGCTGCAACAGGCCCAGGAACAGGAGAAGCAGCTGGGGGAGCAGGTCAGCGCCGACGCTCCCCGCGTCACACGCATCCAGGACACCTGGCACCGGCTCTCCGCGCTGCAGGAACGTCTCGGCGGCACGCTGCGACTGGCGCAGGAACGGCACAAACACCTCAGTGCCGAACCGGAGCAGCACCGCTCGGAACGCGACCCGGAGGAACTCGAGGCCGAGGCGGATGAAGCGGCCGAACGTGAGGAGACCGCCAACGAGGAGGCCGAGCGCACCCGCGAGGCGCTCGCCGAGGTGGTGACGAACCGTTCGGAAGCGGAGTCGGCACTGCGGGAGGCGGAGAACGCCCACATGGCCGCGGTGCGCGCCATAGCCGACCGTCGGGAAGGAGCCGCGCGCCTCTCCGGCGAGGTCGAGTCGATGCGCAGCAAGGTGGCGGCCACCGACGAGGAGATCGAACGATTGACGGCCTCGACCACCGAGGCCGAGCAGCGCGCCGCCGAGGCGCAGCAGGCCTACGAGGAGGCGGCCGCGGCGGACGACACCGAGCACGGCGACGACGACGGCGTCGAACAGCGGTGTGCCAACGCCGAAGAGGCGAGGGACGCGGCCAAGCGCCGAGTCGAGGAACTCGTCGAGGCCGAACGGTCCGCCGAACGTGAGACGGCCTCCTGGCAGGCGCGGGTGGAGGCGCTGTCGATGGGGCTGGATCGCAAGGACGGTGCGGCGACGCTGCTGGCCGCGGGCGAACGGGTTCCAGGCCTGCTCGGATCGGTGTCCGCCCTGCTGAGTGTGGAACCGGGTGCGGAACCCGCGCTGACGGCGGCGCTGGGGACGGCAGCCGAAGCGGTGGCGGTGCGTGGCGTCACCGACGCGGCCACCGCGCTACGAGTGCTCAAGGAGGACGAGGCAGGCAGTAGCGGCCTGCTCGTCGGTGCCGCCGTTCGGCACGACCGAACCGCCTGGCCGGAGTTGGACGGTTCGGCGCGCTGGGCGGTCGACCTGCTGCGGGCTCCCGACGAGTTGCTGCCCGCCCTGACGGTGCTGCTCGACCGGATCGCGGTGGTCGAGGACCTGGACAGCGCGGAACGGCTGCTGCGGCGGCACCCCGAGGTGCGGGCGGTTACTTCGCAGGGGGATCTGCTCGGCAGCAGCTGGTCCTCCGGGGGCTCCTCGGCCTCGGACAACCGGAGCCTCATCGAGGTGCAGGCCGCCGTGGACGAGGCCGAGTCCGAGCTGGCCGAGGCACGGCGCGCGGTGGAGCGGCACGGTGCCGCGCTGGAGGGGGCGCGCTCCGAGCTGGAGTCACGCGAAGCCGAGGTCAACACCGCGCGGGAACAGCGCAACGAACTCCGGGTGCGGCACGCACGCAGTTCCGAGCGGGTGGCCAGCCTGCTCGAAGCCGCCCGCTCCGCCGCCGCGGAAGTGGAACGGCTGCGTACCCAGCGCGGTGACGTGGAGCGTTCGCGGCAGGAGGCGGTGGACAAGCTCGCCGAGCTCCAGGAAAGGCTGGAGGTGGTGCAGTCCGAGCAGCTCGACGAGCAGGAGCCCGACACCACGGAACGGGACCGGCTGGCTTCCGGACTGGACGACCTGCGGCAGCGGGAGATGGACGCCAGGCTCGCGGTGCGCGGTGCCGAGGAGCGCGCACGCGCGCTGCAGGGCAAAGCCGAGCAGCTGCGTCGTTCCGCCAGGCAGGAACGGCAGCAGCGGGAGCGCGCCGAACAGGCACGACTGGCCAGGCAGCGTGGCGCAGGGGTCGCCGAGACCGTGATCGAGGGCTGCCGCACCGCGTTGCAGCGCATCGAGATGTCACTGCGGTCGGCAGGTGAGCAGCGTGACGAGCTGCAACAGCGTCACGCCGAGAACGAGAACCGGTTGCGGACGGTGCGCAACCAGGTGCGCGAGTTGTCCGGGGAACTGGAGAAGCTCACCGACGCGGTGCACCGCGACGAAGTGGCACGTGCCGAGCAGCGCTTGCGGATCGAACAGCTCGAAACGAAGATCGTCGAGGACTTCGGTGTGGGGCTGGACGATCTGGTTCAGGAGTACGGCCCCGACGTCGCGGTGCCGCCGAGCCCGACGGAGATGTCGGAGTACGAGGCGGCCAAGGAACGCGGTGAGCAGGTCAGCAAGCCGCCCTCCCTGCCCTACGACCGGGACACCCAGCAGCGTCGGGCTGACCGCGCGGAGAAGGATCTGGCCGCTTTGGGCAAGGTCAATCCGCTGGCGTTGGAGGAGTACGCCGCGCTGGAGGAGCGTTACAAATACCTCTCGGGACAGTTGGAGGACCTCAAGGCCACCCGCAAGGACCTGCTCGACGTGGTCAAGGAGGTCGACGAGAAGATACTGGAGGTCTTCTCGACCGCGTTCGACGACGTCGCGGCCGAGTTCGAGAAGGTCTTCTCGGTCCTTTTCCCGGGAGGTTCGGGAAAGCTCGTGCTCACCGACCCCGAGGACATGCTCACCACCGGTGTGGAGGTGGAGGCCAGGCCGCCTGGCAAGAAGGTCAAGCGGCTGTCCCTGCTCTCCGGTGGGGAGAAGTCGCTGACCGCGGTGGCGATGCTGGTGGCGATCTTCCGTGCTCGCCCCTCCCCGTTCTACGTGCTCGACGAGGTGGAGGCCGCGCTGGACGAGACGAATCTGCGGCGACTGATCGGGCTGCTCGATCAACTCAGGGCCAACTCGCAGTTGATCATCATCACGCACCAGAAACCCACCATGGAGATCGCCGACGCCCTGTACGGCGTGAGCATGCGCGGCGACGGGATCACCACTGTGATCTCGCAACGGTTGGGCTCGGGCAACGACGAACCCGTCGAGACGACCGAACCCGCGCACGCTGTGGGCCCTACCGAGGGGAGCCCTACCGAGGGGAGCCCGGCCGAGGGAGAGGCGGGTTCCTGACGGGCCGAGCGGGAGCCCTCCCGCGCACCGCACCGGACGTGGCACCGTGTGGCACGAGCACGGTGCCGCCGGTTTCGGTGCGCCGCCGCTCCTGGGGCGCTACCGGGGCCGTTAGCGCGGACTCAGCCCGCTTCGGAGAGTTCGGACTCGCGCGCGTCCCCCTCTCGTCGCGGACGGTGCCGCAGCGACAGCACACCACCCACGAGCAGCGTGATCGCCACGCCGATCGGTGCGTACCAGGGAAACGCCAACGGCGCGTGACCTCCCTCGCCGTCCGGGAAAGCCGCGCCGAACGCCAGCCAGAGCACCCCCAGCAGCGCGCAGCAGAACGCCACCACCGCGTCGGGTTGGCGCGCACGCCGCACCAGCAGCCCCAGTAGGAAGGCCCCCAGCAGGGCTCCGTAGGTGTAGGACGCGATTCCGAGACCCACCTCGACAACCGGGTTGTCGGTACTGGTGAACAGTGCGGCGAACACGACGAACACCAGCGCCCACACAACCGTGGCCGCCCGCGCCAGCCGCAGCAGCACCCGCTCGTCGTGCACCTTGCCGCTCACTCGTTGATACAGGTCGCTGACGCTCGAGGTGGCCAGCGAGTTCAACGAGGAGGACAGCGTACTCATCGCGGCCGCTATGATCCCCGCGATCAACAGTCCGGAAAGGCCGGGCGGAAGCTGGTTCACGACGAACCGGGGGAACAGTGCGTCACCGCTGCTCAGGCCCAGCTGCTCGGGGCTTGCCCCCGCGAAGAACGCCCACAGCATCGAACCGATACCCAAAAACAGCGCGAACTGCAGCAGCACGAGCAGGCCACTGGTGATCACCGCCCGTTGACTGTCGGCGAGTGTGCGGCAGGCGAGCAGCCGTTGCACCATCAACTGGTCGGCACCGTGCGAGGCCATCGCGAACACCGCTCCGCCGAACAGGGCCGTGACGAAGGAGTACTGACTCGTCAGTACCGGTGAGCTCAGGTCGAACAGCTCGAACTTGCCCGATCGCAGTGCCTGGTCGAACCAGCCGCCGGGCAGCTTGCTCAGCAGAATTGCCCCCGCGAGCACCGAGCCACCCACGTAGACACCCAACTGCACCACGTCGACCCAGACCACGGCCCGGATGCCTCCGAAGTAGGTGTAGATCACCGTCAGTGCCGAGAGTCCCAGGACGATCTGCCAGTAGCTCGCGACGACACCGAACGAGGCCAGCATCACCTTCACCGGGATGGCCGTGGCGAACAGCCGCAGCCCGTCCGCCAGCAATCTGGTGATCGAGAAGGTTACCGAGGCAGTGCCCTGCATTCCTCGCCCGAAGCGTTGCCCCAGGAACGCGTAGGCGCTGACCAGTTCGCCGGCGTAGTAGCGCGGCAGCAGCACGAAAGCCACGATCGTTCTGCCGATCAGATACCCGATGGCCAGCTGCAGGTAGGTGAACGAGCCCAGGTAGGCCACGGTGGGAACGCTGATCACGGTCAGTGTGGAGGTCTCGGTGGCCACCACCGAGAAGCAGACCGCCCACCAGGGCAGATCACGTCCGCCCAGGAAGTAGTCACCGGTTCCGCGCTGCCTGCCCGCCAGCAGAATCCCGAGAGCGGGCATCGCCAGCAGGTAGACGCCGATCACTGCCAGGTCGAGGATGCGCATGTGCTCTCCCGGTCGGTGGTGTGGAACGCGCTCGGCGTCGAGATCCGGAGTGCGGTCACCGGTGTCCCGACGGGCTCGGGGGTCGACAACGGCCGGTTTCCCGGCGTGAGGGTGCCCAGCACGCGGGGGCCCTCGGCTCCGGTGCAGGACGCGATGTTGCCCGGGAGCCCGTGCATCCCGAGAAAACCGAGCAGCGCGGCCAGGAACGCCTCCTTGGCATCGGGAGGTATTCCGTGCTGCCCGCTGGTGTGCAGCTCGGCACCGTGCCTGCCGAGCTCGCGTCGCAGTCCGGACATCAGAACCGGATTCGCCACTCCACCGCCCGAGGCGATCACCAGACCCGGGTCGTGCGCGGCACACGCCTCGGTCACCGTGCGAACCGTGAGCTCGGTGGCGGTGCGCAGCAGGTCGGGTGCGGAGACCTCCGGTAGCGCCGCCAGCGCGTTTCGCAGGTATTCGAGCCCGAAGTGCTCCTTGTCGGTCGTCTTCGGCGGGGAGCGGTGGAAGTAGTCGTCGTTCACCAGCTTTTCCAGCAGATCCGGGCGTACCCGGCCGCACGCGGCCAACGTGCCGTCGGTGTCGCGCCCGTCCTCGGTACCGACCAGTTCGGCGGCCGCGTCGATCAGCGCGTTTCCCGGCCCCGTGTCGTAGGCGATCGGTTTCCCTCCGCCCACCACCGTGACGTTGGCGATACCGCCCAGGTTCAGTGCCAGCACGCCGCCCGGTGACGAGGTGCTTCCGAGGGGTGGGGAGAGACCCGCGAGCCAGAGCACGTCGAGTACCGGCGCCAACGGCGCACCCTGCCCACCCGCGGCCACGTCCCTGCTGCGCGGATCGGCGAGCACGGGAAGCCCGGTGGCTTCGGCGATCCGGGCGGAGCCACCCAGCTGCAGCGTGCCCAGCGTGCTGCCCCCCACCGTCTCGTGCCGGACGGTCTGCCCGAGCGAACCGATCAGGTCGGCCCGGCCCTGGGCCAGCTGTTCGACGCCGTACCTCGCGGCCGCGGCGAACATCCGGCCGGTCGCTGCCTCCAGTTCGCACCACGCGGACGGCCCCTTCGCCGCCGAACGCGTCAGCGACACGAGCTCCCGACGCAGCGTTTCGGGGTAGGGCAACGAGCTGTAGCCCAGTGGAAGCAACTCGATCACCCCCGCCCGCAGCCGAAATTCGGCAGCGGCGACGTCCACCCCGTCCATCGAGGTTCCCGAAAGCAACCCGATCACCCGCCACGGCTTCATCCTGGTGGTGTAGATCACCGCGGGTGACAGTGCAAGCCCGACACGGATTCCCGTGCGAACCCGCCGTGCGGGTCGCGTCCGGCGGTGCGCTCTTCGGGTGCGACGATGGACGTGTGTCCACCACGAATGTGATCCTGATCATCGTTGCCGCACTGGTGGTGCTGGCCGTACTCGTCGGCACGGGCATCCTGCTCGCCCGGCGCAGGCGGGTCAGTCTCGCTCAGCAGGAGCGGGAGGATACGTCCGCGGGCCGGGGTGGTTACCGCACGGGCAGTGGAATCAGCCTCTCCAGTGGCGGCACGACCAGCGCACCCGAGCATCCCGTCGAGGAGCGAACCGACACCCAGGGACAACCGGGTGTGGGTGACGACGCCGCGGTTCCCAGGGACAGTCAACGGCGCGGCATGGTCGATGTTCCGCTGCCGAGTTCCTCCGAGGCCGACGACACCGCGACGACCACGGGAGAACCCCCGGCTGCCGAGCCCGCCACGACTCCCACCGTTCCGGAGCAACAGCCCCCCGCCGAGTCGGAACCGGTCACGGAGACCGACACACCGTCCCCGAGGGATGAGGACTCCGAATCCACCGCGGCCACCGCTTCCGGCGGAGCCACCGGCACGGTGCCTCCCGAAAGCCCCGAACAGCCCGAGGGCCTCGTCGAGGAGACCGAGAGCGGTGTCGAACCGGGCACGGCCGCGGATACCGAGGTCGAGCCGATCGAACCGTCCACCGGCAGGTTGGAGCGGCTGCGTGGCAGGCTCGCGCGTTCACAGTCGATGTTCGGGCAGAGCGTGCTCGGACTGCTCGGCGCCGGTGACCTCGACGAGGACTCCTGGGAGGAGATCGAGGACACCCTGCTGATGGCCGACCTCGGTGCCACCACGGCCTCGGAGATAATCGAGCGGCTGCGTACCGAGGTGGCCGCTCGTGGCGTGCGTACTCCCGAGCAGGCGAGGGCGCTGTTGCGCGAGGTGCTGGTGGACGCGTTGGCCACCACGCAGTCCCGCGCGGTCCAGGCGTTGCCGCACGGCGATCCCGCGGACGGTGGCAAGCCCGCGGTGGCGCTGGTCGTCGGGGTCAACGGAACCGGCAAGACGACCACCACCGGCAAGCTCGCCCGCGTGCTGGTCGCGGACGGGCGCACGGTGCTGCTCGGCGCCGCCGACACCTTCCGCGCCGCGGCGGTGGAACAGCTCGGCACGTGGGGCGAACGTGTCGGCGCCGAGGTGGTCCGGGGCGATGAGGGAGCCGACCCGGCGAGCGTGGCGTTCGAGTCGGTGCAACGGGGTGCCGATTCCGGCGTCGACGCCATCCTCGTCGACACCGCGGGCAGGCTGCACACCAAGACCGGCCTGATGGACGAGCTCGGCAAGGTCAAACGTGTGATCGGCAAGCGTGCGCAGGTCGACGAGGTGCTGTTGGTGCTCGACGCCACGACCGGTCAGAACGGGCTCGCCCAGGCGAGGGTGTTCGCCGATGTGGTCGACGTCACGGGAATCGTGCTCACCAAACTCGACGGGACCGCCAAGGGCGGGATCGTCTTCCAGGTGCAGCGCGAGCTCGGCGTGCCGGTCAAACTGGTCGGTCTGGGAGAAGGCGCCGATGACCTCGCCCCGTTCGAGCCGGAGGCGTTCGTCGACGCGCTGCTCGGCTGACCGGAGCTCTCCGGGGTGTTAACACGCCGGTGATCCCGCCAATCGGGACTTAACGGCCAACGGCGCTGATTTCATCCCCCCGACACGCCGAAAACGTCATCGGGAAACACACGTTGCCGAGTATTCGGACTCAACTCGGAGTGCCGGATCGTACGGGAGGCGACGTGAATTCAGGTGACACTGCCTGGGTGTTGGTGTGTGCTGCGCTGGTCATGCTCATGACACCCGGCTTGGCGCTGTTCTACGGCGGCATGGTTCGTTCCCGCGGTGTGCTCAACATGCTGATGATGAGCCTGGGCAGCCTGGGTGTTGTCGGGGTGCTCTGGGTTGTCTACGGATACTCCGGAGCGTTCGGTTCCGACCTCGGTGGTGTGGGGCTGCTCGGTTCTCCCGTGGAGTTCTTCGGGATGTCGCGGTTCGTCGGGCAGGAGAGCTTGTCCGGCTCGATCCCCACGTTCGCGTTCGCCGCCTTCCAGGCCATGTTCGCGATCCTGACCGTGGCGCTGATCTCCGGCGCGATCGCGGATCGTGCCCGGTTCGGCCCCTGGATGTTGTTCGCCGGGCTGTGGGCGACCCTGGTGTACTTCCCGGTGGCCCACTGGGTCTTCGCCTTCGACGAGACCAACGCCGCCGGTGAGGTGACCGCGGTCGGTGGCTGGATCGCGAACCGGCTCGCGGCGATCGACTTCGCGGGTGGCACCGCCGTACACATCAACGCGGGAGCGGCCGCGCTCGCGCTGGTGCTGGTACTGGGGCCCCGGTCCGGTTGGCCGAAGGAGACGGGCAAACCGCACAACCTTCCGCTAGTGGTGCTGGGGGCGGGGCTGCTGTGGTTCGGGTGGTTCGGTTTCAACGCCGGTTCGGCGCTGACCGCGGGAACCACGGCCGCCATCGTCTTCGTGAACACGCTCGTGGGCGCGGGCGCGGCCATGCTCGCCTGGATGCTCGTCGAACGGATCCGACACGGCAAACCGACCACCCTGGGAGCGGTTTCCGGGATCATCGCGGGACTGGTGGCGATCACACCTGCCTGCTCGGCGGTCACCCCGCTGGGAGCCATCGCGGTGGGAGGCATCGCCGGTGCGATCTGCGCGCTCGCGGTGGAGCTCAAGTACCGGCTGCGCTACGACGACTCGCTCGACGTCATCGGAGTGCACCTGGTCGGTGGTCTCGTCGGCACCCTGCTGGTCGGGTTCTTCGCCTCCGGGAATGCTCCCGCGGGAGTGGCGGGACTGTTCTACGGTGGCGGTTTCGACCAGCTGTGGCGACAGGCCGTGGGGGCTGTCGCGGTGCTGGCGTACTCGCTGGTGTTGAGCCTGGGCATCGCCTGGGTCATTCGTAGCACGATCGGTTTCCGCCTCGAACCAGCCGACGAGGAAACCGGAATCGACGAAACCGAGCACGCCGAGTCCGGTTACAACTTCGGGGACGCGCGCAACACCGTGCGCGGATCACGGACCACCGAGCACGGCTCGATCGAGGCGCTGGAAGGAAGTGTTCGATGAGGCTCGTCACAGCCGTGGTGCAACAGGCCAAAGTGGACGAGGTGCGGGACGCCCTCACCGCCCTGGGGATCCGGGGAATGACCCTCGCCGACGTGCAGGGCTACGGCAGGCAGCAGGGACATACCGAGATCTACCGGGGCGCGGAGTACAAGGTCGACGTGGTGGACAAGGCCAGGGTGGATGTGCTGGTCAACGACGCCGATACCGACGACGTGCTGCAGGCGATCGTTTCCGCCGCCCGCAGCGGAAGGGTCGGGGACGGCAAGGTGTGGGTCACACCTGTCGAGTCCGTGGTGCGGGTACGCACGGGTGAGACCGGAGAACAAGCGGTCTGAGCGGCCGGTGCCACCAAGCGTCCGCCGAGTTCCGGTCCCTTCGTGCCGCGGGCCGGAAACCCGATCCGAGAAGTGACAGTCCCGGGCCGTTCCCGGAGTCGTTACCGCCGGCTCCGGGAACGGCCGTTTTCGTGTCCGGACCGAGCGCGGTGCTCGTCCGCGCGATACCGGCTGCGTAGGACCCGGCAGCGCGGTACACCCGGATATGCGTAGCAATACGTAGCTCGGTTCAGGGGTCATCACGGTCTCGCCGAGGCCTGTCGGGACGCCAGAATTCCGGTGTGACGCCGTGAACATTCCCCGATGAGGGGTGGAGTTCCCGCCCGTGCTGGGGGTCGGGCGGGAGCCATCGGGGAGTGTTCCGCGTACCAGGGGGTGCCCGTCGGATGGCCCGTCGAGGGGTCGGGCCATCCGGTCGGTCCGGTTCCGGCGAACCAGACGGGCGGCCCGCGATTCGGGTACAGTGAACGCGAAGTGAGTACGCGAAGTGACTTCCGGTGCGCTGGTCTGCTCGCCCGTGTTGTCGCCGGAACCACCACCTCTCCCGTCCGTGATGGACAACACGACGATTCCGCCTCGCGTATCCGGGTCGGGCGCAAGGACCTGCTCGTCGTGGCGGGACTCCCGGGCGCGGGCAAGACCACACTGCTGGGCTCGCTCCGTTGTTCCGAACCCGTCCTCGTGCTGGATTCCGCGCAGTTGTACCGGGTACTGCTCGCGGGCTTCGGTGCGGGTGTCCCCCGTCGGGTCTACCGGGCGATCGTCCATCCGCTGCACTACGCCAGGATCGTGGTGGCGTGTCTGCTGGCTCCCGGCGTCGTCGTGGCGCACGTCCCCGCCACCCGCCGCGCCGCGCGGGGTTCGCTGGTCGCGCTCGCCACACTCACCGGGCGGAGTCCGGTGCTGTGCTGGTTGGAGGTCCCACCCACCGCCGCGCGGGCGGGGCAGCGGGCACGTGGCAGAATGATAGCGGCACGCGCGTTCGCCCGACACGTACGCCGTGCCCGGCTCCCCAGGCATTACCTGTATCGCATCGGTAGGTTGCGAGGGTGGCGCCGGGTGTACGTACTCACCCGAGCGGAGGTTACCGGCGGGGTTCAACTGGTTCCGTAGTGTCACGTTGTTCCCCGAAGGACCGACGGGGGGCCGAGACGGACGTGATCGACCGTTACCCTGGACGGTACGCGCCGGACGCACCCGGCGCTGCCGGCTGAGATTCATCGAGCTGCGAGTGACTGGCAACAGAGTGTGCGTTGCGGGTGAGCGCGGCCCGAGATGCGTAGGCGACGGTGCGTGAACGGTGCCGTCGGTCAGCGAACCCGATTCGTGCGATCCGTGTCGTGGATGCCGCCACGGGTTCGTCCGCAGTGCTTCAGCCGCCCCGACCACACGAGGAGACTCCAGACTTACATGCCCACATTCGACGAGCTCGATCTCGACAGCCGCGTACTGCAAACCCTCACCGACCTCGGCTACGAGACTCCCTCGCCCATCCAGTCCGAGACCATTCCGTCGCTGCTGCAGGGGCGCGACGTAACCGGTCAGGCACAGACCGGCACGGGCAAAACCGCCGCCTTCGGTCTGCCCATACTCTCGAGTATCGATCTCGACAAGCGCAAGAAACCGCAGGCCCTCGTGCTGGCTCCCACCCGTGAGCTGGCCATCCAGGTAGCCGAGGCGTTCCGTACCTACGCCGCCAACCTGCCCGGTTTCCGGGTGCTGCCCATCTACGGTGGACAGAGTTACGGTCCGCAGCTCGGCGGACTGCGTGACGGCGCACACGTGATCGTCGGCACTCCGGGGCGTCTCATCGACCACCTCGACCGGGGCTCGCTGGACCTGTCCGAGCTGAGCCATGTGGTGCTCGACGAGGCGGACGAGATGCTGCGCATGGGATTCATCGAGGACGTGGAGCGGATCCTGAAGTCCGTTCCGTCCCCCCGGCAGGTCGCGCTGTTCTCGGCGACCATGCCGAACGCCGTGCGCAAGATCAGCCAGTCCTACCTGGACAACCCCGTGGAGGTGGCGGTTCGCGGCTCCACCAGCACAGCGGCCAACATCCGCCAGCGCTACTGGCAGGTGCGCGGCGTCCGCAAGGTCGACGCGCTGTCACGGCTGCTCGAGGTCGAGCCGGTCGACGCGGCCATCGTGTTCGCCCGCACCAAGCAGCTCACCGAGGAACTGACCGAGCAGCTGCGGCTGCGCGGTTTCAACGCGGCCGCGATCAACGGTGACATCGCTCAGGCGCAGCGGGAGCGCACCATCGACCAGCTGCGACAGGGCCGCACCGACATTCTCGTGGCCACCGACGTCGCCGCGCGCGGGCTGGACGTGGACCGGGTATCGCACGTGCTCAACTACGACGCCCCCCACGACAGCGAGTCCTACGTACACCGGATCGGCCGTACCGGTCGTGCCGGGCGCAGCGGCGAGGCGATCCTGTTCGTGACCTCGCGGGAGCGGCAGTTGCTGCGTTCCATCGAGAAAGCCACCGGCCAGTCCATCGAGCGGATGGACCTTCCGACGATCGAAGCGGTCAACGAGCGCAGGCTCGAACGTTTCCGGCAGCGGATCACCGACACGCTGCAGAACGGCGAACTGGAGATCTTCGAGCAGCTGGTGCGCGACTACGAACAGAACAGCGAGGTGCCCGCCGCCCGGGTGGCAGCGGCACTGGCGAGCATGACCCAGGGCGACCGTCCGCTGCTGCTGCAGCCGGAACCCGAGCCCGAGTCGAAGTCGCGTCGCAACTCGCAGCGTTCCACCGAGTTCGAGTCCTCGGACTCCGAGACGGCCATGTTCCGGGTGGAGGTCGGTCGTCGCAATCGCGTGACCCCCAGTGCCCTGGTGGGGGCGCTGGCAAACGAGGGCGGTCTTTCCAGCAAGCGGATCGGGCACATCGACATCCATGACGAGCACACCCTCGTGGAGCTGCCCGCCGAGATGCCGGAGGAGATGCTGCGCAAGTTGCGCAAGACACAGGTCGCCGGCCGTGGACTGCGGATCAGCCGCACCGAGGGAGAACCGCCTCGTCGTTCCGGTGGCTGGTCCCGGAGGCCCGGCGGCAGGGAGCGCTCGAGTTCCCGGCGCAAGGGGCGTGCCGGTGCGGGTGGAGCACGTTCCGGCGGTGACAAGCGTCCCGCGGTCGATCGAGGCTGAACACCGGTTCGTGGCCCTGTCCGCCTTCGGGCACCGTAGGTGGGCGGTTACCCTCGGCGTAGGAACATCGACGACTCTGGAGCCCGTGACCCCGTGTTCGACACTCTTTCCGACCGGCTCACTTCGGTCCTGAAGAACCTGCGCGGCAAAGGGCGCCTGTCCGAGGCGGACATCGACGCCACCGCGCGCGAGATCCGTATCGCGTTGCTGGAAGCCGACGTGGCACTGCCGGTGGTGCGCGGCTTCATCTCGGGAGTCAAGGAGCGGGCCAAGGGCACCGAGGTGTCCCAGGCCCTCAATCCCGCCCAGCAAGTGATCAAGATCGTCAACGAGGAGCTGGTCGGCATCCTCGGTGGCGAGAAGCGGGATCTCACGCTCGCGAAGAAACCACCCACGGTGATCCTGCTCGCGGGGTTGCAGGGTTCCGGTAAGACCACGTTGGCAGGCAAGTTGGCCAAGTGGCTCGCCGGGCAGGGCCACACCCCGATGCTCGTGGCCTGCGATCTGCAGCGCCCCAACGCCGTGACGCAGTTGCAGGTGGTGGGGGAGCGTGCCGGTTCGCCGGTCTTCGCTCCCGAACCGGGCAACGGTGTCGGCGACCCCGTGGACGTCGCACGTCGCGGTGTCGCCGAGGCTGAACGTGCCCAGCACGACGTCGTCATCGTCGACACCGCGGGACGCCTCGGTGTCGACGAGGAGATGATGCAGCAGGCCTCGGACATCCGCGACGCGGTGAACCCGAACGAGATCCTGTTCGTGGTCGACGCCATGATCGGTCAGGACGCCGTGAGCACCGCCGAGGCGTTCCGCGACGGGGTCGGCTTCAACGGCGTGGTGCTGACCAAGCTCGACGGCGACGCCCGGGGTGGTGCCGCACTGTCGGTTCGGCAGGTCACCGGTGAGCCCATCATGTTCGCCTCCAACGGCGAGAAGATCGAGGACTTCGACGTCTTCCATCCCGACCGGATGGCCAGTCGCATCCTCGGCATGGGCGACATGCTCACGCTGATCGAGCAGGCCGAGCAGGCCTTCGACGCGGATCGTGCCGAGCAGGCGGCCGAGAAGCTCGGTACGGGCGAGCTCACGCTAGAGGACTTCCTGGAGCAGATGCAGGCGGTCCGGCGTATGGGGCCGCTGCAGAACCTGGTCGGCATGCTGCCCGGCGCCAACCAGATGAAGGACCAGCTCGCCAACTTCGACGAGGCGCACCTCGACAGGGTGCAGGCCATCATCCGTGGCATGACCCCGGCCGAGCGCGCCGACCCGAAGATCATCAACGCCTCCCGCAGGCAGCGCATCGCCAATGGTTCCGGCGTGCGGGTCAGCGACATCAACGACCTGGTCAGCAGGTTCTTCGAGGCCCGCAAGATGATGCAACAGATGGCGGGCCAGTTCGGCGGCGGTGGTGGCGGGGGCCGTAAGGCCACCAAGAAGGACAAGAGCAAGAAGGGCAAGAAGGGCAAGAACAAGGGGCCGACGCAGCCCAAGGCGGCACGCGGCGGGATGCCCGGTGGTCTTCCCGGTATGCCGGGTGGTGATCAGGGCGCTGATCCGTCCCAGTTGCCCGGAGGGCTCAATCAGCTCCCCCCCGGCTTCGACCCGTCGAAACTCGACTTCGGCAAGAAGAAGAAGTAAACCCGCGCTCGCGGTCGCTCCCCGGAGTCCCGAAGCGGGCGATGGGCGCCCGGGGAAGCGGTACCACCGGAAGCGCCCGGCCCGGGGCATCTCCACGGGCCCGCTGTGTGCGGGTCCGTGGCCGAGAGTTCCGGCCCTGGCCGCAAGGAGCGGTTCGATGACCGAGGAGCGTTCGTGACGGCTCTGCATCTGCGTGGCGTGCTGCTGCCGGAGGGCAGATCGCGCGATCTGTGGATCAGCGACGGTCTGATCAGTACCGAGCCGGTCGAGGACGCCGTCACGATCCTCGACGGTGGGTACGTGCTGCCCGGTCCCGTCGACGCGCACTGCCACGTCGGAATCGGACCGCAGGGGCCGGTGGATCTCGACGAGGCGGTGAGCCAGGCCGAGACCGATGCGGCAGCGGGGACCCTGTTGATCAGGGACTGCGGCTCTCCGTTGGACACCACGCCGCTCCAGTCCCGAACCGATCTTCCCCGGATCATTCGCGCCGGTAGACACCTGGCGCGGCCGAAGCGATACATACCGCATCTCGCCGAGCAGCTCGACGACCCGGAAGAGCTTCCGGAAGCGGTGGCGAAGCAGGCCGTTCAGGGCGACGGTTGGGTAAAGCTGGTCGGGGACTGGATAGACCGCTCGGTGGGGGATCTGGCTCCGCTCTGGAGCCCGGACACGCTGCACAAGGCCGTCGAGACCGCGCATCGACACGGGGCGCGGGTCACCGCGCACGTCTTCGGGGAACAGGCCCTGGCCGGGCTGTTGGACGCGGGGATCGACTGCATCGAGCACGGTACGGGGCTGGATGACGCGATGATCGAGCGGATGGCGCGTGATGGCATCGCACTGGTTCCCACGCTGATCAATATCGAGAACTTCCCCTCGTTCGCGGCCGCCGCCACCAAGTACCCGGACTACGCGTCCCACATGTATCGACTCCATCGGGACGGAGACCGCACCGTGCGCAAGGCCGTCGAGGCCGGAGTTCCCGTCTACGCGGGCACCGACGCCGGTGGTGGTATCGAGCACGGCAGGCTCGTCGACGAGATCGTCGCGTTGCACCGGGTCGGGATGTCGCGGGAACAGGCGCTGGGCGCCGCCACCTGGTCCGCGCGTCGCTGGCTCGGCTTCGCGGGACTGGAGCACGGGGCCGAGGCCGATCTGGTCTGCTACGCCTCGGACCCGCGGGCGGATTTGGAGGCGCTGCGCTCCCCGGAGCTGATCCTGTTGCGCGGCGGTGTGCTGCGGTGAGGAACCGTTCCGGCTCCCACGCCGCGGCTCCGCGCGTGCTGCCCCGGGGATATATCCAGGTGCCGACCCCCGGAGGTCGACGGTAGTCTGTCGACCCGACGGGAACGGATCGTTCCGTACCCCGGAAGTCACCCGGCTCGCACGGAGGCGCCAGTGACGGCACCGCAGTCATCCGGATCCGGCGGAGACGTGGATCCGGAACAGTCCGGCGGAACCACTCCGAGTCCGGATGACAGGTCGACCGTGGCGGCGGCCCCGCGATGGGGCTTCGGGGCCTTCTTCCTGGCGGAGGCCGTGTTCGTGCTGGTCTCGGTGGGGCTCGCGGCCCTGGTTGGGGACTTCGGCGAGCAGGGCTGGATGGGGCCCGTGTTCGTGCTCGTGCTGATGGCTCCCACGGTGCTGGCCGGCCTGGTGGCCGTTGTCGCGACCATGGTGCGTGGGAACGGTCCGGTGCGGGATTTCGGGCTGCGCTGGCGACGCTCCGATGTGCGGACCGGACTGCTCATCGGTTTCTGCGGCTTGGTGCTCAGTACCGTCGCCTCGGCGCTCTGGGCCCGTTGGGTCGGTTCGGAGCAGGCCAACTCGGCCGTGGGAAGTCTGCTCGATGACGTGCGGCTTCCTCCGGTGCTCGCAGTGATCATTTTTCTGCACGTGTGGCTGATCGCCCCGGTCTGTGAGGAGCTGCTCTACCGCGGTCTGCTCTGGGGGGCGATGGAGCGGCTCAGGTTCAGCCAGCTGACCGTCTTTCTGCTCACCACCGCGATATTCGCCATCGGGCACTTCGAACCCGCCCGTACCCTGCTGCTGATCGTGATAGCGATCCCGATAGGCCTGGCCCGCCTGGTTACCGGAAGGTTGACTGCTAGCGTCGTGGCACACCAGGTGAACAACTTCCTGCCCGCGCTGGGGCTGTTGCTCATGTCGCTGGGCATGTTGCCTGCCTGAGAGACCGATCGGGGATCCGTCCTTCGGGCCTTCCGCCTACGGGGGTGCGCCTGAGCCGGAGACCGTGGGCTCCTGCCCGAAAACGGGTCTGGCACAATAGGGAGCTGTTCGCCACGAGCGGGCTCTCTCACCGCTTCGTGGCTGGTCGAAGTATGAGTATCCCGGCGCGTCCCGCGCTGGTGCACAGTGATGCTCACCGGAGCACGAACGAGAGTTTGAGGAGCACCACCACCCGTGGCAGTTAAGATCAAGTTGATGCGGTTGGGCAAGATCCGTGAACCGCACTACCGTATTGTCGTGGCCGACGCGAAGACTCGCCGTGACGGCAGGGACATCGAGACCATCGGCCAGTACCACCCCAAGCAGCAGCCGAGTCACATCCAGGTGAACTCCGAGCGTGCGCAGTACTGGCTCGGCGTCGGTGCCCAGCCAACCGAGCGGGTGCAGCACCTGCTCAAGGTCACCGGTGACTGGCAGAAGTTCAAGGGGCTTCCCGGAGCCGAGGGCTCGCTGCAGGTGAAGGAAGCCAAGACCCCCAAGCAGGAGCTTTTCGAGGCAGCGCTGGCCGCCGCCGACGAGGAGCCGGGCGCGGACGCCACCACCCCGAAGAAGAAGGGTGGCGGCAAGAAGTCCGAGTCCTCCGCCGCTGCGGACGAGAACAAGGAGCAGGCCGAGGAAGGCCAGGAGTGACTGTCCTCGCCGACGCGTTGGAGCACCTCGTCCGAGGGATCGTGGACAATCCCGACGAGGTGCGTGTCGAGTCGTTGACCACTCGTCGTGGTCACACTCTCGAGGTTCATGTCAATCCCGACGACCTCGGCAAGGTAATAGGCCGGGGTGGTCGGACAGCCACAGCGTTGCGCACCGTCGTTTCCGGCGTGGGCGGCCGTGGCATTAGGGTCGACGTGGTCGATACCGATCGCTGAGAACCCGATGATGACCGAGCAACAGGCGGCTCCACGCGTGGTCGGCCGTGTGGTCAAACCTCACGGGGTCCAGGGCGAGTTGGTAGTGGAGATCCGCACGGACAGTCCGGAACGACGTTTCGTCGCGGGCGCCGTACTCGGGGTGCTGTGGAAGTCCCGGGGAACGCGTCCCGAGTCGCTCGAACTGGCGGCCGTCCGGTGGCACGCCGGACGGCTGCTGGTCAGAGCCGTCGAAGTGACCACGCGTGAGGACGCCGAGCGTCTTCGTGGTGTGCTGCTCGGCGTTCGGCCGGACGAACTGGAACAACTCGAGGATCCGGACGAGTTCCACGACCACGAGCTGGAAGGGCTGCGGGCGGTCGGTCCGGACGGTGCCGAGCTGGGCACTCTGCTCGGTGTGCTGCACGGCCCGGCGGGGGAGTTGTTGCGGTTGTCGCTCCCGGACGGCCGGGAGGCCCTGGTGCCGTTCGTCGCCGACATCGTCGTCGATGTGAACACCGACCACGGCACCGTCACCATCGACCCCCCAGAGGGGCTGCTGGAACTCTCCTGAGCCGATCACGAACCCTCGTTTTCACCGGCGAGCGTCCGTTCGAGGTGTTCGCCCCGAGCCCGGCGCGTTCCGCGCGGCGGCCTCGGCTCGTGGACGTGTGGTTCGCCGGGTCGGCGGCCCCACCCGGAAGGGAGCTGTGTTGCGGATCGACGTGTTGACGATCTTTCCCGATTATCTGACTCCGGTACGGGAGGCCCTGCTGGGAAAGGCGATAGAGCGGGGCAGGATCTCCGTTGGGGTGCACGATCTGCGTGACTGGACCCACGATGTCCACCGCTCGGTCGATGACAGCCCTTACGGCGGCGGCCCCGGCATGGTGATGAAACCGGACGTGTGGGGTGAGGCGCTCGACAGCGTGGTTGCCGAGACACCCGAAACCCCCCGCCTGGTAGTCCCCACACCCGCCGGGGTGCCGTTCGCCCAGCACACTGCCCGGCGCTGGGCGGGCGAGGAGCGCCTGATCTTCGCCTGTGGCCGTTACGAAGGAATCGACCAGCGAGTCATCGACGACGCCGTCCGCAGGATGCCCGTCGAGGAGGTCTCCATCGGCGACTACGTCCTCGTCGGTGGTGAGGTGGCCGCGTTGACCATGATCGAGGCCGTGGTGCGGTTGTTGCCCGGGGTGCTCGGCAACCCGGCCTCCGCGGAGCAGGACTCGTTCTCGGACGGACTGCTGGAGGGGCCGAGCTACACACGCCCGGAAACCTGGCGGGGGCTCTCCGTGCCCGATGTGCTGCGCTCCGGCGACCACGCGGCGGTGCGGCGTTGGCGTAGACAGCAGGGGTTGGAGCGTACGTTGCGCAGGCGCCCCGAGTTGCTCGCCACGCTTCCTCCGGAGGAACTGGACGAGCACGACCGGGCGCTGTTGGAGCGGCTGCGACGGGAGCGCGCCTCGTCCGGTGAGGAGTAGCCGGGACGGGACCGTCCGGTTCGATCGTCCTGTTCGACTGCGGGGGTTGTTAGCTGTTCCCGCTGCTGTGTAACTTTGTGTCACACAGTGTGATACTTTCCGTGGTGAAGGAGTTCGGGGTGGTGAAAGCCAAGCCGCCCCGAGGTCCTGATCGTCCGCTACGGCGGCGTCCACGGAGAGTTGCGCCGGGACGGTAAACAAGCCCGCTGGAAACCTCGGTAAGACCAGCTCCGCCGGCATGGGGTATTGCCACGGGAAGACCGCACCCCCGGGTGCGGCCAAGGCCGCGTAGTAATACGGGGGCTCAGAAAGTGCACGTTTCCACACACTTTCTGAACGGTCGATCACCGGGGTCGACTGCTTGTGGAGGGCGTTTCGACGCCCTTGTGGGCGGTGGTTCCGGGGCTCGTTCGAGGTCGACGAAACCGGCTGATAAGCTGCCCGGTGAAACAATGCGACCGGTGCGGTGGCAGTACCACCGGTGATCGCTTTTCTGCTCCGGCAGACGTCTTCCTCGTGGTACGAGGTGACGGAAAACGACTCGGTGACCACCCGAGGCCCGCGCGGTGTTGTCGGGTAGGTCACAGGGGAATCCGCGCGGCCCGTTCGGGCCGAGAGGCGGATCGGTCGCCGTGACGCGAGTCGCGGCTCGCCCGAACAGATTTCACTGTCGTGAGTGAACGTTCAACGACACGGATGAGGACGGACCACCGATGAACAAGCTGGACGCGCTGGACGCCCAGTCGATGCGTTCCGACATCCCAGACTTCCGGCCCGGCGACACGCTGAAGGTCCACGTCCGCGTCATCGAGGGTTCGCGCGAGCGTGTCCAGGTCTTCCAGGGTGTGGTCATCCGCCGGCAGGGCGGTGGCATCCGGGAGACCTTCACCGTTCGCAAGGTCTCCTTCGGTGTCGGCGTGGAGCGGACCTTCCCGGTGCACAGCCCCAACATCGCCAAGATCGAGGTCGCCACGCGTGGCGACGTCCGGCGGGCGAAGCTGTACTACCTGCGTAACCGGGTCGGCAAGGCTGCGCGCGTCAAGGAGAAGAAGCTGGCCAAGTCCTCCTCCTGACGCGCTCCCGCACCGGTGGCACCTATCGACCACCGGTGCGGAACGCCATCGACGATGCACGGTCCCGAAGCTCGGGGCCGTGCATTTTGTCGTCCCGCTTCCGGAAGGCTTCGAGTACCTCGCCCTACTCCTTCGAGGCCCGTACGGAGTGTGGGTTGGTTCACGCGTCTTCGGAAGCAGTGATTGGGATCGGGTTGGTTTCCTTCGATCAGGTGAAACCGACGCGAACGGTTCCGCGACGTCTTGCCCGATCGTGGGTCCCCCGGTTCGAAAATCGGGCGGGATGATCGTGACAGATCGGTAAAAGCGCACCGCAACCGTGACGAATCCGGCAACTGTTACCCGTGTTACGGCGCGGGGTCGCGGGAAACGGGCCTCGTGTATCCAGTAGCCTGGCCGCGTGGCCGACGTCATGCGTTCCCAAGGACCCGACGAGGACCCCCCCGAGGGCTCCTCGGACGAGCAGGCAGCCGCCGAGCAGGCGGACGAGACGCGCTCCTCGGCGCGAAACGCCTCGAAGCGGTCCGGAAAGTCCCGGAAGGGCTCCTTCTGGTGGGAACTGTTCGTCCTGATAAGCACCGCGCTGGTGCTGACCGTGCTGTTGCAGCTGTTCGTCGCGCGGGTCTTCCTGATCCCTTCGCGCTCGATGGAGCAGACGCTGCACGGCTGTGACGGTTGCAGCAACGACCGCATCCTCGTCGACAAGATCACCTACCGCTTCAGCGATCCCCAGCCGGGTGACGTGGTCGTGTTCAGCGGACCGAAGAGTTGGATGGCCGACGAGGGCGGTGTCTCCGAACCCGCCAATCCAGTGGTCGGTTTCTTCCACCGCGTCGGTTCGCTGCTTCACCTGGTCGAGCCGGCCGAGAAGGACTTCGTCAAGCGCGTGATCGCCACCGGCGGGCAGACCGTGGAGTGCTGTGACGAGCAGAACCGGGTTCTGGTGGACGGCGAGCCGCTCGACGAGCCCTACATCTACTGGGCTCCCGGAACTCCGCAGCAGCAGGAGGAGTTCGGGCCGGTGACCGTGCCGGATGATCATCTCTGGGTCATGGGGGACAACCGGAACAACTCGCTGGACTCCAGGTACCAGGGTGGTGGTGGTCGTGCCGGTGCCGTTCCGCTCGACAACGTGGTCGGCAAGGCGCAGGTGATTCTGCTGCCGCCGGGACGTTGGCAGGGTATCGAGGAATCGAACCCTCAGGCAGTGGCACTCGGGGCTGGCGGGGGCCCGGGGGCCGAAGCCCCCGGCTGGGAAGGACTGCGGTACCTGGTGGTCGTGCCGGCCGTGTGGTCGACTCGCCGCGGTTCGCTGGTTGCCGCACGCTCGCGTACGTGGGAGCGACGCTGAGCTTGCGGAACAAATCCGCTGAGCTGGGGTTGCCGCGCACCATCGTGCGCAGGGACTCCGGTAGCTGGGCACTGCAGAACGCACTGGAGCGTCGTGGGCTCGGCCCCGTGGCCGGTGTCGACGAGGCGGGGCGCGGCGCTTGTGCCGGGCCGTTGGTGGTAGCCGCCTGTGTGCTGCCTGCGGGCTCGGGCCGTCGGTTCGACGGGTTGACCGACTCGAAGCTGCTCACCGCCCGTGCGCGTGATCGCTGGTACGAGGTCGTCCGTGCCTCGGCGGTCGGATACTGTGTGGTTTCGGTCGAGCCCGCCGAGATCGATGCCATGGGGGTGCACGTCGCCAACCTGGAGGGAATGCGCCGTGCGGTCGCCGGTCTCGGGGTTCATCCCGGTTACGTGCTTACCGATGGTTTCCGGGTGGAGGGGTTGGCGACTCCCAGCGTGGCCGTGCGCAAGGGTGACCGGGCGGCCGGTTGCGTGGCAGCGGCTTCCGTGCTCGCGAAGGTCAGCCGGGACCGCATGATGAACGAGCTGCACGACTCGTGCCCGGGATACGGTTTCGACGTGCACAAAGGGTATTCGACAGCGCGACACACCGCTGCTCTCCGGTTACACGGTCCCACCACGGAGCATCGCTGGAGCTACTCGAACGTGGTGGAGTCCGCGGCCACTCACGGTGTGCGTTCGCCACGAGGCAACAGTAGTGAATCCGGATTGTTCGATGCTTTTGATCAAGCTGTGATGGACAATGGGAGTGCCGCCATTGGGCATCCGTGGACCGATCAGTGACAGGAAAGGGCTCGCACAGCCATGAGCGCCGAGGATCTCGAGAAGTACGAGACCGAGATGGAGCTGCAACTCTACAAGGAGTACCGCGACATCGTTGGTCAGTTCACCTACGTGGTGGAGACCGAACGGCGTTTCTACCTGGCCAACGGGGTGGACGTTCAGGTGCGCAACTCGGATACCGAGGTGTATTTCGAGGTGGTCATGTCGGATGCCTGGGTCTGGGACATGTACCGCCCGGCTCGGTTCGTCAAGAACGTTCGTGTGATCACGTTCAAGGACGTCAACGTCGAGGAGCTCGACAAGCCGGAACTCCGTCTCCCCGAGAGCGGGACGCCGTTCGGCTGACCGGTTCGCGTGCTCGCCCCCATGGGCGAGCCTCCGGGGTGCGAGTCGGATGTCCCGCGAGGTGGCCGGGACTCCGCGTTGGTACCCGCGCCTCGTTTCCCCCGGCTTCGGCGTCCACCGCGGTCTCGTTGTCTCGCGGACGCGGCCGGGGGCCGGCTCCCGTACCGGCACCGGCCACGGGAGCGAACTCCGCCACGAACCGGTGAGCCACGGGCACGCGGTTGTCCACATCTCCCGCGGTGCTACACAACCGAACGATTCGAGTTTGGTGGGCGTGTGGCGCTCCGTGCAGGTTGGAAGTGTTCGATCCAACCGATCCCGGAGGCGCCCATGAGATCGAAACCCATAATCGGAGCAGTCTCGGACGACGACACGCACGGCAGGAGACACGCGCTGGGAAGAGCGGGCGAGCAACTGGCTGCGGAGTATCTCCGGCAACGGGGACTGGTGGTGCTCTCCCGTAACTGGAGCTGCTCGCAGGGGGAACTCGACATCGTCTGCACCGACGGTCGGCGCGTGATCGTCTGCGAGGTCAAGACGCGATCCGGGATCGATTACGGTTCCCCGGTCGAGGCGGTGAGTCCGCACAAGGTACGCAAACTGCGAGAGGTCGCCGCCGCCTGGCTCCGGGCCCACGACGTCCGCAACTGTCCGGTGCGGTTCGACGTGCTGTCCGTGTTGTGGCCACCCGACTCGCCGGTTCGCATCGAGCACCACGAGGAGGTGTGCTGAGTTGGCGCTGCACACCACCTGGGCGGTGGCGTTGTTCGGTGTGGACGGTGTGCTGGTCGAGATCGAGTCCGACGTCCGCAGTGGGGGTATCCCCAGTGTGCAGCTGCTGGGGTTGCCGGACGCGGCGCTGCAGGAATCGAAGAACCGGGTTCGTGCCGCGATCAGGAACTCCGGGGAGCACTGGCCGCAGTCCTGCATCACCCTGGCGTTGTCACCGGCCGCGATGCCGAAGACCGGAACCTCGTTCGACACCGCTCTGGCCATGGCGGTGCTCGCCGGGGCCGAGCGCGTACCCCCGGGCAGACTCGACGGAACTGTCTTCTTCGGGGAGCTGGCGCTGGACGGACGTATTCGTCCGGTACGCGGACTCGTGCCCGGACTGTTGGCAGCCGTCGCGGGCGGTATGCGCCGTGCGGTCGTGCCGTTGGAAGGGATGCGGGAAGCAGCTCTCGTCGAGCGGATCGAGATCCTCGGTGCCGAGACCCTGCGGGAGGTGATCGACTGGACACGAGGCACCGGAGAGCTGTGGTCCGCTCCGGATCAGGCGGACGAGGTCGTGCCGCGGTCGACCCCAACGTCGGATCTGGTCGACGTCCTCGGGCAACCGGAGGCGCGATGGGCCCTGGAGATAGCGGCGGCGGGTGGCCATCATCTCCTGATGGTCGGCCCGCCAGGGACGGGCAAGACGATGCTGGCGGGGAGACTGTCCGGCCTGCTTCCGGAACTGTCGGTACCGCAGGCCCTGGAGACCACGGCGGTGCACTCCGTCGCGGGTGAACTGTCCGAGAACGCGACTCTGCTGCGTACCCCGCCGTTCGTGGCTCCGCACCACTCGATATCCGTTCCTGGCCTGATAGGCGGGGGAACCGGGCTCGCCAGACCGGGTGCCGTCAGTCGCGCCCACCACGGAGTGCTGTTCCTGGACGAGGCCTGCGAATGGGGGACGAAACGGCTGGAATCCATGCGGACCGCTCTCGAAGAAGGAGAGATCCGATTGGCCAGGAGTGATGGCACGCTGCGTTACCCGGCCCGATTCCAGCTGGTCATGGCCACCAATCCCTGTCCCTGCGCACCCGCCAGGGATATCGACTGCCAGTGCACACCGCATGCTCGACGAAAGTACTTCGGTAGGCTTTCCGGGCCGTTGTTGGACCGTATCGACCTGCGTGTGCGGATGCGTCCGATGTCCACGATGGAACTGCCCGACGCCGAACCCCCCGAACCCTCCTCGGCGGTGCGTGAGCGGGTGTCCCGGGCCCACCGGGCCGCTCTGCTGCGGTGGGAGAGGCAGGGTTGGCGTTCGAACTCCGAAGTTCCCGGCCCCGTGTTGCGACGTGAGTTCCCGCTGCCGGACAGGGCCACGAGACTGTTGGACAAAGGACTCGACACGGGTGCGTTGACGGCCCGGGGAGCCGATCGGTGTCTGCGCGTCGCCTGGACGCTGAGTGATCTTGACGGGGCGGAACGCCCCGACGCGGACCACGTGGCCGCTGCGCTGCAGTTTCGTGACAGGGCCACCGCATGAACGCCTCGGGGGGAGCCGTAAGCCACGAGCGACTGTGTGCCTGGGCGTATCTTTCCGCCGTCGCCGAACCACCGGCTCCGGCGTCCCACGGTTTCGCCGCGGTGCACGGTGCCGAAATCGCCGCTGAACGGATTCGAGCGGGCGACGTCCCCGGCGCGGTGATCAACGAGACCGCTGCTCGCCGTGAGCACGTGTGTGGTGCCGAACTGCTGGAGCGCGCCCACCGGTCCGGAATTCGGCTGGTCACTCCCGAAAACCGGGAATGGCCCGGTGCTCGGACCGCTTTC
The DNA here is from genome assembly GCF_051225635.1 of Actinopolyspora sabaoui. Classification (NCBI taxonomy): domain Bacteria; kingdom Bacillati; phylum Actinomycetota; class Actinomycetes; order Actinopolysporales; family Actinopolysporaceae; genus Actinopolyspora; species Actinopolyspora sabaoui. The sequence continues at coordinate 440,456 of NZ_JBMIHH010000003.1, read as the reverse complement.
CTGGAGGGGGCAACCGAGGTCGGACTGTCCGGGTTGGCCGCTCCGATGGCACTCTGGTGCCGTGGGACCGTCTCGCCGGAAGTCGTGTTGCGCAACGCGGTCGCGGTGGTCGGCGCCCGTGCCGCGACGGGTTACGGCGAGTCCTGCGCGGCGGAACTGGGCCACGAACTGGCTCGTTCCGGAGCGACGGTGGTCTCGGGGGCCGCCTACGGAATCGACGGTGCCGCGCACCGTGGTGCGCTCGCCGCCGGTGGAGCCACGGCGGCGATTCTGGCCTGCGGCCCGGAGCTCGACTACCCGGCGGGGCACGCCAGGCTCATCGCGCGTATCGCCGAGAACGGGCTGGTGTGCAGCGAGTATCCACCCGGCACCCCACCGAGGAAACACCGGTTTCTGATTCGCAACCGACTGATCGCGGCCGCGACCGACGGGACAGTGGTGGTGGAGGCGGGACTCCGAAGTGGCGCGGGGAACACCGCGGCCACCACCGACACCCTGGGGCTACCGGTGATGGCTGTGCCAGGGCCGATCACTTCGGCCAATTCGTCCGGTTGCCACGAGCTGATCCGTTCCGGGAAAGCCCTACTGGTGACCGGCGCCGCGGAGGTGCTCGAGGTCGTTTCGGGTATCGGTACCGCCCCGGCGCCGGTACGTGAACCCACCCCGCGTCCCACGGACGAACTCGACGAGCTTTCCAAACGTGTCCACGATTCACTCTCGACGACCCGCCGTCGTACCGTCGAACAACTCGCACACGACACGGGGATAACGCGGAAGGCGGTGGTCACCTGCCTGAGTGCGTTGGAGATTTCCGGATTCGTCCGCTGTGACGATCGAGGATGGACACGTTGCGAGCAGTGAGATGTCGAGCGCGTATCGTGGCGTCGTGCTACTTGATTCCGGCGAATGCACCCAGCGACGTCACTCGGCATGAATCAGAAATCTTCCCAGCAGTCGACCAGGCCGGACCTGCTCGCGACTCGTCGAGGTCTTCCCACTGAACCGGCTACGGCAATCGATCGTTTCGAGCGCTACCTGGCCTGGGAGAGAGGGCTGTCCCGCCACACCGTGCGTGCCTACGTCACCGATGTCGTGTCGTTACTGGCGCACTTCGTGTCCGAGTGCACGGGAAAGGACCCGAGGCTGCACGACCTCGGTATCGACTCGCTTCGTGCCTGGCTGAGCGCTGAGCACGAACGAGGCGCCAGTAGAACCACGCTCGCTCGCCGTGCGGCGGCCGTCCGGGCTTTTACCGCTTGGGCGCATCGCCGAGAGCTGTTGGCGGAGGACCCCGGGCCTCGGTTGTCCGTTCCGGGCGGCCGACGCAGGTTGCCGTCCGTCCTTCGCGAGGATCAGGCGGACTCGGCGCTGCGTGCGGCCGCTGCCGGGGCCGAGCAGGAGGACCCCGTGGCGTTACGTGATCACGCGGTACTCGAACTGCTCTACGCGACCGGGGTGCGGGTCTCCGAACTTTGCGGACTCGACCTGGAACACATCGATCACGAACACCGCATGCTGCGTGTGATCGGCAAGGCCGACCGGCAGCGGGCGGTTCCGTTCGGCACTCCGGCCGCACGTGCCCTGGCCCGGTGGTTGGAGATCGGGCGCCCCGAGCTGTCCGGGGCCGCCTCGGGAAACGCCCTGCTGCTCGGTGTTCGCGGTGGTCGGCTCAATCCGCGCAGCGTGCGACGTATCGTCCACGACGCCGTCAGCACCGTCCGCGACGCCGGTCGGCTGAGTCCGCACGGTCTGCGTCATTCCGCTGCGACGCATCTTCTGGAAGGAGGCGCGGACCTGCGTAGCGTACAGGAGTTGCTCGGTCACGCTACGCTTTCGACAACGCAGCTCTACACTCACGTGACCGTCGAACGGTTGAAGGCGATCCATGAGCGAACCCACCCCCGTTCCTGACGATGCCGGGGGCGCGGCCCGAGCGGCAATCGCGCGATCAGGCATCCGTCCCGCCGACGAGGCGGAGGAGACGGAGCAGCACCCCCGGCACGGCAACGGACAGCGCGGCGAAGGTACCTCTCGATTCGACTCGATGCTTCGGAAGGAGTGGTGGCCGCGGGTCGAAGCCAACTCCACCGCCAGCCACGCCGAGGACGGTGAGGGTGAAGAGGTGGAGGCAGGAATAGTCGCACTGTGGCAGGCATTTGGCCGGAACCGGGAGCAGCGGCTTCGTGACCGGTTGGTGCTGCACTACGCGCCGCTGGTCAAGTACGTGGCCGGCCGGATCGGCACCGGGCTGCCCGCCCACGTGGAGGTCTCCGATCTGATCCAGTCCGGTGTGTTCGGACTCGTCGACGCGATCGAGAAATTCGAACCCGAACGAGGACTGAAGTTCGAGACCTACGCCATGCAGCGCATCCGCGGCGCGATTCTCGACGATCTGCGAGCGCAGGACTGGGTTCCGCGTTCGGTGCGCAGCCGTGCCCGGGACGTCGAGCGCGCCTCGGAGCGACTGGAGGCCAAACTGCAGCGCACGGCAACCGATTCGGAACTGGCTGAGGAGCTCTCGCTGTCCGTCGAGGAGCTGCGTGAGTTGTTCGCGCAGCTGCAGATGACCAGCGTGGCGGCGCTCGACGATCTCATCGGAGTGGGGCGGGGCACCGCTTCGCTGGCCGAAACGCTGCCGGACGACCGTGCCGAGGATCCGGTCAACACCCTCGTCGATCGGGACAGCAGACGCCAGCTGGCCGAGGCGGTGGAGCGGTTGAGCGAACGGGACCGCATCGTTGTGACGCTGTACTATTTCGAGAATCTCACCCTCGCCGAGATCGGAAAGGTGCTCGGCGTCACCGAGTCCAGGGTGTGTCAGCTGCACACCAGGGCTGTGTTGCGTCTGCGGGGGAAACTGACCGAGCCGGGAAACTGACCGCGATTCCCCGCCCCGGGGCGACGAATCACTCGAAGGTTGAATCCCGGCATGCTCTCGCGGCGGTATGGGAGACAGCGGGTGGCTACCGCACCCCGTCTCCGACGCCCTCCCCGGAGCGCGGCGCGGCAAGAGCCGTGCTCGGTGGGGCGCCGTCGACGGCTCGGTGACCCCGTTGGGGAGCGGTCCACGGCAGTAGTCGAACATCGCCGGTGGCGAGCCGGAGCAGCGGGTCGAGATAGGTGTCGTGCTCGCGGAGTCCCCAGTGCAGGCACGTGTGGGGTGTCTTCGCGGCGCATTCGGAGTGGCCTCCGCTCACGCTGCCGATGATCTCGCCTCGCTCGACCGGCTGCCCGGCGGTGACTTCGGGGAGTACCGGTTCGTAGGTGGTGCTCAGGCCGTTGCCGTGCCCGATGGCGATCACGTGCCTGTCCACCACGAACCCGGCGTATTCGACCGTGCCGGAGGCCGCCGCGAGAACCACCTCGCCGGAAGACGCCCGCAGATCCACTCCCCGGTGGCCGGGGCCGTAGCGGTTCGGGGGTCTCCGGAAATTCCGAACCACTTTCACCGAGTCGCGCAACGGCTCCCGCAGCCGGAGGTCGGGCGTGTTCGTGCCGGGGTTCTCCGTTGGTGCGCCTGAACTCTCCCCGGGGGTCCCGGGGCTGCTCGACGCGGTGACGGGGCCGGTTCCCAGGGCCAGTACCAGAGCTACTACCCAACCACGCATGCGGAGCACACTGCCGGAGTCTTGCGCTCACCGGCCAGGCCCGAGTTCCCGTCGGGTGGACCGATCGGGGAGCTGTGGAAAATCGCCACCGCGATGTGGTTGCCACCTGTTGTGGCGTACACTTGTTCCCGCGACTCGTCCTCCGACGAGTTCGACTTCGCGTACGCGCGTATCGATCGCATCACCTCCGGATTTCGTACTGGGAGTCCGTCTCTCGGATCGGTCGAGGTTCTTCGTTCCGACGACCCCTCACGGATCGGTCCCGACGAGAGCCGCCCGTGTGGGTTGCCCGAGGACGGCAACCGATACGAGAGGGTTTCCGCCTCCGGTGGCGGAAACACGGTCCGGTGCGGGGCGAAGGTGGGGTGGTCACGAGGAGGCGTCCACGGTCCCGGTCTCACCGAGAGTGTCCGGGCGACGGCTCCGCGCGTACCAGGGTGATGGGTCACCCGGCTCATCACGGCAACCGAAATCGCGCGCCGTCGAACGGCGCGCCCGACACGTGAGGTGCGAAGCAGGCCATGGCCGTCGTCACCATGAAGCAGTTGCTCGACAGCGGTGTGCATTTCGGGCACCAGACCCGCCGCTGGAACCCGAAGATGAAGCGCTACATCTTCACCGAGCGCAACGGCATCTACATCATCGATCTGCAGAAGACCCTGTCCTACATCGACGGGGCTTACGACTTCGTCAAGCAGACCGTCGCCCACGGCGGCACCATTCTGTTCGTCGGGACGAAGAAGCAGGCGCAGGAAGCCATCGCCGAACAGGCGCAGCGCGTCAACATGCCGTTCGTCAACCAGCGCTGGTTGGGCGGTATGCTCACCAACTTCCAGACCGTGCACCGTAGGCTGCAGCGTCTCAAGGAGCTGGAGACGATGGAGCAGACCGGTGGTTTCGAGGGGCGCACCAAGAAAGAGATCTTGATGCTGACCCGCGAGAAGGAGAAGCTGGAGCGCACGCTCGGCGGTATCCGTGACATGTCCAAGGTCCCGAGCGCGATCTGGATCGTGGACACCAAGAAGGAGCACATCGCGGTCGGTGAGGCCCGCAAGCTGGGGATCCCGATCGTCGCCATCCTCGACACGAACTGTGATCCGGACGAGGTGGACTACCCCATCCCCGGTAACGACGACGCGATCCGCTCGGCGGCCATGCTGACCCGCGTGGTCGCGGACGGTGTCGCGGAGGGCCTGATGGCCCGGAGTGGCCGCGGCGAGAGTGCCGAGACCAACGAGAACCAGCAGGCAGCTTCCGAGGAGCCGCTCGCGGAGTGGGAGAAGGAACTGCTGACCGGCTCCGCTGAGTCCGAGGCCGCCGCGAACTCCGAGGCGGGCCAGCAGCCGGCGCAGTCCTGACGAACGGGGGGGGGGGGGCCCCCCCCCCCCCGTCACTTCGATTTCCCCACCGCGTACACATTCCGACGAGGACGGACAACGCACGATGGCGAACTACAGTGCGGCCGATGTGAAGCGTCTCCGTGACGTCACCGGCTCCGGCATGATGGATTGCAAGAAGGCGCTCGAGGAGACCGAGGGCGACTTCGACAAGGCGATCGAGAACCTGCGCATCAAGGGCGCCAAGGACGTGGGCAAGCGGGCCGAGCGCTCCACCGCGGAAGGCCTGGTCGCAGGCGGGAACGGCGTCCTGATCGAGTTCAACAGCGAGACGGACTTCGTCGCCAAGAACGACGAGTTCGTGGAACTGGCCGACAAGATCGTGGCCGCGGCCAAGGAGGCCGGCTCCGCCGACGTCGAGACGGTCAGCGAGGCCAAGCTGGGCGACAGCACCGTCGGCACGACCATTCACGACCTGTCCGCCAAGATCGGCGAGAAACTGGAACTGCGCAGGATCAGCGCCTTCGACGGCCAGGTGGCCACCTACCTGCACCGTCGCGCGGCGGGACTGCCGCCCGCAGTGGGTGTCCAGGTCGAGTACACCGGTTCCGACGAGGAGGCTGCCCGGGGTGCCGCGATGCAGATCGCGGCGTTGAAGCCGCAGTACCTCTCCCGGGAGGACGTGCCCGAGGACATCGTCGAGAACGAGCGCAGGATCGCCGAGGAGACCGCCCGTTCCGAGGGCAAGCCGGAAAAGGCCATGCCCAAGATCATCGAGGGCAGGCTCAACGGGTTCTACAAGGACAACGTGCTGCTGGACCAGCCCTCCGTGCAGGACAACAAGCGTTCCGTCAAGGAGCTGCTGGACGAGGCCGGAGTCAGCATCACCCGTTTCGCGAGGTTCGAAGTCGGTCAGTCCTGAGCTTCGCGTCGCCGGTCGTGGAATCGTGCTTGTCGTGCGCCCCGCGATTCCGACGGCCAGGATGTTTACCGGAGTGTTCCGTGTCCGGCGGAGCGCTCCGCGCGGGAGCTGTTCCGGAGTGACCGTGGAACGGAACCACGAGCGTGCGGGATGTGAATCCCGCACGTGAGTCGGCGCCCGTATGTGTCCTCGTCGTTTCCGGACGACTCCAGGAATCGATGTCCGCGCCCCGCCTTCGCAGCCCGAGGGCGGGGCGTTTTCTCAGGAGGAACGAGTGAGTGACGACGGCGTACCCGTTGGCCATGTCGGTGGGGCCGGTTACCGACGAGTACTGCTCAAGCTGGGTGGCGAGATGTTCGGCGGCGGCAGTGTGGGGGTCGATCCCGACGTCGTGGGTACGGTCGCGCGGCAGCTGGCCGAGGTGGTCTCCAACGGGGTCGAGGTCGCGGTCGTCATCGGGGGCGGAAACTTCTTCCGCGGTGCGGAGCTCCAGCAACGCGGCATGGAACGTGCCCGTGGGGACTACATGGCGATGTTGGGCACCGCGATGAACTGCCTGGCGCTGCAGGACTTCCTGGAGCGTGAACACGGTATCGACACCCGGGTGATGACCGCCATCAGCATGGGGCAGGTCGCCGAACCCTACATTCCGCGTCGTGCCAGTCGGCACCTGGAGAAGGGGCGCGTCGTCATTTTCGGTGCCGGAACCGGTATGCCGTACTTCTCCACCGACACGGCCGCCGCCCAGCGGGCTCTGGAGATCGGTGCCGAGGTGGTGTTGATGGCCAAGGGGGTGGACGGTGTCTACTCGGCCGATCCCAAGACCACACCGGGTGCGGAGCTCTTCGAGAGCATCACCCACCGCGAGGTTCTGGAACGGGGGCTGAAGGTCGCCGACGCGACGGCTTTCAGCCTGTGCATGGACAATCACATGCGGATTCTCGTCTTCAATCTCCTGGTGGAAGGCAACATAGCCCGTGCCGCCAGCGGTGCGAAAATCGGGACGCTGGTCAGTACCCCCGGTTAGCACTCCCCGGAGCTCGTACTGGGATCCTGTTCGGGCTCCGGTGGGATCACACCCGCCGGAGCGCCAACCAGTGTCGACAAACCCGTCGGAGCCTGCCGGCCCCGTACCGAAGGAGCAGCCGTGATTGACGAGACTCTTCTCGAAGCCGAGGAGAAGATGCAGAAGGCGGTGACGGTGGCCAAGGAGGATCTGTCCACCGTTCGGACCGGCCGTGCCAATCCGGCGATGTTTTCCGGCATCGTCGTCAACTACTACGGTTCGCCGACTCCGTTGAATCAGTTGGCGAGCATCAACGTGCCCGAGGCGAAGCTCGTGGTCATCAAGCCGTACGATGCCAGTCAGCTCGGTGCTATGGAACGCGCTGTCCGGGATTCCAATCTCGGGGTAAATCCCAGCAATGACGGCAACGTCATTCGCATCCAGATCCCCGAGATGACCGAGGAACGGCGTAAGGAGATGGCCAAGCTCGCCAAGCAGAAGGGCGAGGACGCTCGTATCACCGTGCGGAATCTGCGTCGTAAGGCCAAGGAGGAGATCGATCGAACCGTCAAGGACGGTGAGGTCGGTGAAGACGAGGGCACGCGCGGTGAGAAGGAATTGGAAAACATCACCCATCGCTACGTTTCCCAGATCGACGAGCTGGTCAAGCACAAGGAAAACGAACTGCTCGAGGTCTGAGGACGTGGTAACCACTGACCAGCGCGAAGGTGAGTCCGGAATGTCGGTCGACGTGCCGGGCGACGCCGCACGCCCTTCCCGCGCCGGACGAAACCTGCCCGCCGCGTTGGCGGTCGGGCTGTTGCTCGGCGCGGGAATCGTCGCCGCTCTGCTGACTTATCGCCACCTGTTCATCGGTATCGTCGCCGTGGCGGCGGCACTTTCCGCCCTGGAACTGGCGGGAGCACTGCGGCGTGGGGCCGGTGTTCGACTGGCGCTGTTCCCCGTCCTACTGGGTGGGCAGGCGATCATCTGGTTGTCCTGGCCGTACGGCTTGCCCGGCGTTCTGGTCGCCTTCGCCATCACGACGCTGGCGTGTCTGGCCTGGCGGGTTCGACTGGGGGTCGACGGGTACCTGCGTGACGTCACGGCGTCGGTGTTCACCACCGCCTACGTCTTCGTTTTCGCCGCGTTCGGTGCCATGCTGGTGATTCCTCCCGACGGTGGTTTCCGCGGGCTGTGTTTCATGATCGGTGTTGTCGCGTCCGACACCGGTGGTTACGCTTCCGGAGTCCTGCTCGGGCGACATCCGATGGCCCCCCGGGTGAGTCCCAACAAGTCGTGGGAGGGATTCATCGGCTCGCTGGTCTCCGGAGTGCTCGGAGGAGTGCTCTCCGTGGGCCTGCTGCTGGACGGAGCCTGGTGGGTGGGGGCGCTGTTCGGTCTGGCCGTGGTGTGCAGTTCCACCATCGGCGATCTGATGGAATCGCTGATCAAACGGGATCTCGACATCAAGGATATGGGGACCCTGTTGCCCGGTCACGGTGGTTTGATGGACCGGATGGATTCGTTGCTGCCCTCGGCGGTGGTCGCCTGGAGCACGCTGTTCTGGTTGCTTCCGAGCTGACCGAAGGCGATGTTGGCTGGACTTTCGGTCGAACTCGCGGCCGCTCGTGCGGTGGGCTTCGGTGACGCCGAGATTCGTCCGAGCCCCAACGTGTGGAACTGGCCGGACGTCTACGAGGTGGAAAACGCCGCGCAGGACGTCACCGGTGCCGTATGGGCGGAGCTGCGCCGCCGCCACGACTGGCGGGGGCTCGACGTGGTGGACGTCGGCTGTGGTGCCGGGTTTCATCTGCCGGTTTTCGCGAAACGGGCGCGCAGCGTGCTGGGAGTCGAGCCGTACCGCCCACTGGTCCGCCGTGCCCGGCGCAGGGTCGCGCGTTCGCGGTGCCGGGATTCGGTCCGGGTGGTTCGTGCGGCTGCCCACCGCTTGCCGTTGCGTGCGGGCTCCGTGGATCTGGTGCACGCTCGCACCGCCTATTTCTTCGGTCCGGGATGCGAGGCAGGTATCGACGAGGCGCGGCGTGTGCTGCGGTCCGGCGGTGCGCTGGTGGTCGTCGACCTGGACGGGCGTAGCGCACCGTACGGCGACTGGATGCGTGCCGACCTTACCGGTTTCGATCCCGAGCGGATCGAACGTTTCTTCGCCTCCCGCGGGTTCGACAGTTTCGACGTCGAGACCCGCTGGGAATTCGACGACCGGAAGAGCCTGGAAGCCGTACTGCGGATCGAGTTCTCCCCGCCCGTGGCCCGCCGGGCAGTGGAATCGGTTCCCGGTACCGTTCTCCCGGTGAACTACCGGATTCGAATTCGACGCGTAGAGTGATCGGTTTTCTCCGTTCGGTGTCGTGCCGATCGACTGAACAGCCGGTTTTCGTGCGTTTTCGTGTGGCCGTGGCGCCTCGGCCGGTTTCGTTTTCCGTGGTCGCACACCGTTGTCGGATTCGGAGCGCCGATTTCGAACGGGCCGATTCCCGGCCGGCGAGTAACCCGAACGGCGCCTTGTCATTGCCGCTTTTTCATGATCGACTGTGTTCGAACGAAGTCGGGGGGCTGTCGCTTCGGAAAATTCCGGTTGGTTGGCGGGAGTGCGATAGCTATGGCTGGGGGACCGGTCGAAACGCTCGTTACGGGATTGGATCGAGTCGCACGAATGGAGCCCGGCGAGCGTGCCGACGCGGTGCGGGAGCTGGATAGGAACTGCCCGATGTACCGATCACTGCGGAACACGGTCACCGTGGCGCGGATCGTCGCCTTCGCCTCCGGGCTGGCGTTGTGCGTGGCCGTGCTGTTATTGGCGCAGCATTCTCCGATCGAATGGGTGGCGGGATTCGTGTTCGCGGGGTTGTTCGGTTTCGGATGGGTGGTGGTCCGGCTCACCGACAACAGGTTCGACCTGGTACTCGCCGTGCTGGGCGCCTACGATGCCGAGCGCGGCGGGGAGGGTTTCGCCGCGGTGGACTCGCCGTGGTGTTCCGGCACGCGGACTGTCGCCGCCGAGCGTGCCACGTTGCTCGGTGAGAGCTGTCGGGATGCCGAGCACGATTCCGGCTGCGGCCACGGGCCCGGCGGCAGCCAACATTCCGGAGGGAGTCCTCGGCCTCGGGGCCGTTCGGCCTCCGACGACCCGGGGTGAGGAATTCCCGGGATGAGGAAGCTCCGAGGCGAGGAAGTCCAGGTACTACCGGCCATTACCGCTACGCGGTAGGACTACTACCACTTCGATGCGAAAGAACTCACTTCTGGACCGTGATGGACAGTGTCTGGGCTATCTCGGAGCCGAGGAAGTGCGTCTCGGCCGTTTCGGAGTCGCCCACTCGTACCACCAGTGGTCCGCCGAACGGCTTGCGCTCCACGACCTCGATCCGATTGCCCAGCGTCAAACCGTGATCGGTGAGGTAACGCAACAGTTCCGAGTCGGTGTCCCACACCCGCGCGATCGCGCCGACGGTGCCCGGTTCCAGGTGCTCCAGCAGTCTGGTCGTGGGTTTTTCCACCACTCCGTCCGCACTCGGGATCGGATCGCCGTGGGGATCATGGGTGGGGTGTTCGAGCTTGGCCGCTATGTGCTCCACGAGTTCGTCCGAGACGGCGTGCTCCAGTGAGTCCGCCTCGTCGTGTACCTCGTCCCAAGTGTAGCCGAGAATCTCCACCAGGAACAACTCCAGGAGCCGGTGCCTGCGCAGCACGTCGCAGGCGAGTCTGCGCCCTTCGGCGGTGAGTTCGACGCTCCGGTACCGCTCGTGGGTGACCAGGCCGAGTTGCGCCAGCTTGTTGATCATCCCTGACACCGATGAGGGACTCAGCCCGAGACGAGCGGTCAGCGTGGTGTTCGTGACCGCCGCGCCGCGTTCGCCCAGCCCGTAGATCGTCCGTACGTAGTCCTCCACGGAGGCTGAGTGGCGCTCAACCATGCCAGTCATGGCTTCACGATAGGACGACGCTCGAAAACCTCGTCCGCACCCCGCGAAGTGGGGACCGCGTGCGACTTCGCGTGTTCGGGCGCGTTCGCCGAGTAACCGAACCCTGCCGCGTCCGGTTCGGGCGGGCCCGTCCGGAGTGGCCCGCCCGACGTGGCGGGTGACCGCCGCGTTCGTCCGCTCGTCCTCGTGGGATACTACTGGTGCTATGACCTCGCAGTCCCTACCTCTCGTCTTCGACGCCCCCAAGCGGGGGATGCCTCCCCGGCATCTCGCCGATCTGTCCGCGGAACAGCGTCGTGCCGCCGTCTCCGACCTGGGTGAGAAGCCGTTCCGCGCACGGCAACTCGCACAGCACTACTTCGGCAGGCTCACGGCCGATGTGTGGTCGATGAGTGATGTCCCGGCCGCCAGCAGGCAGGTGCTGGCGAACGAGCTGCTGCCCACGCTGCTGACCGCCGTGAACAATCTCGATACGGACGAGGGGGAGACCCGCAAGACGCTGTGGCGGGCTCACGACGGGACCACCCTGGAAAGCGTTCTGATGCGCTATCCGGAACGGGCCACCGTCTGCATCTCCAGCCAGGCGGGCTGTGGCATGGCCTGCCCGTTCTGCGCCACCGGGCAGGGAGGTCTGCAGCGCAACCTGTCGACCGCGGAGATAGTCGAACAGGTTCGCCAGGCCGCCGCCATGATGCGGGACGGTGAACTGCCCGGTGGGGCGGGCAGGCTCTCCAACGTCGTTTTCATGGGCATGGGGGAGCCGCTGGCGAACTATCGGAGGGTCATCGACGCGGTGCACCGCATCTGTGACCCGTCCCCGGACGGACTGGGGCTGTCCCAGCGCTCGGTGACCATCTCCACGGTTGGACTCGCGCCCGCCATTCGACGAATGACGGAGGAAGGGCTCCAGGTCACGCTCGCCGTTTCGCTGCACGCCCCCGACGACGAGTTGCGGGACACACTGGTTCCGGTCAACAACCGCTGGAAGGTCGAGGAAGTGCTGCAGGCGGCACGGGGTTACGCCGAGCACACCGGCAGGCGCGTCTCGGTGGAGTACGCGTTGATCCGTGAGATGAACGACCAGCCCTGGCGGGCAGATCTGCTCGGCAAACTGCTGCACGAGCATCTGGGGAGGTTCGCCCACGTCAACGTCATCCCGCTGAATCCCACGCCAGGAAGCAAGTGGGACGCGAGCCCGAAACCGGTGGAGCGGGAGTTCGTGCGGCGCGTGCGCGAGGCGGGGGTCTCCTGCACGGTGCGCGACACGCGCGGCCAGGAGATCGCCGCCGCGTGTGGGCAGCTGGCCGCCGAGAACTCCTGATCGAAGTTTTCCGGTCGGGCTGTCGGGACGCTCGCTCGTCCGGTGCTTTTCCGGATTTTCCGGCTCTGGGAAGACCCGCGCACCTCGACAACACGACAGGGATCACACGCCGAGAACAACACGACGGGAAAGCTTCAGTGAACGGTCGTGGGAGCGGCGTCGCGTAGTGCGCCTACGCGACGCCGGAGATCTCCTCGCCCGAACCTCGGCGAGGCGGCCCACCATCCGGAGGACGCGTCGGCCTCACCACGGGATTCAGCGTCGCCACGAGATACGGCGCCTGCGCAGGTCGTAGATCAGTGCGATCGCCATTCCCAGCGCGATCACGATCAGCCAGATGTCCGCGCTGATGGGTCGGCCACCACCGCTGAGGAGTCCCTGGTGATTGCCGATGAGCATCATCACCATCGCGAAGGTGGAGAACCAGCCCGCGATCTGGATGCCCTTCGGGAACGATCCGTGCCAGCCCCATTCCACCGAGGGCTCTTCGGCAGGATCGATCGCCTGGGTGGGGGTCCGTTCGTTCTGGGTCTGCTCCAGTTCCGTGCTTGCCACGCGTTCTCCTCCTGTAACCGTCGCGACTCCCGGCCTCGGAGTCGCGGACGCCGAATCGTCGGCATGGGGCGGTACACGGTTTCGTCGCGGATCGAACTGCCGCACGGCACGCGGACCGCCGATGTCGACCATCCTCGCACACCGCCGGACGGTAACCGCCGCAGTGTTGTCGACAGTGTGACCGGTCACTCCGGTTGCCCCGTCACTCCTGACTCCCGGTCACCGCGGGACGGTTCGACGGCCACTCGGTTCCGCCGAACGCGACCGCGATGAGGCGTGAAGTCGTCGGTGGGCGAGAATGACCCCGATGGTCTTCGCCCAACCGGATACGCACGCCCGGAACGAGGAACGCGACACGGTGCACACTGTCACACTGCTGGGCTCCACCGGCTCCATCGGTACCCAGGCGTTGGAAGTCATCCGGCAGGCCCCGGAGCGGTTCCGGGTGCTCGGGCTGGCCGCCGGTGGCAACGATCCCGCCGCGCTGGCCGCGCAGGCCCTCGAATTCGGGGTTGAGGTCGTGGCCGTGGCCCGGGCCACGGCCGTCGAGGACGTGCAGCTCGCGCTCTACGCCGAGGCGCAGCGGCTCGGTTACGCGAGCGGGCGTTTCCGGCTGCCACGGCTGTTGGCGGGGCCGGACGCCGCCACGGATCTGGTGCGCGAGACCGAGGCCGACGTGGTCCTCAACGGTATGGACGGCTCGCGGGGGCTGCGTCCCACGCTCGCCGCCCTGCAAGCGGGTTCGCGGTTGGCGCTGGCCAACAAGGAGTCGCTGGTCGCAGGGGGACCGCTGGTCACCAGGGCCGCTTCCCCCGGGCAGATCGTCCCGGTGGATTCCGAGCACTCCGCGCTGGCGCAGTGCCTGTGGGCCGGTCGAGGCGAGGAGGTCGAACGGCTCGTGCTCACCGCCTCCGGTGGGCCGTTCCGGGGCTACGACCGCGAGGCGTTGCACGAGGTGAGCGTCGAGCAGGCGCTCGCCCACCCCACGTGGGCCATGGGGACGGTCGTGACCATCAACTCGGCCACGATGGTGAACAAGAGTCTGGAACTGATCGAGGCCCACCTGCTGTTCGGCGTGGAGTACGAGCGCATCGACGTGGTGGTACATCCGCAGTCGATCGTGCACTCGATGGTCACCTACGTCGACGGCGCCACCATCGCGCAGGCCAGCACGCCCGACATGCGGCTGCCGATCGCGCTCGGGCTGGGTTGGCCCGACCGGATCGGCGGAGTCACCCCCCGACTGACCTTCGAGCAGGCGAGTTCCTGGACGTTCGAGCCGCTCGACGACACGGCCTTTCCTGCCGTGCGGTTGGCTCGGGAGGTCGGTGGGCGGGGCGGATGTCTGCCCGCGATCTACAACGCCGCGAACGAGGAGGCCGTGGCCGCGTTCGTCGCCGGTAACAGTCGTTTCACCAGCATCGTGCACACTGTGGAGGAGGTGCTGGCAGGGGCCGATGCCTGGAGCGTCGAGCCGACCAGCGCGGACGAGGTGTTCGAAGCCGAGGAGTGGGCCCGCCACAGAGCCCGCGAACTCGCCGGTATGGAAAGAGCGCATTGATGCTTGTCGTGCTGGGCATCCTGATTTTCTTCCTCGGACTGTTGTTCTCGATCGCTTGGCACGAGTTGGGCCACCTCGCGACGGCGAAGATGTTCGGCGTCAAGGTGACTCAGTACATGGTCGGGTTCGGCCGCACGCTGTTCTCCCGGCAGGGCAAGGAGACGGAGTACGGCGTCAAGGCCGTTCCGTTCGGCGGCTTCATCCGGATGATCGGCATGTTCCCGCCGAAGCGGGACGAGGAGTACGGCCGTACCGCTTCCTCCGCGCCGTGGCGGGCCATGGTCGAGGACGCCAGGCAGGCCGTGGCCGAGGAGGTTCGGCCCGAGGACTCCCACCGGCAGTTCTACCAGCGTAAACCCTGGAAGCGGATCATCGTGATGGCCGCGGGGCCGTTCATGAACCTGGTCCTGGCCATCGGCATCTTCACCTCGGTACTGATGGGTTACGGGGTCGCGGAGCCCACCACCACGATTCACTCGGTCAGTGAGTGCGTTGTGCCCGCCGGCCAGAGCACGCAGGAGTGCCCCGCCGACGCACCGAAGTCACCGGCGGCGGCGGCGGGCTTCCGGCCCGGCGACGAGATCCTGCGGTTCAACGGCCAGTGGGTCGAGTCGTGGTCGGAGCTGCGCGACTCGATCCGCGAGTCGTCCGGCACCGCGACCGTGCTCGTTGAGCGGGAGGGGGAGAGGATCACGCTCCGCCCCGAGCTCATGCAGAATCCCCAGCCGAGACTGGGTGAGGCGGAGGGCTTGGTCGAGGTCGGTTTCCTCGGCGTGAGCCCCACCGATCATCTGGTGCGGCAGAACTTCGGTCAGGTCGTCACCCGGATCGGCACCATGATCGGCGCGACCGCACAGAAGGTTGTCGAGCTGCCCAGCAAGGTGCCTGATCTGGTGGCCGCCATCGGCGGGCAGGAACGAGCGAAAGATTCCCCCGTGGGCGTGGTCGGCGCGAGTCGGCTGGGCGGTGAGGTGCTCTCCTACGACAAGCTCTCGGTCAGTGCCCGGTTGATCATGATGGTGCAGCTGTTGGCGGGTGTGAACCTCTCGCTGTTCCTGATCAACATGCTGCCCCTGCTGCCGCTGGACGGGGGGCACATCGCGGGTGCGTTCTGGGAGGCGCTGCGGCGCAACTTCGCGAAGCTGACCCGCAGGCCCGATCCGGGGCCGTTCGACACGGCCAAGCTGATGCCGTTGGCCTACGGGATCAGCATCGTATTCATCGCGTACTCGCTGCTGGTGCTGGTGGCGGACGTGGTCAACCCGGTCACGCTCACTTGAGGTTCCCCGGCGGCAGCGTTCCGAAAGGTCCCGCCGGTATCACGCACCGTGTTATTAAACTCACTGGCCAGGTCTGCTAAGAAGGCGGACATCACTCGAAAGGTGACTTCTCGTTCGAGCCGTGGTGCATGCCGGTATCGTGGGTGACGGTCCGGTGCCTCTCACCCGTCGGGCCTGTCACCCCGAGGTTCCCGTCATATCGCGGGACCGACAATTCGATCCGCATTGCGAAGGTGGAGAAGACGCGATGACCGTCGATCTGGGTATGCCCGCCAATCCCGAACCGGTACTCGCGGAACGGCGTAAAACCCGCCAGTTACAGGTCGGACCGGTCGGTGTCGGCAGTGACCACCCGATCTCGGTGCAGACGATGACCACCACGAACACCACCGACATCAACGGAACGCTGCAGCAGATCGCGGAGTTGACCGCCTCGGGCTGCGACATCGTGCGCGTCGCGTGCCCGACAGCCGACGACGCCGAGGCCCTGCCGATCATCGCGCAGAAATCCCAGATACCCGTTATCGCCGACATCCACTTCCAGCCGAAGTACGTCTTCGCGGCCATCAAGGCGGGATGCGCGGGGGTCCGGGTCAATCCGGGCAACATCCGCAAGTTCGACGATCAGGTCAAGGAGATCTCCAAGGCGGCCAAGGACACCGGCACGCCGATCCGCATCGGTGTCAACGCGGGCTCACTGGACCCGCGCATGATGGAGAAGTACGGCAAGGCCGTGCCCGAGGCGCTCGCCGAGTCGGCGCTGTGGGAAGCCGGTCTGTTCGCCGAGCACGACTTCCACGACGTCAAGATCTCGGTCAAGCACAACGATCCGGTGGTGATGGTGCGGGCCTACGAGATCCTCGCCGAACGCTGTGATTACCCCCTCCACCTGGGTGTTACCGAGGCCGGTCCCGCGTTTCAGGGCACGATCAAGTCGGCCGTGGCCTTCGGCTCGCTGCTGCGGCAGGGCATCGGCGACACGATCCGCGTCTCGCTGTCCGCCCCGCCGGTGGAGGAGATCAAGGTCGGTACCCAGATCCTGCAGTCGCTGAACCTGCGGCCGCGCAAGCTGGAGATCGTCTCCTGCCCCTCCTGCGGCCGGGCGCAGGTGGACGTCTACAAGCTCGCCGACGAGGTCACCGCTGGTCTGGAGGGTATGGAGGTCCCCCTCCGCGTGGCGGTGATGGGTTGCGTGGTCAACGGCCCCGGCGAAGCCCGGGAGGCCGACCTCGGGGTCGCCTCGGGCAACGGCAAGGGACAGATCTTCGTCAAGGGCGAGGTCATCAAGACCGTGCCCGAGAGCCAGATCGTAGAGACCCTGATCGAGGAGGCCGGGCGCCTGGCGGAGGGGATGGAGCAGAGCTCCGAGGAGTCGCCCACCGTCACCGTCGGCTGAGCGGCGCGGTACCCGCTCTCCGGCTGTCGGTGAAGCGGACGTTCCTGTTGCTCCCTAGGGTTCGGCGGTTACGAACAGGTTGGTGGTTACGCACGGCTCCTCGTCAGCGGGCTGTTCCGCCCGGTTCCGCGGGGAGTCTCCCGCCAGGTGGGATTCCCCGGTCAGGCCGGTGGTACTGCTCGAGAAGTTCCTTCGATCGGGTGATCTCGATGCGGAATACCTCACTTCCGGAATGTCTCGTGCGGCGTTGTCCCCCGGGTTTCTGGCACGCTTGAGCAGTGCTCAAGCTCGCGGGTGCGCGGTTGTTACAGGGACGGGACTTGGCAAGCGTTCGTTCCCTGCTGGAGTCGGATCCCGTGGCCGCTTGCATGGTGCTTTCCCGGATCGAGGCCGCCGAGATCGACCCGGTTTATCTGAGCGGTGAGCTGTGGGGCTACGGCAGCGGCTACGAGGGGCTCTGCTACTCCGGCTCCAATCTCATACCGCTGCGCGGGGGCAGGGATGCGATGCGCGTGTTCGCCGAGCGCGCGGCTCGACGTCGGCGGGTGTGTTCCTCGCTCGTCGGTCCCGCCGGACAGGTCATGTCCCTGTGGTCCGAGCTGTCCGCCGACTGGGGACCCGCCAGGGAGGTGCGTCCCGAGCAGCCGTTGTTGGCGCTGTCCGAACCGCCCGCGGGATGGGTGGATCCCGCGGTGCGCCAGGTCCGTTCCGAGGAGCTCGACAGCTATCTGCCCGCGGCGGTGTCCATGTTCGTCGAGGAGGTCGGCGTGGATCCCCGTAGCAACGGTGGTGCCGTGGGATACCGCGCGCGGATAGCCGATCTGATAGCCAGTGGACGCGCGTTCGCCCGGTTCGAGGACGGCCAGGTGGTCTTCAAGGCGGAGATCGGTGCGATCTCCGGTACCGTCGGTCAGATCCAGGGGGTCTGGGTACGCCCCGATCGACGTGGCAGTGGCCTGGGGGCCGCTGGTACCGCGGCCGTCGCCGACCATCTGGTGCGCGGGATGGGGCGCAGGGCGAGCCTCTACGTCAACGATTTCAACATCGCCGCCAGAGCGGCCTACCGAAAGATCGGATTCCGGCGGGCCGGCACGTTCAGCACCGTGCTGCTCTGATCGAACTCTGTTGAGCCGCTTTTTCTCCCGCTCTCGTTCGGCGGGACCTCCCGTACGTCTCTCCTCGTGGCGCGGCCCAACCACGGGCCTGAGGGGCACGGGTGAGTGTGAATCGAAACACTTCTTACTCGCTGTAATTCCTTCGACGGATATTTTCCCCTGTTCAGCGACCTCGGTCGTGTCATGGTGCGTGCTGCGCAACACGGTACGCACGACACCTGGCCGGTTCTTCGGCATACTGCGATCTGTGCGTACAGCTCGTGCTCTCAGCTTTCTGACGGGACTGCTCGTCACCCTGCCGCTGGCATCCTGCGGTGTGTTCGATTCCGGGCCTTCGGCCGAGGACGCGGCGTCCGCCTATCTGCGTGACTTCGCCGCAGGCGAGAACGCGGCCGCGGCGGGCCGCACCGATGCACCGGAAACCGCTCGAAAGTTCCTTGCCGAGACCCGGCGGAATCTCTCACCGGAGAAGGTCGAGGCCTCCGTCACCGAGGTCGATTCCGGGGACGGTGGCAGTCCCACCACCGCGAAGTTCCGCGTTTCGTGGAAGTTCGGTGCCGACCGGGTCTGGAGCTACGACGGCGAATTCGAGCTGCGCGAGAACGACAACGCCTGGAAGGTCCACTGGCAGCCCTCCGTGATGCATCCCGAGCTCGGTTCGGGGCAGAGCCTGCACTACCAGCTCGATCCTGCCACTCCCGCGCCTGTCCTGGGGCGGAACGGTACCCGTCTGATGGGCCCACAACGGCTGATTCGCGTCACCGTGGTGCGCAAGGAGGTGGACAACCTCTCCGAGGTCGCCGGGTCACTGGCGCAGGGGTTGGAGCCGGTGGCCCCCGGCGTCACCGCGCGGGGAATAGTCGAGGGTGCCAAGGAGACCCCCGAGAACCAGGCGTACACCGTGGTCACACTGCGCCTGTCCGACTATCAACGGGTCAAGTCCGCGATATACGAATTGCCAGGTGTCCGTTTCCCGGACAGGACCGCCCTGGTGGCCTCGGAACAGGACTACGCCTCCCAGGTGCTGCCCGCCGTCTCCGAGAACCGGAAGGACCGGTTGCACGGCAGCGACGGCTGGCGCGTCTTCACGGCCAACTCTTCCGGCGCCGAGCTGAAAACGCTGCACCGGGTCGAACCCAAGCCCACCGAGGCACTCCGGACCACGCTCAGCGACAAGGTGCAGCGTGCCGCCGAGAACGCGGTCGACCCGATCGACAAGCCCGCCATGATCGTGGCGATGCGTCCCTCCAGCGGCGGGGTGCTGGCTGTCGCGCAGAACAAGGCCGCCGACGACAAGGGCGCACTGGCACTGACGGGGCAGTACCCGCCGGGATCCACCTTCAAGATGGCGACCGCCCTCGCGACTCTCGAAGCCGGAGAGGCCGACATCGGTACGAAGCTCGGTTGCCCGGCGGAGCGAACCTTCAACGGCAAGACGCTGCCCAACGCGCACCATTTCGATCTCGGCCGTGTGACGCTGAAGAAGGCCTTCGCCGAGTCCTGCAACACCACCTTCGCCGGACTGGCCTCCCGGTTGCCCGCCTCGGCACTGCCCACGGCTGCGGAGAAGCTGGGACTCGGCGCCGACTTCGCGATCCCCGGCATAACCACCCTGACCGGAAAAGTGCCCTCCTCCGAGGACGAGGTGACGCGCGCGGTCAACGGCATCGGCCAGGGCAAGGTGCTCGCCAGTCCGTTCGGGATGGCGCTGGCCAGTGCCTCGGTGGCCCACGGCTCCATGCCCACGCCCGAACTGATCCGATCCGCCGAGACGAAGGTGAACGAACAGGCGAAACGCGCCCCCTCCGAACAGGCGTTGCGGAAACTTCGCGAGATGATGCGGGAAGTCGTGCGCTCCGGGACAGCCACCGAGTTGTCCGGTCTGGGCGAGGTGGCCGGTAAGACGGGAACCGCACAGTTCGGCGACGGCAGTCGGGCACACGGGTGGTTCACCG
The DNA here is from genome assembly GCF_051225635.1 of Actinopolyspora sabaoui. Lineage (NCBI taxonomy): Bacteria > Bacillati > Actinomycetota > Actinomycetes > Actinopolysporales > Actinopolysporaceae > Actinopolyspora > Actinopolyspora sabaoui. The sequence continues at coordinate 420,456 of NZ_JBMIHH010000003.1, read as the reverse complement.
GGTACCGGGGTGATCTGTCGTTCGCGGTGCTGGTGACCGACGCGGGGACCTCGGAGCGGGCGGTGCGGGTCTCGAAGAAGTTTCTCTCCGGGGTTGACTGATCCCGGTGTGTTAGGTTGTCGCGCACCGTGCCGTTCCGGGCGCGGTGCGAGATCACCGTGGACGGGAGTGGATGTGATCTACTTCGATTCTTCTGCCCTGCAGAAACTGATCGCCGCGGAGCCGGAGAGCAACGCGCTCAGTGTCTGGATCCGGAGCAACTGGGAACAGCCACGTGCCACCAGTGCGGTTTCCAGGGTCGACATACTCCGTAGCTTTCGTACGGCGGGGCCCGCGGCCGAGGACCTTGCCTCGATCGTGGTGTCGAAGATCGAACAGCTACCCGTGGGGCAGGACGTGCTCGACACCGCGAGCGGGTTCGACTCGCCACTGAGTTCCACCGAGGCCATCCAGTTGGCCTCCGCCTGTCAGGCGCGGGAGGGACTGCACGCGTTCGTCTCCTACGACCCCGTGATGTTGCGCGCCGCCGAACGCGTCGGACTGGTAACCGTTTCACCGGGCAACGACGCGCCCGGTGCGAGGGATTGAGCGGACTCGTCCCCACCTCTTTGTGGCCGCTCCCACTTCATCTTCCGGTGCGGCGCTGTGTGGTTGGTCATTTCGGGGTCACGTGGTCGACTGCGGGCGGTTTCGCGTGGTGCCGACGTTCTAGAGTGAGGACATGCCCGTACGAAGCCCGCTGCAACCAGGACAGCAAACCCCTCGCCGTCCGGTGCCGTCCGGTATCGAGCGTCCCGAGTACGTCGACAAACCGGCACCGCGGCGCAACACCGATCCCGACGTGCAGCCTCCCGAAGTGATCGATGCCATGCGGGTCGCGGGCAAACTCGCGGCCCAGGCGTTGGAGGAGGCGGGCAAGGCGATCCGTCCCGGTGTCACCACCGACCACGTGGACGCCGTGGTGCACGAGTTCTTCGTCGACAACGGGGTATATCCGTCCACCCTCGGTTACCGCGGGTTCCCGAAGTCGTGCTGCACCTCGTTGAACGAGGTCATCTGCCACGGGATACCCGACTCCACGGTGATCGAGGACGGGGACATCGTCAACGTCGACGTGACCGGGTACATCGGCGGTGTGCACGGTGACAACAACGCGACCTTCCTCGCGGGTGAGGTCTCCGAGGAGGCGCGGTTGCTCGTGGAACGCACTCACGAGGCCACGATGCGCGCGATCCGCGCGGCGAAGCCGGGGCGGCAGCTGAACGTGATCGGACGAGTCATCGAGTCCTACGCCAAGCGTTTCGGCTACGGAGTCGTGCGGGACTTCACCGGGCACGGCATCGGCCGCTCGTTCCACAGCGGCCTCGTGGTGCTGCACTACGACGAGCCCTCGGTGCAGACGGTGATCGAACCCGGTATGACGTTCACCATCGAACCGATGATCACGCTCGGGACTCACGAGTACGACGTCTGGGACGACGGCTGGACGGTTACGACCAGCGACAAGAGCTGGACCGCGCAGTTCGAGCACACCATTCTGATCACCGAGGACGGCAACGAGATCCTCACTCGTCCCTGAGCGTTCCGGAAGGAACGTGGGTGCCCGGGTCGGGGCGCGCTCACGTTGGGCACGCCCCCCTGTCGCGGTACGGGTCGAGTGCCTCTCCCGTGCGGCCGGAAGTCGTGCCGTGAGCCCGGCTGTCGCGTACTGCGGAACGGCTCGGGCGAAACGACTCGGGGGTGTGGCGCGGCCCGCTTGTGGCACCCGACACCCCGCCCGTCTCCTCCGCTCGATGGAGCGGGTTGTGAGCGAGGGCACTTCCGCGTGGCGGGTGGGTGGGCGGTCACGTGACCGTGGTGTATGAAATCCGACGTGAATTCACTGCTGGTTGCCGGGACGACCTCCGACGCGGGCAAGAGCGTACTCGTGGCCGCGCTCTGCCGTTGGTTGTCGCGTCGCGGTGCCCGGGTGGCGCCGTTCAAGGCGCAGAACATGTCCAACAACTCCGTTGTCACCACCTCGGGCGGCGAGATCGGACGTGCGCAGGCAGTACAGGCCATGGCTGCCGGTGTCGAATCCGACGTTCGGTTCAACCCGGTGTTGTTGAAGCCGGGCAGTGATCGCACTTCCCAGGTCGTGGTGCTGGGGCGAGTGGCGGGAGAGGCCACCGCGCTGTCGTACCGCGAACGCAAGGCCGAACTGCTGGACACGGTTACCGCGACGCTCTCCGAGCTGCGTTCCGAGTACGACTACGTGATCTGTGAGGGGGCCGGGTCACCGGCCGAGATCAATCTGCGGGCCCAGGACATCGCCAACATGGGACTCGCCCGTGCCGCCGAGCTGCCCGTACTGGTGGTCGGTGACATCGACAGGGGTGGGGTGTTCGCGCAGTTGTTCGGCACGCTCGCGCTGCTGGATCCGGCCGATCAGGCGCTCGTTTCCGGATTCGTGGTCAACAAGTTCCGCGGTGACCCCGACCTGCTCACTCCGGGGCTGCGTGAGCTCGGCGAACTCACCGGTCGAACCGTGCACGGTGTGCTGCCGTGGTCCGAGGAGCTCTGGTTGGACGCGGAGGACTCGTTGTCGTACGTGGCCGACGGTGTGGTCGGTCGTCCCGCCCCACCAGTGGGTGAGCAGTGGTTGCGCGTGGCCGTGCCGCGACTGCCTCGCATATCCAATGCCACCGACGTCGAGGCACTGGCTGCCGAGCCCGGTGTCTCGGTGCGGTTCGTGACGGAGCCCTCCCGGATCGCGGATGCCGATCTGGTGGTGCTTCCCGGCTCCAAGTCCACGGTCGCCGATCTCGACTGGCTTCGGCGAACCGGGCTGGCCGAGGCGGTTCTCGAGCACACCGCCGCGGGCCTGCCGGTGCTGGGGATATGCGGTGGGTTCCAGATGCTGGGTGAACGGATCGTCGATCACGTCGAGTCCGGCGCGGAGCTCGACGCTCTCGGACTGCTGGACATGGAGGTCGAGTTCGAGACGGCCAAGACGCTGGGCAATCCCGTCGGCACCGCGCTGGGGCAGCCGGTCTCCGGCTACGAGATTCACCACGGCAGGGTGCGGCGCCCTCCCGAGGCCGGTCCGCTGATTCGACTCCCCGACGGGGCGGGGGAAGGAGCGCTGCAGGAATCCGTCGCGGGTACGCACTGGCACGGCTTGTTCGAGAACGACGCGTTCCGGCGCGACTACCTGGAGCGTGCCGCCCGGGCCGCCGGAAGGACGGGTTTCCGCGTCGCCGCGGACACCTCGTTCGCCGAGCTGCGCCGCGACCAGCTGGACCTGCTCGGGGACATGGTCGAGCACCACTTGGACACCGACTCGTTGCTTCGGTTGCTCGACCGAGGTGTCCCCGCCGGTCTACCGCGTGTCTCCAGCGGTCTGGTCTCGCCCTGACCGGCGCGTTCCCGGCCGGGATCTCCTGATCGATTTCAGGTGGTGTGCTGCTCGTCCTCCGAGGTGAACTCGGCGAGGAGCTCGTCCAGGAAGCCGCCCGCCTCGGCCGCGGCCCGTTCGGGATGACCGTCGCGCACGGCTTCGAGCAGTTCGGTGTGGGAGACGTCGCGTTCCGGAGGGACCTCGGGGTCGAAGGTGGTAGCCACGCTGGAAAGCACCGCTTCGCTGATGCCCTGGTAGAGCTGGATCAGCACCGGGTTGTGCGAGGCTTCCACCAGCCGCAGGTGGAAGCGGCTGTCGGTGCGCACGACCCGCTCCGAGTCGCGTTCGGCGAGGGCGGTGTCCCGCTCCCGCAGCGCGATCTCCAGATCCGCGACGTCGGCTTCGGTCCGGGCGTTCGCCGCCAATCGGGCGCTTTCCACCTCCAGGGCGCGCCGTACCTCGAGAACCTGCCGGAGTTCGGTGTCGCACAACCTGCTGACGGCTCCGGACAGCTCACTCGTGGCACGTACGAACGTGCCGTCTCCCTGCCGGACCTCAAGCAGTCCCGCGTGAGCCAGGGCCCGCACCGCTTCGCGGACCGTGTTGCGCCCGACGCCGAGCGCGTTGACGAGTTCCGCTTCCGGTGGGATCCGTTGCCCGAGAGGCCACTCGCCGGATGCGACTAACTCCCGCATCTGGGCGATGACCTGATCCACCAAACCGGTCCTCGTTGTCGTGACCAAGGGCACAGCGAGGTCCTTTCATCCAAACATCCTACGTTTGCGATACTAGTACGCGATGTCTTCCGAGTCGCGCACCGAAACCGTTCCCGATCGGTTGATCGTCCAGGATGCCAGTTCCGGGGCGGGCGAGGCCCGGAATGATACGAGTTCGCAAGCCAACGAAAGTACCCCCGAGATCAACGGCCTCCCCGGTCGGAACGCGGCCGCCGGTGGTGGACTGCTGCTGCTCGGGGTCGCCCTCGCCGCGGCGAACATGCGTCCCGCCGTGACCAGCCTCTCCTCGATACTCGGCGGGGTACGCGACGCGCTCGGCGCCAGTACCGTCTGGGCAGGCGCGCTCACCTCGGTGCCGACGCTGTGCTTCGGGGCCGCGGGCATAGCCGCACCGCTGTTGGCACGGCGCTGGGGGATGCGGAGTGTCGTCGGTGTCGCGCTGGGTGTGCTCACCGCGGCGATGTTGCTGCGGGTGGTGGGCGGTGCGATCACCGTGCTCGCGGGCACCGTGGTCGCCTGCGCCGCCATCGCGATGTGCAACGTCCTCATCCCGGTGGTGGTCAAGGAGTCGTTCCCCGGCCGGGTGGGTATGGCCACCGGTCTCTACACCACGGCGATGGCCGCGGGGGGCTCCGTGGGATCGGCTTTCACCCCCTGGTTACGTGCCGAGCTGGGTGGTTGGCGGCTCGCACTCGCCACTTGGGCGGTGCTCGCCCTCGCCGCCTTCGTCGTCTGGAACTCGGCGGGCAGTGGTGGTGCTCCCGAGCCCGGCGGCGAGGCCCGGCAGCGAGCGGAATCGACGGCGGAGGGTTCCTCGTTGCTGCGTAGCCCGCTGGCCTGGGCGGTTACCGGTTACTTCGCGATGCAGTCGCTGGTGGCCTACGTGGTCATGGGCTGGCTTCCCGAGGTGTTCAAATCCGCGGGGGCCAGTGCCGGGACCGCCGGAGCACTGCTGGGTCTGGTACTGCTGGTCGGTGTGCCGATCAGCATGGTGCTGCCACCCCTGGTCACGAGGACGAGGGGGCAGTCGGTCTGGACGGTCTGCCTGGCGGCCACGGCCATCAGCGGTTTCCTGGGGCTGTTGTTCGCGCCGATGAGCGCACCGCTGCTCTGGGCGCTGCTGATCGGCGTGGGGATGAGCGCGTTCCCGCTGGCGCTGGTGCTCATATCGCTGCGTACCAGCAGTGCGGCTGAGACGGGCAAGTTGTCCGGAATGGCGCAGAGCATCGGTTACCTGATCGCCTCCACCGGCCCCTTCCTGTTCGGAATGCTGCACGACGTCACCTCGAGCTGGTCGGTCTCGTTGGTGGTGTTGACAGGGGTGCTCACGGTGCAGGCCGTCCTCGGTGCGTTCGCCGGGCGTCCCCGCACCGTCTGATCCGAGTTTTCTGTCCGGGAGTTCCGGCGGGAACGAAGCCGGGAATCATGCGAGTTGTGGAAGCGGAGCGGCCCGGTGAGCACCGGGCCGCTCCGCGCTCGTGCCCGCTCGCTCAGTCCAGGGGCAGGCCGAGCAGTGCGTTCTCCACCAGCTCGGGCATCGCGGGGTGGATCCAGTACTGGCCGCGAGCCATGGCACGCGCGTCGATGCCGAACTCCATGGCCTGGATGAGCGGCTGAATCACGGTGGGTGCCTGCGGCCCGATGATGTGTGCGCCGAGCAGCTTCCCGGTCGAAGGGGCGGCGAGCAGTTTGGCGAAGCCGGTGGTGTCCTCCATCGCCCACCCGTAGGCGATGCCGCCGTAGTCCTGTGTGGCGGTGACATAGCCGATACCGTGTTCGGCGGCCTGCTGCTCGGTGAGCCCCACCGAGGCGATCTGTGGGTCGGAGAACACCGCGTGCGGTACGAAGCGGTGATCGGACTCGATCGGTGTGTCCGGGTACAGCAGATTGTGCTGCACCACCCGCTCCTCGTGGTTGGCGACGTGCTTGAGCTCGTACTCACTGCTGACGTCGCCGAGCGCCCACACCCCTTCGACGGTGGTGCGCTGTGTGCTGTCCACTTTGATTTTTCCGTCCTCGGCGGTCTCGATTCCCGCTGCGGCGGTGTCGAGCAGGTCCGAGTTGGGGCGACGTCCCGTGGCCACCAGCAGCGTTCCCGCTTCGAGGGTCTCGGCCCCTTCCGGGCCGTCCAGCCGGAGCCGCACGCCTGCCTCGGAACCACTCACCTCGAACTCGCGCCGGTTCAACCGCAGGTCCCACTGCCTTGCGGCCAGCTCGGTGAACCGTTCCGAGATGTCGTCGTCCTCGCTACGCAGCACCCGCCCGGAACGGCCGACCATGGTCACGCGCACGCCCAGCGCGGAGAAGATGTGCGCGAACTCCGCCCCGATGAAACCCGTGCCCATGATGATCATGCTTTCCGGAAGGCTTTCCAGCCGCATCACACTGTCACTGGTGTGGTAGTCGACATCCTCGATACCCGGGATTTCCGGAATCACCGGACGGCCTCCCGCGGCGATCACCACCCGGTCGGCACTGATCGTGGTGGGCCCTTCGGCGGTCTCCACCCGGAGCTCCCGTGTCGCGGTGAACCGTGCGGTGCCCTCGTAAAGAGTGACGTTGGGGTTCTCGTCCCTGCGGAACCGCTTTCCGCTTTCGGAGATCGTGTCGATCCTGCCGAACACGCGGTCCCTGATCTCGCGCCACCGCACCTCGTCGAGTCGTACTCCGACTCCGAGTCGTTCCCCCGCCGCCGGGGAATTCGCGACATCGGCGGTGTGCACGAACATCTTCGTCGGTATGCACCCCACGTTCAGGCAGGTGCCCCCGTAAGACGAGTTGCTTCCGACACCCTTCTCCACGACCGCGACATCCCAGTCGGCGAATCGTTCGTCGAGGATCGCGTTGCCCGAACCGGTGCCGATGATGATCAGATCGAAGTGTCGCACGTGCCCCATCCCGTCTCTGTTTCCTTACCGCCGCGTACAACCCGGGGCTCGTTCCGGAAATTCCTAGCGTGTCCGGTGACCGCGCGACAACACGTCCCGGAGTGCGGAGGAGTCGACTGCGCCCCTTCGGTGGCGAGTTTTGTTTCCTTGAGCAGAAAATAGCCAATTGTTACGAGGCTGTTCTCTATTCGGAACACTCGGTTCGATCATATTGCTAGCGCTGTGCGCAGGGATTATTTCGGGATCGCGTCGGTGTGCTGGATGTAACGCGACATGAAAGATGCTCGAAAAAGTGGGGGAACAGCAAGTCGAACATTCCCGCGACCAAGGAATCCGCGGGGTTCCGCGGACCGAGGGGTCCGTGCGTTCGCGGTGAGTTGGAGTACGAATGCGGCTATCCTCGCGGCAGCGGGAAGACCCCGTCGAGCTACGACAGAAGATTCCCTCCACAGGTGGTTCGGGCCCCGAGGATTCCGGAGGCGGGACCACCGAAGTGAGGCGCGAGGCGCGCCGCGATGGTGCGCAGCGGCCCCACAGTGCTCGAGCGTTGCCGTGGGAGCGTCGTTACCGCTCGTTGGTCGCTGTCGGTGATGTGATCGCCACGGGGTTGGCAGTGGCGGGAGGCACGGTGTTCTCGGCGCCCTCCGAGTCGTGGCGGACGGTTCTGTTCGCGGCCGCCACCGCCGCCGCACTGCTCACAGCCCTGGTTCCGGCCTGGGACCACCGAATCCTCGGACAGGGGGCCGAGGAGTTCCACCGGTTGGGCAGGGCACTGCTCACCGCTGCCGTACTGTTGGCCTTCGGGGCGGTCGCCGCCGGTGTCGGTCAGTTGCGTGGGTGGATCTTCGCCGTGTTGCCCGCGGCCGCCGTGCTGTGTTTGTTACAGCGTTATGTACTGCGCAAACTGCTGCATCGGAAAAGGGCAGCGGGTCGTTGCATGCTTCCGGTCATCGCCGCGGGGGACCCCGAAGCGCTGCGCGATCTGATCGCGCGTACCCGGAGGGAGTCCCACCTCGGTTGGCAGATCCGCGCGGTGTGCACCGCGGGACGGTCGGGGAGCGGGGTGGACGTCGACCAGATCGACTCCGTTCCGGTGGTGGGAAGCCTCGACGACATCGCCCGACAGGCGCGGCTGGATGCCTACCGAGCGGTGATGATCAGTGCCGACCGGTACTGGACACGTCAACGGCTGCAGTGGCTGTCCTGGGAGCTGGAGGGCACTGCCACCGAGATGGTGGTGGCTCCGGTGCTGATGGACATCGCCGGTCCCAGAGTGCACGTGTCCGAAGTTCTCGGCATGCCGCTGTTGCGGCTGAGCGAGCCGGTGCTGACCGGGCCGCGGCTGTTCGTCAAGTCCGTTATGGACAGAACGGGGGCGTTGCTGTTGCTGCTGACGCTGTCACCCCTGCTGCTCGTGATCGCCATCGGGATCAAACTGGACAGTGCGGGACCGGTGTTCTACCGGCAACGACGCGTCGGGCACAACGGCCACGTGTTCACCATGCTGAAGTTCCGAACGATGGTCACCGGTGCCGATTCCACCGCTTTCGGTGGTGACCTCACCGACGAGGGGGCCGGTCCGCTGTTCAAGTCGAGGTGCGATCCCCGGGTGACCGGCCTCGGCTCCGTGCTGCGGGGGTACTCCCTGGACGAGTTGCCTCAGCTGGTCAACGTTCTCCTCGGTGACATGTCCCTGGTGGGGCCGCGGCCGCCACTGCCCAACGAGACCGAGTCCTACGAGCTGGAGATGCACCGCCGCTTCCTGGTACGTCCGGGGATGACCGGGCTGTGGCAGGTCAGCGGTAGGAGCGATCTCTCGTGGGCCGAGAGTGTGCGGCTGGATCTGCGTTACGTGGAGAACTGGTCACTGACGCTGGACTGGATGATCCTCTGGAAGACGGTGCGTGCCGTGATGACCAGGGAGGGGGCCTACTGACGGTGCGTGGCCGGGCCGCTCCCGCCTCCCGGGGTGGCTCTACGCAAATTGCCTAAAGCTTTTAGGTTTTTGTATAGTACCTTTAGGGAAACTGCGGACGAGGGGGAGTTGTGCCGAGAGCGGGACTGAGCGCGGAACGCATCATCGGTGAGGCGGCGGAGCTGGCCGACGAGGTCGGCTTCGAGCAGGTGACGATCTCCGCGCTGGCCAGACGATTCGGTGTCAGGGTCGCGAGCCTGTACTCGCACCTGGACAGCTCGCACGCTCTCAGGACGGGGATCGCGCTGCTGGCCCTGGAGGAACTCACCGATCGTGCCGCTGCCGCACTGGCCGGACGGGCGGGCAGGGACGCCCTCGTCGCCTTCGCCGAGGTCTACCGCGATTACGCCCGACAACATCCCGGCCGCTACGCCGCGAGTCGGTACCGACTCGATCCGGAGACGGCGGCGGCGAGTGCCGGAGTCAGGCACGCGCGACTCCTGCGCGCCGTCCTGCGGGGTTACGAGATCACCGGCGACGAGCAGACACACGCGGTTCGCCTGCTGGGCAGCGTTTTTCACGGCTACGTCAGTCTGGAGCTGGAGGGCGGATTCAGCCACAGCTCTCCCGACAGCGCACGATCCTGGGCGCGAATCGTGGAGGTCCTCGATGGCCTGCTGCGGAACTGGCCCGAAGCCCCCCGCCCCGATGCCATCCGGCCCGACGCCTCCCAACGGGGGAGTTGAACCCCGGCAGCGCTCGCGGCCCCCGAAATGTACCGACGGCTTCCGACTCAACACACGACAGGAAAAGACCATGCACCACGAGCCGACCCTGCTCGACACACCTATCACCGCGAATCTGCTGCGCGGCGCGATGGAGACCGAGCACACCGAACGCGGATCGCTACCGCATCGGTTGCCCACCAGAGCGCTTGCCCAGTGCGGTGACGGGCAACTCGCCATGGCCGAGAGCCAGCCCTCCGGCGTGCGACTCGCCCTGCGTACCCGAGCCACCACCGTCGAGCTGGACACCGTGCCGACCAAGCGGATCTACCGTGGGGTCCCGCCTCGTCCGGACGGAATTTACGACCTGCTCGTCGACGGCTCGCTGGTGGCGCAGGCCCACGTCAGCGGCGGCGACACCCTCGAAATCGACATGACCACGGGAGGCGTCCAGCGGCAGCCCGGGCCGGTCGGAACCCTTCGCTTCACCGAGCTGCCCGAACGTGTGAAGAACCTCGAGATCTGGTTACCACACGACGAGACCACCGAACTCGTGGCGCTGCGCACCGACGCCCCCGTCGAACCGTCCCCGGAGTCGGGCCGTGCCGTCTGGTTGCACCACGGTAGCTCGATCAGCCACGGTTCCAACGCCGCGAGCCCCACCGCGACCTGGCCCGCGCTCGCCGCGAACACCGCCGGTGTGGAGCTGATCAATCTGGGACTGGGCGGAGGCGCACTGCTCGACCCGTTCACCGCGCGAACGATGCGAGACACCCCCGCCGACCTGATCAGCATCAAGCTCGGCATCAACCTGGTCAACGCCGATCTGATGCGGCTGCGTGCCCTCACACCCGCGGTGCACGGTTTCCTCGACACCATCCGGGAAGGGCACCCCGACGCTCCGTTGCTGGTCGTCTCACCCATCCACTGCCCGATCCACGAAGCCACCCCGGGGCCCAGCGTTCCGGACTTCACCGAGTCCGGCGGCGGGCGGTTGCGGTTCCGTGCTGCCGGTGAGCAGGCGGAACGGGAGAACGGGAAGCTCACGCTGGAAACGATCCGGGCGGAGCTGGCTCGGATCGTGGCGCAGCGGGCGGAAGAGGATCCGAGGTTGCACTACCTGGACGGATGCGAGCTCTACGGTCCGGCCGACTACGCCGAGCTGCCACTGCCGGACGAGCTCCACCCGGATTCCACCGCCCACCGCCGTATGGGTGAACGTTTCACCGGGTTCGCCTTCGCATCCGAAGGGCCCTTCGCGGGACACGACGACCGTCGATACCGGTCCCGGTGATCTCGTCGATCGTTTTCCGCAGCGACTCGTGGTAGCGGTCCGGATCGAACAGCTCGGCGGCCTCGCGACGGGCGTGCTCGGCGAACTCCAGCGCACCCGGCCAGTCGAGTAGCACTCGTTCCACACCGTCCGCGAGGGCCTCGGGACTGTCGGCTTCGACGATGTGGCCGCGGCTGCCGTCGCCGACCGTTTCGGGAAGCCCCTGGACATCGGTGACCACTACCGGCAACCCGGCGAGCTGTGCCTCCACCGCGGTATTGCCGAACGGTTCGAACCGGGAGGGCACCAGGGCGATGTCCGCTTCGGCGTAGTGGTGCCAGACATCGGAGTCGAAGCCGTGCAGCCGGACCGAGCCCGACAGTTCGTGCTCACGGATCAGTCGCTCGATCTCGCGTTCGAACCATTCGTAACCGTCGAAGACGGAACCGATCAGATCCAGCGTGACCGAATGCCCCCGTTCCCGCAGCAACGCGAGCGCCCGCACCGCCGTGTCCGTGCCTTTGCGCGGCGAGAGCCTGCCCACCAGGACGAGCCGGTGCGGCCGGGTGCTCGAGGGCTCCGCACAGGGCTGATCGGGGCCGGCGACCCCGTTGTAGACCACGCTGGTGCGGTTCCGTAGCAGCGGAATCGCGCGGTGCAGCACCTCCGCGGCGGCACGACTGTTGACCACGACGCAGCGGGACGCGAGCAGGGGAAGTGTCAACCCGACACGTACCGGTAACGGTTGGGCGTCCTCGGCCTCGTGGACGTGCGTCACCACGCGATGCCCGAGCGCGGCGGCCAGCAACGTCCAGGTGGGAACGGTGATCGTACTGATGTAGACGGCCGCGTAACGGCGTGCCAGCAGTCGAAGCATGGCGGGGAGCGCGACAAGGCTGTCCCACAGGAAACCGAGCAGGCCGGTGGGGTGCAGTACGCTTTTACGTAGCACCGCCGTGGGGCAGTGGCGCACCCGTGCCCCGGTTCGTCGCAGACACGGTACGAGTGGACCCCGCTCGGGCAGTACCACCAGCACACGGTGCCCCGCCTCGGTCAGCGCTCGCACCGATTCGAGGAACACGCGGTCGGAACCGTACAACTCGGCGGACGGGTGTACCAGCAACAGTTCGCTCGGCGAGTGGCTCCGCCGGTGGGGCCGCAAGCGGTCCCGGAACACCTTCCGAAGCGCTGCCGTCGCTGTTTCCCGGGCAGTAACAAGGCTTTCGAACGGCGAACTGGTCATCGCTGCTCCCATCGGGGCAGTCCCACCGTCGTGGGAAGTGCGGAAGTCGACGGTCTCGGCGCTGTCAGCGGGTGATCGCGGAGTTCCCGTTGCCCGCGAGCTCCGTTTCCGTCCGAAGCATCCCGGCCCAGGCCGCGAGCATCAGCAGCCAGACGGCCGAAGCGTTGGCGGGCGCTCCGAGGGATTCGGTGAACACCGAGTTGGCCAGCATCCCCAACGTGACCGAGATGATGATGGTGCGGTCCGCACGCGGTTCTGGTCGCAACCGTTTGGCGTGCGTGGTGTTGACGAATATACCGATCACCAGCGCCGACCAGACGAGCAGGCCGAGCAGGCCGTTGTTCACGAGCAGGTTGATCACGGCGTTGTGACCGCCGCCGAGTCCGATCTCGTCCAGAAAGAGCCCGCGTGTGGCACTCAGGCCGTGCCCGTACAGCGGCCGTTGTCCGAAGGCTTCGAGGGCGTAGCTCCACAATTCGGTCCGGGCGTTGAGGGTCAGCAGCCGCGACATCGAGTGACCACGAGTGAAGAACCCGGCGATGGCGGGTGCGGCTGCCATCACCACCGTCAACACGCCGACCGACAGGAAAGCCGTGATCTCCAGCCTGCGGGTTCCCCGCCACCTGATCCACAACGCCACGACCGAACCGACCGCGGCGGCCAGTGCCGCGCTCCGCGTGTTGGTCGCGATCAACCCGCCCGCACAGACGGCCAGCATGCCGAGATAGATCCCCAGCGGCCAGCGCGGACCGGTCCTGGTGTTGCGTCTGCCGATGACGTAGCTCGCGAGCACGATCACGGCGATCGCCAGTAGTTGCCCCGCGGCCACGGGGTGCAGGTACAGCCAGGTGAACCGATCCGGCTGACTTTCCCTGCGCGGGAAAGGGACCAGCACTCCGAAGATCACCGACATCGTGATCAGCGCACTGTAGGCGTGCGCGAGGAAGTGCATGCTCGCGCGATCCGAGTGGCGCGCCATCGTACGCGTCAGTGCCAGGATGACCACCATCTGGCAGGATCGCACCAGAGCCATCTCGAAATACGGCGAGTACACTGTGGACAAAAAGAACACCGCGATGTAGGCATAAGTCGCGAGTGTCGTCCAGTGGGCCGTCACGAGCCTCGGCGTGGGTCGGAACCGCAGGAACAACCAGCAGGAGATCACTCCGTAGGTGGCGATCTCGAGCAGCACGAAGAGGTCAGGATTGCCCGAAATGGACTGGTCCTGATCGCGGAGTCGGAATTCGTACTCGCTGGCTAGGATGAACGCCAGTGCGCACACGGTCAGGCGGATCGTGTCCCGATCGGAGCGGAAACCGGATGCGTCGGCAAGGAAGTGGCGATAGTCGAGCACGGAAATCCTCGGCTTGGGTGTCTTGCGAAACGGGTTCTACCAGTCCTGCCAGAGGTGTCGGGAACCGGTGGCTCGGACAGCGCGGAATGGTGAGGCCGGAGACGAGGCGAGGAGCGCGTCTCGGAGGAGATCTGGTAACGAACTGATACCGCGAGCTTATACAGCGGTCACCGCGCCCGCACCATTGATTGCCGAACTACGGCGAACGGGCGCGATTCGATTGGACGGCGATGCGCATAGCGATGTTGGGTACGCGGGGTGTTCCCGCGCGATACGGTGGATTCGAGACCTGCGTGGAGGAGGTCGGCGCCCGGTTGGTTCGGCTGGGCCACGAGGTCACCGTGTACTGCCGCGACGGCAACGACGAGGACGAGGCCGAACGGATTCCCGAGTACCGGGGAATGCGGTTGGTACGGTTGCCCGCTCTCCGCAAGAAAACCCTGGAGACGCTGAGTCACACCGGGATCTCGGTGGGCCACCTGCTGCGGAATCCACCGGACGTGGCCGTGGTTTTCAACGCCGCGAACGCGCCGTTCCTGCCCTTGCTGCGCGCTCGTGGGGTGCCGGTGGTCACCCATGTCGACGGTTTGGAGTGGAAACGTGCCAAGTGGGGGAGGCTCGGGTCCCGTTACTACCGGGCGGCCGAAGCGGCGGCGGTTCGCTGGTCCGACGCGCTCATCGCCGATTCCCGGGGAATCCAGGAGTACTACGCACAGCGGTTCGGCGTCGGCACGGAATACATCCCCTACGGCGCTCCCGTGCTGGACACGATCGGCGCCGACACCCTGTCCGAGTACGGGCTGCGGGCCGGGGAGTACCACCTGGTGGTGGCGCGTTTCGAACCGGAGAACCACGTGGACGTCGCGGTGGCCGGTTATCTCCGGAGCGGTGCGGTGCACCCGCTGGTGGTCGTGGGGGCGGCTCCTTACGCGGATTCCTACACCGCACACGTGCGCAGGCTCGCGGCGCGCGGCTCCGGGGTGAGGCTGCTGGGGTCGGTCTGGGACCAGCGAGGTCTCGACCAGCTCTACGCGAACGCGCTCACTTATGTTCACGGGCATTCGGTCGGTGGCACCAACCCGTCATTGCTGCGAGCCATGGGGGCCGCGACAGCGACGTCGGCCTACGATGTGCCGTTCAACCGGGAAGTGTTGGGGGAGCACGGTGTCTATTTCACCGACCCGGTTTCGTTGGCCGAATGCTTCGACCGTGCCGAGGAGTTCCCACAGGACACGATGGATCGTGGGCGTGCCCAGCTCGCCGTGCTGCGAGGCAACTACGACTGGGATGCCGTGGCACGTGGGTACGCGGAACTCGCGGAACGGTTGTGCGCCCGTCGAGTCTTCCCGGTAACGGGGAAGGTGTCGCGGTTGTTCGGCCGCGCCGTGGCCGGCCGTACCGAATCGCGGCGGAGTCAACCGGACAGAAAGGAGTGAGATGTTACGTCGTAGCCGAAGAGTTGGCGCGGCTTTTGTCGGGATCCTCGGGCTGGGGCTGTTGACCGCTCCGGCGGGGGCGGCCGAGCAACAACCACAGCCGGTCACGGCCGGTGCGTTGCCCACCCCGCAGACGAACGGGATCGTGCTGTCGATGGCGATCGTGGGCGACACCGTCTACGCGGGCGGTCACTTCAGCAAGGCCCGGCCCGCCGGGGTCTCTCCGGGAGGCACGGGTGAAGTCATCCGGGACAACCTGTTGGCCTTCGACATCCGGACCGGGCAGCTGCTCGACTGGTCCCCCTCGGTGACCTCCACAGCGTTCGAATCCAGCGCGGATCCCGGTCCGCTGTGCGACTCGCTCGGCGAGAACCGCTGGCGATGCGACACGGTTTTCAACGTCACCGCCTCTCCCGACGAGAGCAGGGTTTATGTCGGGGGTGACTTCGACCGCATCAACGATCGGTGGCGCTCCAGGGTGGCGTCCTTCGACGCGGCCGACCGCACACTGGTGGACGGGTTCGACCCGACGGTGGCGGGTCGCGTACGGGCCCTCTCGGTCACCGAGGACACCGTCTACATGGGAGGTGCCTTCGACAGCGTCGACGGCACCGACCGCACCAGGCTGGGCGCGGTGTCCACCGCGGGAGACCTGCTGCCGTGGAATCCCACCGTCGACGCTACTGTCCACAGTATCTCGGCGGTTCCGGGACAGCAGCGCACGCTCATCGGCGGTGCCTTTGACAAGGTCAACGGAGACTCCCAATCCGCGCTGACGGCTGTCGACGACGCCACCGGTGCGAACGTCTCCTGGCAGTGGGAGGCGCCCACTCCCGAGGACGTGGTCACCGATATCGACACCGACGGTAATGGCCGTGCCTATTTCGGCGCGTACAACTGGAATAGTGACGGCTCCGTTCGCTTCGAGGGTCGTGGTGCCGTGCGCATCGACGATGGTGCCACGGTTTGGATGGACGGGTGCTACGGCGACACTCAGTCGGTCGCCGTTTCCGAGGGTGTGGTCTACTCCGCGTCCCACACGCACTCCTGTGCCGCGCTCGGGGCGTTTCCCGAGGACGGGCCGATCGATTACCAACGGTTGACCGCGGAGAGCACGGATGTGGCCGGTACCGCGGCTGCCAACCCGAACCACGTGGCAGAGGGAGACCCCGTTCCCGCGTTGCTGCCCTGGCTGCCCAACACCAATGGTGGCCCCGCGGACAGCCCCTGGCAGAACGGCACGTGGACGATCGAAGCGAGTTCGGACTACGTCGTCGTCGGTGGTGAGTTCACCACGGTCAACGGCGCGCAACAGCAGTCGCTGACCCGGTTCGCGGCGCGTTCGGTGCCGGAAGCGGTCCACAACGGTCCCCAGGTGCCGTTCCGTGCCCCGAACGTGCAGCGACAGTGGCCCGGCGGGGACGTCACGATCGAGTGGACCGGAACATGGGACGCCCAGAACCGGGCCATTCGTTACGAAGTGGTGCGGGTCGGTGCGTCCGAGCCGATCCACACGGTGACGAAGGAGTCCTGGCCGTGGTCGCGGCCCACCATGCGGTTCACCGACACCCAGGCTCCCGACGGTAGTGTGGAGTACTGGATCAGAGCCGTCGACGCCGACGGGGCGGCCATCGGTTCGCCACGGGGCAGTACGGATTGGTGAACGACCGTCACCGGCCTGGCCCGCCTGGATGGCGGACCAGGCCGGTCCCTCAACTCCCGCGAGTTCCGGGGTCGGTCAACAGCCCCACATCCGGATGCCGGTACGCCCGCACGCCGAGTTCCTCGGCGACATCCCCCGGTAGTGGGCGCCCGGCGCCGCTACCCACCGCGCCGGCACGCAGTCTGAAGTCGTCACTGTCCGGCGCGCGGAACGGATGACGTTCGGTGCGTTTCGATGTGCTGTGTTCGCCCTGTCCGGTTGCTTCGGTCAGTTCGGCCAGCGACTCGAACCGGCTGTGCTTCTCCGCACCGTGGTACCACTCCGCGAGGTAGGGCTCGTCGCTCCGCAGGTAGACGTTGCCGTCACTGCGCGATACGAAAGCCGGAGTCCGCACGTCCGCTGCTTTGTCGCCACCCATCCTGATGAACGGTTGATCGCGAGCGGTTCCCGCGAAGAGATTGTTGACGACTTCGGTATCCGCGGTGATCCAGCTCTGGCCGAGTTCGTGACTGTAGGGATCGGAGGATGGAGGACGCGGATCGTTGTATATCCCCAGGGAGCTGTGATTCCGCCAGAAGGTGTTGTTGAAGAATCCGATGTGATCGGAACTGGAGATCTTCACTCCGAACCGATCGTTGTGCGAGGCCAGGTTCGAGGCGAACAGTGCCCGGGAGGAGACCTCGTAGTAGAAGCCGTGCTTGACGTTGCCCCGCGCGGTGTTGTGCACGATCGTCGCGTCGCTACAGCCCAGGTCGCACCACCAGCCGGTGCCGATGTTGTTCAAGAACGAGTTGTGCTCGATCAGCGCTCCCCGGGTACGCGTCATCTTCACACCACCGGCCCCGATCGCCGGGCCGGAGAGGGCGAAGCGCTCCCTGTTGTTCCGCAGCACCCGGTTGTCCACCAGTCGCACGCCGTGCGCCTCGTTCGACATCAGCCCCACGAGGCCGTTGTCGGCGATAACGTTGCCGTCCACTTCGGCGTTCGGGGCGAACACGGCCACCCCACTGGAGGCCGACCACGCGAACGCGTTGTCGCGCAGCACCACGTCGGCGGCGTTGACGACCACCATCGCCCCCCTTCTGCCGTACTCCTGCCGGGAGGCGTAATGCGCGATCCCGATACCGTGCAGGCTGCTGCCCGCAGCACGGGGACCGTCGAACTGCAGGAGCCACGGATGCACGCTCGCCTCGACTGTTTCGCCTCTCGGGTCGGAGCCCAACAACAGGGTGTTCTCGGCGGCGTCGACGTAGAAGGTCCCCGGCGTGACTTCCCCACGAGCCGCCACCTGCCGCAACGGTTTTCCGTTCAGGAAGACCATGTCCGGCAGACCGGCGTTCGGGTGTCGTGAATCGATTATCCTCGGCAGGTAGCAGTCCCGGCAGTAACCCGGCGACCAGCCTCGGTGCAGCCACCCTCGCGTGGTGCGGGTCCAGTCCGCGATGATCTCGCTGCCTTTCAACCACACCTGTTCACCGGGGAAGGATCTGATCCGCAACCGGTTGCGTACGATTCCCACACTCTCCCGGTACGTTCCTTCCCGGAGCACGATCGTCGAGGGTGAGCCCGCCCGCTCCACAGCCGCCCCGAGAGTGCGCAACGGTGCTTGCCTGGTGCCCGTCGCGGCGTCGGAGCCGTCGGTGGCCACGAACAGCGCGTCCGGGGGCACCGGCGTGTTCGTGCCGGGAACCTTGGGGAGCGGGGAAGCGTCGGGGAGCGGATGCCTGTCCACCGTTTCCGCCGTTCCGGAATTGATCCGCACCAGGATTCCCGCGAGCACGGCCGCGGCACACAGCAGGATCGCTCCCGAGGCGAGGACGAGTCGGTTTCGGTGTCTCTTCGTGCGCGGAACCAGCGGAAACATTTCGGGTTGGCCTCATCGGGTCGTCGTGTGGTGCTCGGTCAGCCGCCGGGACGTTCGGGTACCGAGATCCGGTCACGGAGTGCGGTGCTGGACACGTGTGCGGTGTACGGGAAGTACACGATCCTGACTCCCACGGCTCCCAGGCTGTTCTCCAGGGCCTCGCCCCGTTCGGTGTCCTTCCAGTCGTCACCCTTGATCAGAACGTGGAAACCGACCTTCCGCCATGCCAGGAACTTGTCCAGATAGGGGTCGGCCACCGCGTTGTCCACGTGCCGGACGCTCGCGACGATCTCGATTCGTTCCTCGAACGGAACGACGGGATGCCTGGCTTTGGCTCGCAGGATCATCTCGTCGGTGGCGACACCGGCGACGAGCCGGTCGCAGATCGAACGCGCTCGCTGCAGAATCCGGAGGTGGCCGATGTGGAACATGTCGTAGGCGCCGGGCGCGTATCCGATCACCGGCATGTTCACCGTCCCGATTCCGGTGGGCACAGTGCCCGCATCTCGAGGAACCATTTCGGTAGTGCCAGGCAGGCGAAACAGAAATGTGCCGCGAACAACATCGTGTACACCGTGAAGAAAGGAATCCTGTCACCCAAAAGAATGAAGCACAGGCACAGCACTCCATAGTCGGTCGGTGCGACCAGTAATGACTTGACGATTCCAGGTGTCGTGGAATTCGTCGAAGGTGCGGCGGGCGGTCTCGGATGTGCGCGCCGCAACTGGTCGTTGAGAATCATCGCGAAGAACAACACGCTTTCGGTCACCGCGAAACCGAGTGGAACCAACAACCACGCGCTCGCCGTGTCCCCGAACCGAAACGTCGAGAGCAGCACGGCCAGGTGCAGCACGGGGATCTTCGCGCTGTCGACGATGTGGTCCAACCATTCCCCTGCCGGGTTTCCGCCACCCCGCAGTCTGGCCAGCTGCCCGTCCGCGGAGTCGAGCGCGTAACCGAGCAGCAGAGCCAGCGCGACGATCACACCCAGTGTTCGGGAAGGAGGAACGGTGGCCAACCCGAGGATTCCACCGAATGTGAACACCGCGCTCATGGTGGTCACCTGGTTGGGGGTAAACCCGGCCGGGTAGGCCGCGGCGGCGAGATAACCGCCCGCCTTGCGGTTGATGAACCTGGAGTACGCGGGTGCTCCGCCGGCGGATTTCTGCGCTCCGGGGAGGCGGTGTAACGCTTCCCGGAACGCCGATTCGGCCCGAACGTTCCCCGACCGGGAACCACTCCGTAAGGCAGGTCCGCGCACAGGATCTCCTTCGTCGAAGGTACTCGTAGCTCTGTCCGAATACGTCACCCGGATCCGGGACGGGCCGTTATCGAATCGATGTTTCCGATGAGTGTTCACTCGAGAAGACGGAGAAATCGTCGTGTGCTCCGAGCGGGCGGAAACTTCACGATTCGTCAGACTCTCGGACGTGCCCGGATACTCGTCAAGCGGGCGCTGTTCGTTACACCGTTATCGTAATCATGGTGTTCGCCTCGGGGAGTGACACCGTTACCCCGCCCTCGGCGTAAGCTACCCCGCGGAGCGCGCCGACCGGCACGTTGTTCGGACACTTCGGACCGGTCGGAATCGGGTAATCCTCCGCTCACTGGTCGGGCCCCACGGAGGCTATCGTGATCGGTGCCGCCGTACCCCGTGCCTGTCGTCGCGGTGACCAGCTCGATCGTGACCGTCTCCGGTGGCCGCTCACGCGTCGAATGGAGCTCGCATGAATGAACCCCTGCCCGCCCCGAACATTCTCGGCGCGTTATGGCGCTATCGATTGAGTTCGCTCGGGATCGTCCTCGGCACCGTGCTGGTCAGCGTCCTCGTCGCGTTGACCGTGGGAAGTGCCGGAGTGGCCGAGGCCCGCATCGTGCTCAAGGCCCCCGATTCGGCGCAGGCGCTGGGTTTCGAGGTCACGAGCGAATCGGGGTTCGTGCGATACGTCAACCAGCGTGCGCTGTTCGTGACCTCCGATCGTACGCTGGGAACCGCCCGGGAACGGCTCGGCGGGCAGGAGACGATCAAGGAACTTCGTGAGGCGGTCACCGCCAAGGCCTCCGACAACGGTGACTCGATTCTCGTGCGGGTCGACATAGGTGATGCCGAACGCTCCACCGAGATCGCCAACGCCGTGGTGGCCGCCTACCAGCGGGAGTCCAGGGCGGAGGTCTCCGCGGCGGCGGACAAGGCGTTGCAGGCGCTGCGCAACCGACGCGAACAGTTGGTGGCCGACATCGCCGAATCCGGTTCCGGCACTGATTCGGCCTCCAGCCGCACCATCAGCGAGTTGGACCAGCGCATAACCGAGATCAGGATCGCCTCCGACCAGTTCGGCGATGGTGTGTCCTTTGTCGACAAGGCTGTTACCGACTCCTCGGGCGTCCTCACCGCCCTGCTACGTGACGCGGTCGTCGGATTCGCGGTGGGAGTGCTGTTGGCAGCGACGGTCGCCTGGGCACGCGCCGATCGTAACCGCAGAGTGCGCGACGCCGCGGACCTCGCGCGGTTGTCCGACGAACCACTGCTGGGTGAGGTGGAAGCCCTCGGCGAGGGAGAGACCGCTCGGTTGCACAACCTGGTGGTGCCGCCGCTCGGGTCCTACCGCCTCGTTTCCTCGGTACTGCGCAACACCGTCCGAGGTGGACTGGTGGCTGTCACGGGAGTTTCCACCGGGGACGGTGCCACCACGACGGTGCTGCAGGTGGCGGGAGCCGCCGCCCGGGACGGGCTTCGGGTGTTGGTGGTGGACGCGGCTGTTCGGACCAGGGAACTCTCGCACAACGTCGCGTTGCAGAACGACTGGTACGGCATGGCCCCCATCGCCACCGGTGCGGCGACCGTGCACGCCTCCACCAGGGTCATCGAGGTGGGACCCGGTATCGAGTTCCGAGTCATCCCCGCCGGGCGTGCCAGCGAGGGAGCTCCCGACTACTTCCGCTCCTCACTGTTGCGCAGAGCGATGGTGGAGGCCCGGGGTGGTTACGATCTCGTGCTGGTCGATCTGCCGCCGCTGGAATCCGCCCCGGAGGTCAGTGCCCTGGTCCCCGCCGCGGACGGAGTCGTGCTCACCGTCCGCAAGGAGCGTTCCGTGGCCGCGTTGCGCAGGGCACGTGAACGGATCGAGCTGCTGGGTGGCAAGATCGCCGGTTACGTTTTCACCTTCGCTTCCCAGAGCTCGCCGACTACGGCGCAGCCCACCGAGCAGCAGGGCGAGGCGCAGGGGCGAGTTTCCGCGACAACCGTTCACCGAGGTGGACAGTGACCTCGTACCGAACTCCCGGATGGCTTCGTGGCCAGGTGCGGGACGGTGTGGCCGGAGTGGCGGCGCAGGGGATCACCGCCGCCACCAGCCTCCTCGTCCAGCTGGTCGCGGCCGTTTCGCTGGGACTGTCACAGTATGGTGTCTTCGCGGTGTTGCTCGCCATGCTCGTCGGGGCCAACGCGCTCTACATCGGCTTCGTCTGTGACAGCTTCACCGTTTTCGACCGGCACGAACCCCGATACCGTGCGGCACTGGTCAGCGCGGCGCTGCTGGTGGCCGCGTTGTGCGTGTCGGGTGCGCTGGTACTGGCACTGACGTTCTCCGGTGGTGGGCTCCGGCTGGCTGTCCCGTACGCGCTGCTGGTGGGCTGCAAACTGGCCGCGGAAACCGTACGCAGACTGTTCGTGGTCCGGGTCTCCTTCCACGCCCTGCTGCTCAACGACGTGTGTTCGCTCCTCGTCACCGCGTTGGCGCTGCCGGTGCTGTCGGCGGTGGCTCGGGACCCCACTCCGGCGATGCTGTTCGGATCGATGTGCTGCGGTGCGTTCGCCGCGATGTCGCTCGGCTTGTGGCAGTTGCCCGGTTACGAGTGGCGTGCGCTGCGCCCGGGGGTCGCGGAACTGCCGGGGCTGGCCCGGTTCGCGGTGTGGCGAGCCCTGCAGTCCGGACTGCGTCCGCTGACGTTGCTGGCCGCCAGGCTCTCGGTGGTCGGGCTGATCTCCACGGCGGCTGTCGGGGTGCTCGAACTCGCCCGGTTGGTGGTCGCTCCGGTGCAGGTCGTGATCAACGGCTCGGGAAGCCTGTTGCTGGGCAAGCTGGCGGCACGCGAGCGGGGCGGTGACCGACGGGACCCGCGTCTGATCGGAAGGGCCGCCGGGCTGCTGTGCGGTGGCACGGTCCTCGCGGGACTGCTGATCGCGGTGCTGGCCCTGCTGCTCGCTCCGCCGTTGTTCGGCAGGAGCGTCGATGCCGGGGCCGTGTTCGGTTGGGTGGCCTATCTCGCCTTGTGGGCGGCGGGACTTCCCTATGCCACCGAGCTCGTGACCCGACGCATGTCCCGTGCGGTGTTCCTCCCACGGTTGACGGACTCGGTCGTGGGGCTGGGCGTGGCCACTACGGCGCTGGCGCTCGGCGCTCCGGTGGCCGCGTTGCCTTGGGCGTTGGCACTGGGTGGCGGATATGCCGCTTATCGGCTGCGGACGTTGGTTCGGTCCGAACCGGGTCTCCCGGCGGCCGCGGCGGAGCCTGGGGGCTACCGCGCGCGGTGAAGTGTCGACACCGCCGTCGTGCGGCCCCGGTTACTCACTCGGCGCCGCACGACGGTGCTCCGTGCCAACCGCACCGAGGAACGGTTCAGTGCGCGTAGGTCGGTGTGATCACGGCACGCCCCAGGGTGTGGAAGGCGAGCATGAAGTTGACCACGGCCGGAGTGGCGGTGCTGTCGACACCGAGCTTCTCGCTGTCGACCGCGTTCACCGCGAAGTAGTAGCGGTGTGGACGGTCGCCTTCCGGGGGAGCCGCGCCGCCGAACGCCTGCTCGCCCACGTCGTTGCGCACGTGGAAGGCGCCCTCCGGTACGCCGGTACCGCTTCGGTCACCAGCACCGGTCGCCAGGTCGGTGACCGAGGCCGGCACGTCGACGAGTACCCAGTGCCAGAACCCACCGGGGATGGGGGCGTCCGGGTCGAAGCAGGTGATCACGAAGCTCTTCGTGTTCTCGGGGAAGCCGTGCCAGGAAAGCTGCGGCGAGATGTTGTCGCCGCCGGCTCCCATGCCGTCGTACGCGTGGGCCTTGGCCATGGGTTGGCCATCGGTTACGTCTTTCGAGGTGACCGTGAACGACGGCACTTCGGGCAGCAGACTGTAGGGATCGGGATCGATGGGACGCTCCAGGCTCATTGCGTCTACCCTTCTCGTCGATCGGATTTCGGTACACCTCGGCCGGAATCGCCGTTCTTCGGTGATCGGCCGCTTCCACCGTAATCATCGCTCCGACCTCGATCGTGGGCACTCCCGTCGAGCTCCCACCGGTCCGGTTCGTCTTTCGGCGCTGTGCCGGAAACGCCATTTTGTCGCTCGATCAGGTGAGTCGTTGTCCAATCCCGGCTTGCTGCTGAGCTCTCAGCGGCGAGGTCGTAGACACTGACCGCGACGGCCCGGTTACGAACGACCACCAATGCGCGAAATCCGGTACTCGTTTTCCGTTACCTCCGGACCACGGTTCCGGAAAGCGGTGACCGCTACAGGGAGCTTCGAATGCGACGACGCTTGTGGCCCAACCTTCCGGCTGTGCTGTTCGTGACTCTCGCGTTCTGGGTGGTGCTTCCCACGACCACGGTTGCCACCGAGGAACCACCTTCCGAACTGAACACGGCATCGGCCACCCCGATCGTCGGAGGAAAACCCGCCGACATCGACCAGTACCCTTGGGTGGTTTATCTGAGCGACTCCCGGGGAAAGCAGTTCTGCGGTGGTGCGCTGGTCGCCTCGGACAAGGTGCTGACCGCGGCACACTGTGTGATCGACCGTCGAGCCCCCAGGGTCGACGTGGTGGCCGGCCGGGCAGACAAGAACAGTCAGCGAGGCAGGGTCCTGGGAGTGACCGACATCTGGTCTCATCCCGACTACAGAAGTCCCTACCAGGGGGCCGACGTGGCGGTGCTGACACTGCGGGAGCCTGTGTCACGTTCGGTGGTGAAGTTGGCCACCCCGAGCGACGACGGCCTTTACGGTGACAGCACCGAGGCGACCGTGCTGGGTTGGGGAGCCCGTTCCGAAGAGGGACAGCACTCGGACGTCCTGCACCGGGCGACGGTTCCGGTGGTCGGTGACGCCGAGTGCGCCAAGGTCTACGACCGCCAGTTCGTGCCGAACGCGATGGTGTGCGCGGGGTACCCCGATGGGGGAGTGGACGCTTGCCAGGGTGATTCCGGCGGTCCGCTGGTCGTCGGGAACAAGATCATCGGCATCGTCTCGTGGGGCGTGGGATGCGCCCGCCCCGGAAAGCCGGGGGTCTACACCGAGGTGGCGGCCTATACCGACCGGATACGGGCCCGGTTCTGACCTCGGAAGACTCGCGTCGGGCCGTTCAGCCGACCACCAGTCCCACGGAGATCCCCAGGAACGCGGCCGCGCTGACCACGTCGAGTGAGTTGCGGATGCTCGGTTTCCGCAGTCGGCCCGCCACGCGGGAGGCGCCGAGCACGATCGCCAGCTCCCACACGGCGGCCAACGACAGGAAAACGAGCCCGAGCATCGTCAGCTGCAGGGCCGGACTGCTCGCGGCTCCCACGAACTGCGGCAGAAAGGCCAGGCTGAACAGCAGCATCTTGGGATTGGTGATGTTGCTGAACAGCCCCCGCAGGTACGGGTTGGCATCCGGCGTCGCCGGGGCGTCACCGAGCAAGTCGGCGGTGTCGCCGTGCCGGGAGCGCCAGAGTCCGTGCAGGATGGTCGCTGCCAGATAGATCAGATAAGCCGCTCCCACCCACTTCAGCATCGAGAGCACTTCCGGCCTGCTGGTGACGAGTGCTCCCAGGCCCGAGATCACCAGGGCCACCTGCACCAGGCTCGCGGTGTGTATGCCCGCCAGGGTGTACAGCCCCGGCCGTGTCCCGAACCTCATAGAGGTGCGAAGCAACAGGAACGTGTCCACGCCGGGGGTGAGTACTACCGCCGTGCTGATGAGCACGAAGCCCGGCAGGGTTCCCGGATCCAGCAGCATGCCGTTCCTTTCCGTACGTGACCGTGGCCGATTCGGGTCGTCGACACACGTTTCACCGACAAGAGGTCACTTGTGGACGACAGGTTTCACACGTTCGAGGGAGATCGTGGGGCCCGTCTCGTCGCTTGCCGGACTGCCCGGTTGGTGTTTCAGGATTAATGCCGCGCAAAGTCCGACCAAGAAGCAACTTTTTCGCCTGAAGGCGAGTATAACGAAAAAAATTACGCTACAGCTGTGAGTTGTCCCTCCTGTGTTCGGTGCAACAACAGGCGCTACGTTCCGTCGTGGATTCAACACGCTCGGGCAGAACTGGAGACCACTGTTGTGGGTTCACGGCGGCACTTCCCTCGAGGAGGCCAATCGACCGCTGCGGTGTCGACTCGGGGTGCTCGTGTGCTGCCTGGTTCCGTTGCTGTGGGCCGTGCAAACCACCACTGTGGTTCAGGCGGAACCGATGGCCGAGCGCGGTGACGTGCGGGGCAGAATCGTCGGTGGTACCGCGACCGCCCCGGAGGCCGCACCCTGGGCCGTCGCACTCACCGACTCCGCCGGGACCCACTTCTGCGGGGGTGCGCTGGTGTCCGCTCGTGAGGTCGTTACCGCGGCGCATTGCACGCTCGATCCGGCAACCGGTGCGGCCAGGAGAATCACCGACATCCGGGTCGTGCTCGATCGCCGCGATCTCCGAACCCGGGAAGGCGAGGTGATCGCCGTCGAAGAGGTGTGGCGACACTCGCGGTACGAGCACTTCACCCGTGGTTACGACGTCGCCGTGCTGACCCTGCGGAGCAGGGCCCCCGCGCCGCCGTTGAAACTGGTGGCCGCCGAGGAGCGGGAGCGGTATCGGCCGGGCACCACCGGCACCGTTTACGGCTGGGGACGCACCGCCGAGTCGGAACCGACCTCACCGGTGCTGCGTTCGGTACGGGTTCCCGTGATGTCGAACTCCCGATGTTCCCGGGCATACCCGGGTTTCGATCCCGGCGCGATGTTCTGCGCGGGATATCCCGACGGAGGCAAGGACGCGTGCGGCGGGGACTCGGGAGGGCCGTTCGTGGTCGACGGCAGACTGGTCGGGCTGGTCTCCTACGGAAGTGGTTGTGCCCGCCCCGGCTTTCCGGGGGTTTACACGCGGCTCTCCTCCTACGCGACGAAGATTCGCGATGTCGCGGTGACTCCCGTCCGGTGAACTCGCCGCCGGGGCGGAGTGGTCCGTTTCGGGAAAACCGGCCACGACCACTCCGCTCCGGTGAACGGGTGCCGGGCGCCGCGGGAGAGGTGCCCCTCATCATCGGGAGCGTCCCGGGGCACGGCCGTCAGTCCGGGCGCGCGGATACCGAGTTGACGCTCCCGGCGGACTCACCGTTTCTCTCGTCGGCGGTACTCTCGGCGTTCGCTCCGGGGAGGAAGTCAGACCGACTCGATCTCGGTCAGCAGCTGTTCGCGTCGGCTGTCCCGGAGGAACGACGCCTCGACGGAGTTGCGCGCGAACTCGCGCAGCGCGGTCTCGCCGAACCCGAGCTCCCGCTCGATCGCCCGGAAGTTGTCACCCACGTACCCACCGAAGTAGCTCGGGTCGTCCGAATTGATCGTGGTGAGCACACCGGCATCGACCAGTCGGGGCAGTGGGTGCTCCCGCAGGTTCGCCACACCGCGCAGCCTCACGTTCGACAGCGGACACACCGTCAGCGGAACACGGTCACGTGCCAGCCTGCTGACCAGCTCGGGGTCGTCGAGAGCCCGCACCCCGTGGTCGACCCGCTCGACCCCCAGCACGTCCAGCGCCTGCCAGACGTAGTCGGCAGGCCCCTCCTCGCCCGCGTGGGCCACCAACCGGAGCCCCGCCTGCCGGGCCCGGGAGAACACCCTCGCGAAGTCTCCCGGCGGATGCCCCAGCTCCGCGGAGTCGAGGCCGATGCCGATTATGCGCTGCCGGTGCTCCAACAGTTCGTCCAGCATCCGCTCGGCCTCCTCACTGCCTCGGTCGCGCAGGAAGCACGCGATCAGCTCGGTGCTGATCCCGAAGCGACGCTCGCTGCTCGACAACGATGCCTCCAGCCCGTCGAGCACCGTCTCCAGCGCCACCCCTCGGGTGGTGTGTGCCTGAGGGTCGAAGAAGATCTCGGCGTGGCGCACACCCTGCGCCGCCGCCCTGGCGAGGTAGCCATCGGCCAGCTCGGTGAAGTCCGCCGCGCTGCGCAGCACGTTCATGCCGGTGTAGTACAGATCCAGGAACGACTGCAGGTCACCGAACTCGTACTTCCCACGCAGCTCCTCCACCCCCGCGTACGGCAGCGTGCGGCCGTTGCGCTCGGCGAGGGCGAACGTCAGTTCCGGCTCCAGCGCACCCTCGATGTGGATGTGCAGCTCGGTCTTGGGCACTCGCAGCGCCGTCGAGGTTTCCGTGCTCAATGTCTCGTCCCTCCCTGTGGCGGTGAACCGAAGTAAGTAAACGTAACCGTTCCGTCCCGTTCCGCGCGGAGCCCTCCGCCGAGTCGTGGCATGGCGGACTCCGCACGCCACGACCGCCCGGGATCACGCGACGGTGTGATAGGTACTGGAGGGTGAACCCGCATCCCCTCGCCACCGCGGTGCAGCGCGCCTACACGGCCGATCTCGCGCCGGAGGATTTCTACCGCATGCTGCGGCTGCGCGTGGACGTCTTCGTCGTCGAGCAGCACTGCCCCTATCCGGAACTCGACGGTCGTGACCTCGAAGGAGCAACCCGCCACTTCTGGATCGACTCCGCCGATTCCGGCGTGCTCGGATATCTGCGATTGCTCGAGGACCCCGACGGCACCTTTCGGATCGGACGGGTGTGCACCGCCCCTTCCGCCCGTGGAATGGGGCTCGGCAAGAAACTGATGCGTGCCGCTGTCGCCGAGGTCCGCAAGTCGTACGCGGTGCTTTCCTCCCAGACCTATGCGGTGGGGTTCTACCGGTCGTTCGGGTTCGTCGAGTGCGGTGAGCCCTATGAGGAGGACGGAATACCGCACATCGACATGTATCGGGACCCGACAGTGACGGGAGTAACGCGGTAGGGCACGACGTTTGGTGCCCGAACGGGCTTCTGCGAGGATGCGACGTGGCCCAAGCAAGCAACGGTCAGGAAGCCGGTGTGAATCCGGCACGGCCGGCGCCACTGTGACCGGGGAGCGTTTTTCCCACGAACTGGCCACCGGGAGTCACCCGGGAAGGCCGGAGAAACGCGGCGATCCGGGAGTCAGGACACTGCCGTTGCTGCGTTCCGCAACCAGGGGCGTCCGAGACCCTAGGAAGGAATACCGGCGATGACCGCTGCCACATCGGCACCGTCCACCGTGCGATACCCGTTCTCCGCGGTTGTCGGGCACGACGATCTGCGACTGGGGTTGTTGCTCAACGCGGTGTACCCGCGTATCGGCGGGGTGCTGGTGCGGGGGGAGAAGGGTACCGCGAAGTCGACCATCGTGCGTGCGCTCGCGGCTCTGCTGCCCGCTCTCGACGTCGTCGAGAACTGCCGCTTCGGTTGCGATCCCGCCGAGCCGGACACGGACTGCCCCGACGGGCCGCACGACGAGGCGGCGGCCGGGACTCGTCGCCCCGCCCAACTCGTGGAACTCCCGGTGGGCGCTTCCGAGGACCGCCTGGTCGGATCGCTTGACGTCGAGCGCGCGTTGACCGAGGGAGTCCGCGCCTACCAGCCCGGTCTGCTGGCCGCGGCCAACCGCGGGGTGCTCTACGTCGACGAGGTCAACCTGCTGCACGACCATCTCGTCGACCTGTTGCTCGATGCCGCCGCCATGGGCCGTTCCCACGTCGAGCGTGAGGGGGTCTCGCTGTCGCACGCGGCGTCGTTCCTGCTGGTCGGCACCATGAACCCGGAAGAGGGCGAGCTGCGTCCCCAGCTGTTGGACCGCTTCGGGCTGACCGTGCAGGTAGCTGCCTCGCGCGAGGTCGACACGCGTACCGAGGTGGTGCGTCGTCGACTGCGCTTCGAGGCCGATCCCGTCGGGTTCGCGAAGGAATGGGCGGAGGAGGACGCCGAGCTCGCGCGACGCATCGCCGATGCCCGCTCCCGGGTCGACTCCGTCCAGCTGCCGGACTCCGAGGTTCGCCGGATCGCTTCGGTGTGTGCCTCGTTCGAGGTGGACGGTATGCGCGCCGATCTGGTGCTGGCACGTGCCGCGGTCGCGCACGCCGCATGGCGGGGAGTCGACGCCGTCGCCGCGGCGGACGTGGAAGCCGCGGCGAGGCTGGCGCTGCCACACCGCCGACGGCGCGATCCGTTCGACGAGCCGGGAATGGACGAGCAGCAGTTGCAGCAGGCCCTGGCCGATGCCGAACAGGACGCAGCGCAGCAGCAGGAGTCCGCGTCGGACTCGGTCACGTCCGGTTCGGACGGTGGTTCCGAGTCGAACGATTCCGAGAACGGCCCCACTGACGGCCCTGACGAGGGGCCTTCGGACGAGGACGGTTCCGGAGGTGGTGGCACCGGCGCTCCGGACGCGCCCCAGGGGCCCGACAACGCCCCTTCGGGAGGGGCCGAAGGGGCACCGCCTTCCGGCGACGATGCCGCCGGTAATGCTGCCAACGGTTCGGACGGGAACAGCTCCGAGGGCTCCGGCGGAGCCCCGCGCGAGCGGACTTCCGAGGCCTCGGACAGCACGTTCCGGGCTCGGCTGCTGGAGATTCCCGGGCTCGGCGAAGGCGCACCGGGACGGCGCTCGCGGTCGCGTTCCCGTACCGGCCAGGTCGTGCGCTCGTCCGCGGTGGACGGTCACGGTGTTCACCTGCCCGCCACGTTGGCCGCCGCGGCGCCGCACCAGCGTTCCCGGGGCCGTTCCGGCCCCGGCCTGCGGCTGCACGCAACCGATCTGCGCCACTCGGTGCGCGAAGGACGTGAGGGCAATCTGGTGCTCTTCGCGGTGGACGCCTCGGGCTCGATGGCTGCCAGGGAACGTATGTCCGCCGTCAGCGGTGCGGTCATCGCGCTGCTTCGCGACGCCTACCAACGCAGGGACAAAGTGGGAGTGGTGACCTTCCGCGGGGCGGATGGCGAGATCGCTCTGCCCCCGACCTCGTCGGTGGACACCGCTGCCACTCGGATGCGCAGGCTGCCGACCGGCGGCAAGACGCCGTTGGCGGGCGGGCTGCTCACGGCTCGCAAGGTGATCCGTACCGAGCGGATGCGTGATCCGCAGCGTCGTCCGCTGTTGGTCGTGCTCACCGACGGTAAGGCCACTGTGGGCGTCGACGCCGCGGGTAACTCCTCCACTCGTAGCCGTCGCGCCGTGGACGACGCGATGCGTTCGGCGGCGTTGCTCAACGAAATGGATGTGGCTTCCGTGGTGGTGGACTGCGAGAACGGGCCGGTGCGTCTCGGCATGGCCGATCGGCTGGCGCATGTGCTCGGAGCTCCCAATCTGCGGTTGGAGGAACTCTCCGCCGACAACGTCGCCGGTGTTGTGCGCGCGGCACGGGAAGCCGGTGCGGTGCTCGCGTGAATCCGTTCCGTCGGGAGCGCACCGTCGCACACGGTGTGGCGGCCATGGCTGATACAATGCGTGGTGTCCACCTGACCCCCAGGGGTGGACCAAAGCGCCCTCGCGCTCCCGGCACCCCCAGGCCGGTTGAGTGCGAGGGCGTTCTCTCGGCATCCGCGGCTCGGACGCGGGCCGTGGACGAAGCGTGTTTCCCGCGAGCCGACGGCGAGATCGGTGTCCGTTCGCGGTTCGGCTGCCGCGCCCCCTCCGCACGTGACCGGGGTACCCACTTCGCACCTTCCCGTTGTAAACGCCCCGCGGTCGGGCCGTGGGAGCGAACGACCATCCTCGCTTGGAGATCCTGCTATGCCACAGGGACAACCGAACTCCGTACCGAATGACGGGCTGACCACCAGGCAGCGTCGTAACCGTCCCCTGCTCGCGGTGCACACCGGTGACATGAAGGGGAAGTCCACCTCCGCGTTCGGAATGGCGTTGCGCGGCTGGAACCAGGGGTGGTCCATCGGGGTTTTCCAGTTCGTCAAGTCGGCCAAGTGGCGAGTGGGCGAGGAGTCGGCCTTCCGGGCGCTCGGCAGGTTGCACGAGGAGACCGGTGAGGGTGGTCCCGTCGAGTGGCACAAGATGGGCGAGGGATGGTCCTGGACCCGCAAACGCTCCACCGAGCAGGATCATGCCGAGGCCGCGCTGGAGGGGTGGCATGAGATCGCCCGCCGGATCGAGCAGAGCAAGCACGACCTCTACGTACTCGACGAGTTCACCTATCCGCTGCACTGGGGGTGGGTCGACGTGGCGGAAGTGGTGGAAACCCTGCGGCAGCGCCCGGGATTCCAGCATGTGGTGATCACCGGTAGGCGTGCGCCGCAGCAGTTGCTCGACGCCGCCGATCTGGCACTGGAGACCGGCAAGCTCAAACACCCGATGGATGCCGGTCAGAAGGGGCAGAAGGGGATCGAGTGGTGAGCCGCCCGGTTTCGGCCGCGGTAAGCGGTTCCGCTCATCCGCGTGTCGTGGTCGCGGCGCCGGGGTCCGGGCACGGCAAGACCACCGTCGCGACCGGACTGCTCGCGGCACTGCGCCAGCGTCTCGGCAGGGTGGCGGGATTCAAGGTGGGGCCCGACTACATCGATCCCGGGTACCACGCCGTGGCCACCGGTGCACCGGGCCGTAACCTCGACCCCGTCCTGGTCGGGGAGAGTCGAGTCGCCCCGTTGTTCGCCCACGGTGCCGAGGGGGCGGACATCTCCGTCGTCGAAGGCGTCATGGGGCTGTTCGACGGCAGGCTCGGTTCCGTGGACGAGGTGCCGTCCTACGGTTCCACGGCTCATGTCGCCTCCCTGCTGGACGCTCCGGTGGTGCTCGTGGTGGATGCCAAGGGGCAGAGTCAGAGCGTGGCCGCGTTGTTGCACGGTTTCCGGGCTTTCCAGCCGGGACTGCGGCTGGGGGGTGTGATCTTCAACAGGGTCGGTTCGGCTCGGCACGAGGGGATTCTGCGGGAGGCCGCGCGCTCCGTGGGAGTCAACGTGCTCGGTGTGCTCGCCCGCGCCGACGAGCTGCACGTGCCCTCGCGCCATCTCGGCCTCGTCACCGCCGCCGAACACGGCGCGAGGGCCGACGAGGCCGTAGCGGGCATGGCGCGGATCGTGGCCTCGGGCGTCGATCTCGATGCGGTGGCCGCACTCGCCTCCTCGGCCTCCGGAATGTCCGTCCAGCCGTGGCGTCCCGAAGCCGCGCTCGGCGCCGGTGAGGTGACGGCCGGGGCGCCTCGGGTGGCGGTGGCGGGGGGTTCGGCTTTCACCTTCGGTTACACCGAACACGTCGAACTGTTGCGAGCCGCCGGGGCGGAGGTCACCGTGGTCGATCCGCTGCGGGACGAGCGGCTGCCCGCGGGCACCAGCGGACTGATTCTGCCCGGTGGGTTCCCGGAACAGTACGTCGCGGACCTTTCCGCCAACGAAAAACTGCGCCACGACATCGCGAACCGTGTCGACGAGGGACTGCCGGTGCACGCCGAATGCGCGGGCCTGCTGTACCTGGCGCGGAGTCTGGACGGATATCCGCTGTGTGGCGTGTTGGACGCCGACGCGCGAATGTCCCCGCGCCTCACCCTCGGCTACCGGGAGGCGGTGGCGGCGAGCGACTCGGTGCTGTTCGACGAGGGAAGCCGGGTCTCCGGGCACGAGTTCCACCGCACCGTGCTCACCCGGGCATCCGGGGAAGATCCGGCGTGGTTCTGGCGTGACGACGGTGTGATCACCGAAGGATTCGTGCGCGAGAAACTGCACGCTTCCTATCTGCACACCCACCCGGTTGCGATACCCGGGGCGATCGCGCGGTTCGTGCGGGAGTGCTCCCGCTGAGAGTGCGCTCGGTGAACCCGGCTCCGAACGTCACCGCGGTCGCCGCTCGGGCGTAATTTTCCTCCCCGCCTGTCGTTCGAGTGGACACGCGCCGGGGGAGGACCCGTCGCTCGTTGTGGATCGACTCTTCGAATCCCTTCCCGAGCCGGCCCTCGGTTGTGCCGGGCAGTGCCGCGTCCGTGCTCCACGGTGGAACGGTCGTTCCGGTTCGTGCGCCGTGTGCGGCCGGAACGGTGCGCTCGGTATCGCCGGCGGTTTCGCGATACGGTCGATCAGTACGCGTCGTGGCTTTTCGGTGTCGTGTCGAGGACCGAGGTGCGGTGTTTTCGAAACCGAGTGTCGCTCGCCCGCGCCACGGACGACCGTGGGACGAGTCGGAGATCTCGTGGGTGCACCGATGACTGGACCGCCTCGACGCGGGAGACGACCGTACCGGGTGCGGCGCGCATCGATTGTCCGCAGTGGTATTACTTGCACCGCGTCAGGCGGGAGAGGAGAACGATCGCATGACTTCGGGAACTCGTACCGGGCTGGTCTCTTTCGTAGGGGCGGGCCCCGGTGCGGTCGATCTGATGACACTGCGCGCCGCGCGTCGGATCTCCGAGGCGGACATCGTTCTCTGTAGCCCGAGTACGATTTCTCCCGAAGGTGTGCGGGAACACGCACGCACCGATGTCGAGTTGCTCGACACCACCGTGATCGACAAGCGCGAGGTCCAGGAGGTCTACCGCAGGGCGGAGCGGGAACGCCTGCGAGTGGTGCGGCTGCATTCCGGGGACGCCGCGGTCTGGAGTTCGGTGCAGCAGCAGTACGACACCTGTGCGCGCATGGAACTGGAAGTGGAGATGGTTCCGGGTGTGGCCGGTCACACTGCCGCTGCCGCCGCGGTCGGCAGGGAACTCACCGGCACGGACGAGGAGTATCCCCTCATGGTGGCCAGGCCGGACGGGCAATCCAACACGCTGCCCGAGGCCTCGAAAGCGCGGGAGTTCGCCGAGAACGGCATGACCATGGCGCTGTCGGTTTCGGCGTCACGCACCGGTCAACTCGTGGAACGGTTGCGCACGGCCGGGTACGGTGACGACGTTCCCGTCGTGGTCGCCTACAAGGTCACTTGCTCGGACGAGTTGGTGCTGCGCAGCAGCGTCGGCGAGCTCGAGGGACTCGTCAAGAAGCACAGGCTCTGGCGGAACACGCTTTTCCTGGTCGGTGAGGTGCTGCGATCGCAGGCCACCCGTTCACGGTCCTATTCCTCCGGGCGCTCGCGGGAGGAGGCGGCGCGGAACGGTCGCAACGCGGAACCGACCTCGAAACGGCGCGGTGGTTCCGGTGCTCGGTACTCCGCCGGGCGGTGGACCACGGAGCGGGGTTCGGGAACCCGCGGTGCTTCCGGTGACTCCGCGAGCGGTGCGGACGGGCCGTTGCCGCAGTCCCGTTCGGACGAACAACGCGATGGTGCGCGTGCCGACGCCGAGGTCGCTTGGTGGGCGGTGCGCGACTGGCAGCAGAACACCAGGGACGCCGTCCGGACCGGTGGTCGCGGCGGGGTTCGGCACTCGGTCGTGGCCGAGCAACAGTCCGCCGAGGAGATCACGGTCCCCGAAGAAAACGTGGCCACCGAACAGGGTGCCGCGGTGTCCGGAACCGGCGAGGACGAGGTCCCGGCGACGGACGATTCCGCCGAACCCGAGTCTGTGGCGGGCGTCGAACCAGCCCACACCGCTGACGGCACGGTCGCGGGGGAGGCGGGGCGCGAAGCCGCGGTCCCCCAGGGGAATGAGCGCGACGACGTGGAGTCCGCATCGAACGATTCCCCCGGTGGTACTGAGCGGGAGCTTGCCGGGGAACCGGTCGCGTCCGAGGAGGAGCCGGGGGAGCGGCGCACCGCCGAAGGGGACGAACAGGTCGAGGTGTCGACCGCGATGGACACCGCCGAAGTCTCGGAGTCGAAAGCCGACAAGAACGGGTCCGGTTCGGGCGCCACGGCGAAGCCCGGCGCCAAGGGTTCGGCGGCCAAGTCCGGCGGTGGCAGGTCGAACACCGCGAAGAGCGGAACCAGAACCAGGCCGCAGAAGAGCACGACGAACGGAAACAGGAGCGGTTCGTCGAGTACCGGTTCCGGGAAGCGGCGCGCTGCCGAATAGGAAACCACAGCGAGAATCCAACTCAACCTTCTAGTCTGACGGAGTGTGCGACGTGGCGGTCGCGGTTATCGGAATCGACGGTGGACCGTTGCCCGAGGGTGCGGCAGAGGTACTGAACTCCGCGGCGCTGATCGTGGGAGCTCCCCCGCACTTGCGGGCACACGCACCGGAAGGGGTGCGAACGGTCGAGCTCGGTTCGTTCGGACCCGCGTTGAGCGCGCTTTCCGCGTTGACCGCCGAGGAAACCGGTGTGGTGCTCGCCTCGGGGGACCCCGGTTTCTTCGGTGCCGTCCGCGCCCTGCGCGACAAGGGACTGCGGTGCGCGGTGCTGCCCGCCCTGTCCAGTGTGCAACGACTGCTCGCGAGCATGGGGCGCTCCTGGGAGGACGCCAGTGTGGTCAACGCGCGCATCGGGGGACTGCACCGTGCGCTCAACATCTGTCGCGCGCGTTCGGCCGTGGTGGTGCTGACCGGTGGGGACACCGGACCGGCGCAACTCGCCTCCGGGCTGCGTGGCTGGCGCCGCACGATGATCGTCGGTGAGGACCTCGGAGGCGAGCACGAGCGTGTAACCACGATCGAGCCGGAGGAGGCGGCGGAGCGTAACTGGTTCGAACCCAACATCGTCTGTTGCGTGGACGAGCCGGATGCCGTGCCCGGACGTAGCTGGCACAGCGGGGGCGAGCCCACACCTCCGGAACGGTGGGCCCTTCCGGAGGCCGAGTTCTCCCATCGAGAGGGAACCGTCACTCCGAGCGAAGTTCGTGCGCTCGCGCTGGCTCGACTGACTCCCAGGCCCGGCAGCCTGGTGTGGGACGTGGGGGCGGGCTCGGGTTCGGTGGCGGTGGAATGCGCCAGGATGGGTGCCGCCTGCGTCGCGGTGGAGTCCGATGAGGCCCAGGTCGTACGGCTGGTTTCCAACGCTGCCGCCCACGGGGTGAACGTCCGCGTCGAGGAGGGTGCCGCACCGGCGGTGTTGCGCGGGCTCGCCAAGCCGGATTCGATTTTCGTCGGGATCGACGACGCGGAAGTGCTCACCGCCTGCGCCCACGTGGGGGCGCGGCGGGTCGTGCTTGCCTCGCACACGCTGGACCGGATCGCGGCGAACCGGGATGTGCTGCGCAACGCCGGTTACCACGTCGAAGGCGTGCAGCTCTTCGCTAACCGGATGGTCACCTCGGACGAGGACGTTTCGGGACTGGCGGCGGGTGAGCCGGTGGTACTGCTCGCCGCGGAGCTTCCCAACGGGAACGCCGCGTGAATGTCAGCGGAGCTCTGGTGATCGGTATCGGTGCTTCCAGCGGGGTAACCGCTACCGCCGTGACGGAAGCACTGTCCGCACTGGACGGGCGTTTTCCCGGTGATCCCGTTGCCGTCCGGGCGGTGGCCACGATCGATCGTGCGGCGGAGTCGGGGCAACTGCGTGCCGGACTGCGAAAACACTCGCGGCACTGGTCGCTCGCGGTCGAGGGGGAACTGCCTGTGCTGTGCTACTCGGCCGAAGCGCTCGCCGGGACGATCGTCCCCAACCCGAGCGCTTCCGTGGGGCAACGGGTCGGCACTCCCAGCGTCGCGGAAGCGGCCTGTCTGCGTGCCGCCACCGAACTCGGGGAGGGCCCGGCTCGGATGGTCCTGCACAAGTTCGTCACCGCCGGGGTCACGCTCGCGGCGGCCAGTTCCGCGGGATCACCGCGAGCGTTGCGACCGGTCGTTCCCGGAAGAGTGCTCCGTCGGCTGCGTTGATCCTCGCGGGCGGAGGTCCCGGCTGATCACCGTGCTCGCCGTTCGACGCACTAAGCGTTACGGCCGCGTCAAGTTGGCTACACAAAGTGAGTAATTGGCCGACTATTAAGCCAATTTGGCGATAGATCTTGACTGTATCGAGTGAAGCTACATTACAGTACTGCAAGCTATATGCGAGAAAACTTCGGCTTGCGTGGTTGCCAACAGCCTTACGGGTGAATCGACCACGCCCACCACCGCACCGACTGGGGGTGTGCGGTGGTGTTTTCTTTTTCGGGCGTGTTTTCGCCGTTCAACGCGGTTCTTCCTCCCGCTCCGGAGCGTCGTTCCGCGGCTTCCGCGGGTTCCCCGTGGATGTGACATTGTCAACAGTTCGTTCGAACATGTTCGTGGAATCTTGTTTCCGTTGCATGGAATCCGGCGTGCCCAGGTCAGATCCGCGTCAAGTGGGTACGGCCCGTTGCGCTGGGGCGGTGTGCCTAGGCTGGGCGTCATGG
The DNA here is from genome assembly GCF_051225635.1 of Actinopolyspora sabaoui. Lineage (NCBI taxonomy): Bacteria > Bacillati > Actinomycetota > Actinomycetes > Actinopolysporales > Actinopolysporaceae > Actinopolyspora > Actinopolyspora sabaoui. The sequence goes on along the minus strand of NZ_JBMIHH010000003.1, from coordinate 382,762 downwards.
CACTGGTTGAACGCTCTCTACTCGGCCCCGGGCCGTCGAACACCTATCCGGAGGCCACCGCGGCCCTGGCGGCTCCGCTGCTCGGGCACCTGGACCCGGAGTTCCTGAGACTGCTCGACGACACCGGGGAACGACTGCGGTCGGTCTGGGGCACCCGAAACCTCCGCACGCTCCCGCTTTCCGGAACCGGCTCCATCGGTATGGAGGCCGCCTTCGTCAACTTCGTGCGCCCGGGTGACGTGGTCGTCGTGGCCGTCAACGGTCTGTTCGGCGAACGCATGTGCGACGTAGCGAGCCGTTACGGAGCCGAGGTCGTGCGCGTCGACCACGACTGGGGAGAGCCCGTGGACGTCCAGCGCGTGCTGGACGCCCATCCTTCCCCGGAGCTGGTGGCAGCCGTGCACGCCGAGACTTCCACCGGCGTACGCAGCGATATCGGCCGACTCGGCGAGGCGTTGCGCGCTCGCGGCGACAACACCCTGCTGCTGGCTGACTGCGTGACCTCGATCGCCGGTGAACAGATCGACCTCGACGCCTGGAACGTCGACATCGCCTACGCCGGTACGCAGAAATGCCTCGGGGTTCCCCCCGGTCTCGCACCGTTCACGGTCTCCGAGCGCGCCTGGGAGCGCAGGGTCGAGAACCCCACCACCTGGTATCTGGACCTCGGGCTCATCGGGAACTACGTGACCGGAGGCGCCTCCGGCGGACGCGCCTACCACCACACCGCGCCCACCGCGATGGTCGCCTCGCTGCACGCCGCGCTCGGCCGGGTGCTCGAGGAGGGAATACCCGCGGTCGCCGAGCGCCACCGTGCGGCGGGCGAGGCGCTGCAGCAGGGCCTGCGGCGGATGGGGCTCGAACTGTTCGCTCCGGAGGGCAACAGGCTGCACCAGTTGACGAGCGTGTGGGTGCCCGAAGGGGTGGACTCCGCGGACGTGCGCAAGCAACTGCTGACCGACTACGGCATCGAGATCGGTGCCGGTGCCGGGCCGTTCGCCAACAGCGTCTGGCGTATCGGCCTCATGGGCAACAACGCGCGGCTGGACCGGGTGGAGATGCTGCTCGGTGCGTTGCGCACCGTCCTCGGTCGATGACCGCTCCGGGTTGACCTGGCCACGTGCTCGTGCCCGAGCCCGTCACCACGGCGGGGCCGGGCACGAGTACGTCCGGAATGTTCCCCAGGACTTTTACGGTGATCAACGGTCGTCGGAGCGGTCGTGCTCGCGGGCGTGTGCCCTGAACTCGGTATCCCGATGGCTGGGAGCGTGGTAGGTATCGGAAATCACTTCGAACTTCTCGGGTATCCGTTCGTGGCGGCCTTCATGGCAGTATGGGGAGGCGCCGCGCTCCGGTGGAAGCTGTCCGGTCCCAACTCGCACGAAGTTGTGCGTACTCAACGGTGACGGACACCTGCGGCAGCAACAGTTTCGAACCGACCCCGCCGACGTCGCCGGGGGTGTGACCCGACAGGAACGACTACCCAGATGACCTCGCAAAGCCAGCACCATTACTTCGCCGGACTCGATCTGCAGGACAGGCGGGTGGTGGTAGTCGGAGCCGGAACCGTGGCGCAGCGCCGCCTCCCCAGGCTGCTCAAGGCGGGGGCAAGCGTGGTGGTGATCTCGCCGGAAGCCACCCCGGCCGTGGACGCCATGGCCGAATCCGGGGAGCTGGTGTGGCACCGCAGGCCGTTCACCGCGGGAGATCTGGACGGGGCCTGGTACGCGGTGGCCTGCACCTCCAGCGCCGACGTCAACGAGCGGGTCGTCGCCGAGGCGGAGCGCGACCGGATCTTCTGCGTGCGCGCGGACGACGCGAGCAAGGGCACCGCGGTCACTCCCGCCGTCGCGGAACACGACGGACTGCTGTTCGGAGTGTTGGCCGGTGGTGATCACCGGAGGGCGGCCGTGGTCAAGGAGGCGCTGCTGGAGGCGCTGCGCACCGGACAGGTCGAAGAACGTGCCGAACCGCCGGAACCCGGTGTGGCCCTCGTCGGCGGTGGTCCGGGGGATCCCGATCTGATCACGGTTCGTGGCCGCCAACTGTTGGGGCGGGCCGACGTGGTGATCACGGACCGCCTCGCGCCGCGCGAACTGTTGGAGGAGCTCTCCCCCGACGTCGAGGTGATAGACGCCTCCAAGATCCCTTACGGGCGCGCGGCGAACCAGGAAGTCATCAACAAACTGCTGATCGAACGCGCCACGGCGGGAAACTTCGTGGTGCGGCTCAAGGGCGGCGATCCCTACGTCTACGGACGCGGTTTCGAGGAACTGCTCGCCTGCGTCGAGGCAGGGGTGGCTGTGACGGCGGTACCCGGGATAACCAGTGCGTTCGCGGCACCGGCGATCGGAGACGTGCCGGTGACCCACCGCGGGGTGGCACACGAGGTCGTCGTGGTCTCCGGCCACGTGGGGCCGCACGACGAGCAGTCCCTGGTGGACTGGCCCGCGCTGGCCCGGTTGAACGGGACACTGGTGCTGATGATGGCCGTCAAACGGATCCGGGAGTTCGCCGACGTGCTGCTCGAACACGGCAGGAGTTCCGAAACGCCGGTCGCGGTGGTCCAGGAAGGCAGCATGCACACGCAACGGACGCTGCGAAGCACCCTGCGGGACGTGGCCGACGAGGTCGAGAACTCAGAAATCCGGCCACCCGCCGTGATCGTCGTCGGTCCGGTGGCGGGATTGGCGCCCGACCGTCGCTCCCTGCCGGTGGGCTGATTCGGCCCGAATGTCGGCGGCGATTCCGCCCGTAATCGACGCCGACGAACCTCGGTGTCACTCGCCGCCGGGACCGTCCTCCAGATCACCCTCCACCTGCAGGTAGACCTCTCGCAGTCCCCGCAGCGTCTCGGGGTCCGGCTCCGCCCACAGTTCGCGGTTGGCGGCCTCCAACAGTCGTTCGGCGATTCCGTGCAGCGCCCACGGATTCGACTCGGTGAGGAACTTCTGGTTCTGCTCGTCGAAGACGTAAGTCTCGGCGAGCTTCTCGTACATCCAGTCGCCGACCACGCCGGTGGTCGCGTCGTAACCGAACAGGTAGTCCACCGTGGCCGCGAGCTCGAAGGCACCCTTGTAGCCGTGCTGGCGCATCGCCGAGACCCAGCGGGGGTTGACCACACGGGAGCGGAACACCCGCGAGGTCTCCTCGTGCAGCGACCGGGTTTTGATCGAGTCCGGTCGCGAGCTGTCCCCGATGTAGGCGGCGGGAGACTCGCCGCTCAGCGCCCGCACGGTGGCCACCATCCCGCCGTGGTACTGGAAGTAGTCGTCCGAGTCGGCGATGTCGTGCTCACGCGTGTCGGTGTTCTTGGCCGCCACCGAGATCCTGCGGTAGGCGGTCTCCATGTCCGACCTAGCCTCGACGCCGTCCAGTTCGCGACCGTAGGCGAAACCACCCCAGACCGTGTACACCTCCGCGAGGTCCGAGTCGTCGCGCCAGTTGCGGCTGTCGATCAGCGACAGCATCCCCGCACCGTAGGCACCCGGCTTGGAACCGAAGATCCGCATCGTCGCGCGGCGCTCGTCGCCGTGCTCGGCGACATCGGCCCTGGTGTGCGCGCGCACGTGGTTCCACTCGTCGGGCTCGTCCAACTCCGCGACCATCCGGAAGGCATCGTCGAGCAGGTTGACCACGTGCGGGAAGGCGTCCCGGAAGAACCCGCTGATTCGCACCGTGACGTCCACACGTGGGCGCTCCAGCTCGTCCAGCGGAATCGCCTCCAAGCCGTTCACCCGTCGCGAGGAGTCGTCCCAGGTGGGGCGGATCCCGATCAGCGCGAGCACCTCGGCGATGTCGTCACCGGAAGTGCGCATCGCACTGGTGCCCCAGATCGACAACCCCACGGATCCGGGCCATTCACCGTTGTCCTCGCGGTAGCGCTGCAGCAGCGACTCCGCGATGGCGTAACCGGTGTCCCAGGCCAGCCTGCTGGGAATGCCCTTCGGGTCCACCGAGTAGAAGTTCCTGCCGGTGGGCAGCACGTTGACCAGGCCGCGCAGTGGGGAGCCGCTCGGTCCGGAGGGGATGTAGCCGCCGTTCAGCGCGTGCAGCGTCGAGCCCATCTCGTCGGTGGTGGCCGCGAGTCGCGGCACGATCTCCGCGGCGGCGAACCGCAGCACCTCGGGAACCCGTTCCGGCACCTCACCCAGCACCGCCCGGCAGACTTCCTCGGCCTTCTCACTCTGCCAGCCGTGCTCCTCCATGGCCGACACCAGCGAGTGTGCCCGCTCTTCGACGTCGTCCACCCGTTCCCGGGCCTCCGAACCGTCCTCGGCGAGTCCCAGCGCCTCCCGCAGTCCCGGAACCGCGGCCTGCTGACCACCCCACATCTGTCGCGCCCGCAGCATCGCCAGCACCAGACCGACCCGGGCCTCCCCAGCGGGGGGATCCCCGAACACGTGCAGCCCCTCCCGGATCTGGGCGTCCTTGACCTCGCACAGCCAACCGTCGACCTGCATCAGCATGTCGTCGAACTCGGCATCGTGCGGGCGCTCCTCCAAACCCAGGTCGTGATCGAGCTTGGCGGCCTGCATCAGCGTCCAGATCTGGCTGCGGATGGCGGGCAGTTTGGCCGGGTCCATCGCCGTGATGTTTGCGTGCTCGTCGAGCAGCTGCTCCAGTCGTGCGATGTCGCCGTAGCTCTCGGCGCGGGCCATCGGAGGAACCAGGTGGTCAACCAGGGTCGCGTGCACCCGCCGCTTGGCCTGCGTCCCCTCACCGGGGTCGTTGACCAGGAAAGGGTAGATCAGCGGCAGATCGGCGATCGCCGCGTCCGTGGCGCAGGCCGCCGACATGCCCGCGGTCTTGCCCGGGAGCCATTCCAGATTGCCGTGCTTGCCCAGGTGCACCATGGCGTGCGCGTCGAAGTCGTCGACCAGCCAGCGGTAGGCGGCCAGGTAGTGGTGGCTCGGAGGCAGGTCCGGATCGTGGTAGATCGCGATCGGGTTCTCCCCGAAGCCACGCGGCGGCTGGATCATCAGCACGACATTGCCCGCCCTGATGGCGGCGAGCACGATCTCGCCGTCGGGGTCCTGCGAGTAGTCCACGAACAGCTCACCGGGCGGCGGTCCCCAGTGTTGTTCGATGTCGGCGCGCAGCTGTTCGGGGAGCGAGTCGTACCACTCCCGGTACCGCTTGGCGGGGATACGTACCGGATTGCCCGCCAGCTGCTCCTCACTCAGCCAGTCGCGGTCCTGCCCGCCCGCCGCGATCAGTGCGTGGATCAGCGCGTCGCCGTCCTGCGCCTCGACACCGGGCAGGGCGTCCGGGCCCTCCGCCGGACCGATGTCGTAGCCGTGCTCGTGCAGCGAGCGCAGCATCCGCACCGCCGACACCGGGGTGTCCAACCCCACGGCGTTGCCGACCCTGGCGTGTTTGGTGGGGTAGGCCGAGAGCATCAACGCCAGGCGCCTGCGTTCGGCGGGGATGTGTCCCAGCCTCCCGTGCCGGACCGCGATTCCGGCTACGCGCGCCGCGCGCTCGCTGTCGGCGACGTAGACCGGCAGTCCTTCGGAATCGTTCTCCTTGAACGAGAACGGTACCGTTATCAGCCTGCCGTCGAACTCCGGAACCGCGACCTGGGTGGCCATGTCCAACGGGGACAGTCCCTCGTCGTTCTCCTCCCAGGCGGTGCGGCTGCTGGTCAGGCACAGCCCTTGCAGGATCGGGATGTCCAGTTGCGCGAGTGCGCCGACGTCCCACGCCTCGTCGTCCCCACCGGCGGTGGCCACCGCGGGCTTGCTGCCTCCCGCTGCGAGCACCGTGACCACCAGGGCGTCCGCTCCGCGCAGCGCTTCGAGCAGTTCCGGGTCGGGGGTGCGCAGCGAGGCGCAGAACAGCGGCATCGCTTGTCCGCCCGCGTTCTCGATCGCGTCGCAGAGGGTGTGGGCGAACGCGGTGTTGCCCGCCATGTGGTGCGCCCGGTAGTACAGCACCGCGACAGTGGGGCCCGCCGTCCGCCCGGGTGTGCGCTCCAACCTGCCCCAGGTGGGGGTTTCCTCCGGCGGAGCGAAGCCGTGCCCGGTCAGCAGCACGGTGTCGGAAAGGAAGTGGAACAGCTGGGTCAGGTTCTCCGGCCCACCGTGGGCAAGGTAGGCGTGCGCCTCGGCACACACTCCACCCGGAACGGTCGAGCATTCCATGAGCTCGGCGTCCGGTTGTTGTTCCCCGCCGAGTACGACCACCGGTCGGGGTCCGTTCAGCAGGACGTCGAGCCCTTCTTCCCACGCCCTGCGGCCGCCGAGCAGCCGCACCACGACGAGGTCCACCCCGTCGAGCAGCCCGGGGAGATCGTCCGCACCGACCCGGGCGGGGTTGGCGAGCCGGTAGTCGGCGCCGCTGGCCCGTGCGCTGAGCAGGTCGGTGTCGGAAGTGGACAGCAGCAGGATCATGCGATTGGCTCCTCGGCGTCGAAAACCGGGGGGACCGACCAGGACAGGACGCGCGATGCACGCGCGTTCGAACGGCGCATCAGTAACCTTCCCAGGGGTCCTCGCCCCTTTTCAGTGGTGGCGGTGGTCGGAGTCTCCTGGCTGCCGGATCATCGCTCGCTCCGGTCTTCCCATCTCCACGAGACAGTGACCGTCTACGGAGTTCGCTCCTCGGTGACAGTGGCGGGACCGCGCCGGACTCGCACCGGCTTCCTCCGTGATCCACCGCAGATACGCGCTCCAGTTTCGGGAACGTGCGGATCCCTCGTCAAGCTGCGGGCACACCCCGACCCGCCATCGTGTCGCGGCGCACAGTGGTGCGGCCCGTAGCATCGCCGGAGTGTCCGAGAACTACAGTGCCGACCGCGACAGAGCCGACGCGTGCCCCGGTGCGCTCCGGGTTCATCAGGCCGCGGACGGTGGGCTGGCACGGATCCGAGTCCCCGGTGGTCGACTGGAGGCCCCGCAGCTGCGCGCCCTGACGAAGGCAGCCGTTGAGCTGGGGAACTCCACGGTCGAGCTGACCTCGCGTGCGAATCTGCAGCTGCGCGGGGTCGAAGCTCCCGAGGACTTGGGACGGCTGTTGGCCGAGGTCGGTCTGCTGCCCTCGCTGACCCACGAGCGGGTGCGCAACATCATCGCCGCCCCTTACGCGGGACTCGACGGTCGTGGCCGACTGCACTCGGTGCGGTGGCTCGCCGCGGAACTCGACGCGCTGCTGTGCGCAGAGCCCGCGCTGGCCGAACTGTCCGGCAGGTTCCTGTTCACCGTCGACGACGGGAGCGGTGATCTGGCGCGGTTGCGTGCTGATGTGGGATTGCTGCCGGTGTCCTCCGACAGCGTCGCCGTGCTGCTGGCGGGGAGCGATTCGGGAGTGCGCGTCCCGCCCGGCGCGGCGCCCGCCGCCGCGGTCACGGCCGCGTGCGAGTTCCTCGCCGTACGGGAACGGCATGGGGCCTCGGCGTGGCGAGTGGCCGAGTTGGACACGCTGGATGAGTTGACCGACGCGCTTCGTGCTCGTGTGGGGCGGTGGCCGGAATCCGTTGCCGATGTCACATCCCGGTCGTCCGTCTCGTTCACCGAGTGGATGAATTCCCAGGAAAGACCTGCTGTCGGTGAGCTGGCTCGCTCCGAGGGGCGGGCAGCCCTGGGCGTGGGAGCGCCGCTGGGGCGCTTGTCCCCGGCGCAGCTGCGTTGCATCATACGAGCGGCCGAAGCCGCGTCGGGTACGGTCCGATTGACGCCCTGGCGGACGGTGGTCGTCCCCGGCGTCGCCGAAGAGGAGTGTTCGACGTGGCTCTCCGCGCTGCACTCGTGCGGTCTGATCGTCGAAACAGCCTCGCCGTTCAACGGCGCGACCGCCTGTGCGGGGGAACCCGGATGCGCCAAGTCCCTGGCAGACGTCCACCGGGACGCCGCGCGTGGGCTGGCCTATGTCGAGGCGGCGGACGCCGGCGACACCGACACCGGTGTCCTGCCGGTGCACTGGGCCGGTTGCTCGCGCCGCTGCGGGCTTCCGCGTGGTCCGGTGGTGGAAGTACTGGCGAGTCCCTCCGGGTACCGGGTCAGCTCAACCACAGCCGCCGGGACCGAGACATGGGCCACAGAGGCGGGGACGGACGAGGTGGCCGAGGCCGTCCGGCGAGCCCGGCACGTCGGGGCGAGCACCGTCGAGCCCGGGAACGGACACGAGGACAACCAGCAGGAAACGGGTGACGAGGACAACCGGTGATCGAATACATCCGGGACGGCAAGGAGATCTACCGGCGCTCCTTCGCGACGATCCGCGCCGAAGCCGGTCTCGACGAGCTGCCGTCGGACGTCGCCGGTGTGGCCGTGCGCATGATCCACGCCTGTGGCATGGTCGACCTCGTCGACGATCTCGCCTTCTCGCCCGGAGTGGTAGGTGCCGCGCGCGAGGCGCTGGCCGCCGGTGCTCCGGTGTTGTGCGACGCGGAAATGGTGGCCGCGGGGGTGACGCGCCGCAGGCTGCCCGCCGCCAACGAGATCCTGTGCACCCTGTCCGACCCGCGGGTCCCGGGACTCGCCCGTCAGCTGGAAACCACCCGTAGCGCGGCAGCCATGGAGCTGTGGCGCGGCAGGCTCGACGGAGCCGTGGTCGCGATCGGCAACGCGCCCACCTGCCTGTTCCGATTGCTGGAGCTGATCGAGGAGGGCGCGGGAAAGCCGGCGGCGGTACTGGGAATTCCCGTCGGGTTCATCGGCGCGGTGGAGTCAAAACAGGCGCTGGAGGAGCACCCCGGCTGCCCCGAGTACCTGGTGGTGCACGGCAGGCGCGGCGGTAGTGCGATGACGGTCGCCGCCATCAACGCGATCGCGAGCGAGGAAGAGTGAGCAGCCAACACAGCAACGACCCCGTGCCCGGCCGACTGTTCGGGGTGGGGCTGGGGCCCGGCGATCCGGAACTGGTCACGGTCAAGGCGGCACGTCTGATCGGTGAGGCCGACGTGGTCGCCTATCACAGCGCCAGGCACGGCAACAGCATCGCCCGCTCGGTCGCCGAGCCCTATCTGCGTGGTGACCAGATCGAGGAGCCCCTGGTGTATCCCGTCACCACCGAGACCACCGATCATCCAGGGGGTTATCAGGGCGCGATCGACGAGTTCTACACCGAGATCGCGGGCAGGCTGGCCGCTCACCTCGCCGCGGGCCGCGACGTCGCGCTGCTGGGGGAAGGGGACCCGTTCTTCTACGGTTCCTACATGCACATGCACAAACGGCTCTCGGGTCGGTTCGAGACCGAGGTCGTGCCGGGCGTCAATTCGGTCAGCGCCGCTTCGGCCGAACTGGGACGTCCCCTCGCCGAACGTGACGAGGTCCTCACGGTGCTGCCCGGCACCTTGGAGCCGGGCGCCCTGGCCGAGCGGCTGCGGGACACCGACGCCGCCGCTGTGCTCAAACTGGGACGGACCTTCGAGGGGGTACGGGAGGCCTTCGAAAAGGCAGGCTGCCTCGACAGTGCCTACTACGTGGAGCGCGCCAGCACACGTCGCCAACGAGTCGAGAAGCTCGGCGACGTCGATCCCGAAAGCGTGCCCTACTTCTCACTGGCGCTGCTGCCCAGTCCGGTGGGGGAGACCACCGGCACCACCGCGGCCAGCGAGGAATCCCACGACGGCACCGGTTCGCGTTCGGGTGGCCTGAGCGTGGTCGGGCTGGGGCCCGCGGGGTGGGAGTGGACGACTCCCGAGGCGCAGGCGGCGCTCGGCGCCGCCGACGATCTCGTCGGCTACGGTCCCTACCTCGACCGAATTCCCACCAATCCGCGGCAACGCAAGCACCCCTCGGACAATCGGGTCGAAGCCGAGCGGGCCGCGGCGGCGCTGGAACTCGCCGCCACCGGGCGCGAGGTAGTCGTGGTCTCTTCCGGCGACCCAGGGGTCTTCGCGATGGCGAGCGCGGTACTGGAAGCGGCTACTGATCCGGCCTACGAGCACGTGAACGTCCGCGTGCTCCCCGGCCTCACCGCCGCGCAGGCGGTGGCCAGCCGAGTGGGAGCACCGCTCGGCCACGACTACTGCGTGCTCTCGCTGTCCGATCGCCTCAAGCCGTGGAGCGTCATCGAACAGCGGCTGGAGGCCGCCGCGAGTGCCGATCTCGCCATGGCCGTCTACAACCCTGCCTCCGCGAGCAGGCGTTGGCAGGTCGGCGCGGCCCGCGACACACTGCTTCGGCACCGTGCTCCCGACACTCCGGTGGTGATCGGCAGGGACATCGGAGGCACGGAGGAGGACGTTCGGATCGTCCGGCTCGACGAGCTCGATCCGGAACAGGTCGACATGCGGTGTCTGTTGCTGGTCGGCTCCTCCACCAGCAGGATCGTCGAGCGCTCGGACGGTACGACCGTGTTCACGCCACGCCGTTACCCGGCATGAGAACCGCGCTCCCGGAACCAGGTGAGTGCCTCCTCCACCGTGTGCACCACCGGTGCGGATGGGAGAGCCGGCTGGCGCACCAGCACCACCGGCAGTCCCAGCCTACGGGCGGCGCTCAGCTTCCCCTCGGTCATACTGCCCCCGCTGTTCTTGCTCACGATTACCTCTATCCGGTGAGTTCGGAGCAGCTCCAGCTCGGTGGCGGTGTCGAAGGGTCCTCTCGCGGAGAGCGTGGTCATGTTCGGGGGCAGTGGTTGTTCGGGTTCGTCGACGGTGCGCACCAGGAACCAGTTGTCCCGTGCGGCGGCGAAGCACCCCAGTTCCCGACGCCCGGTGGTCAACAGCACGCGCCGCCCGAGCTCGCCGACCTTCTCGGCGGCCTCGGCCGGCGAGTCCACCTGGTGCCACTCGTCGTCCGGCCCCGGCGACCACGCCCTTCTCCGCAACACCAGCAGTTTTGTTCCCGTGGTTTCGGTGGCCGAGACCGCGTTCTCGGTCATCCGCGCGGCGAACGGGTGGGTGGCGTCCACCACGGTCCCGATCCGTTCCCGACGGAGGTACTCGGCCAGTCCTTCCCGGCCGCCGAACCCGCCGATCCGGACCTCGCCCGCGGGCAGTCTCGGTTCGCGAACCCGACCGGCGAGCGAGGACACCACCGAGACTCCCAGCCGAGCGAGTTGTTCGGCCAGTCGCCTACCCTCGCCGGTGCCGCCCAGAACGAGGACACGCGGACTCATCGTTACACCTCAATTCGAGTGCGGAGTTCCGGCGGCGTCCCGTGCCCGGGCCTGGAACGCCGGTGGGATCGCGGTTTTCCGGGTTCCCGCCGTGGGCGGGTCGGGCCGGTCGTAGGGTCGAGCTCGTCGCCGGTGTGGTCGGGCCGTTGAAAGTTCCGGGCATCTTCGGCGCGCGGGAGCGGTGACCGCGAACTCTTCCGTCAGGACGACCAATCGAACCCGTTGGAGTGCATTCTGCCGTGGCGAACGAAAGCGCCGAGCAGTCGGGTGGGCTCCGGTACGGCTGGACCACCGGAGCCTGTGCCCTGGCCGCCACCACAGCCGCTTACACGGCGTTGCTCACGGGTGACTTCCCGGATCCCGTGCCGGTGCGGTTGCCCAAGGGACACTGCCCGTCCTTCGCGCTCACTCGGGAGCGGTCCGGACCGGGCTGGGCGTTCGCCGGAGTGGTCAAGGACGCCGGGGACGACCCGGACGTCACGCACGGTTCCGTCGTGCGCTCCCGTGTCACCCGCGGCGAGCAGGGCAGCGGGGTGGCCTTCCGCGCCGGATCCGGGGTCGGCACCGTCACCAAGCCCGGCCTGCCACTGGCGGTCGGTGAACCCGCGATCAACCCCGTTCCACGCAGGCTGATCACCGAAGCGGTCACCGAGCTCGCCGGGCGACACGGTGAGCCGGGGGACGTGGTTGTCGAGATCTCCGTCGAGGACGGCGAAGAGCTGGCCAGACACACCTGGAATCCGAGACTGGGGATCACGGGTGGACTCTCGATCCTGGGAACCACGGGAGTGGTGATCCCGTACTCGTGCTCGGCGTGGATAGACAGCATCCGGCGGGGAGTGGACGTGGCCCGTGCCGAGGGACTCGAGCACGTGGCGGGATGCACCGGCAGCACGTCGGAGCGCACGGTCGTCGAGCTCTACGGGCTCGCCGACGAGGCGCTGCTCGACATGGGCGACTTCGCGGGAGCGGTGCTGAAGTACCTGCGCAGACACCCGGTGGCCCGGCTGACGATCGCGGGTGGCATCGGCAAGATGGCAAAGCTCGCCGACGGCCACCTGGATCTGCACTCCAAGCGTTCCCAGGTCAACTTCGCGCAGCTGTCCCGCCTGGCGCGGCAGGAGGGCGGCAGCGTGGAACTGGCCGAACGCGTGAGCGGCGCCAACACCGCCCTCGACGCGCTCCAGGAGGCCCGCGCCGAGGATGTCCCGCTGGGGGACGTCGTCGCTCGGCACGCACGCGAAGTGGCCCTGGAAACGCTGCGTGGCTCAGCCGTGGAGGTCGAGGTGATCGTGATCGACCGTGGCGGCGAGATCGTCGGACGTACTTCTCCGGCGTTCTGACAGGAGCTCGCCATCCCGGTCTCCGGGTTCGGTCTCCGGGGCTCGGCGATTTCGCGAGAAATTGACGCCCGGCCCCGGGTGAGACCGTCAGTCTCCCGAAGGAGTGATCACGCGCGACAACGGTTCGCCGAGTAGAGGTGGCTGTCCGGGAACTCGCCCGCCGTGAGCACCTCGCCCACGACGATCACGGCGGTACGCTCGATCCCCGCCTGCCTCACCTGGTCGGATATGTCGGCCAGCGTGCCGCGCAGCACGACCTCGTCCTCCCTGCTCGCACCGGCGACCACGGCGACAGGGCATTCGTGCCCGTAGTTCGGCACCAACCGCTCCACGAGTTCCTCGACACGGTTGACCGCCAGGTGCAGCACCATCGTCGCCCCGCTGTTGCCCAGCGTTTCGAGATCCTCGCCCTCCGGCATCGGGGTAGCTCGGGCAGCGATCCTGGTGAGCAACACGGTCTGACCGACCCCGGGAACGGTGAGCTCCCGGTTCAGCGCCGCCGCGGCCGCGCTGAACGCGGGCACCCCCGGAACGATCTCGTAGTTCACACCGTGCGCGTCGAGCCTGCGCATCTGTTCGGCCACGGCGCTGAACACCGCCGGATCCCCGGAGTGCAGCCGTGCCACATCCTGCCCCCGACGGTGGGCCGCCAGCATCTCGTCGACTATTCCGTCGAGCGTCATCCTGGCGGTATCGACGAGTCGGGCCTCCGCCGGGCACTGTTCCAGAAGTTCCCGAGGGACCAGACTGCCCGCGTACAGACACACCGGGCTGTTCGCGAGGGTGTCCCGGCCCCGAACAGTGATCAGATCGGCCGCACCGGGGCCGGCACCGATGAAGTGAACCGTCATCGCTTCGTCACCGCCCACTGCGTCACCCGCATGGCGGGACGCCAAGCGGTGAATCCGCCGATCGGCGCGGCCTGTTCGATGCCGATGCGCACCAATTCGCCGCCCAGCCTGCTGTACCAGTCGGACACTATCGTCTCCGATTCCATCGTGACGGCGTTGACCACCAGTCGTCCCCCGGGGGCCAACGCCTCCATACAGGTCCGTAACACGTCGGGCGCGGTCACCCCGCCGCCGACGAACACCGCGTCCGGTCGTTCCAGCTCCCGTAGTGCTTCCGGAGCGGCTCCCCGAACGACGTTCAGCTCGGGAACCCCGAGTCGGGCGGCGTTGCGCACGACTCGTTCGGCACGCTCGGGGCCTCGTTCGATCGCGATCGCCCGACAGGACGGAGCGGCACGCATCCACTCGACGGCCACGCTTCCGGCGCCCGCCCCGACATCCCACAGCAGGCCACCGGGAAACGGAGCCAGCCGAGCCAGCGTGGTCACCCGCACATCCCGCTTGGTCAGCTGCCCGTCGTGCTCGAACGCCTCGTCCGGCAGTCCCGGCGCGCCTGCTGTTCGGAAGCGCTCGAACCTGGGCTGTGCTTCCTCGTCGGTACGACAGCGCACCGCGAGTACGTGCAGCGGTTCGGTGTTCTCCCGCAGTTCGGTTGCGGTCGTGGTGCGGTGCCGCTCGTGCGCGGCTCCCAGATTCTGCAGCACCGTCAGTTCACTGGCACCGAAGCCGTGCTCGGTGAGCAACTCGGCAACCTTCCCCGGCGTGGTCCCGTCCGAGCCCAGCACCAGGAGGCGTGCGCCCGGATCGAGCGCCGCCAGAACGTTCTCCACCGCTCTGCCGACCAGGCTGACCACCTTGGTCTCCTGCAGCGGCCATCCCAACCGGGAACACGCCAGTGACACCGACGAAGGGTGCGGTGTCACGTCCAGCCGCTCCGGCCCCAACACCCTGGCCAGGGTCGCACCGATCCCGTGGAACATGGGGTCCCCGCTCGCCAACACGCAGACGGCGCTGTCCGCGTGCTCGACGAACAAGCCGGGCAGCGCGGGCAGCAGCGGTGAGGGCCAGACGATCCGACGACCACTCGGCTCCGGTACCAGATCGAGCTGTCGACGGCTGCCCAGCAGCACATCGGCCTCGGTGATCGCTTGCCTGGCGCTCGGGGACAGCCCCGACCAACCGTCGGCGCCGATCCCCACCACCCGCACTCGCTCGGGCAACTCCGTACGCACCTCGTTCATGACGATCCCGGTGCCTCGGCCGTGGTCACCCGGCTCACAACGACTCCTGTTACCACGTCTTCCGAAGCCGTGCCGGACTTCACGCCCGTGCCGGGTCGCGGGTGGTGCCACCCATCGCGGAAGAAATACTCGGACACGTTCGCGGTTCTCCTTCTCCGGGGGTTGTGTCGCGGAACACGGTTCACCGCCGCGGGCAGTTCCGGGACCGGCGGGATCGGCCGGGTGCGTGCGGGCGGAGCAGCCCGGTGCGGCGTTGCCGGTGGGTGTTGACCACCGGTGGCCGGGATGTTCCGGACGGCGTGGGCGACTCCTGCCGGGCTCCGCGCGGCGCTGCGCCTCGCTTCTCGACCGAGTGGGCGACCGAACACACCGTGCTGCCACCCGTCGAACGCGACGGGGTGATTCTAGCCCACCGCGGGGGTGGCGACGCTGCCGGTGAGCAGCACGGCTCCGTCAGGCCACGATCACGCGCAGTGCCCGTTCACCGGCCCGCTCCACCCTGAGCCCGGCCTTTTCCGCCACCACGGCTATCGAGTCGAGATCGCCGGGCTCTTCCTCGGCACACGCCAGTGCGCGCGCCAACCGTCCCTTGTGGGCCTTGTTGTGATGGCTCACGGTTTTGCGTGAACCGTCCGCGAGCTCGGTGACCACGCTTACCTCCACAGCACCGCGCGTTCTCGCCAGCGCGGCGTAGGCCCCGGAACGCAGGTCCACCACCGGTGCCCGCTCGGCGGCCAGCACCGGCTCCAGCGCGGGCCGCCACACGGTGCGCAGTGGTTCGAGGCCGGGCAGGGCCGAGTTCGCCGAGAGCCGGTAACCGGGTATCCGGTCCCCACCTCGGACCATGCCGAACAGCGCCGAGGCGACAGCCAACCGGTTGTCGGCACGAGACCGCTCGACCGCCGACATCGAACCGACTTCCAGCGCGTCGTAGAGCACGCCGGTGTAACGCTCCAGCGCCGGTGCGGTCGGAGAGTTCCACAGCGTGGCGTTGCGCGTGACCTCGCCCGCCATTCGTTCGGACAGGCCGAGAGCCAGCAGGCTGGTATCGGGGTCCGACGCCAGTTCGGTCACGGCGTCGGCCAGCCGCTCCCGCACCGGGTTGAGCTCCCCGAACGAGAGTGATTCGAGCCGCAGCGGCGCTCCGTCACCACCGTTCGACTTGGTTTCGGACGGGGGAAGCAACACCAACACGTGAACTCTGGATCCTTTCCGTGTGAGCCTGGGGTTCAGAGGGCCCCGGAGGAACCGGGCCGCGTGGGATCCACCGCAGCCTAGTAGTGCCACGCCAGCTGCCACCCGGCCCGCTCGGTGTTCGCCACGACCCGGAGCCGAGCCGGCAACCGCCCGGCGCGGCTCGTGCCGGGCACCCTCAGCGCTCCTCGGGCGGCTGATCCTCCTCGTGGGTCACGCAGGGAAAGTCCGGCACCTGTCGACGAACCAGACTGTCCCAGCACGCTCGACAGGTCGGATACAGCAACCACTCCGTGGAACTCACCGGAGCGGGGTCCAGCAGCGTCCCGCACAGCGTCCGGACCTTCGACCAGCCCCACGGCGGACGTCCCTGCCGGAGCGCGTGGCGCATTCCGTCCAGCTTCCGTGCCGGATGCCAGAACAGGGGGCCCTCGCTGTCTTCCGAGCTCATCACAGCTCCCATCGTGTGCTCGGTTCGCTCGAAGTGCGGAACAATTGAGCCACAACCACGCGTACCGAGCGTGGGGAGATCCGCTACTGTGCTCCGATCGTGGGACCCGTGTCCCGCGCTCCGGAACCTTCCGCGCGGGAGTTCCCTTCCGGGAGGGGACTCGCCACTGACCGTGGTCCCGGCAGCTACGCTGCCCCGTAACACGCGAGGAGAACGCCGGGCGTAAAGGAGCGCGCAGCCGTGATCACGAGGATGTCCACGTTGTTCCTGCGTACCCTGCGGGAGGATCCGGCCGAGGCGGAGGTGCCGAGTCACCGCCTGCTCGTGCGCGCCGGATACGTACGTCGGGTGGCGCCGGGCATCTATTCCTGGCTGCCGTTGGGGTTGCGGGTGCTGCGCAACATCGAGCGGGCGGTACGTGAGGAAATGGACGCCATCGGTGCCCAGGAGATCCACCTGCCCGCACTGTTGCCGAAGGAACCCTACGAGGCCACCGGTCGCTGGACGGAGTACGGCCCGAACATGTTCCGGCTCAAGGACCGGAAGAACGGCGACTACCTGCTCGGGCCCACCCACGAGGAACTGTTCGCGCAGACGGTCAAGGGGGAGTACAACTCCTACCGCGACTTCCCCGTCATCCTCTACCAGATCCAGACGAAGTACCGCGACGAGGAACGCCCCCGCGCGGGAATTCTTCGCGGCAGGGAGTTCGTGATGAAGGACTCCTACTCCTTCGATCTCGACGACGAACAACTCCTGCGGTCCTACCAGCTCCACCGGCAGGCCTACGTACGGCTGTTCGACCGGCTCGAACTCGACTACACCGTGGTCTCGGCGACCTCCGGTGCCATGGGGGGCTCGGCCTCCGAGGAGTTCCTGGCGGAGTGCGCCACGGGCGAGGACACCTTCGTACGCAGCAGTGAGTCCGATTACGCGGCCAACGTCGAAGCCGTCACGACACCCGCGCCCACCGAGGGGAGGATCGAGGACCATCCCCCCGCCGAGATTCACCACACCCCGGACACCCCGACCATCGAGACCCTGGTGGAGTTCCTCGACTCCGAGAGCGAGCAACGCGCCTTCACCGCCGCGGACACGCTCAAGAACGTGCTGGTGAAGACCCGGGCTCCCGGAACCGAGGAGTGGGAACTGCTCGCGGTTGGCGTGCCCGGTGACCGTGAGGTCGACATGAAGCGGCTGGAGGCCGCCCTGGAGCCCCTCGAGGTGGCCCTGCTCGACGACGCCGATTTCGAGGCCAACCCGTTCCTGGTCAAGGGATACGTCGGTCCGTTGGCGCTGCGTGACAACGGGGTGCGCTACCTCGTCGATCCCCGGGTGGTCCGGGGCACCGCCTGGACAACCGGCGCCGACAAGCCCGATCACCACGTGGTCGACCTGGTCTGTGGCCGCGACTTCACCCCGGACGGAACGATCGAGGCGGCCGAGGTCCGGGAAGGGGACCCCTCGCCGGACGGACGCGGCGTACTGCGCTCCGCCCGCGGTATCGAGATCGGGCACATCTTCCAGCTGGGCCGCAAGTACACCGACGCCATCTCGCTGGACGCGCTCGGGCAGGACGGCAAACCGAAGCGGGTCACCATGGGCTCCTACGGTGTCGGGGTCTCCCGACTGGTCGCGGCCATCGCCGAGCAGCACAACGACGAGCTCGGCCTGGTGTGGCCGAGGGAGGTCGCACCCGCCGACGTGCACGTGGTGATCGCGGGCAAGGACGAGAACCTGGCCACCGAGGCGGAACGGATCTCCGCGGAACTGGACAGCGCGGGCATCGGTGTGATTCTCGACGATCGGAACGCCTCACCGGGGGTCAAGTTCGCCGACGCCGAGCTGGTCGGTGTTCCGACGATCCTCGTGGTCGGCAAGGGGCTGGCCAACGGCGTGGTCGAGGTGAAGGACCGCGCGAGCGGTGAGCGCACCGAGATCGCCGCGGACCGGATCGTGGGGCATCTGGTCGGGCTGCTGCGCGGCTGAGCGGGATGGCTTGTGCCGTCGGGAGAGCGGGTGCTCGGCGGAACCTACCGCCTGCCGCTCCACCGGGGAAACCCGGTGGGGCGGTCCCGTGCTGCTCACCGGCCGCGCGGGCGGTGAGCAGCCCCCCGCGTGAGTGCTGGGGGCTGCCTGAACGCTGTCGCGGAGTCCCCGCTCGGTCAGCGGCGTACCGGCCGTGCCGTGTCGATGATCCGCGGCACGAGCCGTTCGCCCGGGGCGCTCGGCGACGAGGCGGGACGCTCGCTGTCCGCGCTCGCCACCAGCACGACGTAGTCGTCCCTGGCCTTTATCACCAGTGCCGCCATCGTGGCCTGCGTGGGCACGCATCGGGCCCCCTCGCCGTGCAGCGTGACCGTCCCGGACAGCCGGACCGCCTCGAACCCCTCCACCGTGGTCTCGCGCGGTTCACCCGTTTCGATCGAGACGTGCTGCGCTACTCCGTTGGTGGTATAGAAGTTCTTCTTGGCCGTATTGAGTAGGGCCGTGGCGGCTTCGGGCATCGTCTTTCCGGTGCTGAGCCGCGTGCTCACCACGCGCCCTCCCACCAGTGGGGTTCCGTCGCACCGGTAGGAGGGGCCGTCCACGAGCCCGCGGAAGGTCAGCTCGCCGAACTCGGGAATCGAGTACTGCTCGTCCGAGGGGTACACGTTCCAGTCCGGCGGCACGTCGTAAGCGAGCTGGATCCGCCTGTTGTAGGCCACCTGCCAACCCTCGATCTCCGCTTCCGGAGCCGGTGGCGGGATCCAGTTCGTCGCCGATGCGCTCTCCTCGCCCGCCGCGACGTTACCGCCGGACGGTGAGGAGGCGGTGCCGTAGTAGATGCTGATGGTGATCGCACTCGCCAACAACAGGACGGCGAGCGCGAGTCCGGTAATCACCCGCCATCGAGTGCCCCGGCGACTCCCGCCACGAGCGGGTTCGTCGAACGTGCCGAAACCACGGTAGACGGACTCCCGGGGCATCCCCGAGTGGTTGGAATCGGAGTGCCAGCCGTACGGACTGGAGCCGGAATCCGCCGACCACCCCCCGGGGGAACCACCGGAATGGGGCGGCCACTGTGGATACTGCTGTCCGCCTCGCGGGCCGAATCCTGATTGGCCGGACGTGTTGTCGTACGGCCCACCGGGTGGTTGCGTCACACCGGGAAGATTACCGCTCCCGGGCCCCGGGACGGTCCGCCACCGCAGCGGGGACCGCTCGGTTCAGCCTCGGAGGAAACTCATCCGGATCCGACGCGTCGGGTTGTCGGTGTTGGTGTCCACCAGGCACACCGACTGCCACGTTCCCAGCGCCATGCGCCCCCCGAGCACCGGTACCGAGACGAAAGGCGCCACGAAGGCGGGAAGCACGTGGTCACGTCCGTGGCCGTACGAGCCGTGTCGATGTCGCCAACGGTCGTCCGCCGGGAGCAGCTCGCGCAGTGCGGCGAGCAGGTCGTCGTCGCTGCCCGCCCCGGTTTCGATGACCGCGATCCCCGCGGTGGCGTGGGGGACCCACAGGTGCAGCAGACCCTCGTCACCTTCGGCCCCGCGCAGGAACTTCTCGCACTCTGTGTTGAGATCGCGCACCACTTCGCGACCACCGGTGCGTATCTCGACCTCTTCGCTGTGCATGTCCGACAGTCTAGGACTCGCGTGGCGTTCCGGTCGGATGGCGCCGGAGCGATGTTCCGGCGCCGTGCGCCGAGTCCGGAGAGTCGCAAGGTCCACGATGCGATCGTCGTCGGTACCCGTCGCAGTATCGTTTCGACATGCGTGAGTCGTTCGGTGCGAGCTTCGAGGTCCCGACCGGTTATCTCAACACCGCGAGCATCGGAGTTCCGCCCGTCTTCGCGGCCGACGCCGTGTCCGCGGTGATCGACAGATGGCGGGCCGGTCGACTCGCCGCCCCCGAATTCGACGAGTTCGTGGCTTCGGCCCGGCGGGACTTCGCTCGACTGGTGGGCGTCGCCCCTGGACGGGTGGCCACCGGCGGTTCGGTGGGACAACTGGTCGGTTCGGTGGCGGCGAGTGTGCCCGACAACAGCAGCGTACTGGTGGTCCGGCGTGAGTTCACGAGCGTGGTGTTTCCGTTCGCCGCCCAACACGACCGTGGCGTGCGGGTGGTCGAGGTGGACCCGGACCGGTTGTTCGACTCCCTGCCGGAGCACGACGTGGTCGCGGTCAGCGTGGTGCAGTCCGCCGACGGCGCGGTGATGGACACCGACCGACTACGCGCGCTCGCCGAGCGACACGGTGTTCGGGTGCTGCTCGACGTGACTCAGGCGGCGGGCTGGATGCCGTTGGAGCTGGACTGGGCTGACTGGGTCGTGGGATGCGGCTACAAATGGCTGCTCACGCCGCGCGGTGCGGCCTGGCTGGCAGTCGGCACGGGAACACCGTGGCCACGTCCGCACGGCGCGAACTGGTACGCGGGGGAGGACCCGTGGCAGAGCATCTACGGTCTGCCGCTGCGGCTGGCGAGTGACGCGCGTTCGCTGGACTCCTCGCCGGACTGGTTCGCACAGCTGGGAGCGGCGGCCTCGCTGCGCTGGTTGGTCGGACTGGACAGGGCCGCGGTTCGCGAGCACTGCCTCGGGCTGGCCGGGTCGTTGTGTTCGGAGCTGGGACTGGCCGAACCGGATTCGCCCATAGTCTCCTTCGAGGCATCCGAAGCGTTGCCACGACTGCGGGACGCAGGTGTTCGGTTCTCCGAGCGGGACGGCAGGATCCGGGTGGCCTTTCACGTCTACAACACGGCGGAGGACGTTCGATCACTCCTGGAAGCACTCCGATCGGACTCCGCTTTCCCCGCGTAGTTGATGTGCTGTTCTCTGCCCGATCGTTACCCGCTACGGTAGGTGCCCGTGTCGGATCACCACGGTGCACCCGAACAGATGACGGGGTCGCAGCAAAACTTCGAGCGCGGGGACACCGCGCCACTCAATGCTGTCCGCGGCGGCCACGGGGGGTCACCCGACCGAGCAACGCCGGGGTGGAACGGGGAGGCTCGTTCGGAGGGGTCCGGCGAGGAGCGCACCCGACCGACGTTTCCCCCGCCCGAGCGGGCCAACCACGGGCAGCCGCAGAACGCCCGGTCTCACCATTCGCACCCGCAGCATTCCCAGGGGGGACATCCCCCTGGAGGGCAGCCCCAAGGTCCGGTCCCGCCAGGAGCTGGACCGGGGGCGGGCCAGGTCTCCCCGCCGTCCGACCCGCCGTGGGGAAATCCCGGGGCCCCAGGTTTCGGCGCCGCCGCGTCGAACAGCGCTCCCGCAGACGGTTCATCCGGTTCCGGAGGTGGCGGCGCCGGGATCACCCCGCTGGGATGGGCCAAACGAGTGCTGCTGCTCTGCGCGGTCTCGGTGGTATCCGGGCTGCTGTGGGTGATGCTCAAACCGAGTGCGCCCCCGAACACCTCCGAGGACTCCACCCAGGACGCCGGGAAACCCCGGACCGCCTACGACTTCGAAAGCAGGCTCAGCGACAAGCCCGCCAACTGCGCGGAGCACTCGACTGGCAAGATCTCGGAGTTCTTCGCCGACCACCCCTGCGAACACCTCACCCGTGCGCTGTACACCACACAGCTGGACAACGGGGAGAGGGTGCTGACGTCGGTGGTTACCGTGCGCATGCCCGACGCGGAGAGCGCCGAGCAGCTGGAGCGCATGGCCACCCGAAACGCCACCGGCAACATCGAGGATCTCGTCACGGCGGGACGCGACCTGCCGGAGAAGTATCCGAGCCTGTCCCACGACTACGGGTACGACTCGACGCAGCGGCAACGCCTGGTCGTCATCGGTGAGTCCTCCTACTTCGGGCGCAGTGACAGCGATGACGGCAGGCTCAAAAGCGTCACCACCGAAGCTCTGAAACTCGGCGACTACCAGGACGATCATCCCGGTTGAGGACTTCGCCTCCCGGCCACGGTGCCGTGGACGGCGACGGCGGATACCCGGGAGCGGTGTCGACCTCGCGCTTGGTTTCGAGGGCTTGGTGGAGTGGCTTCGCTCGGCTCACTCACGTCCGGGAAAGGCGTGCGCGCTCGGTTCGATCCCCAGCCGCGACCGCCACCGCGTCGCCCTGGTGGCGGCATCGGTCAGGCAGGTCAGCGCCAGCTCGCTCAGCTGCTGCTCCTCCGAGCGCTCCAGCACCGCCAGCCATCCGACGGAGCAGTCCTGCTCGGCCGCGAGCAACGCGCGCAGCGCCGAGTTCTGGTCGGTGACGGTTTTCGGGGGACGGTACGCCGGTTCGGCCGAGGGCGGCGCGACCCCCGCGGCGCGCAACAACCGTCGAGTGCGATCGCGATGCTCGCGATGTGTCGTCGCGGCCTCGTCGATACCCGATCTCACCTTCGAGTCCTCGGTAAAGGCCGTTGCCAACCCGTAGAGCCACACCGCGGCGTGCTCCGCCTGCAGCGCCTTCCGCGCTGCCTGTTCACTGGCTTCGGAGAGTTCTCTCGTACTCATGCCACGACCTCCCGCAGACCCGCGCAGCCTGCCGAGACACTCCCCGCGAGCCCCGCCCGGTAGCCGGACAGCTCGGGAACGGTTCGGGCCGCCTGACGCTGTGCCTCGTGCAACGCTGTCCGCAGGTGTTCCGCGGCCTGTTCCGGCCCCGAGGCGATGTTCTGCCGCTCGGTGGGGGCAGTACTCGTCGTGGATTCACCACCCGCCAAGCGATCGATCTCGCGTCGTAGTTCCCCGGCGTGCTCCTCGCGTGCGTTCGCGACGAGCCGCGCGCTCTCGGCGAGGTCGGGATGGCTTTCGGCCGTGGCTCGTGCCAGCTCCGTGTCGGCTCGTGCCCTCTCGGCGAGCTTGATCAGCGGGTCCGTCTCCGGTTCCGCGGAGCCGGAACAGCTCAGCAGCACCGGTGACAGCGTGGCCAGCGCCGAAAGGCGCAGCAGGGTGCGTCGGTCCACGTTTCCGACGGAGGCGTCGCGGCCGATCCGAGGAGGAAAATCCACGGTCACACATATTGCCAGTCGGTGGCGGTGATCGGTCGCCCGTGGTCCCGTGATCGTGTCGTTATCGGTTCGCCCTACGCCGCGCTCGGCAGCGGTTGGACGCGATACCCTGGAATACCACGGTCACCGTCGGTGCGTCACGACCGTGGGGCTTCGCAGCCCCGCGAAGCGGGTGACGTCGGCACGTAGCAAAATCACCCGGCGTCGCCTGCACCGGACAATTTCAGCCGCCGCGAACTTTTTGGAGTGCAAACGTGTCCAGCCCGCCGCGGGACGAGATAGTCGCGCGCCTGACGCCCACCGTTTCGCAGGCCGTAGCGGAGGTGGGATACGACCTCGAGGAACTCGACGTGCAGCAAGCCGGTCGCCGGCGGCTGGTCAAAGTGATCATAGATGCCGACGACGGGGTGGAGCTCGATGACATCGCCGATGTCAGCAGAGCCCTGTCCAAGGTTCTCGATGAGCACGACCACGTGCTCGCGGGGCCCTACAATCTCGAGGTCACCTCACCCGGTGTCGATCGCCCACTGACCAAACAGCGGCACTGGCATCGTGCTCGCAACAGGCTTGCCAGGATCAGGACGGTCGGCGGCGAGGAGCTGCTCGGTAGGGTCGGCCCCGCGGCAGAGAACAGTGTGCTGGTTCTGGCCGATGGTCGTGTTCGTCGATTGATTTACGGTGACATCGAGCGCGCGGTGGTCGAGGTTGAGTTCCAGCAGCCACCGGCGGAGGAATTGGTCAAGCTCGATCGGGCTGCGGACGTTGCCGCGGACGACGGCGGCGACGGAAATGACACGGAGGAGTCGAGGTGAACGTCGACATCGCCGCGCTGCGGGCGATCGAACGCGACAAGGACATCCCATTCGAGACGGTCCTGCAGGCCATCGAGTCAGCCCTGCTGACGGCCTATCGCCACACCGAGGGGCACCAACCGCACGCCAGGGTCGAGGTGGACCGCAAGACCGGCGTGGTGCGTGTGATTGCTCACAGTCTCACGCCCGAGGGAGAAATCGCCGAGGAATGGGACGACACGCCGGAAGGGTTCGGCAGGATCGCTGCCACCACGGCGCGCCAGGTGATCCTGCAACGGCTGCGGGACGCCGAGCACGAGAAGACCTTCGGGGAGTTCTCCACCAAGGAGGGGGAGGTTCTGGGCGGAGTCATCCAGCGTGACGCCAGGGCCAACTCCCGCGGCATGATCGTGGTGGAGATCGGTGACAGCGAGGGCGTCATTCCGGCGGCGGAGCAGGTGCCGGGGGAACGCTACGAGCACGGCAGCCGGATCAAGTCCTACGTGGTGGGTGTTTCCCGCACGGTGCACGGTACGCAGATCACCCTCTCGCGCACCCATCCGAACCTGGTTCGCAGGCTGTTCGCCCTGGAGGTTCCCGAGATCGCCGACGGGACCGTCGAGATCCCCTCGGTGGCCAGGGAGGCCGGACATCGTTCCAAGATCGCCGTACGCTCGACGGTCGAGGGGGTCAACGCCAAGGGGGCCTGTATCGGTCCGATGGGTGCCCGGGTGCGCAACGTGATGAACGAGCTCGGTCAGGAGAAGATCGACATCATCGATTACTCCGACGATCCGGCGACTTTCGTGGGTAACTCGCTTTCGCCCGCTAAGGTAGTCTCGGTGGAGGTCGTCGACGAACGAGCGAAGACGGCGCGGGTAATCGTGCCGGATTTCCAGCTCTCGTTGGCGATCGGCAAGGAGGGCCAGAATGCCAGGTTGGCGGCTCGGCTGACTGGATGGCGCATCGACATTCGCAGCGATGCCGATCCGAGTTCGCCCGCCACGACCGCGGGGCATCCGGACGCCGAACCCCCGGGTGTGGAGGGGTTCGTCTCCCAGGTGAATGATCTGCCGACCGTGGGTTCGGCGGAGTGAGAACTACGGGTTAGAATCACAGGTGGCTCAGCGCGAGGGGAGCGAGAATTCGTACACGATCGACCGGTAACCGTGGTGGAAATCACGAGCCGATCCGGACGTGTATCGGTTGTCGCACCCGGACGTGGGCTTCCGATCTGCTGCGGGTAGTGGCCGAGGACGGTCGTGAGGCCGTCCCCGATCCCGGGCGCAGGATTTCGGGACGGGGTGCGTGGTTGCACCCCGATCCCGCGTGTCTACGTTCGGCCGAACGTCGGCGGGCTTTTCCACGCGCGTTGCGCGTG
Source organism: Actinopolyspora sabaoui (assembly GCF_051225635.1). Classification (NCBI taxonomy): domain Bacteria; kingdom Bacillati; phylum Actinomycetota; class Actinomycetes; order Actinopolysporales; family Actinopolysporaceae; genus Actinopolyspora; species Actinopolyspora sabaoui. The sequence continues at coordinate 357,492 of NZ_JBMIHH010000003.1, read as the reverse complement.
CGAGGACAACTCGACAGCACAACAGTGCAGGCCTATGTGGAGCAGGTTGCTCACGAGCAAGCCAACACGGGTTTTTCCCGTACCAGGCAGTTAAAGGAAGCAGGTCGACCCGTCATGAATCAGCCGTGAAGCTGAAGCCATGAACGCGCACCGGCAGTAGGACGAGGTCGAGCGGGTCTGCCGCCCGACCTCACCAGATGAGGAGAGCAGTGGCAGGTAAGGCCCGCGTGCACGAGCTCGCCAAGGAGCTCGGCGTTACAAGCAAGGACGTACTCAACAAACTCGCCGACCAAGGCGAGTATGTGAAGTCCGCGTCGTCGACGGTGGAAGCACCTGTGGCACGCAGGTTGCGCGACGCGTTCACCAAGGCGGACAAGTCCACCGCGGCCGCAGCGGACAACGGTAGTACCGCTACGCATTCGAAGTCCGAGAACAAGACGAACGGGCAGGACACCAAGGACCAGGCCGAACAAGGCACGTCGCGTTCCGGTTCCGACAAGTCCGAGAAGACGGCCTCACGAGTTCCCAAGCCCGGCCCGAGGCCCAAGCCCGGTCCGAAACCGGGCCCGCCCGAGGCGAAGCCCGCGGCCAAGGCCGACTCGGAGCAGTCCGGGGCGAAGCAGTCCGGCGACGGTGCCGACTCTCAACGCTCCCGGCCGCCCGCTGCCGAGTTCCGGGACGAGACCGGTTCCCGAGAGGAACAGGCCAAGGGAGCCGACTCGAAGGGCCAGGGGAACGGATCGCAGCAGGCGCCGGCCGACAAGTCGAACAAGCAGGACCGGGCCGCTTCCGGTCAGGACGGGTCGGCGAAGAGCGAGCGCCAGGTTCCCAAGCCCGGGCCGCGCAATGTGCCCAAGCCCGGACCGCGTCCTTCCGACAACCAACAGCAGCAGGCCGGCGGCGAAAGCAGTGACGGCAGCGTAGTGCCGCCCAAGCCGCAGGCTCCCAAGCCGGGACCGCGTTCGCCGCGGGTCGGCAACAATCCGTTCGGTGTCGGCAGTGGTTCCCCGGGACAACGTGGTGGCTCCGGCGGAAAACAGGGCGGCCAGGGTGGTTCCGGCGGCCAGCGTCAGTCCGGTCGAGGTGGCCAGCAGGGTCAGGGCCAGGGCGGCCAGCGTCCGGAGAAGCAGGGCGGCGGCCAGCGTTCCGACAAGCAGGGTGGCGGTCAGCGCCCGGACAAGCAGGGCGGTCAGCAGCAGGGCTCGGGACAGGGCCAGCAGCAGACCCCCGCGGCCAAGAGCAACCAGCGCAGTGAAGGTGCTGCCAAGCCGAATCCCGGCACGATGCCGCCGCGTCCGAATCCGGGCATGATGCCCTCCCGGGCACCCAAACCCAGTGGTGGAGCCGGAAGCGGTTCCGGTGGCGGCGGTCGTGGTGGCCCCGGTGGTGGCCGTGGTCGCGGCCGTGGCGGCAACGCTCCGGCCGGTGGTGGCCCCGGTGGTCCCGGTGGTGGCCGTGGTGGTCCGCCGAGCGGTGGCGGGCCCGGCGGCGGTCCCGGTGGTGGCCGTAGCGGCAGCGGCGGCGGTTTCCGGGGACGTCCCGGGGGCGGCCCGGGCGGCGGTCGTGGTGGCACGGCCGGTGCCTTCGGCAAGCCGGGCGGTCCCTCCCGGCGCGGGCGCAAGTCCAAGCGCCAGAAGCGCCAGGAGTACATGGACAACATGCAGGCGCCCTCGGTCGGCGGGGTGCGGCTGCCGCGCGGTAACGGTGAGCCGTTGCGGCTGCGTCGGGGCGCCTCGTTGACCGACTTCGCCGAGAAGATCAACGCCAACCCGGCTTCGCTGGTGCAGGCGATGTTCCACCTCGGCGAGATGGTCACCGCCACGCAGTCCGTCTCCGACGAGGTGCTCGAACTGCTCGGCCAGGAGATGAACTACAAGATCGAGATGGTCAGCCCCGAGGACGAGGACCGGGAACTGCTCGAGTCCTTCGACCTCAGCTTCGGTGATCCGGGCAGCAGCAGCGACGAGTTGATGTCGCGTCCGCCGGTCGTGACCGTGATGGGCCACGTCGATCACGGTAAGACGAGGTTGCTGGACACCATCCGCAAGTCCAACGTCCAGGAGGGCGAGGCAGGCGGAATCACCCAGCACATCGGTGCTTACCAGGTGCAGACCGAGCTGGCTGGCCAGGACCGTCCGGTCACCTTCATCGACACACCCGGTCACGAGGCGTTCACCGCCATGCGTGCCCGGGGCGCGAAGTCCACCGACATCGCTGTGCTGGTCGTGGCCGCCGACGACGGCGTGATGCCGCAGACCGTCGAGGCGATCAACCACGCCCAGGCGGCGAGCGTGCCGATCGTGGTCGCGATCAACAAGGTCGATGTTCCGGGCGCCGATCCGGACCGGATCAAGCAGCAGCTCACCGAGTACAGCCTGGTCGCCGAGGAATACGGCGGCGAGACCATGTTCGTGGAGATCTCCGCGAAACATGGCCAGAACATCGAGGGACTGCTCGAGTCGATCCTGCTCACGGCGGACGCCACCCTCGACCTGCGGGCCAACCCGAACATGCAGGCCCAGGGTGTGGCGATCGAGGCACATCTCGACCGCGGCCGTGGCCCGGTGGCCTCCGTCCTGGTGCAGCGCGGCACGCTGCGGATCGGGGACTCGATCGTGGCCGGCGGGGCGCACGGCCGGGTGCGTCGGATGATCAACGAGCACGATCAGGACGTCACCGAGGCCAAGCCGTCGCAACCGGTCCAGGTCGTAGGGTTCACCTCGGTCCCCGGTGCCGGTGACACCTTCCTCATGGTCAACGAGGACCGGGTGGCGAGGCAGATCGCCGACCGGCGGGCCGCCAGGATCCGCGAGGCGCAGAACGCCGCCAAGCGCAAGCGCGTGAGCCTCGAGGACCTGGACAAGGTCCTGCAGGAGACCAACCAGCTCAACCTGATCATCAAGGGTGACAACTCCGGTACCGTCGAGGCGCTGGAGGAGTCCCTGAACAAGATCGAGGTTGGGGACGAGGTCGAACTGCGGGTGATTCACCGCGGTGTCGGTGGCATCAACGAGAGCGACATCAACCTCGCCACCGCGGAGAACACCATCGTTCTCGGGTTCAACGTCCGAGCCGAAGGCAAGGCGGCCGAGGTCGCCAACCGTGAGGGCGTGGAGATCCGGTACTACTCGGTCATCTATCGCGCCATCGAGGACATCGAGCAGGCCCTCAAGGGCATGCTCAAGCCCGAGTACGAAGAGGTGCAGCTCGGCAGGGCCGAGGTGCGCGAGGTGTTCAAGTCCTCCAAGGTCGGCACCATCGCCGGTTCCATGGTGCTCAACGGCATCGTGCGGCGTAACTCCAAGGCCCGATTGTTGCGGGACAGCGTGGTCGTGGCGGAGAACCTCACGATCAGCTCGCTCAAACGGTTCAAGGATGACTCCACCGAGGTCCGCGAGGGCTTCGAGTGCGGTATGACCTTGGGGTCGTACTCGGACATCAAGGAGAGCGACATCATCGAGGCCTACGAGATGCAGGAGAAGCCGCGCATCTGAGACCTCATCGGCGGGTGGGGACCGAGCGTTCGGTCCCCACCGTGCCGTGGGGCTCGTGCCGGTGTGGAATGCCGATGTACGTAGGTGCGCTCGAACTGGATGTGCTGCTCGGTGACGTTCAGTCGTTGAAGCAGAAACGTGCGGTGGTCCGACCGCTGGTCTCGGAGCTGCGGCGGCGTTTCGACGTCGCGGTCGCCGAGGTGGGGGGTAATGATCTCTACCGCCGCGCGGTCATAGGGGTCTCGGCCGTCTCCGGAGAGGCGGGGCAGGTTCGTGAGGTTCTGGAGGCGTGCGAGCGCGCGGTCGTCGGCCATCCCGAACTGGAACTGCTTTCGACCCGGCAGCGCATGCTCGGCCCGCAGGATTGAGTTTGTTCCGGCGAGCCGGCATGTGCTCTGCTACCCGTCAGGGGTGACGGGTTCCCCCTCGCGGGCACGGTGAGTGCCCTCGCGAGTTCTCGGACGAACACGACTATGGGGTCGTCCCGTGGGGGATCGACCGACAGAGGAGGTGCGCCGTGGCTGATTCTGCGCGCGCCCGTAGGCTGGCCAAACGTATCGCGCAGATCGTGGCTTCCGGGCTGGAGCACGAGGTCAAGGACCCCAGGCTGGCCATGGTGACCATTACCGACGCGCGACTCACCGCCGACCTGCGGGACGCGACTGTTTACTACACGGTTTTCGGTGACGACACCGACGAGAGTGCCACCGCGGCGGCGCTGCACAGCGCCACCGGCGTGCTGCGGTCCCGTGTCGGGCAGCACACCGGGGTCCGGTTCACACCGACGCTGACTTTCGTGGCCGATTCGCTTCCCGGTAACGCGCGTAGGTTGGACGAGGTCCTCACGCAGGCAAAGGAAGCCGACGCCGAGGTGGCGCGGCTTGCTTCGTCCGCCACTCCGGCTGGGGACGCGGATCCTTATCGTTCCTCCGAAGCGGAGAGCGAGGAGGACCTCGGTTCGGCCATTGTCGCCGGGGAGGACGAGCAGGACTCCGGTGGTCGGCAGGACTGAACCGGAGATCTCGTACGGGGCGCTTCTCATGGGCCCGAGGGTTTCCCGGGTGGCGCCTCCGTGCTTCTTGTCGAGAGCGTCGACTCACCGTTGCGGGAGCCCGGCGAGGAGTGTCCCGAAGGGGACGCTTCTCGATTCGGACGACCCGTCATTCGCGGTTACGAGCGCGGAAAGCCGCCACATTCACCCGATTCGCGCAGCGAGCCGAACAGAACTGTTTGGTTCGGTTGGCCGTAGTGTCCAGGAAGTAGTTCTCGCAGTCCGGGGCCGCGCACCGGCCCCATCGGTCGCTGCCGTGCAGCACCACTCCTTGCGCGAGTCCCCACGCGGCGACCGCTGCCATCTCCACCGCCGGATCCTCGTCGACGTCCGCGACGTGGATGTGCCATTCCGCGCCGTGGTCGGACAACCTCGGGCGTGGCGGATGGGCCGCCAGTAGTTCGTTCGTCTCCGCGAGCAGCGTCGAGGCGTCACCGGTCCTGGCCGCCGCCAGCGCTCGTCGGATTCCCGCGGCGACCTCTCGTAGTACACGCAGATCGGACTCGGTGATCCGTTGTGCCCACCAGGGTTCGTGCCGCAGTACTTCGCGCAGTGTCTCCGGGCTCGTCAGATCCGCGTTGGCGAGACGAATCGCACCCGCCGTGTAATCGGCATTGTCCATAGCTGATCCTTACCGTAGCCTCTCTGTAAGGGGTGGTTCCCGTGTTGACAGCTTACTGGAGGTGTGGTGTCCGATACCGATGAACGGGTTCCGGTGCGGCGGCTGCTCGCGCTGGCCCTCCCCGCGTTGGCCGTGCTGGCCGCCGAACCGCTGTACGTACTCGTCGACACGGCCGTGGTCGGGCACCTGGGCGCGATTCCGCTGGCAGGGCTGGCGTTGGGCGGAACGCTGTTCACTGTCGTCTCCAGCCAGCTGACTTTCCTCTCGTACGGGACCACTGCTCGTGCCGCGCGGCTGCACGGGGCAGGACGACGTGCCGATGCCGTCTCGGAGGGTGTGCAGGCGACCTGGCTCGGAGCCGGGGTCGGTTTGGGCATCCTGCTGCTGGCTCAGCTGTTCGCGGGTCCGGTCGTGCGATTGATGACCGGTGGTGGGGCCATCGCGGAGGCCGCGACGGGTTGGCTGCGCATCGCGTTGCTCGGGGCTCCGATGGTGCTGATCAGCCTCGCCGGGCACGGGTGGATGCGTGGGGTGCAGGACACGGTTCGGCCGTTGCGTTACGTGTTGGCGGGCAACGGTGTCTCACTCGTGCTCTGCCCCGTGCTGGTCTACCCGGTCGGCTGGGGAGTGGAGGGGTCCGCGGTGGCCAACGTCGTCGGCCAGACCATCGCGGCGAGCCTGTTCGTCCGCGCGCTGCTGACGGAACGGGTCACCGCGCTCCGCCCGGACACCGCGATGATGCGCGCCCAGCTCTCGTTGGGGCGAGATCTGATTCTGCGCACTCTGGCCTTCCAGGCGTGTTTCCTGTCCGCCACTTCGGTGGCGGCACGAACCGGTGCGGACACCGCGGCTGCTCACCAGGTCGTCTGGCAGCTCTGGAGCTTTCTGGCGTTGGTACTCGACTCGTTGGCGATCGCAGCGCAGTCTTTGGTGGGAGCGGCGCTGGGGAGAGAGGCAGCGCGCGCGGCCAAGAGTATAGGCAGGCAGGTGAGTTGGTACGGACTCGGCTTCGGCGTGCTGCTGGGAGTGCTGTTCGCGGTGTTGTTCCCCGTGCTGCCGTCCGCCTTCACCAGTGATGCCTCGGTACTGGCCGAGATCCCCTACGCCTGGTGGTTCTTCGTGGCCCTGCAACCGGTCGCCGGGGTCGTCTTCGCGTTGGACGGGGTGCTGCTCGGCGCGGGTGACGCCGCCTACCTGCGAACGGCGACGATGCTCAGCGCCGCGATCGGCTATCTCCCGCTGATCTGGCTCGCGCTGGTCTTCGGCTGGGGGCTGGCGGGCATCTGGACCGGGCTGAGCCTGTTCATGTTCGGCAGGTTGCTGACACTGCTGCTGCGGGCGCGCTCGGATCGGTGGGCTGTCGTGGGAGCAACGCGGGTTCCCGGCGATGCCACGGCCCAGCAGCACTAGGCTCGGCGAATCGTTCCGGGGAGGCTCAGTTGCCGTTCCAGAACCAGTCCGTGCCGCGCACGTCCTTCATGGCCGAGCGACGCTTCCCGGGCTCCAGTCGTTGCAGGTAGACGATGCCGTCCAGATGGTCCGTCTCGTGCTGCAGACAGCGCGCCATGAGGTCGGTCCCCTCGACGGTGACGGGGTCGTTGCGCAGGTCCACGCCGCGCACCTTCGCGTAGGAGGCACGGTGTGTCGGGTAGCTCAGTCCCGGTACCGACAGACACCCCTCCTCACCGTCCTGCTCTCCCGAGACCTCCACCAGCTCCGGGTTGAGGACGTAGCCCTTCTCGCCGTTGACGTTGTAGCTGAACGCCCGCAGGCTCACACCGATCTGCGGCGCGGCGACACCTGCCCGGCCGGGTTCGGTCACGGTGTCCAGCAAGTCGGCGACCAGCGAAGTTATCCTGTCGTCGAAGACGGTGACCGGCTCGGCCACCGTTCGCAGCACCGGGTCGCCGAACCGTCGGATCGGCTTGATCGTCAACGTGAACCTCCTGCTCGTCGCCGTGCACCACGTTAGCGAGCGGGGCCACACGCGTATCGGTCGGGGCGCGTCAGCCGAGCGGGTGGCCCGCTTCGGTCCCGTTGTCGACATCAGGCAGGATTGGGCGCCGTGCCGCGTCAGACCCGAACCTCTCAGCAGCAGACAGTGCCCGCCGGATTGCTGGTCGTGGACAAACCGGCGGGGATGACTTCGCACGATGTCGTCGCACGCGTCCGCCGCATCATGGGCACCCGCAAGGTCGGACACGCCGGAACGCTCGACCCGATGGCCACCGGGGTGCTGGTGCTCGGTTTGGAACGCGCCACCAAGCTGCTCGGCCACCTCGCGCTCGACACCAAGGCCTATCTGGCCACTGTCCGACTCGGTTCGGCGACCGATACCGACGACGCGGACGGGGAAGAGGTCTCAGCCACCGACGCTTCCGGGGTCACCGAGTCCGCCGTGGCGGACGCGATGGCCGAGTTGACCGGTGCCATCGAGCAGGTTCCCAGCAAGGTCAGTGCGGTGAAGATCAACGGGCGCCGTGCCTACGAGCTCGCTCGCGGCGGCGAGGAGGTCGAGTTGAACGCCAGGCCGGTCACCGTGTCGCGGTTCGACCTGCTCGCCACACACTCCGCCGAGGAGGTTCTCGATCTCGACGTGATGGTGGAGTGCTCCTCCGGCACCTATGTTCGCGCGCTGGCACGCGATCTCGGGGAGCGGTTGGGAGTCGGGGGGCATCTGACCAGGCTTCGCCGTACACGGGTCGGTCCGTTCGGGCTGGCAACCGTCCGCGGCCTCGAATACCTGGAACAGCACCCCGAGCTGTCCATGGACCTCGATCAGGCGGTCGCCGCCGCCTTCCCGCGACATCAGATCGACGCATCCACCGCACGGGCGCTCTCGCACGGCAAACCCGTCGCCGGAGCGGACATCGACGGCACCTACGCGGCGTTCGATCCCGAGGGGCACGCCCTCGCGCTGTTGCGGAATCAGGGGGCGAGGGCCAAACCGGTGTTGGTACTGCGTCCGGCCGGTTGACGGGCGGTGACACATCGCCCCGATCGGGGCCGTCACGAGGTCCTTCGCGGCGACACGCCCAGGTCCCGCCCGTGTGGCACGCATGGCTAGATAGGGTGGAAAGCCGTGCAGCGTTGGCGTGGCTTGGAGCAGTTTCCCAGTGGATGGGGCCGGTGTGTGGTCACCATCGGAGTTTTCGACGGGATGCACCGGGGGCATCAGCAACTGATCGGTCAGGCCGTGCGGCGGGCGCGCCAACGCGGTCTGCCGTGCGTACTGGTCACCTTCGACCCACATCCGGCGGAGGTGGTCCGCCCCGGCAGTCATCCCGCGCAGCTGACCACCCTGCAGCGCAGGGCCGAACTGGCAGAGCAGCAGGGAGTCGATGTTTTCTGCGTGCTGCCGTTCACCGCGGAGATGTCGCGAATGCCCGCCGACGAATTCGTTCACGAGATCCTCGTGGAGCGGCTACACGCCGCCGTCGTCGTCGTGGGCAAGAACTTCACGTTCGGTCACAAGGCCGCGGGGGACATAAACCTGCTGCACACACTCGGGCAGCGGTTCGGTTTCGAGGTGGAGTCCGCCGAACTGCTGGGTGGCCACACCGATGGTGCGGAGCACCAGGAACCGCCGGTCACGTTTTCCTCGACCTTCGTGCGTTCCTGTATCGACGCGGGTGACGTGGCCGCCGCTGCTGCCGCGCTGGGGCGCTGGCACCGGCTGGAAGGAATCGTCGTGCGCGGTACCGGCCGAGGAGGGAGGGAACTCGGATACCCGACCGCCAATCTCTCCACCCCCGAGTTCGCGGCGATACCGGCGGACGGGGTCTACGCCTGTTGGTTCACACATCGGCAGCGCGGCGCGACGGAACCGGAACAAACCCTGCCCGCCGCGGTCTCGGTCGGTAGTAATCCCACCTTCTCCGGCACCGAGCGCACCGTGGAGGCGTTCGTACTGGATGTCGATCGAGATTTCTACGGCGAGTACGCCGAGTTGGACTTCGTGGACCGGCTGCGCGGCATGGTCCGCTTCGACTCGGCCGAAGAACTGGTCGCTCGGATGGCGCAGGACGTGGCCGAGACACGGGCTCTCCTCGTGCCGCGGTGACCCCTTCGGCCGTACGGTTGATTGTCCAGGCATTATGAAACATTTTTCGGATTCCGGCCCCGTGTACGTCGTCGGCCTGGCAATATTCGGAACTCGAGAGGGTTCATCGATCCGAACGGCAGCCGGGGGGAGCCAACGTGCAGGAACGCGAGGTCGTCCAGCGGAATCTGGCGTTGCAACGTCAGTGGTACGGCGAACAGTTGGGCGATCGGGTACGGCGACTGGTGGTCGCCTACCGCACTTCACAGGCTCAGTTGGCGGAAGTACTGGGGATCAGCGCGCCGATGCTCAGCCAGGTTATGAGCGGCAGGCGTGCCAAGATCGGTAATCCCTCCGTGCTGGCCAGGCTCGTCATGCTGGAACGCAAGGTGTTCACCCCGGGTGTGGCAGCCGGGGAGTCCGAAGCGATGCAACAGGCACTCGAGGACGTCAGGGACTCCCGCCCCGCCCTCGGAAGGGACAGCATGCCCGTTCGGCAGGTGGGCAACAGTGAGGAAGTGGTGCGGCCCGCCCTGCTACAGATCGCTCAGCCGCACGAGCTGGAATGGGCTGCCGACCTGCTGGACGGCTACCACCCCGCCCTGGCCGGGCTGTTGCGAAGAGCCGCTTCCGGCGAGCCAAGGGCCGAGGACAGTAGCTCGGCGTGAATGGTCGGTGCCAGGGGCGTGGGGCGAGGAGGTGTCCGGGGTTTTCCGTGCCGAGATTCGGCGTGGGCGCGCCGGACGGCGAACGTAGGACGATGGGACCGCGACACTACCGTTGGCGGAATTCGGAAGGATTCCTGATGCGCTTGTTCACCGCGTTCTGGCCCTCCGAAGCCGCTGTCGCCGACCTTGCCGCCGTGGTGGGCGCCAACCGGGGCGGCAAGTGGCCGGGCCGAGCGGAACGACTGCGTGGTTTCCGCCCGATTCCGCCCAGCCGGTGGCATATGACTCTGTGTTTTCACGGCGACGACGCCGACCCCGACACCGTCGCCGCCCGACTGCGGGCCGGTGTGGCCGAGCTCCACGAGACCGAGCCGGACTTCGCCCTGCCACCGCTGTGCCTGGCCGGGGCCGGCACGTTTCGCGGTGCGCTGTGGGTGGGGGTAGTGCCGGAGAACGACGTCGGCAGCGGCGAGGTCGCACCCGTGTTGCGCAGGGTGGCCCTGCTGGCAGGAGCGGACGTGCGGCGTTTCCGCCCACACGTTACGATCGCTCGCTGGTCGGGCGGTAGGGTGGAGCCCGATCGGCTCACCGATCGGTTGAACAGCTATGTGGGACCGGCCTGGTCGGCGGGATCGTTCGACGTGGTCGCCAGCGAGCGGCACTCGGGGATGCTGACCTATCGGACGGTGTACCGGGTTCCGCTGAATCCTCGGTGACACGCCTCGCAGCGGGTATACCGCTTTTCGCCGGTCTCCCTGTTATGCTCGGTGGCAGCCTCCGGCTGCGGTCCGTGGCGGCCGGAGATCAGCCAGACGGGTGATTGCCAGCTTCGAGTGTTTGGCTTCAACCGAACGGTGACGATACGTAATCCGGTGTCGTGCCCAGCACGATATCGGCGGCACGGGACACGAAAAACAAGGAGACTCACTCGTGGCGCTGTCCACTACCGACAAGCGGCAGATCTTGTCCGAGTACGGCCTGCACGAATCCGACACCGGATCGGCCGAGGCGCAGGTCGCCCTGCTGACCCACCGGATCTCGGGGCTGACCGAACACCTCAAGGAACACAAGCACGACCACCATTCGCGTCGTGGCTTGCTGCTGATGGTCGGCCGGCGCCGTCGGATGCTCAACTATCTGACGCGGGTCGACATCACGCGCTACCGCTCGCTGATTCAGCGACTGGGACTGCGCCGCTGACAGTTCGCCGGGGGAGTGGCCGTGCTGCCACTCCCCTTGGTGTATGGAGTGGAACTCCACGAGCGACGTCCGGATCACGACCGGCAAGCGACACAGGGTTTCCAACACAGAGTCCACACCGCTGCCAAGCAGAGGCCTTCGCCGGTCCTCGGTAGTGGCCACAGGGGGTGTCGGAGTGAACATCCCCTGGGCTTCGATCGATGACCGGCCCCGTCGGACCACGCTGCGTGCGGTCGTTGTGGTCTCTGCGTTCGGAGGAGCCCGCAATTTCTAGGAGCATGAGTTGACAGACTCGCAGTCATACGACGACGGGGTGTACGAGAGCACCGCCGTCCTGGACAACGGTGAATTCGGCCAACGCACCGTCCGTTTCGAGACCGGCAGGTTGGCCAAGTTGGCGGCCGGCAGCGTCACCGCTTACCTGGACGACGGCACCATGCTGTTGTCCGCCACCACCGCCTCCAAACAACCCAAGGACACCCTCGACTTCTTCCCGTTGACGGTCGACGTCGAGGAGCGGATGTACGCGGCGGGACGTATCCCGGGATCCTTCTTCCGCAGGGAGGGAAGGCCCTCCACCGACGCGGTCCTGACCTGCAGGCTCATCGACCGGCCACTTCGCCCGAGCTTCGTCGAGGGGCTGCGCAACGAGGTTCAGGTCGTGGTCACGGTGATGAGCCTGAACCCCGAGGACTCCTACGATGTGCTGGCGATCAACGGGGCCTCGGCCTCCACCCAGCTGTCGGGCCTCCCCTTCTCCGGCCCGGTCGGCGGCACCAGGATGTCGTTGATCGACGGGCAGTGGGTCGCCTTCCCGACCCACGAACAGCTCAAGCGGTCCGTGTTCAACATGGTCGTGGCCGGGCGCATCGTCGGTGACGACGTGGCGATCATGATGGTCGAGGCCGAGGCCACCGAGGGGACCGACGCGCTGCTCACCGAAGGCGCCCAGGCTCCCACCGAGGAAGTGGTCGCGGGTGGTCTGGAGGCGGCGAAGCCCTTCATTCGGGTGCTCTGCGAGGCGCAGCAGCGGCTGGCAGAGGCCGCGGGCGATGCCACCGAGGAGTACCCCGTCTACCCGGCCTACGCCGAGGACGCCTATACCGCCGTGGAGCAGGCCGTTTCCGGGGAGCTGGCCGAGGCGCTGGCCATCGGCGGCAAGCAGGAGCGGGAGCAGCGGCTCGACGAGCTGAAGGAAATCACGCTGCAGCGGGTCGGTGTCGAGGAGGGCGAGGCCTTCGCCGGCAGGGAGAAGGAGCTCGGTGCCGCGCTGAAGGCACTGACCAAGAAGCTGGTCCGCCAGCGCATCATTCGGGACAAGGTCCGCATCGACGGCCGTGGTCTGACCGACATCCGCGGCCTCTCGGCCGAGGTGGGTGTGGTCCCCCGCGCACACGGTTCCGCGCTGTTCGAACGCGGTGAGACGCAGATTCTCGGGGTGTCGACGCTGAACATGCTCCGGCTGGAGCAGACCATCGACAGTCTCGGGCCGGACACCAGCAAGCGTTACATGCACCACTACAATTTCCCGCCCTACTCCACCGGTGAGACCGGTCGAGTGGGTACGCCGAAGCGGCGCGAGATCGGGCACGGTGCGCTCGCCGAACGCGCGCTGGTCCCGGTGCTGCCGGGCAGGGACGAGTTCCCCTACGCGCTGCGGCAGGTTTCGGAGGCGCTGGGTTCCAACGGTTCCACCTCCATGGGATCGGTCTGCGCCTCGACGCTGTCGCTGCTGAACGCCGGTGTTCCGCTCAAGGCCCCGGTGGCGGGTATCGCCATGGGGCTGGTTTCCGACGAGGTGGACGGTCAGACCCACTACGTGGCGCTGACCGACATCCTCGGTGCCGAGGACGCCTACGGCGACATGGACTTCAAGGTCGCGGGCACCAAGGACTTCATCACGGCCCTGCAGCTGGACACCAAGCTCGACGGCATCCCCTCCGAGGTGCTCGGGCAGGCGCTGGGACAGGCCAGGGACGCCCGGTTGGCCATTCTCGGCGTCATGGCCGAGGCGATCGGCTCGCCGGACGAGATGAGCCCGCACGCGCCTCGGGTGACCTCGATCAACGTTCCGGTGGACAAGATCGGTGAGGTCATCGGCCCGAAGGGCAAGATGATCAATACGATCACCGAGGAGACCGGCGCCGAGATCACCATCGAGGACGACGGCACGATCTACGTCGGCGCTTCGGACGGCCCCTCCGCGGAGGCGGCCATCGATCGGATCAACTCGATCGCCAACCCGCAGCTCCCCAAGATCGGTGAGCGCTTCCTCGGAACGGTGGTCAAGACCGCCGCCTTCGGCGCCTTCGTTTCCCTGATGCCGGGCAAGGACGGTCTCGTCCACATCTCGAAGCTCGGCAACGGCAAGCGCATCGGCAAGGTGGAGGACGTCGTCAACGTCGGCGACAAGCTCCGGGTGGAGATCGCCGACATCGACAGCAGGGGCAAGATCAGCCTGGTTCCCGTCGACGAGGAGTCCGAGTCGGTCAACGTCGACGAGGCTTCGGTGCAGCAGCCCGCGGAAGCGGAGTGACGATCCTTCGGGACCGGTGTTCCCGGCAGGGAACGCCGACCGGCCGAGCTTCGGTCGGAAGTTCCGAGTCGGCGGTGGCTGACCGCTCGATGTGACCCGGCCCGCCCGGAACTCTCCGGGCGGGCCGTACTCGTCAATGCCCGTCGCCCGTCCCGTGCGCTCTACGATCCGTTCGGTATCTCTCGCGGTCCGGGGCCGGTGCGCGAGCGGGTTCGAGGCGAGCAATATCGTGCTCGCTGGGGATCGGGCAGCTTTCGAAAGGAGTCGAGTCGTTGGAGCCGATCAGGGTCGGAGTACTCGGTGCGCGCGGGAAAATGGGGTCCGAGGCAGTTCGGGCCGTCGGGGAGGCAGCCGACACCGAGCTTGTCGCCGAGATCAATCGGGAGGATTCGCTGCGTGGGTTGTCCGAGGTTGGAGCCCATGTGGCGGTGGATCTGACCCATCCGGACTCGGTCATGGACAACCTGGCGTTCTGCGTGGAGCAAGGTATCCACGCGGTGGTCGGCACGAGCGGTGTCGGCACCGAGGAACTGAGCAGAATTCAGAGTTGGCTGGGTGAACAGCCGGAGGTCGGCGTACTCGTGGTCCCGAACTTCGCCATCGGCGCGGTGCTGGCCATGAAGTTCTCCGAGATCGCGGCGAGATACTTCGACTCGGCAGAGATCGTCGAATCGCACCATCCCCGCAAGGCTGATGCCCCCTCCGGGACCGCGGCCCGCACCGCACGGATGATCTCGCAGGCCAGGACCGCGGCGGAGCTGGGACCCATGCCCGATGCGACCACCAGGGACCCGGAGGGTGCCCGGGGTGCGGAGATCGACGACGTCCACGTGCACGCGGTACGCATGACCGGTCTGGTCGCGCATCAGGAGGTGTTGTTCGGCACCGAGGGAGAGACGCTGACGGTGCGGCACGACTCCTACGACCGGCGTTCCTTCATGCCCGGCCTGTTGCTCGCGGTGCGCGAGGTCGGCCGACACAAGGGAGTCACCGTGGGCCTGGATCCGCTGTTGGGGCTGTGATGTCCGAGATTGCGAAACGCCGTTCGTGGTCGCCGGGCGCGCGCGGAGCCGCGTTGCTGCTCGCGCTCGTGCTCGCGGTGTACCTGGTGCTGCTGGGGCGGCGGGCGGTGACGATGCTGCTCAGCGGTGTTCCGGCGTTCGCGGTGCTCGGGGTGGCCGTGTTCGTGCTGCCGGTCCTCGGTGCGGTTCTGGTGCTCGACCAGATCCGATTCGGGATGCGTACGCAGCACCTCGCGGAACGGATGAGCGACGAGGGAACGCTGCCGGACGTGTCACATCTGCCGCTTCGTCCCTCGGGGCGGGTGCGGCGCGACGCCGCCGACGAGTGGTTCGAGACCAAGCGCGCTGAACTGGAACGCACCCCGAACGACTGGCGAGCGTGGTACGCCCTGGCGCAGGCCTATGATCTGGCGGGTGACCGGAACCGCGGCCGTCGTTCCATGCGCAGGGCCATCGATCTGGAGCGGCGGGATTCCGAGTGAACCGATACTCGGTCGAATCACTCGAAACGCAGCTCCAGAGTTCCGGTGACGCGAAGTTCACGCAGTGGTCTGCCGCCCGCGTCCAGGGTCCGAACCGTTCCGTCCGGTTCCCAACCGAGACCGCGGTAGAAGGCCATGGACGCTTCGTCGGCCTCCGGGATCCAGGCGATGCCTCTGGTGTTGCCCGCCTCGCGTAGCCGCTGGGCCAACGTGCCGAGCAACCTGCCACCGTGCCCCCGACGCCCCCAGCGCGGCTCCACGAGCAGGGCGCTCACCAGCCCGGTGTGGCTCGCGTCCTCCGGTACGGAGCCGTCCGCCGCGGCCGTCTCCGCCACGGGAGCGGTACCCCCCACGCAGAAGCCGACCGTCCAGCTTCCCTCCGTGGCGAGCAGCACCGTCGTCGCGCTCTCCGCCACGGCCTCCGACCACTGCCGCTCGGTGGTGTCCTGGGTGAGTTCCTCCAGCACACCGGGCGGCAGTAGCTCCGAGTAGGCGCTGCGCCAGGTGCCGAGCTGAATCCGGGCGATCTCTGCCGCGTCCGCGACTGTGGCGGTCCGTACCTCGGCGTCGGCCATGCCGAAAACCTAACGTGTCCACCCCGACGGGGTCATTGGTGGTGCCGGAAACCGGAGCGACGCACGGACACGGCGTGTCGGTGCCCGCTGGCATGATCCCGGTATGCGCACGATCGATATCGCGGCGGCTCGACGTATCGCGCTGGCCGCCCAGGGGTTCGCCGAAGCTCCGGTTCACAGTGGGCCCGGCCGGCGGCAACTGCGCCGCGTGCTCCACAGGACCAATCTGCTGCAGCTCGACTCGGTCAACGTGGCGGTGCGTGCCCACTACATGCCCCTGTTCAGCAGGATCGGCGGCTACGACAGGTCGTTGCTCGACGACGCGGCCTGGCATCCGGCCCCCCGACGTCCTCGCATGCTCGTGGAGTACTGGGCGCACGAGGCCTCGTTGATCCCGTTGGCCGATTGGCCGTTACTGCGCTGGCGGATGCGGGACTACGCCGACACCTCTCGGCCCCGCTACCGCCGGCTATTGGAGCGCGCGCCCGGACTGACCGACGAGGTACGTACCGCCGTGAAGGAGAGCGGCCCGGTCAGTGCGGCGGAGTTGGAGCGCGAGATCGGCGGATCCAAGGTGGGAACCGGCACCTGGTGGAACCGTTCGGACACCAAACACGCCTGTGAACTCCTGTTCGCCGCCGGGGAACTGACCACGGCCACCAGGCACGGTTTCCAACGTCACTACGATCTCGTCGAGCGCGTGTTGCCCCCGGAAGTCCTGGCCCAGGATCCGCCGGAGGACGAGGCTGTGCGTGAACTGGTCTCGCGCGCGGCCCGTGCGCTCGGCATCGCCACCGAACCGGATCTGCGGGACTACTACCGGCTGTCTCCGGAGCGTTCCCGCAGGGCGGTGAGCGAACTCGTCGAGCAGGGCGAGCTGCGCCCCGTCGCCGTCGAGGGCTGGCCTGATCCGGTCTACATGCATCGCGGTGCTCGTACGCCCCGTTCGGTCGGAGCTCGGGCGCTGCTCTGCCCGTTCGACCCGCTGATCTGGTTCCGGCCCAGGGCCGAACGGCTGTTCGGCTTCAGGTATCGCATCGAGATCTACGTGCCCCGGCAGCAGCGGGAGTACGGGTACTACGTGTTCCCGTTCCTGCTGGACGATCGAATCGTGGCGCGCGTGGATCTCAAAGCCGACCGTCAGGCTGGTGTGCTACGCGTTCCGGGGGCGTTCGCCGAGCCGGACGTCGACCGGGGGCGCGTGGCCGCGGAGTTGGGCGTAGTCCTGCGGGAGATGGCCGACTGGCTCGGGTTGGACGGCGTGGTCGTCGGAGAACACGGCGATCTCGCCGCCGGGTTGCGCTCAACGGCGTGACGCTCCCCGGGCGGTTCTCGACCCGCTCTGTTGCCTCGCTCTGCTGCCCCGCCCTGTCGACAGCGTCCGGTGAGCCGTTGTGCTCGATGTCGGACCACCAGGGCGGGAGCGGGAGGATCGCACGAAGCGAGCGCGACGGAGTTCGATCGAGGAACCCTAGCGGCGCTCAGACAGCCGAGGTCAACAGCGCCTGCCCACTACCGGTTCGTCCGAAGAGCTTCAGCGGGGGCGATGTTGCCGGTGGTTCCGTGACCACTTCCAGCTCGCTGGAGATGCTGCCGGTGGAGGAGGTGAGATCCACTTCCGCGGTGACCCCGTGTCCCACGGCGAACTGCAGCTCGCCGGAGCCGGTGATCAGTTCCACCTGCCCCGCCGTGCCCTCGGCCACCGTGATGTTGCCGCTGCCGGAACGCACCAGCAGGTCGTCGCCGACCCTGCCCAGCCACACGCTGCCGCTGCCGGTCACCACCGAGGAGGCCGCCTCGATCGAGGCGATCTCGATCCGTCCGCTGCCGCTGCGCGCCTGTACACCTCCTCGCATGTTTCCGAGTCGGACCAGTCCGGAGCCCGTCCGGACCGTGGCGGTGCCGTTCGCCTCCTCGGTGACCACCGATCCGGAACCGCTCTGCAGACTCATGCGGCCCGCACCACCGGTGACCCGGATCGACCCGGGGCCGGTTCGGACGTTGATCCGCGAGCCGCTCGGTGCGTGCACCTGGAGCGAGAGGGGGACCGAACGCAGCGGAACCGTGGTAGGTGGATGGACTGCCACCCTGCTGTTGGTCATGTCGACGCGTGTCTGATTCACCGCCTCCGCGGCCGCGTTCAGCTCTCGATCGCTCTCGCGGTTACCGCTGTTGCCACGCCCGTTGCCCGGTTTGATCCCGGTTTCGTTGAACTGCTCGCTGACCCAGTTCAGCAGTCCGCTGAGTCCACCACGCCAGTCCGGGTAGCCGTGCTCTGGTTCGTGCCTCACTTCGACGTGCACCGACTCGGACTCGTCCAGCACGATCTCGACCGGTCCGACTCCGTTGCTCAGGTCCAGTTCCACCGGTCCCGCGACCCGGAACTCGTGGGTGCGCAGCAGTTCCCGGGGTGGTGGTTCCGAATGCTCGCTCAAGACGTTGTTCTCCTTTGGTGAGACCCCTACGGGGGGACGCGCTGGACGGACTAACCGTTGACCCACCCCCTGAGTCGGGAGGACGCGGGACTGTCCTGCCGGGATTCTCCGGAGTCTCCGGACTGTTCGGTCCCGCTGCCAGTCCAGGTGCCGGGGGGACGGGTTCCGTGCAACGCCCCCTGCACCGCCCTGGCGACCCACGTGTTCAGCGAGACTCCCTGCGTGGAGGCGGCCTGCTCGGCCTGGCCCTTGATCTCGTCCAGCAGACGCAGCGTGATTCTGCTGATGTCGCCGCTGTCGCCGCTCGGCGGTGGTTGCGGTGGTTCCTCCTCCAGAGGTTCCCGCCGCTGTTCCTCGACTCCACTTACCACCGCCCGTACGTCCCTGCCCTCCAGGCGCACGTCGACCACGCGGCCGTCCAGTTGCGTGGTCACCTCCGCGGCCAGGTCCGACAGTGCGTTCATCAGGGTCAGCCGCATCGCGGGTTCCAGAGCTCCGGACAACAGTGTCGCTGCGTGCCGGGTGCTCTCGTCCCCCACCGAGGCTGCCGCGCTCAGGTCCTCACGGAGCTGGTTGATGTGTGAGCTCAGATCCATGACATCACCATGACGTCATTTTGGTGTCATGGCAAGAAGTGCGTGGTGTCGCCACCCCGGTTCCGCGGGGCGCTCCGGGGCTCGGCAATGGGTCACGAATCTCCCGAACACCACCGTGTACCGCGCGTCGGACCGGCGAAGTCGGGGTCGTTAGGGTGTTCGACGAGGGAAGTGGCCACGCCGATCGCGGTGTCGGCCTCCCGGGGGAGTCATCGCCGGTGGTATCGCGCCGGCCGTAGTACGCAGGAAAGGGGTTCGCCCGCCGTGACCGAGATCGTCCCGCCGAAGGTACGGCTGATCGGCAAGACCGAGTTCTTCCCGCCCGAAGACGTGGAGTGGTCGACCGATGCCGACGGGGGACAGGCGTTGGCGGAGTTCGCGGGTCGTGCCTGCTACCAGTCCTGGAGCAAACCGAATCCCGCCACCGCGACCAACGCCGGGTACCTGGACCACATCATGGAGGTCGGGCATCTCTCCGTGCTCGAGCACGGAACCGTGACCTTCTACATCAGCGGTGTCTCTCGCTCGCTGACCCACGAGTTGATCCGCCACCGGCATTTCTCCTATTCCCAGCTGTCGCAGCGTTACGTTCCGGAACGGGACGCGGGCATGGTAGAACCCGACATCATCGCCGAGGACCCCGAACTGCACGAGAAGTTCCTGGCCGCGACCAAGGCGGGGCTGGAGGCCTACGCGGATCTGCAGCAGGCGCTGCAGGAGAAGTTCGCCGACGAACCCAAGGCGACGCTGCGTCGCAAGCAGGCCAGGCAGGCCGCCCGCGCCGTCCTGCCGAACGCCACCGAGACGCGCATCGTCGTCACCGGAAATTACCGCGCCTGGCGGCACTTCGTCGCGATGCGCGCCAGTGAGCACGCCGACGTGGAGATCCGCGGATTGGCCGTGGAATGCCTCAGGCAGCTGCGGGGAGTGGCCCCCAACGTCTTCGGTGACTTCGAGATCACCGAGCTGCGGGACGGGACCGAGGTGGCTTCGAGTCCGTACGTGACCGAGGGTTGAGACGCCTCGTGACCTTCGGCGATCCACTGTGGGTCGTGGATCGCCTCCTCGCACGGACTTCGTCCGGATGTCCCGGCTAGAGTGCGGGCATGGGTGTGGCTAACGACGAACGTCAGCAATTGTGTGATCTGTTCGAGCGGCTGGGTCCGGAAGCGCCGACGCTGTGCCACGGTTGGTCGACGCGTGATCTGGCCGTTCACCTGGTTGTGCGGGAACATCGGCCGGACGCGGCGGGCGGGAAGCTGTTGAAGGCGCTGGCCGACCGTGGGGAACGTGTTCGGGGTGAACTGGCTCAACTTCAGTGGGAGGAGCTGGTCGACCGGGTACGTCAGGGGCCGCCGAAGTGGAATCCGCTCGGCATCGGGGCGGTCAACGAGGGTGTGAACAGCGCCGAGTACTACGTGCATCACGAGGATGTACGGCGGGCACAGCCGGGTTGGCAGCCGCGAGCGGAGGATCCGGAGCGTTCGGAAGCCCTCTGGAAGGCGCTGTCCCGCACCGCCCGGTACTTCTACGGTCGCAGCCCCGTGGGCGTGGTGCTCCGTCGTCCGGACGGCCACGAGATCTCCGCGAAGAACGGCCCGCGGACGGTACGCATCCTCGGTTCGTCGGAGGAGCTCCTGTTGCACGCCTTCGGCAGGAAATCCGCACAGGTCAGCTTCGAGGGGAACGAGGCCGACGTGCTGGCGGTGGAGGATCTTCGCCGCAGCGTCTGAGCGAGTTCCGGTGGTGGGTCCGCCGCGCCCGGCGGTCTCCGATGAAGTGACGTGTCTCACTGTTCGGGGTTGTGAAAGAATCCGGGCGTTGTTCCCGCCGGGCGCGGAACAACGCCTCGCTTCGGTTCGAATCGTCGTGATGTTTCCGTCGGCAGGACGTCCCCGGGACACAGTTCCGAGACGGGCACGTCCGGTGATCTCCTCGGAGGGTAGCGTCAGCAGTTATGACCGTCAGTCCCACAGCTACCGAAGGTCGTCCTTTCGGGCGCGTTCTCACCGCCATGGTTACCCCGTTCGACACGGACGGGAATCTCGACACGGCTCTCGCGCAACAGCTGGCCTGTTATCTGGTGGACCGGCTGGGTAACGACGGCCTGGTCGTCAACGGCACCACCGGTGAGAGCCCCACCACCACCGACGAGGAGAAGGAACGGCTGCTGCGTGCCGTCTCCGAGGCAGTCGGGGATCGTGCCACCGTGGTCGCGGGGGCGGGGACGAACGACACCGCGCACTCCGTGGAACTGGCACGGGGGGCCGAGAAGGCCGGGGCCCACGGGCTGCTCGTGGTAACCCCCTACTACTCGAAGCCGCCGCAGGAAGGGCTGTACTCGCACTTCACCACGGTGGCCGATGCCACGGAACTCCCCGTGATGCTCTACGACATCCCCCCGCGCTCGGTGGTTCCGATCCAGACCGAGACGCTCAAGCGGCTCGCCGAGCACCCCCGCATCAAGGCGGTCAAGGACTCCAAACACGATCTGCTCGCGGGCAGCGATGTGATCGCCAATTCCGACCTCGTGTACTATTCCGGGGAGGATCCGCTGAACCTGCCCTGGCTGTCCACCGGGGCGGTCGGTTTCGTCAGCGTGGTTGGTCACGTGGTCGGTGACCGGCTGCGCCAGATGTTGGACGCGCACGAGTCCGGTGATGTCGCCACCGCCCGTGAGATCCATTACGGTTTGCTCCCGGTTTACCGGTCGATGAACTTCGTCGGCGGTGTGATCTTCTCCAAGACGGCGCTGCGCCTGTGTGGCTATGAGACGGGCCAGCCCCGGCTCCCGTTGCCGTCGGCCACGGACGAACAGGTGCGCATCATCGCCAGCGATCTGTGGGACGCTGGTCTGGTCCTGGTCAATCCCGATGCGGCAACCGAGGTGACATCGCGTTGACAGCACGCGCAACGTCGACCGAGAAACATCCCCTGACACCGACGTCGGCGACTCCGGCTCCGCCTCCGCTGGAGGAGGGGGCGCTCCGGGTGGTCGCCCTCGGCGGTATCGGTGAGGTCGGCAGGAACATGACCGTGTTCGAGTACGACGGTCGGTTGCTGGTGGTCGACTGCGGTGTGCTGTTCCCGGAGGACGATTCCCCCGGAGTGGATCTGATCCTGCCCGACTTCGGCCCGATCGAGAACCGCCTCGACGAGATCGAGGCGATCGTGCTCACGCACGGGCACGAGGATCACATCGGCGCCCTACCCTTCCTGCTGCGGCAACGCCCGGAACTGCCGGTGGTCGGCTCCGGCTTCACGCTCGCGCTGCTGTCCGCCAAGTGCCAGGAACACCGGTTGACGCCACGGCTCGTAGAGGTCGAAGAGGGCCAGCGCAGCAGTCACGGCCAGTTCGACCTCGAGTTCTTCGCCGTCAACCACTCGATTCCGGACGCGCTGGCGGTGGCGATCCGCACCCCCGCCGGTACCGTGCTGCACACCGGTGACATCAAGCTGGACCAGCTGCCGCTGGACGGTCGGCTGACCGACCTCGCCGGATTCGCCCGGATGGGCAGTGAGGGAGTCGACCTGTTCCTGGTCGACTCCACCAACGCCGAGGTGCCCGGGTTCGTCACTCCGGAACGTGAGATCGGCCCCGTGCTGGACTCGGTGATAGGACGTGCCACGCAGCGCGTGATCGTGGCCTGCTTCGCCAGCCACGTACACCGGGTGCAGCAGGTGCTCGACGTGGCGGCCTCCTACGGACGCAAGGTCTGCCTGGTCGGGCGTTCCATGGTGCGCAACATGGGGATCGCCGCGGAACACGGCATCCTGCGGGTTCCGGAGGGAGCCCTGGTCGATCTGGAGGAGGCGCTGCAGATGTCGTCCGACTCCGTGGTCTTCGTCTCCACCGGGTCGCAGGGGGAGCCGCTGTCGGCGCTGTCACGGATGGCCCGTGGCGAGCACAAGCAGATCAGCATCCAGCACGGTGACACGGTCATTCTGGCGAGCTCGATGATTCCGGGCAACGAGACCGCGGTTTTCGGCGTCGTCAACGGGCTGGTCAGGCTGGGGGCCGAGGTGGTCCACCAGGGGAGTGCCAAGGTGCACGTCTCCGGGCACGCCTCCGCGGGCGAACTGCTCTACCTGTACAACGCGGTGCGGCCCGCCAACGTGATGCCGGTGCACGGGGAGTGGCGGCACCTGCGGGCCAATGCCGAGCTGGCCACGCTCACCGGGGTCCAGTCCGACCGGGTGGTCATCGCCGAGGACGGCGTCGTGGTGGACCTGATCGACGGTGTCGCGAGCATCGCGGGGCGGGTCGAGGTCGGACACGTCTATGTGGACGGACTCTCGGTCGGTGACGTGGGCGAATCCACCTTGTCCGATCGTCTGGTGCTCGGTGAAGGTGGCTTCATATCCATCACGGTGGCGGTGGAGGCCGGTACGGGACGCGCGGTATCGCCTCCCACCATCTCCGGTCGGGGCTTTTCGGACGACCCCAAGGCCCTCGACGAGGTGGTTCCGCTGGTGGAGATGGAACTCTCGCGAACCGAGGCCGAGGGCATCACCGATACGCACCGAATCGCGCAGACCGTGCGGCGTACGGTCGGCAAGTGGGTCGCCGACACCTACCGGCGTCGTCCGATGATCGTGCCCAACGTGCTTCCGGTGAGTTCCTGAACCGCGTTTTCCGCTCGGGCCGACGGTTTGCTCGTTCGGCGGAACCGCCCGACGGTTCCCGCTGTGAAGCCACGTGTCTCGAGCGGGAGCACACCCCCTGGCGATACGCGGGGCGGGGGTTTCGTGCCGTTCCACGACCGTGGGTCGGAACTGTTCGGGAGACACTTTCGAGTGGACAATCATGGGTGTGTCTCCGGCTACCGTGGACACATTTTGTTTGCAACAGCACTTTCGTGTGGTCATCTTACCTCGATGGTGGGACTGAGCGCGCTGGTTCTCGGCTGTGATGCCAATGTGGAAAACAGCCGGTCGGCGGAAAGCTTGCGAGGAAACTTTCGTGTTTCCGTCGCTCCGGTTCGCTCCGCAGTAACAGTAGATCGCAGATTGGGGTCCGATCGTGCGTAAGTCGCTTCGCCTTCTGACGGTGTCGGCAGCTGCCGCCGGTCTCATGGCCGTGGGTTCGCCCGCCATGGCCGACAGCAAAGACAACGACGGCATCAACATCCTCAACGACAACAACGTCAGTGTCCTGCCGATCCAGCTTTGCGGCAACGACGTCGCGGTGCTCGGCGCCAACCTCAACATCGCCTCGCCGGAGACCACCAAGTGCGTCAACGCGCCCATCGTGGACCACCCCACGGCGCGATGAGCGGTCGGCCGGTCCCGGCGTGTCGTCAGAGGACCGGCACACGCCGCGAAAACGTGTGACGGGATTCTCGTAGCCGGCGAGTCGATGTTCGGGTGCGTGAGTGAAGTGGGAGCCCTCGGGCACACAGAGTCGAACCGGTAATACCGGCGATGTTTCCCAACGGGCGCTGTCGGGGTGGGCGCGCTCGGGAAGCGATCGACCGGGAAGCCGCTACGGGCCGAAGTCACACCAGGGGAGGGGGAGCGCTCGGCGCCGCGCATCATGTGCGGCGCCGAGCGTTTTTCCGTGGCGGGGAGTGGTTCTGCCGAGCGGAAGGAACACCGTGCGCGAGGCGGTGGATCGGGCATTCGAGCGTGCTTCCGGTTGCTGCGGGACCGCGGAGTTCGGTTCGGAGACCGACTCGGGTTCGGGAAGCGGTTCACCGGCGTGAAGAACATTCCGGCCGCCGGTCGAGCGGCAGCGAGGGAAAGCCCCGACGATATCTGTGGAGCCGCCGTCGGTCCGCAAGAATTCTTCCCGCGGCGATCGGCCGCGGAGCGGGAACCATTGGGCCCGAACCCGATGGGAATTCCGCCCCGCAGGACGGGGAGGAACTCGAACGAGAGACGGAGCACCGATACCGTGTTCGGTATGGCCAGCGGCACGACGGGTAAAGGGCGGTCGAACGCGCGTGGCGGCGGGGAGCGCAGTGGTTCCTCCGGGACGAACACGAAGAAGTCCACTTCGAACGGAGCCGGCTCCAAGAACACCGGGAGCGGGGAAACGCGTTCCGGTCGGTCCTCCGCCGGAAAAGCCGCCACGACCAAGCGCACCGCGAAGAACGGCTCGCGGCGTTCCACCGCCAACCGGGGGAATGGTTCCAAGGGGGCCAATTCCCGCAGCTCCCGGAGCGGAGCCGGGGGGTCCGAACTGGGCCGCAGTCTTGCCCGGACGACCGGAACCCTGCTGCGTACGTTGGGGCGCACCAGGGAGCTCGAACCCGCGCACCGGCGGGACGGAGTGGCTCTGATTTTGCTGGCCGTGGCGGTGGTCACCGCGGCAGGCGTGTGGTGGCAGGCGGGCGGTCCGGTCGGGCACTGGCTCGACTGGCTGCTGCGTTCGGTGGTGGGAGCGGCCGCACTCGCGCTTCCTCCGGTGCTGTTCGCGGTGGCGGTACTGCTCATGCGTACCGAGACCAATCCCGACGCGCGTCCGCGAATGGTGGTCGGAACGGCGCTGCTGCTGTTCGCGGGACTCGGTGTACTGCACATCGTGACCGGTGCGCCCCGAGGAGCCGAGGAGTGGTCGGAGGCGGGCGGGCTGCTCGGATACGCGGCGGGCGGACCATTGGCCAACGGGATGACCGGCGTCGTCGCGGTGCCGGTTCTCGTGTTGGTCTCGCTGTTCGCGGTGTTGTTGTTGACGGGAACAGCGGTACGCGACGTTCCCGAACGACTTCGTCAGCTCGCCTATCCCGAACACGACGCGTCCGAACCGGCCGACGAGGAGCTGAGTCCGTCCGAACCGGGCAGTACCGAGCTCCGTCGACCGGCCAGGCGCAGGCAGGCCGCCATGACCGGATCGTCCTCCGGGGAGGACTCCGGGAAAACTGTCGAGCGGGCCGGTACGGCCCAACCCGCCGCGACGTCGGAGCAGCCGCGGGCCGAATCACGCACCGACACGTCCTCGAAGGCGGTCCAGAGCAGCGGGGCCGCGCCGGTCCAGGCAACCGGGGCCGCTCCGGAGGAGCCGCAGCAACTCACCCTCAGCCGGACCGTGGAGGGTGACTACCACCTTCCACCACTCGACGTCCTGCAGGAAGGTGATCCCGCGAAGCGGCACAGTAGCGCCAACGACGCGATGATCGAGGCGATCAACGGGGTGCTGCGTCAGTTCAAGATCGACGCGGAGGTGACCGGATTCGTCCGCGGTCCCACGGTCACCCGCTACGAGGTCGAGTTGGGGCCCGGGGTCAAGGTCGAGAAGATCACGGCGTTGACCAGGAACATCGCCTACGCCGTGGCCAACGACAACGTAAGGCTGTTGGCCCCCATACCCGGCAAGTCCGCGGTTGGGATCGAGGTCCCCAACAGCGACCGCGAGATGGTGCGACTCGGTGACGTGTTGCGCTCACCCACTGCGGCCAACGACACGCATCCACTGGTGATAGGGCTGGGCAAGGACATCGAGGGCCAGATGGTCACCGCGAATCTGTCCAAGATGCCCCATCTGCTCTGTGCCGGTTCGACCGGCTCCGGCAAGTCGAGCTTCGTCAACTCGATGCTGGTCTCGTTGTTGGCGAGGTCCACCCCGGACGAGGTCCGGATGATCCTGATCGACCCGAAGATGGTGGAACTGACTCCCTACGAGGGGATTCCGCACCTGATCACCCCCATCATCACCGAGCCCAAGAAGGCGGCGTCCGCTCTCGGCTGGCTCGTGGAGGAGATGGAACAGCGGTATCAGGACATGCAGGCCAACAGGGTCCGCCACATCGACGACTTCAATGCCAAGGTGCGCTCCGGTGAGATCACCACTCCTCCGGGAAGCGAGCGTGAGTACCGTCCCTACCCGTACATCCTGGCGATCGTGGACGAGCTGGCCGACCTGATGATGACCGCGCCCCGCGACGTCGAGGACGCGGTGGTGCGGATCACGCAGAAGGCACGTGCGGCGGGCATCCACCTGGTGCTGGCCACCCAGCGTCCCTCGGTGGACGTGGTCACCGGTCTGATCAAGACCAATGTCCCGTCCCGGTTGGCCTTCGCCACCTCCTCGCTGACCGATTCGCGAGTGATCCTCGATCAACCGGGAGCGGAGAAGCTGATCGGTATGGGTGACGGTCTCTATCTGCCCATGGGAGGCGCACGCCCCGGCCGAGTGCAGGGGTCCTTCGTCAGTGACGAGGAGATACACCGTGTCGTGGGTTACACCAAGGAACAGGCGGAACCCGATTACGCGGACGGAGTCACGGTTGCCAAGGCAGGGCAGCAGAAGGAGGTGGACTCCGATATCGGCGACGATCTGGACGTGCTGCTACAGGCAGCGGAGCTGGTGGTCACCAGCCAGTTCGGCTCGACCTCGATGCTGCAACGGAAACTGCGGGTCGGTTTCGCCAAGGCGGGCAGGCTGATGGATCTGCTGGAATCCAGAAGCGTCGTCGCGCCCTCGGAGGGCTCCAAGGCGCGTGAGGTGCTGGTCAAACCGGAGGATCTGGACAGTGCGCTGAATTCCATCCGGGGTGGTCCGCCCCCGCAGGAAACGGAATGATTCGTTCGCGGGGCTCCGAAGTGCTGTGGGAATCCCGTTACCGGCGGCGCTTCGTCGAATCGTCCACCCCGGACTCCGCCCCGCGGGCCTTGCTGATCCTGCGGGCCCTGCGGTTCCTGTGAGGCCGCAGGGCCCGTGTCTGGACGACCCGGTCGAACGGCTCGGACGGTGTGTTTTCACCGATCGGCCCGTTCGGCCGGGGTCTTTCGGCCGGGATCTTTCGGCTGGGAGTTCCGCCGACGCCACACGGCCGGCTTCCGAGCTCCGCCCCGAACGGATTACTCCGTGGCGAGCTGTGCCTTCCGCAATGCCTCAGCGGTGCCTGCGCTACTGGCGCCGAACTGCCGTACGGCGTGGTAGTACACATCGGCCGCGCGTTCGCACAGTGCGTCACCCGCGCAGCTGGAGTACATGTCCGCGCGGAAGTTGTCGTCGATGATCGCCCTGTTCTGTTCGCTGAACCGGTTCTGGAGCTTGTAGTTGCGGTATCCGAAGTCGTGTCGGTGGCAGCTCGGGGTGAAGTCGTAGCCGAGCGGAGCGTCCGGTGAGTACGAGCAGGAGTCCGAGGACCAGTCGAGTTGGTCGGGGTAGGGGCGTTCGGCGCGAATTTGTCCGAACTCGCCCAGGGTGACTTCGAAGAGATAGTGGTCGGTGGTCCGGCGAAGTTGCGAGTCGCCGATCGCCGCGTACGCGCTGGTGCCGGTCAGCAGTGTCGCGAAACAGGCTGCCAGCAGCATCACCAGTACTCGCGGCCCGCTTCGAGTATTCCGTTCGAACACGGATCGTCCCCTAGCGACGGATGATCTGTAGTCGAATCAGTCCTATCGTTTCGGGCGGGCGAGCGCTTCGTGCGATCGGGCGTTATCGAATGATCCGGTCGGCCCCTTCCGTGTGTCGCGGTTGGTTCCACTCCTCCAGTCGCAGCAACATGCGCGTATTGCCCAGTGTGTTCGGCTTGACGTAGGGCAGATCCAGGAACTCGGCGACGCCCTGGTCCGCGGAACGACGCATCTCCGCGTACACGGCGGGACTGACCGGTGTCCCGGTGATCGGTTCGAATCCGTGTTTGGCGAAGAACTCGGTCTCGAAGGTGAGTACGAACAGCTTCGGCAGCCCCAGCTCCGCCGCGAGTTCGACCAGACCGTTCACCAGCCGGTGCCCCACCCCCTGGCCGCGAACACGCGGATCCACCGCCACGGTGCGCACCTCCCCCAGATCCTCCCAGAGTACGTGTAGCGCGCCGCAGGCGACGATGTCCTTCGGGTCCCGATCCGCGCTTTCGGCCACCCAGAACTCCTGCACGCTCTCGTAGAGGGTGACCAGATCCTTTTCGAGTAGTACTCGGCCAGCATATGTGTCCACGAGTCGTTTGATTTCCCGGACGTCGCCGATGCGAGCACGACGAATCGTTATCCTCTCTTTCGCATAATCATGCATAAAGGTATTCTACTGCGATTTTCCGCTCCGGTGGACAGCCGGGGTTGAGCCCCTCGGAATCTCGGCCGGTCGCCGTGCTCCTCGGGGCGGCGGGTTTCCCCGCTCGTCGGCTCGTGGCCGAACGCTATGCTTGACCCACCAGTGGTGGCCGGTTCGTCCGCCGCCCTGAAGTCACGGCCGTCGCGCCGCACCCGCCGTCGGTGCGAGTTCGTTCGGTCGATCGCCCCTGCGGTGGACGGTGCGACCGTTGTCGCAGATCCTGGGGGTGGCACTGCGCACGAGGTCCGTAGCGGACAGGATCGGTTCGAGGAGTTGCCATGACAGCGGACAGTGCGGCGTCGGACCGGCCTGTGTCCGGCCAGGGCGACGCCGATACCGAGCGAACGGTCCCGGTGGTCAACATCGCCAACGCGCTGACCACCTCCCGGTTGCTGCTCGTTCCCGTCTTCCTGATCGTGCTGTTCTGGGCGGGTGGGCACGACCCGCTGTGGCGCTGGGTGGCCACCGCGGTGTTCGCCATCGCCTCGATCACCGATCGAATCGATGGCGACCTGGCTCGCCGTCGCGGTCTCATCACCGACTTCGGCAAGATCGCCGATCCGCTCGCGGACAAGGCGCTGACCGGAGCCGCGCTGGTCGGACTCAGTGCGCTCGGTGATCTCGGATGGTGGGTGACAGGAGTCATCATTTTCCGAGAGGCTTCGGTCACCCTGCTGCGGTTCTGGGTCATCCGGCACGGCGTCATCCCCGCCAGCCCGGGCGGCAAGCTCAAGACGATGTTGCAGGCCCTGGCGATCGGCCTCTACCTGCTGCCGCTCGGTGAAGCCGCCGATCCGCTGAAGTGGGTGGTCATGGGGGCGGCAGTGCTGGCCACGGTGATCACGGGTGCCGACTACGCGGTGCGCGCGTTCCGGCTGCGCTCGTTGAGTCCGCGTTCACGTGGAGTGCGCGCATGACTTTCCGCCCGGAGGGGCGGGTGGAACACGAGGAGCTGGTGGGCGGCATTCTGGAATCGCTGCGGCTTCGTGGGCTCACTATCGCCACCGCCGAGTCCCTGACGGCCGGGATGCTGAGCATGCTACTGACCGATGTCAGCGGTGCCAGTTCGGTGGTGCGCGGCGGTCTTGTGGTGTATGCCACCGATCTGAAGAGTTCGCTCGCCGGTGTCAGCTCCGAGCTGTTGGCCGAGGGCGGGGCGGTGCAGCCCGAGGTGGCCGAGCAGCTCGCCCGGGGAGCCCGGCGACACTGTGTGGCGGACTGGGGTGTCGGTCTCACCGGCGTGGCGGGGCCCGACTGGCAGGACGGGGTGCCGCCGGGAACCGTTCACCTGGGTTTCGCCGGGCCACAGGGGTCCGTGATCCGGACGGAGCGGTTGAGCGGGGAGCGTGGTTCGATCCGGTGCGGTGCCGCCTTGCGGGCCCTGGAACACTTGGAGGCGCTGTTGCGTTGAACCGGAAGAGAACTCGACGTTACCGCCGGCAGTCACGCGCGCTGTCTCGCTTCATGAGACATTGGGGTCGTTGGCTCCGTCTTGTGGATGAGACGCGTTCGCCCTCGGCGGACTCGTGGTAAGCGAGCCGTGCGTTGGCGTCGCGTTGAGTAGTGTGGGGCGTTGACGCGTCGCGCAGGATGTAGGCGACGGAATGGAGGCGCGCGATGACCGTGTTGTTGCGGGAGGCGGTCGGAGAGCGACTGCGCCGCGCGCGGGCTGCTCAGTCCCGCACCCTGCGGGAGGTTTCGCGCGCAGCCCGGGTGAGTCTTGGTTATTTGTCCGAGGTGGAACGCGGTCGCAAGGAAGCGTCGAGTGAGCTGCTCGGCTCTATCTGCGACGCACTCGATCTCCCACTGCCCGAGTTGCTCGTGACCGTGGCGGGCGACTTGGACTCCTCGGAGACCGTGGTGGCGCCTTCGGTCGTGGAGCAGGCCACGCCTGCCGAGATCGAGGGGGACCGGTTGGTCTCCAGCCTGATCGATTCCGAACTCGCCGAGACGGAGATGGCCGACGGGGAAGCCGAGCCCGTACCGGCCGGTGCCGAAAGCGTTTCGGATTCGTTCGACGTGGACGAGGACTCCGAGTCGCAGGACTGGCGGCTGCAGCCGGTGCTCAGCCAGCGCATCAGTCCGCCGGGACGCACTTCCAACGGGGTGGTAGTGGCCGCTTGAGAGTCCGTGACCGACCGAACCACCCGTGGATCTTCGGATTTTTGCCGGAGATCCACGGGTCTTGGTGGAAGCCGTCCGACCGAGCTGACACTATGGGGGGTAGACGCTGAGGTCGGTAAGCGTTTCCGGTCTGTTGTGCGTGGGGTCCCACGATTCGGTGAAGCGACTCCGCGGAGCAACCGGCAGCGGCGTCCCATCGGCGTGAATGCCCGATCAGGGCGCAACCGGTAGGACAGAAAGCAGGCGGAGGAGATGGCCAACCCTTTCGTGAAGTTCTGGAAGTACCTCATGGCGTCGTTCTCGTCCAAGGTCGATGAGCACGCCGATCCCAAGGTGCAGATCCAGCAGGCCATCGAGGAAGCTCAGCGGCAGCACCAGGCGCTGTCGCAGCAGGCCGCCTCGGTCATCGGCAACCAGCGACAGCTGGAGATGAAGCTCAACCGGCAGCTGAACGAGGTCGAGAAGCTGCAGGGATCGGCGCGCCAGGCCGTGACCATGGCCGATCAGGCTCGTGCCGAGGGTGACGAGACCAAGGCGCAGCAGTACGAGGAAACCGCCCAGCAACTGGCAGGCCAGCTCGTCACGGCCGAACAAGGGGTGGAGGACCTCAAGAGCCTGCACGATCAGTCGCTGCAGGCCGCCGACCAGGCCAAGCAGGCCGTGGAGCGCAACGCCCAGGTACTACAGCAGAAGATCGCCGAGCGGACCAAGCTGCTCAGTCAGCTCGAGCAGGCCAAGATGCAGGAGCAGGTCGCGGGCTCGTTGCGGCAGATGAACGACATGGCCGCGCCCGGCAACACGCCCTCGCTCGACGAGGTGCGGGACAAGATCGAGCAGCGCTACACCACCGCGCTCGGCGAGGCCGACCTGGCGCAGAACAGTGTGCAGGGGCGGATGATGGAGGTCCAGCAGGCGGCCACGGACGCGGCGGGCGTCAATCGACTCGCCCAGATCAGGGCGGCCATGGGGACCGGTGAGCAACAGCAGGTCACCGGTGGGACGACTCGGAGCGAGTCGACCCCCGCTCCGCAGCAGCAGCCGCAGTCGCAGCAGCAGAACCCACAGTCCGGCCAAGCGTGACCCACCGTGCGCGGGAGGGGTGACGGAATCGGTGAGTGGAGCGACTACGCGCTCCAACAGTTGCGTGGGCCGGTGCTCACCGGTGTTCGCCGCAGGATCGCGGCTTGGCGCGATCCGCGGGCCCGTTTGATCCGGAGGCGGAGCAGGGCGAGGCGAACCGCTGTGGGCAGCGGAGTGACGACGGGCGTCTTCGGAAGTGGGGCATACCTGGCCTACGCACCGGAAACCATCGGGCTTCCGGCCGACTCCGCCGGGGACGTGCTGCTCGATCTGACCTCGCTCGGACTCGGTGGCATGGCGCTGGCCGCGGGTGTGGGGACAGTCGGGGCGATACGTCGCTACCGCAGGCTCACCCGGACGCCGCTGCCGGAGCCGCCACCGGAACCGGTCAGTCTGCCTGCGCGCGAGTCCGCTGCCCACGAGCCCATGCGGCGACTACGCGATGCGGAGCAGGGCCTGCATCTCTCGTTGAGTCGGCTCTCCGAGCACGTCGGTCAACTCGATGAGCCGGTGGCCGAGGCGCGTGGTACCGCCGCCGAAGTGGCAGCGACGTTGCGTTCGGTGGCCGAGCGTCTCGTGGCTGTGGAGGCCACGGTCGAACACGCTCCGGAAGCTGAACGCACCCAGCTTCGCGCGGACGTTCGTCGGATGCGCGCCGAACTCGACGACGGTGTCGAACGGTACGGAGCCCTTGTGGGCGCGGCGGGACGCGCCGTGGCCGCAGGTAGAGGTGAGCAGCACGGGCCTCAGTTGCGCGATGCCACGGATCGACTCGCGGGGCTGGCCTCGGCCCTGCGTGAACTCTCCGGTTACGAGTCCCCGGACACCGGTGAGTTGGGCCCGCCGGAACAACCTCCCGGCGGGGGTCCCCGGGGCGACTCCTCGCATTGAGATTCCGGTGGTCCGAACCGGGCGTAACAGCTGTCCCATCCCGCTGCTGGAGCAGGCCGCCCGCTCCGGCCGCCGGGCGGCGGCACGTGGTGAGAACGCTCCCCGAGCCGGTCGGGCCAGTTTTCCCGAATCGGTTTCCCGAACTGTTGTGAAATAGTAATCTTCACGGCTGTCGCTTGAGGGGATCTCGTATGCCGCACCGTGCTGTCGCGATCCGTCCCCGGGACCGTTGGCCGGGAGAACACCGCGTTGGAACAACACGGCTCGGGATACGTTTCCCACGATTCCCGAACTGGAGGAAGATGTGGCTTTGTGGGCCGTGCGCGGCAACGGCCGCCAACCGCCTGTCGGTGAGGACGTGGCAACCGAGGAGCGGCTCAGCTGGCCACGGACCATGGGGCTCGGGCTGCAGCACTTGTTCGCCATGTTCGGCGCGACGGTGCTGGTGCCCCGGCTGACCGGACTGCCGGTGGCGACGACGTTACTGGCCTCCGGGGTGGGAACCCTGCTGTTCCTGCTGCTGACGCGCAACCGCGTACCCGCCTACCTGGGAGCCTCTGTGACCTTCGTGGTGCCCCTGGGGATAGCTGCCGAGCGTTCCGGGGCGGGACCGAGCGGCATGGTGGGGGCCATCCTGGTCGTGGGGCTGCTCGTGACCGCTGTCGGAATCTCCGTCAAAGCGTTGGGGGTGCGCCTGCTCGAGACGGTCATGCCCTCCGTGGTCACCGGAGGAGTGGTCGTGCTCGTCGGACTCGGCATGGCCGCCCATTCGGTCACGCTGTTCCGGGAAGCCGCGCGAAGCGTTCCGTCCTTCCAACCGGTTCCGGTGGCTGCCGTGGTGACCGCGTTGGTCATCGTCCTGTTGGCGGTCTTCGGCCGTGGACTGCTGAACCGTGGCTGTGTGCTGTTCGGGATCGCTGCTGGATGGCTCTACGCGTTTGCCGTCGGAGGGATCCAGCAGGTTCGACTCGATTCGCTGCGCAGTGCCCCCTGGTTCGGACTTCCCGAGCTGATCACCCCGCGGTTGCACATCTCGGTGATCCCGGTGGTGTTGCCGCTGGTGGTCGTCCTCGCCGCGCAGCAGGTGGGAGTGGTCAAGGCGGTGGCGGCCTCCACTGACCGAGACCTCGACGGCAACGTGGGCGATGCGTTGATCGGTGGTGGTTTGGCCACCACGCTTTCCGGGGCCGTGGGCGGGAGTGGGTTGATCGGCTACGCCGAGAACACCGGAGTGATGGTCGCCAGCAGGGTGTTTTCCACGGCTGCCTGCGTGACCGCCGCTGTGGCCGCTGTGATGCTGGCCTTCTCACCGAAGGTCGTGGCGCTGTTGGACACTGTTCCTATCGGTGTCGTCGGAGCGGCGACGATGGTGTTGCTGGGGATGGTCACACTGATAGGTGGACGGATCTGGCTGCGGGCTCGCATCAGGTTCACCGATCCGGCCAACCTGGCGGTCGTGATTGCCACCCTGCTCATCGGTGCGAGCGATCCCACGCTCTCGCTCGGCGGTTTCCGGCTGAGTGGCGTGGTCTGGGGTGCGCTCCTGCTCGTGCTGATCCACCCCCTGCTGCGTGCCCTGGTCGACGCGATACGGGGCCGCCCACGCGACTGAGTCCTCCCTTCAGTCCTCCGCGGCGTCGAGCTCCTCGTCGTCCCCCTCGTCCGGTTCCGGAGCGCGTTGCGGTCTACCCGCACGCAGGGTGCGCGCCAGCAGTAGGTTGAACGCCAGGGCCACCTCTCGGGCCCCGGGTGTGCCCCACTGATGCACGGGCACGCAGGCTCCCTGCGCCTGCTGTACCGCCAGCCTGTCCGGTAGTGCTACCGGCATCACCAGTGGCCCGAATATGTCGCGTAACTCGTCGATTCTGAACTGGTGCTCGTGTGAGCGAGCACGAACCCGATTCACCACGACTCCGAGTGGCTGCAGGTCGGGATTGTTGGCCGTTCGTTCCGCCTGAACCGCTTCGAATGCCCGCTGTACGCCGGAGACGGCGAATATGGTCGGTTCGGTGACCAGCAGTGCCCGGTCCGCGGCTATCAGCGCCGAACGTGTCAATCGTCCCAGCGAGGGTGGACAGTCCAACAGGATCAGTCGGTACGGCAACTCTCCGTCGGCCGCCGCTTCGGTCAGCTCCGAGAGTGCCTCGGTCAGCCGAGTGAGGTGTTGTTCGTTGCCGTCCCAACCGTTGTGGATCTCGGCGTCCTCGGAACCGACGAGTACGTCGACCTCCTCGCCCCAAGCGCTCGGTGCCACCGCGCGGGCCACCGTTTCTGGGCTCGGGTCGGCCAGCACGTCGCTCAACCCGCGCTCGGTCTGCCCCGGCTCCAGCGAAGCCGTCGCGTTGCACTGTGGATCGAGGTCCACCACGAGGGTGCGTGCGCCTTTGCGCATGGCCGCCGAAGCCAGCCCCAGCACCACTGTCGTCTTACCCACGCCGCCTTTGAGGCTCAGTACCGCCACCGTGTGCACGCCCGTAGCCTACGTATCGCGCGAGTCGTCCGGGTGAACTGATCCGTCGTGGCCCGGTCCGCTGCAGTAGTGCCGAACGGCGAGATTACGCTTCCCCTATGAAGTCCGACGCCGTGTACCGGGTGCTGGAAACCGAGTTGATCGACGCACGTCGCCGTCGTGGCGGGGTGCCCGAGGTGCTGGATATCGGGGGCGGCAGCGGTGTCTGGGCGGTGCCACTGGCGGTGTCGGGATGTTCGGTCACCGTGGTGGACCCCAGCCCCGACGCGCTCGCCACGTTGCGCCGCAGAGCGGGCGAGGCGGGCGTGAGTGAGCGTGTGGCCGCGATCCAGGGGGACACCGACGCACTGCTCGGAGCCGTCCCCGAAGGAGGAGCCGATCTGGTCCTGGGGCACGGTCTGTTGGAGTACGTGGACGACGTCGACGAGTCATTGCGTGCGCTCGCCGCCACCGTTTCCCCCGGTGCTGCCGTATCCGTGTTGGCGGCCAACAGGTACGCGGCCGTGCTCGCGCGAGCTCTGACCGGGCGGGTTGCCGAAGCGCTGCGGTTGTTCAACGACCCGAACGGTCGTCTCGACCATCCGGTGAGCGAGACGGTGCGGCGCCGCTTCGACACCGATTCGCTACGGAACGTGCTCGATTCCGTCGGTCTTGAGGTCGAGCTGATGCAGGGCCAGAGCGTGATTTCCGACCTCGTCCCCGGTTCGTTGCTGGAGGGTTCTCATTCGAACGGCGATGCGCTGCGGGAACTGGAGATGGCAGCCGCGGCGCAACCGCCGTTGCGGGACATAGCCACCAGGCTGCACGCGCTGGCCCGCGTCCCGGATGGTCACGCGGCGCAGTGAGGAATACCTCTACAGGATGATGTTGGGGGATTATTATGGCCTCGGGGGCGGGACCGGGTAGTCGTCTCGTCGCTGGGGCCGTATCCTCGGTTGTGACGCCCCCAAAAAGCGTTCACCGGAGCTTCGTGAAACGAAATGAGTGAGGCTTCGGTGACACGAACTAGTGTGCCGGAGGAGGAGCCATGCCACTCTCCGAGCACGAGCAGCGAATGCTCGACCAGATCGAGCGCGCGCTCTACGCCGAGGATCCCAAGTTCGCCTCCAACGTGCGTGGAGGGCGGTTGCATCGACCCTCCAGGCGGCGTCGCCTACAGGGCGCCGCCGTGTTCGTGCTGGGGTTGATCCTACTGGTGCTCGGCGTGGTTATTCCGGTCACGGCAGCCGGGATACCCATTGTGAGCGTGGTCGGCTTCCTCGTGATGTTCGGCGGAGCAGTGATCATTCTGTTCGCCATGCGCGGTAGTACGGAGGACTCGGAGGCGCAGTCGGATGACAGCGGTGAAGGTTCTTCAGGTGCGAAACGCAGGGCGGGGGAACGGAACTCCCTGACACAGCGGATGGAGGACCGTTTCCGGAAGCGCTTCGAGAGATAGTGCTCACGTGAGACTCGGGACGGCGTTCGCCGCACCCGAGCAAAGCTGGGTACGCCCGGATCACGGCGTGATCCGGGCGTTTCCGCGTTCGGTCTCGTTCGAACGGCTTTCAGTGCCGTGCGGTGGGATTTCCACGCGTGGGCAGGCGCAGCACCGACCTCGGCAGCAGTCGCTCTCGGAACCCGAGGGGTCTGGCCGCCCGCAGTCCCGCCTTCGCCCGCCGTAGGATCTCGAGCGATGACGCGGTCTGGCGGCGCCCTGGGGGACCGTACCTTTCCCGTTCCACCGCGCTCGCCAGTTCGTGCCAGGCTCCCCGCTGTTCGGGGGACATCTCGTACTTTCCGCTGATCCGGTCGGCGGTACGGCGCGGGGTTTCACCCGGTGGGGGGAGTTCGCCCCGATCCGTGGCTTCGTCGAGCAACTCCCGCCACGCGTTCTCGGCCGCTCCGAAGCCTCCCGCGGTTATCAGGCTCGATCGCCTTCCGCTCCGCAGCGTCCGCAGTGTGGCGGGCGCGCCGAGGCTCGCCAGCAGTACCACCAGTGTCGTGCCGCAGAGCAGTAGTATGCCGATCGGTATGCCAGGTCCCGCCGGATCCCCCGAATCGGCTCGCGGATCCTCCTGACGTGCTGTTCCGTCGTTCCGCTGGGTCGGGTTCGTCGTCCGCTCACTCGTGGGGGTGGTCTCCCCTTCGTCCTGCTGCTGGGCCGCGGTGGAATCGAGATACGAAGGTGTGGAGCCGCGGCCGTCCGCCAGCGGGGTCGGATCGAAGGTCACCCAGCCGTGGCCGGGAAAGTGCGCTTCCACCCACGCGTGGGCGTCCTCAGTGGTGATCACGCGTTCGTCACCCCGGGGCCGTCCCGAGGTGAACCCGACCGCGACACGGGAAGGAATGCCGATCTCCCGCAGCAGTACCGCCATGGCGGAGGCGAACTGCTCGCAATAACCCCGTTTACCCCGGAATAGGAAGTCCTCCAGCGCCCTGTGCGAGGAGGGGGGCGCGGTCCCCAGTTCGTAGCTGAAACCGTTCGTCGGATCGGTGAAATAGTTGTTCAACGCGAGGGCTCGGTCGAACCGGTTGTCGGCGTTCGCCGTTATGCGTCGTGCCAGCTCGCGTACCCGCTTCCCGGCGCCACTGGTGGCGATATAGGCCCGATCGACCGAGGAGTTCCCCGACGAGGCCCGTAGCTCCGCCTTGCTCGGGTCGGGGAGGACGGCCAGTTCGGTGTAGCTTTCGGTGTCGTCGGTTTCCCGAGTGAAAACCATTCCGGAATCGGGGTCGTAACGCCAGTCCTCGCCTATACCGGAGACCTGGCGAGGTACTCCGAACACCGGTAACCAGGCATCGCGGTAGCCCACCGGCTCGATCTCGATCGGCTTCGGGGCTGCCGTCGACCGTTCGGCTCCGGGAGGCATGGGCAGACGGCCCTGTACCGGAATGCCTTCGGGGAGCCTGCCGAGTCGCCAGCCCCGCTCCGGGTCGAAGCGACTCAGCGTCATCGCACGCAGGTAGGTATCCCTCGGTAACCCTTCCACCCGGAACAGTTCCACTTCCTCGTCGCGTGTCAGTTGACCGCGCAACGAGGTGAACGGGCGCAGTCCGATCTCCCCGGTGTCCGGCGCCGTCGGGTTCCGGTCGGCCCCCGGGATCCTGCCCCGCGTACCCACCCCCGTGAAGACCGCGCCCGCCAGCAAACCGACCACACAGGCCATGGCTGTGACGGTGACGGCTTCGGAGAGCCGCCGAGCGGAAACCCCGCCTTCCTTTCCCGACCGCGGGAGCCCCACCCCGAGCGGGAGCAGGACGGCGAAACCCAGCGCACTGCCCGCGAAAACCCACCAAGGCAACATTCGGTCGGCCAGTGACGCGGGGATCGCGAACATGCACAGCAGCACCAGCCCGGCCACGGCCGGCGCGCGGCAGGTGACGGCGATCCGATCAACCAGGATCGTGACCACTCCGATCCCCGAACAGACCAGAGTCACTATGGCGCTCTCCGCCGGAACGGGTGGTATCCCGGTACGGATCACTTCGACCGCTTCACCGAGCAGGTTCGAGAATTCCTCGAAGGTCGTAAGGGTGGGAATCAGCCCGAGAACACCGTCATCGCCGAACAGTGCCGTGAGCATCACGACCAGAGTGGCGAACTGCACCGGCACACCCCACCACGAATCACGCCTCATACGTAGCGCGATTCCGGTTCCGGCCACGGCCGTGGCCGTCATCACGGCAGGCGGGAACCATCGCCAGTCGGCGAGTACCACCGAAAAGGAGGTCGAGGTCAGCAGTACGACCAGTAGGGCGACTACACCGGTGGTGGTGCGACGGGCGGTCTCGGTCCGGTTCATCGGTCCATCCGTGCGATGTCCGGGGAAACGGTCTGTTCGCAAAGGCTCTCCCATACGCGTGGTATCGGAGTGGTCGGTCCGTCGACCGTGGTGACTGTCCATCCCGCGCCGCGCAGTCGTCGTGCCACAGCCGACTGGCCACCCTCCTGCCCGTCGGTGTTCCAGCCCGCCACATTCAGCAGCAGCGCCAGACTGCGCGCACCCGTGGGACGAAGTGAGGCCAGCTCGTCGGCGCCCGCCAGAGTCGTGCGTCCCAGTATCGCCACCAGGTCCTGCCCACGGGCGGGGTCCTCACCCCCGGTGAGGTCACGCCTACCGGAGGGTTGCAGCGCCGCCAGCGCCTCCAGCGGGAGAGCCTCGTCCGTTTCGACGTCGAGCCGGCCGCTCCGAGGATCGTCGCCCGGTATCGGCTCACCTCCCGCACCCACCAGGCGTAGCCGCCGGTTGTTGTCGTACAGGTGGGAGCATATGCTCGCCGTCGCGGAAACCGCCCATTCCAAACTGGAGTGTTTGCTCACCCCGCGATGCGCGACGGCCCGCTGGTCGAGCAGCACGGTCGTCCCCCCTCGCTCCGGGCGTTCCTCGGTACGGACCATCAGCTCGTCGCGTCGTGCCGTCGTCTTCCAGTGCACCCTGCGGATGTCGTCGCCCTGCCGGTACTCCCGCACGGTGCTGTCATCGGCCCCTCCACCGGCGTGGGTGCCGCCCGAACCGGAGTCGCCCTTTCCGGCGCCGAATCCGGCGGGCAGCCCGGTCAGCTCGAATACGCGCGGTACGACGATCAATCGGCTCGTGGTCAGAAGTTCCCTGTCGAAGGCCGAGAACCCGAACGGATCTCCCGAGCGACAACGCAACGGCCCGATCCGGTGAACTCCTCGGAGCTCGGCGTGGATCGCGTACTCCACGCTCGTTCCGCTCCGCCCCGGAGAGCGGTCGAGTACTCGGTAGGCATCGCCGCCCAGGGAGTTCGGAACGCTGTCGGTCAGCTCCGTAGCACCGACCGGCATGCCGGAGCGGGAGCTCAACCGCAGCCGCACGGTGGTGGGGGTGTCGACCTCGGTTCGCCACGGTTCCAGCTCACGCCGTGCCGTGAGTCCCGTTCCGCCGCGTGCCGCGAAGGCAGTGGCGAACAACGGCAGGGCGGCGAGGAACACTGCCACTCGGAGCAGGTCGCGCTCGTCGAGCACCAATGAGCAGATCGTCGATGCGACGGCCGCCGCCAGCAGGCACCGACCACGGATGGTCAAGCCGGACAACACGGGATCACCGTCGCCGGAGTTGCTCGGTACCGCGCGGTACCGGTACTCGATCCAGCAGCTGGCCGATCAGATCGGCTCCGCTCTGCCGCGCCGCGCGGGCCTCGCCGCTGAGTACCAGTCGGTGCGCGAGTACCGGCACCGCCACGGCCTGGATGTCGTCGGGAACGACGAACTCCCGTCCTTCGAGGGCGGCCTGGGCCCGCGCGGCGTGGATCAGCTGCAGGGTGGCTCGCGGGGACGCTCCCAGCCGCAGTTCGGCCAGATCACGAGTGGCCGTCACCAGGTCGATCGCGTAACGGCGCACCTCGACCGCGACGTGGATCCCGCCCACCGCCGCCAGCAGCTCGGCCACTTCGGCGGCGTCGGTGACGGGCTCCAGCTTGTCCAGCGGGTCGGAGGCGGCGCGTTCGTCGACCATCGCCAACTCCGCTGTGGGGTCCGGGTAGCCGATGGAAATCTTGCAGGTGAACCGATCGCGCTGCGCTTCGGGAAGGGTGTAGGTGCCCTCCAACTCGACCGGGTTCTGGGTGGCTATGACCATGAACGGGATCGACAGCTCGTAACTGTGTCCGTCCACGGTTACCTGGTTCTCCTCCATGCATTCCAGCAGCGCCGACTGGGTTTTCGGCGAGGCCCGGTTGATCTCGTCGCCGACCACGATGTTCGCGAACACCGGTCCTTCCCGGAACTCGAACTTCTCGGTGCCCCGGTTGTAGATCGACACCCCGGTGACGTCGCTCGGCAGCAGGTCCGGGGTGAACTGGATCCTGCTGGCGGTGCAGTCCACGGAGCGTGCGAGTGCCTTGGCCAACGAGGTTTTGCCGACCCCGGGCACGTCCTCCACGAGCAGATGGCCACGCGCCAGCAGCGTCACCATGGCGAGCCGGACCACCTCGGGCTTTCCGACCAGCACGCTTTCCACATTGGTGGAGATGCGCCGCAACGTGTCGTGCATCCACTCGATGGGGACGTCGTGCGGGAGGTCCGTCGTGTTTTCGCCCGCCGGTCTCCGCGCCGTCTCGTCGCCGGCCGTGGTGGGCGCGGCGCCGTTCGCTGTGTATCTCTCCGGCGTCACCAAACCTCCAGATACCGTTCCGCCCGGATCGTCACAGCCGGACGTACTGCCACGGGTGGCCCCGTGCCACCGAGATGGGGCGTTCACGGCTGTTCGCGGTGTCGCCACGCACCTTGCCGGAAGTCTCTCAGACCCGATGTAAGTGGTGAGTGTGTGTACAACTCACCATGAGGTCCCCGACGTCTCCCAACGCCCGGGTGAGGGGGAGGGCGCCCGTGTGAGGGGCTGGTGGTTGCGGGGGAGGGGTCTCGGTGCCGATCCGTGCGGCAATGGCGAACTCCGACCCGTTTCTCTCCGGGGCGCCGGGTGCCCGGCGTTTCCGGTTGACGGCGAAAAGGGGTGGGGTAATGTGGCCCCGAGTGGGGATTCCGATTTCGCCGTTCCGGCGGAATCGAACAGGCGGGGCGATCGAGCCGTGCGGGATTCGCGCCGGTGGTCCCGTGCGGGGTGGCTTCCGGGGTTCCCGGCCGAATCGGCCCGGTTCCGGTGCGCAGGGGGTGGTTTCCGATGAGTCTCGCCGGTCGTGATCACGGGTTCGGAGACGTCGGAGACCGGTGCTCGGCGGTGGTGTCGCACCGCGTTCCGTTTCGTGAGTTCGTCCTCCCCGGCGGCATCCGGTGTGTCATCCCGGTGATCGAGTCGGACGGCTCGGGGGCGGCCGGGAGGATGCGCTTGCTTCGCCCGGGATCATGAAGGTTCTTCGTGAATCGCTGCCCCGCCCGGCACGAGCCGCTCGGAACAGGAAGGAAATGCCAGCGTGCCAGACAA
This sequence comes from Actinopolyspora sabaoui, assembly GCF_051225635.1. NCBI lineage: Bacteria > Bacillati > Actinomycetota > Actinomycetes > Actinopolysporales > Actinopolysporaceae > Actinopolyspora > Actinopolyspora sabaoui. The sequence continues at coordinate 315,317 of NZ_JBMIHH010000003.1, read as the reverse complement.
CCCCGAACCCGCTGCCGACTCCGAGCGGGAATTCACCGAGGGGAAGCCCGATCCGGAAACGGCACAGCAGCGGCACCTTCCCGTTCTGTTGGAACGAACCGTGGAGTTGTTCGAACCCGTGTTGCGGGAGCGCAGCACCACGGTGCTGGATGCCACGCTCGGTATGGGAGGACACACCGAGGCGCTGTTGCGTGCGTTTCCCGGCGTGACCGTGATCGGCGTGGATCGTGACCCCGAGGCCCTCCGGCTGGCTCGACAGCGCCTGGCGGAATACGGCCAGCGCGTCCGGCTGGTACACGGGGTGGACGATCAACTGGAAGAGATCCTGGCCGAACAGGGGGTGTCCGAACTCGACGGAGTCCTGTTCGATCTCGGTGTCTCCTCGTTGCAGCTCGACGAGTCCGAGCGCGGTTTCTCCTATGCCAGGGACGCGCCGTTGGACATGCGCATGGACACCACCACCGGCCGGACGGCCGCCGAGGTGCTCAACACCGCTTCGCGTGCCGAACTGATCCGGATACTTCGGGAGTACGGCGAGGAGAAGTTCGCCGCCCGAATCGCGTCGGAAGTCGTGCGGGCTCGTGAGGTCGAGCCGTTCGGCAACAGCGCGCGGTTGGTCCGGTTGATCTACGACTGCGTGCCCGCAGCGGCCAGGCGAACCGGCGGCCATCCGGCCAAACGAACGTTCCAGGCGCTTCGCATCGAGGTCAACGGCGAGCTCGAGGTGCTGCGCCGTGCTCTTCCCGAGGCCGTCGACGCGCTCAGCGGCGGTGGCCGCATCGTGGTGCTGTCCTACCACTCGCTTGAGGATCGGGCCGTCAAACGGGTCTTCGCCGAACGGGCCAAATCGCGTACCCCGGTCGATCTGCCGGTCGAACTGCCCGGTCACGGACCACAATTGCGGCTGCTCACGCGTGGTGCCGAGTTCGCCGACGAGACGGAGGCGGCGAGCAACCCCAGAGCGAGCTCGGTGCGGCTGCGCGCGGCCGAGCGGATCGAGGAGACGCCATGACGGCAGCCGCACGGGGCGGTGACCAGTCCGGCGGCAACGGCCGCGGGAGGCGGCCGCGTACCGACAACCGTACCGATTCCAAGGGAACCATTCGCGCGAACCGGCGGGTGCACGTCCGGTCCTCCTCGGGTGAACGCGCCTACGAACGCAAGCAGGAGCGTGGCCGCCGTTCCTCGGAACGAAACCCTTCCGCCGGGAAGCAGCGACGTTCCACGGCGAGCGGTGGCGCCACCGAATCGCACGAGCCCTCCGCGCGAGAGGTGTTGCTCGGTTCCGGGCTCCTGCGGTCCGGCAGGGAGAGCCTGGTGTCGCTGACCGAGCGGCTCGCCACGTCCCGGGTTCCGTTCGTGGGCACGGTGGTGATCGTGCTCGTGACGGGAATCGTGGCAACGCTGTGGCTCTCCATAGCCGCGGTGGGCAACTCGTACCACATGCAGGAGTCCAAGCAGCGGGTACAGGCCCTGTCCGAACGCAAGGAGGACCTGCTGCGTTCGGTGAGCAGGATGAGTTCGATCTCCGAGATCAGACGCCGGGCCGAGCGGATGAACATGGTCCCGGTATCCGAGGTCGCGCATCTGGTGCGTCGGCCCGACGGATCGATCGAAGTCGTCGGTGATCCGCGACCGGCCGAGGCGCCCGAATCCACGCAGCAGGGGGAGAGCGGCGACTCGAACGGGGATGGGGAGGACGCCGGTGGCGGTGACTCCTCCGGTCAAAGCCAACCGCAGCGGCAGGAGGAGTCCTCGGGCGGTTCCGAGCAGTCGTCGAACGAAGCGTCGGTGGGGTGACAGACGTGGCTTCTCGTGATCGGCAGGGCGCCAAGTCCCGGCAGGGCGGCAATCGTTCGGGGCGGGCACCGCGGCGTGGGACGGCCGCGAGCGGGGGCACCAAGCTCGCTCGTGGCGGTGGTTCCGCGGGCAAGCGACGTGGTCCGCGCAAATCTCGCCCCGGAGTGGCTTCCAACAAGCGGCGGTTCGGCATCGGCCGGATATTGCTGGTACTGGCCCTGGTATCCGCCGGGGTGAAACTGGTGGTGATACAGGGCTTCGAGGCGAGCGCGTTGTCCGAACGGGCCGACGACCAGTTGCTCACCAAGACCACGATCCCCGCGCAGCGGGGTTCCATCCTGGATTCGGAGGGCAGGGTGCTCGCCTTCAGCAGCGAGTCCCGCAAGCTCTACGCCAATCCGAGACTGCTGGATCAGCAGCAGCGCGAGGCGGAGAATCCCGAGGCGTTGCCCGGCCCGGAGAAGAAACGGGAGATCGCTGCCTACATCGGCAAGGTGACCAACGGCAGGGTGAGCGAACAGGAAACCCTGCGAGCGTTGTTCTCGGGTGAGCAGTTCCTCTACTTCGGCTCGTTGATCGATCCCGCGGTCGCCCGCAAGATCCACGACAAGTATCCGCAGATCGGTACCGAGTACAGGGCGGTCCGGCAGTATCCGGCCGGCTCGGTGGGCGCCGGTATCGTCGGTTCCGCCTCCTGGCGCAAGGGCAAGAACGAGATCCTGGGAAACGTCGGCCTCGAGAGCTCGCTGGACAGCGCGCTCTCCGGCGAGGACGGTCTTCGGATCTCCCACACCGCCCACGGAAGCACCGGACTCGTCATCCCCGGGACCAAACGCACCATCCGACCGGCGGAGCCGGGCTCCGACGTCCGGTTGACCATCGACTCGGACCTGCAGTTCGTGCTCGACAGCAAACTCGATTCCTACGTTCGGGAGGTCGGTGCGGAGGGAGGCAGTGCGGTCGTGCTGGACTCGCGGACCGGCGAGGTGCGCGCCCTGGCCAATTCCGATCCCTCGGTCGATCCCTCGCAGGGGAGTCGTGCCTCCCGTCACCTGAGCAATCCGGCGGTCACCACTCCCTACGAACCCGGTTCGGTGAACAAGGTCATCACGGCCGCCGGGGCCATCGAACACGGCATCATGCGGCCCGACAGCGTGCTGCGTGTGCCGTCGAAGATCGAGATGGGTGGTGCCACGGTCAGGGACGCCTGGCAACACGGCACTCTCCCGCTCACGTTCACCGGAGTGCTCGCCAAGTCGTCCAACGTGGGAACCCTGATGACGGCGAAGAAGCTGGGCAAGGAGCGCTTCGGCGAGTTGGTGCGGAAGTTCGGCCTGGGCAGTAAGACCGGCATAGCCCTTCCCGGGGAGAGTTCCGGGGTCGTTCCGCCGAGCAAGCAGTGGTCGGACACCCGGTTCGCCAATCTGCCGATCGGCCAGGGGCTGTCCATGACCGTGTTGCAGATGGCTGGGATGTACCAGGCCATCGCCAACGACGGCGTACGGATCCCGCCGCGAGTGGTGGACTCGACCATCGGACCGAACGGCCAGGAGCACCAGCGGCCCGACCCGGAGGGGGTCCGGGTCGTCAGCGAGCGAACCGCCGACACGGTCAAGAACATGCTGCGCGCGGTCGTGCAGGACGAGCAGGGGCAGCGCGGCACCGCACCGCAGGCCGCGTTGGCGGGCTACCAGGTCTCCGGTAAGACGGGGACGGCGCAGCAGCCCGACCCCGAGTGCGGCTGTTACAGCAACTCGCAGCACTGGGCCACCTTCGCGGGGATGCTGCCTGCCGACAACCCGAGGTACGTGATCGGAATCATGCTCGACAATCCCGACAGGGGAAATCTCACCGCCGCTCCGCTGTTCCACGACGTCGCGGCCGATCTGACACGTCGGTACGACATCCCGCTGTCCGCCGAACCGGCTCCGGAGATGACACTGCGGGTTAGGTGACTCGACGGGTGGGATGACCACGACGGTGTCCCGTGCCGGATCGTTCGGACCGGTGTGCGCGAGCCGACCGGAGAACTGCCGGGCTCATGTGTAGGGAAAAGCAGTGTTTCACTCGGCCGAGTGAAAACCGTTTGAGCAGGCGAGACCGCCTCGCGACGCACCTGCCTACCGTAAAGCTGCTCCGTGGAGCGGTACCGGTAACCTTTTTCCCGTGCCTTCCCCGGTTGCGAGTTCTCCGCCACGTCCCTCGCGTGTCGAGCCGGTACGTGTCGAGGAGTTAGCCGACTCGATCGGTGCCCGTGTAGTTCGTCCTGCCGAAACCCCGGAATCAGGGGACGCCGCGTCCGTCGAGGTGACCGGAGTGACGCTGCGTGCCCAGCACGTACGGCCGGGTGATGTCTTCGCCGCGTTGCGGGGTGCCAGCACGCACGGTGCCGAGCACGCGGCCACCGCACTGGACGCGGGCGCCCGGGCGGTCCTCACCGATGAGGCTGGTGCCGCGCACACCGCCCTGCTGCGGCACCCGGCCGTGGCACGCGGCGAGGTCGTGCTGTTGATTCATCCGGATCCGCGCGGCGTGCTCGGTGAGCTCTCCGCAGAGGTCTACGGCCGTCCCGCCGACAGGTTGTCGGTACTCGGTGTGACGGGCACCTCGGGCAAGACGACCACGAGCTATCTGATCGACTCGGCGCTGCGCTCGGCCGGGCTGGTCACCGGCCTGATCGGGACCGTCGAGACCCGGCTGGCCGGCTCCCGGCTGGAAAGCGCGTTCACCACCCCGGAAGCCCCCGACCTGCAGGCACTGCTGGCGGTGATGCTCGAAGGGGGAGTCACCCACGTGGTCATGGAGGTGTCCAGTCACGCCCTCGTGCTGGGCAGGGTTGCCGGGCTCGGGTTCGCCGTGGGCGGCTTCACCAACCTCTCCAGCGAACACCTGGACTTCCACCGCGACATGGCGGACTACTTCGCGGCCAAGGCGATGCTGTTCGACGGTCGTTGCGCTCGGGAGGTGGTGTGCACCGACACCGAGTGGGGCCTGAGACTGGTCGGGCCGGAGACCGTCACGGTGGCCACACAGGGCACCGCGGACTGGACGGCCACCGATGTGGTCACCAGCAGCACCGGTGCACAGCGGTTCGTCCTCAACGCTCCCGACGGCGCCCGTACCGAGGTCGAGCTGCGACTGCCGGGCTCGTTCAACATCGCCAACGCCCTGTTGGCCACCGCGATGACACGAGCCGTCGGCGTCGAGTACGCCGACATCGCGAACGGACTCGGTGAGGTGGATGTTCCGGGACGCATGGAGCGTGTCGCGTTGGGACAGGACTTCGCGGCGGTGGTCGACTACTCCCACAAACCGGGAGCCGTCGGCGCTGTTCTGGAGGCCGCGCGTTCCCAGACGGCGGGGAAGGTGATCGTCGTGCTCGGTTGTGGTGGCGACAGGGACACGGACAAACGTCCCGTCATGGGAGCCACGGCAGCCCGGCGGGCCGACATTGTGATAGTGACCGATGACAACCCCCGTAGTGAGGATCCCGCGCTGATCCGTGCCGCCGTGCTCGAGGGAACCACGCGGGTCGCGAAGTCCGAACGTGCCGAATCCCACGAGATCGGTGATCGGCGTGCGGCCATCGTGGAAGCGGTACGGCGCGCAGCCGACGGTGACATCGTCGTGGTTGCCGGTAAGGGGCACGAAACCGGTCAGGAAGTGGCGGGTGTGGTTCACCCGTTCTCCGATCGCGACGAACTCACCGCGGCACTGCGTGAACGGGTCGGGAATCCGCAAGGGACGGAAACCGTCCCCGCTGGTCGAATCCCCGACAACCAGCGGGGAAGTGACGAGGAGGCAAGGTGATCCGGCTCAGCCTCGACGAGGTAGCTGGGGCGGTCGGTGGCAGGCTGCACCGCGCCGATGGCAGCGAGGTCGTCACCGCGGCCGTCGAATTCGATTCCAGGAAGATTCGGCCCGGCGGGCTGTTCGTGGCGATGCCGGGCGAGCAGGTCGATGGTCACCGGTTCGCGGAACAGGCCGTCTCCGACGGTGCCGTCGCGGTACTGGCCGCCAGGGAGGTCGCGGCTCCCGCCGTGATCGTTCCCGCCGTCGGTTCGGCGGAGCGGTCCCGTGCGATGGCGCTCGCGGCCGACGAGGACGGCTCCGGAGCCGCGGTTCTGGTGGCCATGGCCCGGCTCGCCCGTTTGGTCGTGGACAAACTCGCGAAACAACTCACGGTCGTGGGAGTGACCGGTTCGTCCGGCAAGACCTCGACCAAGGACCTGATCGCGCAACTGCTCGAACGGATGGGCCCCACGGTGGCCCCCCCGGGGTCGTTCAACAACGAGCTCGGTCATCCGTGGACAGTGCTGCGTGCCGACGAACGAACCGAATACCTGGCGCTGGAACTCTCCGCCCGCGGCATGGGGCACATCGCGGAACTCTGCGAGTCCGCTCCGCCCCGGATCGGGGCGGTGCTCAACGTCGGCAGTGCCCACCTCGGCGAGTTCGGTTCCAGGGAAGCGGTGGCACAGGCCAAGGGTGAGCTCGTCGAGGCCCTGCCGAGCGCCGCCGAAGGCGGAGTGGCGGTACTCAACGCCGACGACCCGGTCGTTTCGGCCATGGCCGAGCGCACCCGGGCGCGGGTGCTGCGTTTCGGGCAGCACCCCCATGCCTCGGTCCGAGCCGAGGACGTGGAGGTGGACGAGCTCGCGCGGCCGCGTTTCACCCTGATCACTCCCGAGGGGCGTGCCGGGGTGCGATTGCCGCTGCACGGTGAGCACCACGTCGGCAACGCGCTGGCAGCGGCTGCCGTGGCGTTCGAGCTCGGAGCCACGACCGGGGACATCGCCGACTGGCTGAGCGGGATCGAACAGCTGTCCGGAAAGCGGATGGAGGTCACCACCACCCCCGAGGGGGTGACCGTGATCAACGACGCCTACAACGCCAATCCCGAGTCCGTGCGGGCCGCGTTGAAAGCACTGGCGGCCATGACGCACGACCGTCCCGGCAGGGGATGGGCGGTACTCGGTGCGCTCGGTGAACTGGGCGATGCGGGCCCCGAGGAACACGACGAGATAGGACGCCTGGCCGTGCGGCTGAACATCGATCGCCTCGTGGTGGTGGGTGATCAGGCAAGCGCCATGCATCAGGGAGCCGCGTTGGAGGGCTCCTGGGGAGAGGAATCGGTTCTGGTACCCGATGTGGACGCTGCCCTCGCCTTGCTGCGCGAGCAGCTGCGGCCCGATGACGTCGTGCTGGTCAAGGCCTCGAACGCCGCGGCGCTGTGGCGGGTCGCCGAGGAGCTGACTCCCGCGGTACCCGGTTCGGCGGAGGGCTCCACCGGGCGGGACGGTGGTACGACGTGAAGCACATTCTGATCGCGGCCGCCGTCGGGCTGGTCGTCTCGATTCTGTTCACCCCTTACCTCATCCGGGTCTTTTCCAAGCAGGGGTTCGGTCAGGAGATCCGCGAGGAGGTGCAGAAGTCCCACTCGGCCAAGCGGGGGACACCCACCATGGGTGGGATGGCGATCCTCGTCGCCATGTGGGCGGGCTATCTGGCCACGCATCTCACCGTCTCCGAGGCGCTTCCCAGCGTCACGGGCCTGCTGGTGCTCGGCCTGACCACCGTGCTGGGCTTCGTCGGTTTTCTGGACGACTTCATCAAGATCCGCAAGCGCCGCAATCTCGGACTCAACAAGACGGCCAAGCTCGTGGGGCAGATGGTCGCCTCGGTCCTGTTCGCGATCCTGGCCCTGCAGTTCAAGGACCAGAACGGCATCACCCCCGCCTCCGCGCACCTGTCGTTCATTCGCGACATCAGCGTGGTCTCGTTCGGGGTCATCGGCTTCGTGATCTTCGCCTACGTCGCGATCAGCGGTTGGTCCAACGCGGTGAACTTCACCGACGGCATGGACGGGCTCGCGGGTGGCACCGCGGCGATGGTGCTGGCCAGTTACGTGTTGATCGGGTTCTGGCAGTTCCGCAACTCCTGTGCGTTGTTGGACGACCCCGGGCCGGCCTGCTATCAGGTGCGTGACCCGCTCGACGTCGCGGTGGTGGCCGCCGCCGCGATGGGAGCCTGTGTGGGGTTCCTCTGGTGGAACGCCGCTCCGGCCAAGATCTTCATGGGGGACACCGGTTCGCTCGCGATCGGTGGACTCGTGGCCGGACTCTCCATGACCACCCGAACGGAACTGTTGATGATCGTCATCGGCGGTCTGTTCGTGGTGGAGGCGCTCTCCGTCGTGCTGCAGATCGTGGTCTTCCGTACCTCGCGGCGCAGACTGTTTCGGATGGCCCCGTTCCATCACCACTTCGAACTCGCCGGGTGGGCGGAGACGACGGTTATCATTCGGTTCTGGATACTGGCGGCGATCAGCTGCCTGTTCGGTGTCGGGCTGTTCTACGCCGACTGGTTGGCATTGGTACCGAGCTGAGGCCCGGTGGCCCGCCGAGACGCGTTCCTCCGGAGCGAGTGGTCGCCGTGCTCCGGGGACGTCCCGGCGGGCCGATGAACGAGACAGCAGTTCACGAGGATCTTTGGTGAGGTCATGAGCAAGGTGGGGACGCGGATTCTGGTCGCCGGAGCTGGGGTTTCCGGCAGATCGGCCGCCGAGGCGCTGCTGGCCGAGGGGACGACTGTCACCGTCACGGACGCTTCCGAGGAACGGCTGGCCGAGCTGTCCGGACCACGGATGCAAGGCGCCGAACTCGTCCCCGGCCTCACCGAGCCCCCGCGCGGTACCGATCTCGTGGTCACCAGTCCCGGCTGGCGCCCCGATTCACCGCTGCTGACGGCCGCTGAGGCCGCCGGAATCGAGGTGATCAGCGAGATCGAGCTCGCCTGGCGGCTCGACCGGACCTCCGCACTGCCCGCCCGCTGGCTCGCCGTCACGGGAACCAACGGCAAGACCACCACCGTCGGGATGCTGGAGTCGGTGCTGCGTGCGGCGGGAATGGATGCGGTGGCCTGCGGAAACGTTGGACTGCCCGCCGTGGATGCCGTCCGCGCGGGCCATCGTGTGCTGGCCGTGGAGCTGTCGAGTTTTCAACTGCACTGGTCGAACACCTTCTCCCCCGACACCGGGGTCATCCTCAATCTCGCCGAGGACCACCTGGACTGGCACGGCTCATTGCACGCCTACGGCGCTGCCAAGGGCAAGGTGTACGGCGGGAACTCGGTTTCGGTCTACAACGCGGACGACCCCGCCTCCCGTGAACTCGTCACCGAACACTCCGTGGCGAGACGGGTGGGGATCACGCTGGGCGAGCCCGAGCCCGGTCAACTGGGAGTTCGGGACGAGGCACTGCTCGATCGCGCGTTCGGTCCGGACGGGGTTTCCGCCTCGACCGAAGCCGCACCGGTGCCGCTGGCCACGGTGGCCGATGTTCGGCAGGTGGGTGAGCACAATCTCGCCAACGCCCTCGCCGCCTGCGCGTTGGCCCGGTCGTGCGGGGTGTCCGCGACCGCCTGTGCCGAAGGGCTCCGCGAGTTCGCTCCCGGAAAGCATCGTTCCGTCGTGGTCACCCGGTCGAGGGGAATCGTCTACGTCGACGATTCCAAGGCGACGAACCCACACGCCGCCTCGGCCGCGCTCGGTGCGCATCGGGACGTGGTATGGATCGCGGGTGGCCTCCTGAAGGGGGCCGAGGTCGACGAGCTCGTCCGGCAACACGCCCACCGGTTGCGTGCCGCGGTGTTGATCGGTACTGATCAGGAGCCGATAGCCGAGGCGTTGCGCAGTCACGCCCCGGAGGTGCCGGTCGTCGGTGTTCCCCCGCGCCGGGAAGCTGCCATGTCGGAGGCGGTGCGGTTGGCCAGCGACTACGCGACGTCGGGAACCGCGGTCGTGCTGGCACCGGCCGCGGCGTCCATGGACATGTACACCGACTACGCCCATCGTGGGCGGGAATTCGCGGCCGCGGTACGTGCCGTGGCGGCGGAACCGGGGACGGAACCAGCCGAATATCCCAGGGGGTGAGGCAGCTGTGGCAGCCCGGAACACGAGTGGGACTCGTGGACGAGGCACACCGGGGGTCGCGGAGGGGCTGCGCGGGATCAGTTCCGCGCTGACTTCCTGGTTGACCAGACCGCTGGCCTCGTTCCACCTGTTACTCGTGGTGTTCGGGCTGCTGACGGCTTTCGGGCTGGTGATGGTGCTGTCGGCCTCCAGCGTGGAGTCCTTCAGCCGCCAGGGCTCCTCCTACAGCATCTTCCTGAAGCACCTGCTGCACTGCCTCGGCGGAGCGGTTTGCTGCTACGTGGCAATGCGAATGCCGGTGTGGATGCTGCGCCGGTTCAGTCACGTGTTCCTGTTGGTGTGCCTGGTGCTGCTCTCCTTGGTGCTGACCAAGTTGGGCTTCTCCAACAACGGTGCCCAGAGCTGGTTTCGGATCGGGCCGGTCTCGTTCCAACCGGTGGAGCCCGCCAAGATCGCGCTCGCGCTCTGGGGGGCTCACGTGCTCGTCACCAAGCGGGCCCTGCTCGGCCAGTACCGTCATTTGCTGGTGCCGGTGCTGCCGGCGGCGCTGTTGATGTTCGCCTTGGTGATGATGCAGCCCGATTTCGGCTCCACGGTCACTCTCGGCATCGTGCTGCTGGCGCTGTTGTGGTTCGCGGGTGCACCGTTGCGGTTGTTCAGCGCCCTGGTGCTCGGTGCCGTAACCGGGATGCTCGCCCTGATTTTTCTTTTCCGCTACCAGATAAGTCGGATTACCTCGTTCTTCGGCTCCGACAGCGGCAGTGGCAGCGGCAGCGGCGACAAGAGTTTTCAGGCGACCCAGGCGCGGCTGGCGCTCGCCGACGGCGGCATGTTCGGCGAGGGAATCGGACGCGGGTGGTCCAAGTGGCAGTACCTGCCCGAAGCGGACAACGACTTCATCTTCGCCGTGCTGGGCGAGGAACTGGGGTTCGTGGGGTGCGCCTCCGTGCTGCTGTTGTTCGGTACGGTCGCCTACGTGGGGATGCGGATCGCCGCTCGCAACACCGATCCGTGGATCAAGCTGGTCTCGGCCACGCTCACCATGTGGTTGGTGGGGCAGGCCGCGATCAACATCGGTTACGTGGTGGGGCTACTGCCCGTCACCGGACTGCCGCTACCGCTGATCTCCTCGGGGGGCAGCTCGGTGGTGACCACCATGGTCGTTTTCGGATTGCTGGCCAACTTCGCCAGGCACGAACCCGAGGCCATCGCGGCGTTGCGCTCCCTCGGCCCGGGCAGGATCGGCAGATTGCTCCGGTTGCCCACTCCCTCGCCCTATCGGCCTCCCGCCTCGCGCCGTCCCGCCAGGGTGGCCAACCAGCGCAGACCCCAGGCCACCAAGCCGTCCGGCAAGAAGAACCCCTCCGAGGGGTCGAATCCCGCGAAACGGCGGGCACCGAGCGGACAACGACGTTCCGGGTCGCCGCGATGAGCCGGAAACCGCCGGAACGAGCGGTTTCCACCGACGGGAGCGGGGAGCCCGTTCGATGGGCATGACAAGCTCGCGTGAAACGGCTCCGGTGCTGTGAATCACCGGACCGCCGCCGATCGTCCCGAATCGCCACCCGATCCAGCGGTGCGCGATCGAAAAACCAAGGAGGACTTCGTTGAACACGCAGCAACCGGGTGACCCGAGCGGTCGAGCTGGAGCACCGTCTCCCGTGGGGGAGGCCGGCGCCGATTCGCCGCGACGTCGGGGGCCCACGGTCGTCGTGGCGGGTGGTGGCACAGCAGGCCACATCGAGCCCGCGATGGCGTTGGCCGATGCCGTCCGCAGGCTGCGTCCGGACGCCAATGTGGTGGCTCTCGGGACGGAACGCGGGCTGGAGACCGAGATCGTGCCCGCACGCGGCTACCCGCTGGAACTGGTTCCCCCGGTGCCGATGCCGCGCAAGGCCAGCCCCGAGCTGCTCAGGATGCCGTCGAAGGTCCGCGATTCGGTGCGTCGTACCCGTGAGGTGCTGGAACGGGTGGGTGCCGACGTGGTCGTCGGATTCGGTGGCTATGTCTCTCTCTCCGCCTATTTGGGAGCCCGTGGTCGAGTTCCGATCGTCGTGCACGAGGCGAACGCACGAGCCGGGCTGTCCAACAAGGTGGGAGCCCGTTTCGCGAGGGAAGTGCTGGCGGCCGTGCCGGACAGCGGGTTACCCGGGGCTCGCACCATCGGAATACCGCTGCGCGAGTCGATAACCACGTTGGACCGTGCCTCGCTGCGTGCGCAGGCCCGCGCGCACTACGGGCTGCGTCCCGATGCGCCGACCGTTCTGGTCTTCGGTGGTTCGCAGGGTGCGCAGACACTGAACACCGCGTTCTCGGGAGCCTCCGACGAGTTGGGGAGGGCCGGTATCGGTGTGCTGCACGCGCACGGACCCAAGAACACGGTGGCGGTGCGGGAGCTTCCCGGAGCTCCGCCCTACGTGCCGGTGCCCTACCTGGAGCGGATGGATCTGGCATACGCCGCGGCCGATCTGGTGGTGTGCCGCTCGGGTGCGATGACGGTGGCCGAGGTGTCCGCGGTGGGGCTCCCCGCGGTGTTCGTGCCGCTGCCGCACGGCAACGGTGAACAGGCCCTCAACGCGCAACCCGTGGTCACCGCCGGCGGTGCGAAACTGATTTCCGACGCGGAACTGACACCGCAGCGTGTCATCGATGAGATACTGCCGTTGGCAGGTGATTCCGACGTGCTGGCACGAATGAACCGCGCGACGCTGGGAACCGGGCATCGCGAGGCGGATCGGGTGCTGGCCGAGACCACGCTGGAGGTGGCCGGGGCGTGAACGACGATGAGGATGGCAGGCAGTCGCGGGAGACACTTTCGGAGGGTTCTCCCGCCGCCACCGACGATCTGCTGTCCCGGGTGCATCTGATCGGTATCGGTGGGGCGGGGATGAGTGGTATCGCCCGCATCCTGCTGGCCCGGGGAAGGAGGGTGTCGGGCTCGGACGCCCGTGATTCGAGAACCGTGCTCGCCTTGCGTACCCAGGGGGCCGCCGTCGCGATCGGACACGGCGGGCCGAACCTGGACCAACTCGAATCGGGGCCGAGTGCCGTGGTGATCTCCACGGCCATCGAGGCCGAGAACCCGGAGCTGGCCGAGGCACGTCGCCGGGGTGTGCCGGTACTCGGCCGTGCCGAGGCGCTGGCCGCACTGATGCGGGACCACCGGGTGGCATGTGTCACCGGAACGCACGGCAAGACCTCCACCACATCCATGCTCACGGTGGCGCTGCAGCATTGCAGACTCGACCCGTCGTTCGCCATCGGCGGTGATCTCAACGACTCCGGGGCGAACGCGCATCACGGTGAAGGCGGGCTGTTCGTCGCCGAGGCGGACGAGAGCGACGGTTCCTTCCTGGTGTTCTCCCCCTCGGTGGCGGTGGTCACCAACGTGGAGCCGGACCATCTCGACCACCACGGAACCACCGAGGCCTATGTCGAGGTGTTCGAGAGGTTCGTGGAGCGGATCGAGCCGGGTGGAGTGCTCATCGCCGGAACCGACGATCCCGGTGCCGCCGCGCTGGCCGACCGAGCCGAGCGTGCGGGGGTGCGGGTACGGCGTTACGGCACTGCCGTGGCGGGGTCGGAGGACGCCCGCATCGTCTCCTACGCGCCACAACACGGTGGAGGTTCGACGGAACTGATCCTGGGCGGAAGCGGTGCCGTGGAACTCTACGTCTCGGTCCCCGGCGAGCACATGGCGGCGAACGCGGTCGCCGCGCTGCTGGCTGGGATCGAGCTCGGGGCCGAGACCGGCGAGCTGCTGGAGGGGCTGGCAGCGTTCGGTGGGGTTCGGCGTCGTTTCGAGTTCAAGGGGAGAGCCGACGGTGTGCGCGTTTACGACGACTACGCGCATCACCCCACCGAGGTCCGGGCTCAACTGCGCGCCGCGCGTACCGAAGTGGATTCCGGCAGGATCGTCGTCGCCTTTCAACCGCACCTGTTCTCCCGCACCGCCGCGTTCGCCGAGGAGTTCGGTGCGGCGCTGGCAGAGGCCGACGAAGTGGTGGTGCTCGACGTCTACGGTGCGCGTGAACAGCCGCAGCCGGGAGTGTCCGGTCGACTGATCGCGGACGTGGTGCCGCTTCCCCCTGAACGGGTGCACTACGAGCCCTCGATCACCGAGGTCGCGCCGCGAACGGCGGAGTTGGCACGTCCCGGTGACATCGTGCTGACCATGGGGGCGGGCGACGTCACCATGCTGGGAGCGGAGATTCTGACCGAGATCGACAGTCGTGACGGTGTCGCCGACACAGGTGCCCCGGAGAACCGGGACCGCTGACCGGCTCACCCGGTTTCCGGGCCGGCCCGGAAACCGGGTGAGCGCACTTTCCCGGGAGGTGTGTCTCCCGGGGCGAGCACAGCCCGCTGCCTGCCGAGAACCGGCAGAGGCTCCGCCGAGCGGGAGCACGGGAAAACCGAGCCACCAGAGTTCCATCGAATCCCCGGCGACCCCATCTCGCCCGCTCGACCGGCGTGCGCGGGCCGGTACCCGAGCATGCGAGCGGGTTCCGCCGTGGGTTCCGAACGAAGCACCATCGGACGAGATCGTGGAGTCGTCATGGCGGATTCCGGAACGACACGGACACGTCAGCGCGGTCGCGCCGCCTCGAGAGCTCGGCGAGGGCGTGGATCCGGTACCGAGTCCTCCGGTGTGGGGGTTCGAGGTTGGATGGCGCTGGGGTCGCTCGCCCTGTTGACCATCGGTGCGGTTGTGCTCTTCTTCACGCCGGTGCTGGGAGTGCGCTCCGTGCGGATCGAGGGAACCAGGGTGCTCGAACCGTCCCGGGTGCGTCAGGTGGCGGCGATCGAGCGCGGGACACCGATGGTCCGGGTGGACCGTTCCGGGGTACGGCGGCGCGTGAACGGTATTTCCAGGATCGATACGGCCACCGTCCGGTTGTCATTGCCCGCCACGGTGGTCATCGGCGTCGAGGAACGTCGACCTGTGATGTACACCGGGACCCCCGGGGGATTCCGGCTGGTCGATGACGAGGGGGTCGGTTTCGCCACGGTCACCGAGCGGCCGAGCGAACTGCCCGAGCTCCGGCTCGACTCGGAACAGGGGACGAAGCGCGTGCGGATGGCGGCTGTGACCGCCGTGACCGCTCTGGACGAAAAAACGCTGGATCAGGTGAGCACCGTACGTGTCGGGACCGGAACGGGAGCCCCGCGGATCCGTATGTCGCTGACCCGGGGACGTACCGTCGAATGGGGTGGGCCGGGCGAGTCCGAACGAAAAGCGACGGTTCTCCGTGTGCTGCTCACCCGTCCCGGTGAGCTCTACGACGTGACCAGCCCGGAGCTGCCCACAGTTTCTTGAACCGAGAGCCTGCGGCCGGTGAGGCGGTAGTCTGCCGTTGTCCGGGGATACATCGTTCGGGTGGCGAGTCTGTTGGGACGCCGATCAGAGGAGCCCGTCGGCCCCGTTCCCTCGCACCGGGTGTTTCTCAACGTGTTCCCAAGTAAAGATGGTACTCCGTACGCAGCGAGCCCAGCGTGACCGGAATCGTGTGCCGCCGTACCGTGTCGAAGACCTCCCGCATGGTCGTTTCCAGCTCGGAGGAGTGCGCCGCGGACCAGATCGCCACCACCCCTCCCGCCGCGAGCCGGTTGTGACAGTCGATCAAAAAGGCCCGTTCGTACACCGTCTCGTTGGCGTCGTGCACGAGGTAGCCGGGGCCGTTGTCCACATCGAGCAGTATCAGCTCCAGGGAGCCACTCGTACGCTCGGCCAGAACCGCGGTGACATCCGAGGCGAACAGGTGTATCCGCTCATCCGAACGGTCGTCGGCCAGTTCGGGAACCAGACCGCTCCGATACCACTCGATGACCGCCGGCTCCAGTTCAGCGACGGTAACCTCGCGCACGAGCGGTTCGCCCAGTACCTCGTGCAGGGTGTAGCCGAGCCCGAGTCCGCCGATCAGCACCCGCGCGCCCTGCCCGGATCCCTCGCTCTCCGGGACGGGCAACGAGTCCAGTGCCGTGCGCGCCAGCATTCGCTCGCTCTCGGTATGGGCGGTGTCCATCACGAACACCCCGTTGACCCGTAGTTCGAGCGTGCCGTCCGCGCGCCGCAGCAACACGACCTCGCCCCGCGGCGAATCCACCGTGGCCACTCGTTCGACCGACACTCGTCCCACGCCTTTCGTCGGCTGCGTCGCCTACGCGTTGTTTCAGCGCTCGGCGCGGATCGGCGGCCGTGCGGATGTTCGGCAGCTGTTGCCCCGCCCCGCTTTTCCTCACCCGGCAGCACACAATATCGTTGACGAGGTCCACCGTTCGAAGGTCCGTGTGCGTCCCGGATCAGCCGTCATGGACACCACGACTCGCGGATGCGTTCGCGGTACGGTGTGGACTGTGATCGTGACAAGCCGACGGGTCGGGTGTACTCGAGGTTTCGTGGTGTGGGGCGCGGAGCTTTCCGGGTGTCGTGCGGGTGTTCGTGGTCACGGCCGGTGAGTCGATGACACACGTGCGGCGGTAATCGGCGTGGCTGCTGGACTCCTGCCGTCCACGGTGCATAACGTCCGATCACTGCGGGTTGACGACGAGTCGGCCACGTAGTCACACACCACACCGGACGCCCGACGGCGTCCACGACCCGAGACCTGTCACGGTCCACCCACAGCGAGCGCTTCAGCCACGACCAGGAAGGCGGATGACGATGACGCCCCCGCACAACTACCTAGCGGTGATTAAAGTCGTCGGCATCGGTGGCGGCGGTGTAAACGCCGTGAATCGGATGATCGAGGTCGGGCTCAAGGGTGTCGAGTTCATCGCGGTGAACACCGACGCGCAGGCCCTCCTGATGTCGGATGCCGACGTCAAGCTCGACATCGGCCGTGAGCTGACGCGCGGTTTGGGAGCGGGAGCCGCTCCCGATGTCGGATACCAGGCAGCCGACGATCACAAGGACGAGATCGAGGAGGTGCTCAAGGGCGCCGACATGGTCTTCGTCACCGCGGGCGAGGGAGGCGGCACCGGTACCGGCGGTGCTCCGGTGATCGCCTCGGTGGCCCGCAAGCTGGGGGCGTTGACCATCGGTGTCGTCACCCGGCCCTTCTCGTTCGAGGGCAAGCGCAGAGCCAACCAGGCCGAACAGGGCATAAAGGATCTGCGTGACGAGTGTGACACCCTGATCGTCATCCCCAACGACCGGTTGTTGCAGCTCGGCGACATCGGCGTGAGCCTGATGGACGCCTTCCGCTCGGCTGACGAGGTGCTGCTTTCCGGTGTGCAGGGAATCACCGATCTGATCACCACACCGGGGCTGATCAACCTCGACTTCGCCGACGTCAAAAGCGTCATGTCCGGGGCGGGGAGTGCCCTGATGGGCATCGGCTCCGCACGGGGTGAGGGCAGAGCGGTGGAAGCGGCACAGAAGGCGATCAACTCACCGTTGCTGGAAGCCAGCATGGAAGGCGCGCACGGTGTACTGCTCGCCATAGCGGGTGGTTCGGATCTCGGGTTGTTCGAGATCAACGAGTCGGCTTCGCTGGTGCAGGAATCCGCCCACCCCGAGGCCAACATCATCTTCGGTACGGTCATCGACGATTCACTGGGCGACGAGGTGCGGGTCACCGTGATCGCGGCCGGTTTCGACGCCGGGGCACCGACGCACAAGAAACTGGATCCCGACAAGGTCGGTTCCACCGAGGAGGACGACCCCGAGGCGCCCGTGACGGCGGGCCAGGTGGTCGAGGGGCAGGCCGAACCCGTCAACCGGGAAACACCGGCTGCCACCGAGAGCGCGCCCAGCGCATCGGCGCCCTACTCGACCGGCCCGCCCGAGGAGCACACCGGCACCACCCCGATCAGGCACGAGTCGTCGCCCCAGCAGTCCGATCCGGAGGGCACGAACGTCCCGGCCGCGGGGTTGTCCCAGGAGGCTGTCTCCTCCGAAGCTGGGAGGACGCCGAACCACGAAACCGGGGAACAGCGTCAGCCCCAGCAGGGTGTCGGAGGTGCCGTCGGTACGGACGGTTCGACCATCGGTGGTGAGCAGCAGTCCGGCACGGTGCCCGCCAGGCCCGCTGGTGGCTACCCCGGATCCGGGAGCGGGTTCGGCGGTTCGTTGCTGGGACGTTCCAGGAACCAGAACGACGACGACAACGACGACGAGGTGGATATCCCGCCGTTCATGCGTAGGTGACACGACTCGTTCGCCCGTTCGTGGAGTGCGGGACAATGCACGGTGTCGGCGTGGTCGAACCTGGCGCGCCGTGGCATGTTCGCAAGCACTCGCGGGAGGGCGCATCGTGCGGATTCGTCGTGTGGTCACGACTCGTGAAGGTGGTTATTCGAAACCGCCGTTCGACTCGTTCAACCTGGGGGGACGTGTCGGCGACGATCCGGAGCACCTGGCCGCGAACCGGGGAAAGCTCGCCGCCGGCATCGGGATAGCCGAACAACGTTTCGTCTGGATGGAACAGATCCACGGCAGAACCGCGGTCGTGGTGGATGGTCCACGCGCGGAACCCGTGGAGGGGGCCGACGCGTTGATCACCGCCGTTCCGCGGTTGCCGTTGGTCGTGCTGACCGCCGACTGCGTACCCGTTCTGCTCGGCGATCCGGTCAGCGGTGTCGTGGCCGCGGTACACGCCGGGCGTGTGGGGGCACGAGTCGGTGTACTCGTCAGCGCACTGCGGCGGATGGTCGAGACCGGAGCCCGGATCGACCGGGTCGAGGCGCTGCTCGGCCCCGCCGCGTGCGGTGGGTGCTACGAGGTTCCCCCCGAGATGCGTGACGAGGTGGAACGGCAGTTGCCCGGCAGTGCCACCAAGACGCGTGGCGGCACTCCCGCCCTGGACCTGCGAGCCGGCCTGTGGGAACAACTCGCCGCCGCGGGCATCGCACGGATCGGACAGGACCCGCGTTGCACGTTGGAGAGCCCGGAGCTGTTCAGCCACCGGCGTGATTCGGGGAGCACTGGAAGGATCGCCGCGGTGGTCTGGTCCGAGCCGGAGGAGCAGCAGTGAACGAGGAGACAACCGAACACGCCCGTAAGGCCGGAATAGCGGAGTCGCTGGCCAAGGTCAGGGAACGCATCGATCGGGCCTGCGTGCGCGCGGGAAGGTCCTCCGGGGAGGTCGCGCTGTCCGCGGTCACCAAGACGTTTCCTGCCTCGGACGCGGCACTGCTGGCCGATCTCGGTGTGACCGATCTCGCGGAGAACCGGGACCAGGAGGCCGCGCCGAAGGTCCGTGAGTTCCGGCGGTTGCGCCCGCGATCCCGCGTGCGTTGGCATATGGTCGGTCAGTTGCAACGCAACAAGGCGCGATCGGTGGTGCGTTGGGCCGACGTGGTGGAGTCGGTGGACAGCCGTCGCCTGGTCGAGGCGTTGCAACGGGCTGTGGGCGGTGCTCTCGAAGCGGGTGAGCGTTCCGAGCCGTTGGACGCACTGCTTCAGGTCAACCTGGAGCAGCGTGCGGATCGGGGTGGTTGTTCACCGGAGGAGGTCCCTGAGCTGGCGGAGATGATTACACGAATGTGTGAGATTCGACTCTGCGGTGTTATGGCTGTCGCCCCGCTGAACGAGGATCCGGATGTGGCGTTTGCCACCCTTTCGGAAATTTCCGAGCGGCTTCGACGGGATTTCTCCGAAGCTCGGGAGGTGTCGGCAGGAATGAGTGGTGATCTGGAGAGTGCGATAGCCCACGGTTCGACCCGAGTGCGTGTCGGAACGGCGTTGCTCGGGGGGCGCCCGTTAGTCTCGCCGTGAGCCGCCAAGCGGATCGAGGGCCTGCCGTCGCTGTACTTTTCGCGGAGGAAGGGGCTTGCCGATGAGTAAGCTACACAAGCTTAAGGCGTACTTCGGCATGGTCCCGGCCGAAGAAGTCGACGAGTACGACGAAGCGCCCGACGGATACGCTCCGGACTACGACGAGTACGACTCGTCGGAGGACAGGGCGCTCGCTTCGCGCCGACACCTCGGTACACGCGGTGGCGGCCAGGAGGACGATCAAGAGGATGACCATGACAGTGAGCCACGCCCGCGCATCGCGCGTACTCGGAGGCAGTGGGGAGCCGAGAGCCCGGTGCGCGGTTCGTTGGCGGTGGATCCCAACCTGGAACAGGCTCCACGGTTGCGCGCGGTGACCGACACGGGCAGCCACTACAATTTGAGCAAGATCACAACCTTGCATCCGCGTAGCTACAGTGAGGCGCGGACCATCGGAGAGCAGTACCGCGACGGCACACCGGTGATCATGAACCTGACCGAGATGGATGAGGCCGACGCCAAGCGGCTGGTGGACTTCGCCGCTGGTCTGGCCTTCGCGATGCGTGGTTCCATCGAGAAGGTCACCAGCCGTGTGTTCCTGCTCTCGCCCCCCAACGTCGACGTGGCGGCCGAGGACAAACGCCGCCTCGCCGAGGGGGCCTTTTTCAATTACGGGTGAGTGGTGGCAGAGTTGAGTTGTGGAACCGGCCCTGATCGTTCTTTACTATCTGCTGTTCTTCTTCTGGCTGCTGCTCATAGCGCGTATCGTGGTGGAGCTCGTTCGTGCGTTCGCCCGCGACTGGAGACCCGGTGGCGGGGTTGCGATCGCACTGGAGACCATCTACACAGTGACCGATCCACCCGTACGCTTGCTGCGTCGGGTGATCCCGACGGTCCGAATCGGCAACGTCGGGCTGGACTTGTCCATTATGGTGCTGCTGCTGGTCGTGTACATCTTGATGCGACTGGTTCAACCCGGGTAACGGGGAACCCGGTGACTCGCAGCCGAGGAGTGCGTGAGGTGATCTTGTGGGTTTGACCCCCGCCGACGTCCATAACGTGGCGTTCAGCAAACCTCCCATCGGAAAACGGGGTTACAACGAGGACGAGGTGGATGCCTTCCTCGATCTCGTCGAAGCCGAGCTCGCGCGGCTCGTGGAGGAAAACGGGGACTTGCGGAACCAGGTCGAGCAGCTGGAGTCCCAGCTGCAGTCGGCCCAGTCCGATCTCGACGAGGCGCGGAGTCAGCCCGCCTCGGCCGACTCGGGTGCCGCCGCTGGTCCGTCGAGCTCCGCGGCTGCTTCCGAGGAGCCCCGTAGACTGCAACCCGTTCCCCCGCCCACTGCCGCTTCCGAGCAGACCTCGCCGGGCGGTGACCAGCACGTGCAGGCTGCCAAGGTGCTCGGCCTGGCGCAGGAGATGGCCGACCGGCTTACCGGTGAGGCCAAGACCGAGTCCGACGGGATGCTCTCCGAGGCGCGTACCAAGTCCGAACAGTTGCTCTCGGACGCACGGACCAAGGCCGACAGCATGGTCAACGACGCGCGCAGCCGAGCCGAGACGATGCTCAACGACGCGCGCAGCCGAGCCGAGACCCTGGAACGCCAGGCGCGCGAGAAGGCCGCGGGCCTGGAACGGGACGCGCAGCACAAGCACGCCGAAGTGATGGGCAACATCACGCAGGAGAAGAACGCCCTCGAGAAGAAGATCGAGACGCTACGCACCTTCGAGCGAGAGTACCGCTCCCGATTGCAGACCTACCTGGAGTCGCAGCTGCGTGAGCTGCAGGATCGTGGTTCGGCCGCTCCGGCGGAGGGCTCCGGCAACGGCAGGTCGAACTCCTCGGGGCAGCAGAGTGGCAGTTACAACTTCGGAGCACGTGCCGCGGAGGCGGGCTGAGGTTTTTCGGAGCGGGTGGCGCGTTTCGACGTGTCACCCGGCTCGTTGATCCGGGACGTACGGTCCTCGGATCCAGCTGAAAGCGTGAGTGCTCGTGCTGTTGACAGTGCTGCTTCTCCTCCTGGCGGCCGCGGGTGTTCTGGTGTTCGCGGTGGCCGCGGGTTCGGCCCAGTGGGCCTGGCTCTCGGTGCTGCTGTGCGCCGTGGCGGCCGTCCTGTTGTTCTGGTCCCGTGCCCGTGATCGGAAACCCCGTGATCGGAAACGGAGCCGCCCCGCGCCACGACACTCGGCGCACGCCGTCGCGGGCGATGCCGCATCCGGGCCGGTGGCCGAATCCGAAGCCGAGCTGGACGGGTCCGGCACAACGTTCGGGGGCGACACCATCGGCCCGCACGCGGAATCCGTCGAGCCGGATCCGGGCACCGAGCCGTCCGAGCAGCGAACCGATGCCGCTGACGTGCTGCTGGTGTGCGAGTCGGACGCCGAGGTGTTCGTGATCGACGAGCGACCTCGCTACCATCTCGACGACTGCTCGTGGGTCGGTCAGCGCTCCACCATGCCGCTGCCCGTGGGGGAGGCGCGTGAGCTCGGCTTCACCCCCTGCGCGGTCTGCTCCCCGGACACATCGGTGGCCCGGCTGGAGCGGTCGAGCGTCTGAGACCGCTGGCGCCCCGCGCACCCCCGGTAGCGCTCGGGAGACAGCCGGGTGCCGGTACCGCGGCGGCCCGCCGAAACACTTCCGCGAACCGGTAAGCGGGTGCGCATCGCGCCCTGCGCTGATCGGCTGGCGTCGAACCGCTATGCTGGACCCAACGGCGTTGATCCGGCCATCACCGGGGAGCCTCCGGAAGAACGGATGCGGGCACGTGGTGTTCGTTTCCCAGTAGAACCGGACGGGCAGGCCCGTCACAGCCGTGAACGAGAGGTCACGTGCCGTTTTTCCGGCCACGTGGCAAGCGGGGTGGTACCGCGGTACGCGAGCGTGCGTTGTCCCGCAGCGAGCTCGCAGTGTCGTCCCTGCTCGAGCATCTCCGTCCGATGCTCGTGCGGCGTAACCACACGACACACTCGCGAGGAGCGCATCCGCGATGGCTTATCCGAAGGTACCGTTCAACGGCGCGGATTCCGGGAATTCCGAAGCCGCGCGCTCCACCGACGCGGTGGCCGCGCAGCCTTCCTTTCCCACGATCGAGCACGAGGTCCTGGACTTCTGGGAACGGGACGACACCTTCCGCGCCAGCGTCGCCACCCGTGAATCCGGGCACAACGGTTCGAACGAGTTCGTCTTCTACGACGGACCGCCGTTCGCGAACGGTCTGCCGCACTACGGGCACCTGCTTACCGGTTATGCCAAGGATGTGGTGCCGCGCTACAAGACCATGCGGGGCTACCGCGTCGAGCGCAGGTTCGGCTGGGACTGCCACGGTCTGCCCGCCGAGGTGGAGGCCGAGAAGCAGCTCGGCATCAGCGCCAAATCCGAGATCGAGTCGATGGGTGTCGCCGAGTTCAACGAGGCCTGCCGTAGCTCGGTGCTGAACTACACCGACGAGTGGCAGGACTACGTCACTCGGCAGGCGCGTTGGGTGGACTTCTCCAACGACTACAAGACGCTGGATCTCGACTACATGGAAAGCGTCATGTGGGCCTTCCGGACCCTCTGGGACAAGGGGTTGGTCTACAGCGGTTTCCGAGTGCTCTGGTACTGCTGGCGTTGCGAGACGCCGCTGTCCAACACCGAGACGCGGATGGACGACGTGTACCGGCAGCGGCAGGATCCCGCGGTCACTGTCGGAATGCGGTTGGACTCGCCGGGTGCCGTCTTCGACGGGGCGCTGGCCCTGGTTTGGACCACCACCCCTTGGACACTGCCCTCCAACCTCGCCGCCGCGGTGAATCCCGAGATCGAGTACGTACTGGTGCGGCCCGCCGACGGCGAGCATTCCTACGTCCTGGCCGCCGACCGGTTGGCCGCCTACACCAGGGAGCTCGGCGAGGACGTCGCCGAGCGTGTCGTCGCCCGTTTCAGTGGTAGTGAGCTGCTGGGAGTCCGGTACGAGCCGCCGTTCGACTTCTTCGCGGGCAGGCAGCACGCGCACCGCGTCCTGGCCGCCGACTACGTCACCACCGACGACGGCACCGGGCTGGTGCACATCGCTCCCGCCTTCGGTGAGGAGGACAAGGCGGTCACCGATGCCGCCGGGATCGAACCCGTCGTGCCGGTCGACGAGCACGGCAGGTTCACCTCGGAGGTCGCGCCCTACGAGGGGCAACAGGTATTCGAGGCGAACAAGGCGATCATCAGGGATCTCAAGGCGGCCGGCTCGTTGCTGCGCCACGAGACCTACGACCATCCCTATCCGCACTGCTGGCGCTGTGACAACGCGCTGATCCAGCGTGCGGTGTCCTCCTGGTTCGTCGAAGTCAGCAGGTTCCGCGACCGAATGGTGCAGCTCAACCGGCAGATCGACTGGGTGCCCGAGCACATCAGGGACGGCCAGTTCGGCAAGTGGTTGGAGAACGCGCGGGACTGGAACATCTCCCGTAACCGTTACTGGGGCTCCCCCATCCCTGTGTGGGTCTCCGACGACCCGGAGTACCCCCGTACGGACGTGTACGGCTCGCTCGACGAGCTGGAGGCCGACTTCGGTGTGCGACCCACCGATCTTCACCGTCCGAACATCGACCTGCTGACCCGCCCGAACCCGGACGACCCCACCGGCAGGTCCACCATGCGCCGCGTACCGGACGTGCTGGACTGCTGGTTCGAGTCGGGGGCCATGCCCTTCGCGCAGGTGCACTATCCGTTCGAGAACGCCGAGTGGTTCGAACACCACTATCCGGGCGACTTCATCGTGGAGTACAGCGGGCAGACGCGCGGGTGGTTCTACACCCTGCACGTGCTCGCCACCGCGTTGTTCGACAGGCCCGCGTTCGCACACGTGCTCGCGCACGGGATCGTGCTCGGTCACGACGGGCTCAAGATGTCCAAGTCCAAGCGCAACTACCCGGACGTGCGCGAGGTCTTCGAGCGCGACGGATCCGACGCGATGCGCTGGTTCCTGATGTCCAGCCCGATCCTGCGTGGCGGGGATCTCGTCGTCACCGAGAAGGGAATCCGGGACGCGGTCCGGCAGGCGGTGCTCCCGCTGTGGAACTCCTGGTACTTCCTCGCGCTTTACGCCAACGCGGAGAGCGTCGAGGGAACCTGGCGTACCGACAGTGGGCACGTACTCGACCGCTACGTACTCGCCAAGACGCGCGAGCTCGTCGACAACAGCCGGGATGCGATGGACGCGTTCGACCTCTCCGGAGCGTGCGCGGCCGTGAGGGACTTCCTGGAGGTGTTGACCAACTGGTACGTCCGGCGGTCACGTGATCGTTTCTGGGCGGGCGATAAGGACGCCATCGACACGTTGCACACCGTTCTCGAGATCACCTGTCGAGTGGTCGCCCCGCTGTTGCCGTTGACCGCCGAAGCGGTCTGGCGCGGACTGACCGGCGGGCGTTCGGTGCACCTGGCGGACTGGCCGGGTGCCGAGGAGCTGCCCGCCGACCCCGAGTTGGTATCCGCCATGGACAGCGTCCGTCAGGTGTGCTCGGCCGCGCTCGGGTTGCGCAAGTCGAACAAACTTCGTGTCCGACTGCCGTTGCGCCGGTTGGTCGTGGCATTGCCGCGCTCCGAGTCGCTGCTCCCGTTCGTCGAGCTCGTGCGGGACGAGGTCAACGTCAAGAATGTCGAGCTGACCTCGGATGTCGCCGCGCACGGCCACTTCGAGGTCTCGGTCAACGCTCGGGTCGCGGGGCCGCGACTCGGTGGCGATGTGCAGAAGGCGATCAAGGCGGTCAAATCCGGTGAGTGGACCCGCACCTCGCAGGGTGGTGTGCTGGCGGCGGGGATCGAACTACACCCGGAGGAGTTCTCCGAACACCTGGTTTCGACCGATCCCGGCGCGGCCACCGCGCTGCCGAGCGGTGACGGACTGGTGGTGCTGGACACCGAGGTGACGACCCAGCTCGCCACCGAGGGATTGGCCCGTGACGTCGTCAGGGTGGTTCAGCAGGCCAGGCGTGAGGCCGGTTTGGTCGTCTCGGACCGGATCGTGGCAACGATCGCCGCCCCGGAGTCGGTTCGTGCGGCCGTGGCGGAACACCACTCGTTCGTTGCTGGTGAGACGTTGGCCGACGAGATCGAGTCCGCCGAGACGGCGGGTGACGGTGCGCTGGTCGGCACGGTCGGCGACACCGATACCGAGATCGCGGTTTCGGTGGTCAGGTCCTGAACGGACAGGTCGTTCCGGTCGTGCGGGACGGAGTGGCGGGACCTCCCGAAGGCCCCGCCACTCGATGACTCGGCGGACTTTGCCGATCAGGCCTCGTGCTCGGAGCGATCGGCCGCCCATTCGGTGTGGAAAACCCCGTCGAGATCGCTTCGGCGGTAGGTGTGCGCTCCGAAGTAGTCCCGCTGTCCCTGGATCAGCGCGGCGGGCAACCGCTGCGCGCGAACGGTGTCGTAGTAGGCCAACGAGGTCGAGATCCCGGGTACCGGCACTCCGGCCGCCGTGGCGACGGCAACCACACGACGCCACGAGTCCTGGGCCTCGCCGAGCGCCTCGCGGAAGTCCTCGTCGGCCAGCAGACCGGCCGGTCCGGAGGTCTGATCGTAGGCCGCTCGGATACGGTCCAGGAACTCCGCCCTGATGATGCAGCCGCCCCGCCAGATCGTGGCGATCGCACCGAGGTCGATGTTCCATTCGTAGGTCTCGCTGCCCGCCTGGATCTGGTCGAACCCCTGGGCGTAAGCGATGATCTTGGAGGCGTAGAGGGCGCGTTCCACGTCGGCGACGAACCGTTCGGGATCGTCGACCACTGGGCCCGTCGAAGGACCGGGAAGCCCGGATGCGTCCTCGCGCAGCCGCGGCTGCCCGGAGATCGAGCGCGCGAAAACCGCTTCGGCGATTCCGGTCACCGGGCTGGCCAGTTCCAGTGCGTTCTGTACGGTCCAGCGACCGGTGCCCTTCTGCTCGGCCTGGTCCAGCACCACGTCGACGAACGGCAGGGAGGTACGGCTGTCCACGTGACCGAGCACCTCGGCGGTGATCTCGATCAGATAGGAGTTCAATCGGCCGGTGTTGAACCGACGGAAGGTCTCGGCGATCTCGCCCGGTGCCAGCCCGAGAACCCGGCGCAGCAGGTCGTAGGTCTCCGCGATGAGCTGCATGTCGGCGTACTCGATGCCGTTGTGCACCATTTTGACGAAGTGACCCGCCCCGTCCGTCCCCACATGGGTGACGCACGGTGTGCCGTCCACGTTGGCGGCGATCGAGCGCAGAATGGGTTCCAGCTCACGGTAGGCGTCGGACGAACCTCCCGGCATGATGCTGGGCCCGTGCAGCGCCCCCTCCTCACCACCGGAAACCCCGGCCCCGACGAAATGCACTCCCCGGTCGGCCAGTGCCGCTTCCCGACGTCGGGTGTCGGCGAAGTTGGCGTTCCCGGCGTCGACGAGGACGTCTCCCGTGTCCAGCATCGGCACGAGTTCGTCGATCACCGCGTCGGTGGGGTCCCCGGCCTTGACCATGATCACCAGGCGACGGGGGCGTTCCAACGTGTCGACGAGTTCCCGTAGCGACCCGGTGGCCAGGAAATTTCCCTCGTCTCCGAACCTGGTGATCAGCTCGTCGGTGCGTTCCCGACGCCGGTTGTGCACGGCCACCCGCTGCCCGTTGCGGGCGAGGTTGCGGGCCAGGTTCCTGCCCATGACGGCCAGGCCCGTAACCCCGATGTTCGCCTTGTCGCTCATCTGTGCTCCGATCCGATGTCCCGATCCGCGACGCGAACCGGGGTGTCCGCTCGGGCAACATCATCAGTTGTCCCCGTGTTCCAAGGGCATGCCTAGCGCACCGGCGTGGGTTTCGCAGCGCGGTGTTCGCCGCCTCCTCGTTTCGCGGCCGGGACGGAGCACACCGCCGCCCCGGCCTGGCTGAACCCCTCCCGACCGGTCAGGGACAATGGGGGAGTGAGCGATGAGCACCACACGAGCGACCCCTCCGGCTCCGCACGTCCGGCGCCCGGTTCGGCCACCGAACGTCGCGGTCCGCCGCGCCCCCGATTGCTGGTGCTGTTGTTCGGGATCGCCGTGGTCCTGATCGGGGTGGACACGATCACCAAGTCGTTGGCGGTGGCCGAGTTGGAGGACCGAGAGCCGGTCAAACTGTTCGGTGGGGCCCTGTACTTGGTGCTCTTCCGCAACCCGGGAGCCGCGTTCAACATCGGCACCGGACTGACTTGGCTGCTGGCCCTGCTGGCGATCGTGGTGGTCGGCGTCATAATCTGGTTCGCCCCGAAGCTCCGTTCCACCGGTTGGGCGGTGGGTATCGGTCTGGTGCTGGGCGGTGCCTGCGGCAATCTCGTCGACCGGATATTCCGGGAACCCGCTCCGCTGCGCGGTCACGTGATCGACTTCCTGTCCGTGTTCGCACCGGACGGAAGCGTCTGGCCGGTGTTCAACCTGGCCGACTCCGGGATCGTGTGTGGTGGTGTGCTGATCGTGCTGCTGGCACTGCTGGGCTACGACTACGACGGAACCGTGCATCGGCGAGGGGCGGAACGAAGCGCCCGTGCCGGCGAGAGCGACGATCACACCACCGGGGGCGAGCGACACGAGACCGCGGCCGGTAATCCTTCCGAACGGGGGACGGCTCCGTCGGGCTCGGCCGAGGAGCAGCGACGCGAGGACGGTGAGGAAAGCTCGTGAGTGAGTTGCGCACACTGCCCGTGCCCGACGGGCTCGACGGCATGCGGGTGGACTCCGGGCTGGCCAAGCTGCTGGGGGTGTCGCGCAACACCGTCGCGGCGCTGACCACCTCCGGAGACGTCGAGTTGGACGGCGCGCCCGCCGGCAAGTCGGACCGGTTGCTGGCCGGATCGTGGCTCGAGGTGCGACTTCCGGGCGAGGAAACGTCCCCCGAGGTCGTCGCGGTGCCCGTGGAGGGCCTGACGATCGTGCACGAGGACGACGACATCGTGGTGGTCAACAAGCCCATAGGTGTGGCGGTTCATCCCAGCCCCGGCTGGGAGGGGCCGACCGTGCTCGGTGGGCTGGCCGCGGCGGGGATCAACCTCGCCGTTTCCGGCCCCCCGGAACGGCAGGGAGTGGTGCATCGCCTCGACGCGGGCACTACGGGAGTCATGGTGCTGGCGAAGTCGGAACGTGCCTACTCCGCGTTGAAGCGTGCGTTCAAGGAACGCACGGTGGACAAGCACTACCACGCTCTGGTGCAGGGCCACCCCGATCCGAGTCGAGGGACGATCGACGCGCCCATAGATCGTCATCCCAGGGTCGATTACAAGTTCGCCGTGGTCACGGACGGCAAGCCCAGCGTTACCCACTACGAGACGGTGGAGGCGTTCCGGGCGGCCTCGCTGGTGGACGTGAAACTCGAGACGGGCCGCACCCATCAGATAAGGGTGCACTTCTCGGCAGTGCGCCATCCCTGCGTCGGCGACCTGACCTACGGTGCCGATCCGACGCTCGCACGGCGGCTCGGCCTCACCAGACAGTGGTTGCACGCGTACTCGCTGTCCTTCGAACACCCCGGTTATGGCGATCGGGTGACTTTCGACAGTGACTACCCGGCGGACCTGAGTGAAGCGTTGGAGCAACTGCGGGAACAGGACCACTGAGCCGGTCCCGGCCGGTATCCACGCGGTCCCTCCGGACCGGCCGGTACCGGCCGACCGAGGCGGTGTGGCAGGGTATCCACCTGCCGCTCAGAGGTCGCTGATGTCCCAGACCAGCGAGTGGGGGCCCGGGTCGGCCTGCGGTGACCACTCGACGCTGCGTAGTTCGGTTTCCTCGGGCAACACGAACACGCTGTGCCCACCACCCGTTTCCCCGGGCGAGACGCCGGAGCTGTGCGGCGGCCGGGAGGAAAGCGTCACCGAGGACCTGGACACGGTCGAGCCGTCTCGGGCCACCAGCAGCAAGTGCTGGTCCGGTGGCGAGTCGAACACGGTGGTGCCGCGGTTGGTCAGCTCGATGTGCACCACGATCGCCCGCTGTCCTTCCTCCAGGGTGTGCCCTGCGGCGCTGAACAGGAAATCGGCGGGGTCGACCACCTCGACCAGCAGCACGCTGACCGGTTCACCATTGGGGCCGACCGTGTCCAGCTTGCTGCCGACCTTGCCCGCTCTGGGGACAGCGGGTGGGCGCGGTGTCGGACCCCCCGTAGCACTCTGCTCGCTCCGGGGCCATGCCGCGGAACCGGGAGGCCCCCACGTGTTGGGTGCCGCGGGTGGTTGTTGTGCCGGTGGCGTGGGGGAAGGCTGCTGTGGGCCCTGCGGCGGCTGTTGTTGCGGCGACGGCACCCCCTGGCCGGGCGAGGGTGGCGACTGCGGGGCCATCTGCGGATACGGTCCGTGCGGTGGGTAGGGACCGCTCATGCCACCGGGGACCGCATAGCCCCCACTGGGCGGTCCCGAGTGCTGCGGCGGAGGTGGCGCTCCCGTCCCGGAGGGAGGTGCCTGGTAGCCACCGCCGGGTTGGCTCGGCTGGACTCCGACGGAGGCGAGCGCGTTACGGATCCCGTTCGGATCGCACTCCACCCCGACCACCAGTGGCAAGCCGGTGGTGGACAGCGTGGCCAGTCTCGCGGCCACCTCACGCACGTCCATGTTCAGGTAGGCGGCGAGTTCGTGAACTGCGGCGCGACCTGTCTCGGCGACGGCGTTGAGCAGACGGACGTCCACGGGATCTGGTGCAGCCACGTCCTGTCACGCTACCCGCTCCGGTGAGCCTCGTGTTTCGTGGTGTCGATCCACTGCCGAAGCGTCGTTCGGCGGACTTCCCCGGCTTTCTTGCGCGCCCGGCGTCCGCCCGCGAACACACCGGGGACGGTCCGATGTCGGCGGAACGGACTGGATTAGGGTTGGGGGCTCGGTCCCGGTCCACCTTTCGCCGTAACGCGAAGGACGTCGACCGCACCGGACTCCGAATCGACCATGCGAAGCATCTTTGCTGGTCACAGTATTGAGTTGCGCCGTGTTGCTCCACGGGAGGGAGATCCGTCGTGCCTGCCGATTCGTTCGTTCATCTGCACGTGCACACCGAGTATTCGATGTTGGACGGCGCGGCGAAGATGGGGGCCCTGTTCTCCGAGGCGAAGCGTCTCGGGATGCCCGCGGTCGCGATGACCGACCACGGCAACATGTACGGTGCCGACGAGTTCTATCAGCAGGCCAAGAAGGCGGGCATCAAACCGATCATCGGTATCGAGGCCTATGTCGCGCCGCAGAGCCGCTACCACAAGAAACCGGTCTTCTGGGGGGAGGCCAAGCAGCGCAGCACCGACGAGTTCGGTGAGGGCGGTGACGTGTCGGGTGCGGGTGCCTACACGCACATGACCATGCTCGCGCGGAACTCGACCGGATTGCGCAACCTGTTCACCCTGTCCAGCCGTGCCTCCTTCGAGGGGCAGTACCGCAAGCCCCGCATGGACCGTGAGCTGATCGCGGACCACGCGGAGGGGATCATCGCCACGACCGGCTGTCCCTCCGGCGAGGTGCAGACCCGACTCCGGCTGGGGCAGTACCGCGAAGCCCTGCAGGCGGCCTCGGACTACCGTGACATCTTCGGCCCCGAGAACTACTTCCTCGAACTGATGGACCACGGGCTGGTCATCGAGCGTTCCGTCCGGGAGAACCTGCTCAAGATCTCCAAGGAGCTGGGGCTGCGCCCGCTGGCCACCAACGACAGCCACTACGTCACCGTCGACCAGGCCGAGTCGCACGGGGCTTTGTTGTGCGTGCAGTCGGGCAAGACCCTTAACGACGAGAGCCGGTTCCAGTTCAACGGGGACGGTTACTACCTCAAGTCCGCCGAGGAGATGCGCGAGTATTGGGACTCCGAGGTGCCCGGTGCCGCGGACAACACGCTCGTGGTCAGCGACCTGGTGGAGTCCTACGAGCAGGTCTGGACCTATGAGGACCGGATGCCGCGTGTCACCGTCGAGGCGGGGCGAACGGAACGGGACGCGTTGGCCGCCGAGGTGGAGCACTACCTGCCCACGCGCTTTCCGGACGGGATCGGCGAGGAGTACCGGGAGCGGATCGAACGCGAGATCGACGTGCTGGACACCAAGGGGTACTGCGCGTACTTCCTCGTGGTCGGTGACGTCACCCGCTGGGCGAAATCGGAGAACATCCACGTCGGTCCCGGACGTGGCTCGGCAGCCGGATCGCTGCTGGCCTACATCCTGCACATCACCGATCTCGACCCGATCGCCCACGGCCTGATCTTCGAGCGCTTTCTGAACCCGGAGCGGGACTCCCCGCCGGACATCGACCTCGACTTCGACGATCGCAGGCGCGACGAGGTGCTGCAGTACGCCATCGACAAGTACGGGCGTGACAAGGTCGCCCAGGTCATCACCTTCGGCAAGATCAAGACCAAGGCCGCCATCAAGGACGCCGCCCGGGTTCATCACGGTCAGCCGGGGTTCGCCATCGCGGACAAGATCTCCAAGGCGCTTCCCGCCCCGATAGCCGCCAAGGACATCCCGCTGGAAGGCATCGTCGACCCGGAGCACGAGCGCTACGCCGAGGCCGCCGAGGTGCGCGGGCTCATCGAGAACGACCAGTCCGTTTCGCAGATCTTCTCCACCGCCCGTGGCCTGGAAGGGCTGATCCGCAACGCGGGAGTGCACGCCTGTGCGGTGATCCTGTCCTCGCAACCGCTGATGGGCACGGTTCCGCTGTGGATGCGCGACGACGGTTCCATCATCACCGGATGGGACTACCCCAGCTGTGAGGCCATCGGTCTGCTCAAGATGGACTTCCTGGGGCTGTCCAACCTGACCATCCTGGGTGATGCCCTGCAGTCCGTACGTGCCAACCACGGGCTGGACATCGACCTGTCCAGGCTGGCGCTCGACGATGCCAACACCTACGAGCTGCTCGCCCGTGGCGAGAGTCTGGGCGTCTTCCAGCTCGAAGGCGGGGGAATGCGCGAGCTGCTCAAACGGCTGCGTCCCACGGAGTTCACCGACATCGTGGCGGCGAACGCCCTCTACCGGCCCGGCCCCATGGAAGTCAACGCCCACCTGGACTACGCCGATCGCAAGAACGGTCGCAAACCGATCGAGCCCATCCATCCCGAGCTGGAGGAGCCGCTGCGCGACGTGCTGGCCGAGACCTACGGTCTGATCGTCTACCAGGAGCAGATCATGGCGATCGCACAGCGGGTGGCCAACTACACCCTCGGGCAAGCGGACATCCTGCGTCGGGCCATGGGCAAGAAGAAGAAGGAAGTCCTCGACGAGGAGTTCGTGCGCTTCCACGCGGGCATGTCCGAGAACGGTTACAGTGAAGAGGCGATCAACGCCCTGTGGACCACGGTGCTGCCGTTCGCCGGTTACGCGTTCAACAAGTCCCACGCCGCCGGTTACGCCCTGGTGGCCTACTGGACCGCCTATCTGAAGGCGAACTACCCGGCCGAGTACATGGCAGCACTGCTGACCGCCAACGGCGACAACAAGGACAAGATGGCGGTTTATCTCTCGGAGTGCCGTCGGATGCAGGTCCGGGTGCTTTCCCCCGACGTCAACGACTCCAGGGACACGTTCACCGCCGTCGGCTCCGACGTCCGGTTCGGGCTCAGCGCGGTTCGCAACGTCGGTGGCAACGTGGTCGGCTCGATATGTCGGGTCCGGGACGAACAGGGAAGATACGTTTCATTCCGGGACTTCTTGGACAAGTCCGAGACGGTGGCCTGCAACAAACGTGTCGTGGAGTCGCTGATCAAAGCCGGTGCCTTCGATTCGCTGGGGCACACGCGAATGGGACT
This sequence comes from Actinopolyspora sabaoui, assembly GCF_051225635.1. NCBI lineage: Bacteria > Bacillati > Actinomycetota > Actinomycetes > Actinopolysporales > Actinopolysporaceae > Actinopolyspora > Actinopolyspora sabaoui. The sequence goes on along the minus strand of NZ_JBMIHH010000003.1, from coordinate 282,122 downwards.
GACCGAACAGCACGAATCCGCTGTCGACGCGGTCGTCGGGTTGAAACGGCAGCAGGCCGCCGGACAGTTCGACCTGTTCGGCCCCGCTTCGAGTGACGACGCGGCCTCGGAGAGTTCCCCGCTGGCCCATCTGACGTTCTCCGCCGAGGAATGGCCCCGCAAACAGTTGCTGGCCTACGAACGCGAGATGCTGGGGCTGTACGTCTCGGCGCATCCGTTGGACGGGGCAGAGAAACTCCTCGCGCCCTACCAGGACACCGGCATAGCCGAGCTGATCGGTGGGGAACGCTCCTCGTCCGGGGGCAGGGACGGCAAGGATCAGGTGCGGATCGCGGGGATGATCTCCGGCATCCAGCGCAGGATCAACAAGAACGGTCAGCCGTGGGCCATCGTGACGATGGAGGACATGGACGCCAGCGTGGAGGTCCTGTTCTTCCCCAAGGCGTACGAGATGTTCGCCGATACGCTCGTCGAGGACACCGCGATAGCGGTCAAGGGGCGCATCAACGAACGGGAGGGTGCCATCAGTGTGTTCGCCTCGGACGCTGTTCCGGTGGATATCTCCGCTGCCGAGACCGATCCCGGCAGCAGCCCTCCGTTCGTGCTGCGTCTCAACGCCGCCAAGGTGGATCGGGGGATGGTCAACGAGCTCAAGCGCACGTTGCGCGCCCATTCCGGTGCGGTGCCGGTCCAGGTCAAGTTGCAGGGCAGTCGTGGCGAGACCCGACTGGCGCTTTCCAGTGAGTTCTTCGTCAACACCGACAACGGTTTGCAGGGCGAGCTCAAGGGGCTGCTGGGTGCCGGGTGTTTCGAGTCCCTGACCTGATCGGGTTGTCCGCTCCGGAAGGATCACCCGTGGGCTCCTGCCGAGCGGATTACCCCTTGCCGGTGAAAATCGTTCGTGCCTTTCCGGTGTAGTAGTGACAGATCAATTATTAACGGTGTTAACTGTGGGTGGACCGGTGTCTATCGCGAAGGGCTGTCATGACTTCGTCCCAGCAGTGTCCACACGACTCCGTTTCGGTTCTCGACAAGGAGTTCCTGCAGGATCCGCACGTGCACTACTCGTGGATGCGGGAATCCGACCCCACCAGGAGAGTGGTCACCGTGACCGGGATGCCGGTATGGCTGGTGACCCGCTACGCCGATGCCAAAGCCGCATTGACCGACCCCAGGCTCAGCAAGGACTACCGGGGGATAGGGCGGATCACGGAGCGTGAGGTCGAGCGCGGGGCCCAGCGGGCCGACATCTCGGAATCCGTGCAGGCCCACATGCTCAACATGGATCCGCCCGATCACACCCGACTGCGCAAGTTGGTGGTGAAGGCTTTCACCGCCCGTCGCGTCGAGGCGCTGCGTCCCAGGATCGAGCAGATAACGGGTGAACTGCTCGACGAGATGGCGGCGACCGAGCATGCCGGTGACGTCGGTATCGATCTGCTGGACGAGTTCGCCTTCCCCCTGCCAATCCGTGTGATCTGCGAACTGTTGGGGATCCCCGAGGACCGCAGGGACGAGTTTCGCGAGTGGTCCAACACCGTGGTTTCCGGACAGGATCCTCAAGCCGCGGAACAGGCTGCCGCCGCCATGGCGGACTACCTGCTCGAACTGGTCGAGGAGAAACGACGGAAACCGATGGACGACCTGCTCACGGCGCTGATCGAAGCCAGTGAGGACGCGGATCGGCTCAGCGGCGGGGAGCTGATCGCCATGGTGTTCCTGCTGCTGGTCGCCGGACACGAGACCACGGTCAACCTCATCGGCAACGGGGTACTGGCATTGCTGCGCGATCCGGAGCAGTACCGGCTGCTGCGCGAGGAACCGGAACGGGCCGCTTCGGTGGTCGAGGAGACGTTGCGGTTCGACGGTCCCGTGAATCTGGCGACCTTCCGGTACACCACGGAACCGGTGATGGTCGGAGATGTGGAGATCCCCGCGGAAGAGCTGGTGCTGGTCGCGCTGGGCTCGGCAAACCGCGACTCGGACAAGTTCGACACGCCCGATCGGTTCGACCAGGACCGAGCCACCAACGGCCACCTGGCTTTCGGGCACGGTATCCATTTCTGTGTCGGAGCCCCGTTGGCACGTTTGGAGGGGCAGATAGCGCTGCGACGGCTCACGGAGCGCTTTCCCACCATGGAGCTGGCCGTGCCGGACGAACAGCTGTCCTACCGCCCGAGCACGTTGATGCGTGGACTGGAGCAGTTGCCCGTCCGGCTTGCCTGAGGTGAACTCCCGCCCCCGGCGGGTGAAGCCGCTCGCTCGACCGACCGGACGGACCTCGTTGTCGCTGCCGGTGGCGGCCCGAACGGGGACTTCGGTTCGTCACCGCACGACGATCACGGTGTACGGGCCGACTTCTCTGGTGGTGAACTCCGGGCCTCGGAACAGTGCCGCGTCGAACAACACCCGGTGGTTCAGCACGTTCGGCTGGGCGGGAAAAACGTCGCGTTTCAGCGTCAGCGAGAGTTTCCCGATGGGCGGGGTCGAATTCTCGGCCGTGTCATCGCCGTCGGTCGGCACCCCGGACTCCCGGCGATGCCGGAGTACGAACACGTCCGGAGCGCGGAACGGGCTGTCGCGTAGCAACTGTGCCAGCTCGGCGCTGTCCGAGGCGTCGGCCCAGCGCGCTATCTCCGCGGCGCGCTTTTCGTACTCACCCAGCGGATTGGCGTAGTGCGGTGTTTCCTGCTGGAACATCCAGTACGACTCGAACGAGCCCAGCTTGTAGTTCGTGCTCAGCACGACGTTCCGCTGCGGATTTCGACCGGTCATCCCGGATATGGTCGAGATGAGATCGTCCAGCCAGGAGTTGGGTTCGTTCGGGTTCCGCGCGCCGAGGGCATTGTGGCCGGTGGGGTAGTAGTCCTCGTACGCCTCCTGGACGCGGGACTCCAACCCGGTGTTGAGTTGGTACTGCGCCACCGAGAGCGAGCCGGTCATGGCCAGCACCACCGACAGCGCGGTCACCTGGGGCAGATACCTCTCTGGAAGCCTGCCCCGCAGCCTGTGGAGCAGCTCGACCAGTCCGATCACGCCGGCCACGGCCAGGAGGCACTCCAGGATCACACGGAGGCGGAACGCCAACAGCGTGGTCTCGGCGACCAGCGCCAGTGTGGACAACCCGAACCACACGTAAACGGTGACCGTCGCCGTCAGCAACGCCGCCGCGAGCCGAGTGCTCGTGGTGCGAAGTATCAACCACACCAGACCGCACAGGCACAGCACCCCGAATGGGGAGAACTCGGCGAACGGCAACGGTAGGTAGGCGCTTCCAGCGGGCAGGTAGTGCTGTGCCGCGCTCCTCTCGGAGAATCCCCTCGCGAGCAGGAACGGAGCCCACACTCCCAGAGCCAACAGGCCGCTGACCACTCCGATGGGTACCAACCTCAGGAACAGTTCCCACACCGTGCGCCCGACCGGAGCGCCACCCGCGACGCGTCTCGCACCGATGACGAGGGCCATGGCCACGATCACCAGCACCGCGAAACCGAAGTTCAGCGTGTAGGTCATCGCCGCGAAACCGACGAAGATCCCCAGACCGAGCAACACACCGCGTGGTGCGCGCCCTCGTCTGGACAGGGCGTACCAGGCAAGTACGGCCATCGGAGCCAGCAATGCGGCGGAGGGCCAAGCGTACGGTTCCATCAGGCCGTGGCGCATGCCGCTCAACATCGTCACCAGCGCGGCCAACAGTGCCTGTTCACGCGGCAGCACCAGACTCCACAGCGTGAAGGCCAGCACGACGACCACGGCCATCCACGTCAGCGCGTAGGGTTTGTAGGAGGCCCAGCCTTCCCAGCCGATCAGGTTCGCGAATCGCCCGCCGAGCCAGAACCATCCCCATGGGTAGTAGGGGACGATGTCCGCGTAGTTCATGTCCGCGGGCACCAGGTTCTCCGCCATCCGGTTCAGGTACTGCAACCGAAACCCGTTGTCCACCGAGGAGCCCCCGTAGTAGAACCGGGTGCGTTGCAGCGGCAGTGCCAGCAGCAGCGTGGTCAGTGCTGTCAGGGCGGTCCAGACACCGAGGAGGCGCAGCCTCCCGTTTCCGATTCTTCTCCCGAGAGCCGACGGAACCACCAGCAGCAGCAGAAGTACGGTGGAGCCGAGAACGGCGAGGGCTTCGGGTGCGTTACCGGGTTCGGAGATTCCCGGCTGAACGATGACGAATTGCAGCAATACACTGAGCACGACCGTGATTCCCGTGCCCAGCAAAAGTTCGAGGACCGTGCGACCGCCGGAAAGTCTCGGCATCGAGTCCGGGGAACTCCACTCCGTGTGGTCCGTTCCGGTCGAGCTGGAACTCGGCAAGGTGCCACTCCCGGTCCTGAGAATTCGATGATGGACGTTACGCAGAATAACGACAGTTGAGCGGCTGTGCTCTCGTGACCCCGGACAGTAGTTGTTCGTGGTCGATTCGCCGGTTCGTTCGGAGGAGGCTCGGTGTCGGAACAACCGGTCGAGGGACCGGAGGAGGGGTACGCGGCCGAACGCGATTCGGTCGCGCGGCGACAGCTACGAACACGGGCGCAGCGCCCCGGAGTGGTGTTCGGCGCGGATCTGTTGCCCGCCCTGAGTGTGTTGTCGTTGGTGACCTTGCTGGGGTTTCCGCTCGGTTGGATCTGGGCTCGTCTGGCACCGCCGCGGGAAAGCACCATGACACCAGAGGGTGAGCTGGTTCCGGTGCTGGTCGAGAGCTACCACGAATTCGACGGGCTGGCGGTTTTCCTGCTGCTGAGTTCCGCCTGTGGCGTGCTCGTCGCCGCGGTGGTCTGGCAGCTGCGCGGCCGCAGGGGGCCCGTGCTGCTCGTGGCGACGGTGCTGGGTTCGTTGCTCTCGGCCTGGCTGGGAATGCGGCTCGGCACCTCGTTCGCCGCCGGTATGTACCCGGTGCCGAACACGCTGCGGCCCGGAGATCTGGTGGCTGTGGCGCCCCGGTTGGACACGTGGGTCGGTTTGCTGGGGCAACCCATGACCGTCGCGCTGACCTACGGGCTCGTCGCTTCGTGGAACGGCCTGGACGATCTCGGTAGGCGACGAGGCTGAACGGGCCGAGAAGCACCCCCGTTCCCGAGGGTCGTGCCCGGGCGAGGCAGTGGTTCCGGAGCGGGGACCTCGACCCGTGGTGGTGGCCCGGGCAGCGGTCGCAGCGTCAGCCCGGCAGCAGTCGCAGCGAACGCAGTGCGCGTTCCATCGTGTCCGGTGTCTCGGCCCCCTCGAACTCCTGGTCCGCCATGCCCACCAGAATCGCGGTGCCCTGCTGGTACGGCAGGGCCATCGCGCCGATGTAGGCGGACTCGGTGAGGCACGTTTCCGTGGTCGCCGGAACGATCTCCGCACTGACGAAGGTGGCTGTCAGTTTTCCGTCGTCGAGGCTCACCCGCTGTGGTTCTCGCTGTTTCAGCTGCGGACGTGCCCCGTCGCTGGTGCTCCAGAGCATGTTCCCGAGTTTTTCGATGGTCTTCCTGCCTGCTTTGGCGTTGTCGGTCATCTTCGAGGAGGTCAGGCCGATCAGGGCACGGAACGATTGCGGTGCCCGGTCACAGAAGCCCGCCATGTACAGCGAGTACCCGCTCAGTGTGATCGTTTCGGTCGAGGAATTTCCCAGCCGGTTGACCGCGCCGGGGTGCGGTGTCCAGTCGCTGGGAACGTCGTACGCAACACCGGTCTCCCACACCGCCACGGACTGCCAACCGGGAATCGCGGCGGGGACGGACCGCCGCGAGCCGCTCGTGGTGCTCGTGGAGCTCGCCGCGACGGCTCCGTTTCCTCCACCGTCGTCGAGGTTGACCAGTACCAGTGTGGTGATGATGATGACCACACTGGCTATCGCGGTCGAGACCACAGCGATGGTCGGGCCACGGCTCCGCACGGGGGGAGCCGCCGACTCCCCCCGGGACGGGGTCCAAGACGGCGTGCCGTACCGGTTCGACGCCGCCTGGGGCGGTGCGAACGAGGCGCCGTGCCGAGAGTGCCCGTACTGGGGTTGTTCGGCGGCGGGGGACCCGTCCCCCGGGGCGGGTTGCCCGGTCAGCGGATCGTAGTAGCGCTGTGCCCCGCCGTCCGGTCCCGTCCAGCTGTTGGACCCGCCAGGTAACGACATGGTTCGTGATCCTAGCGAGTACCGCGAATCGTGTGTCGGGTCCTCGCGTGATCGCGTCGGAAATCAGTTGGTTCCCGCGTGTTCGGCGAACTCGGACAACTGGGCTGGAACGGCGCGCAGTCTCCGCACGAACTCGGTCTCCCGATTGATCAACGAGCGGATCTCGCGCATTCGCGCCACCGGGTCGGTCTCGGCGAGCAGGTCCTGCCGGTCGTCCGGTGCGAGAACGCAGCTCTCCGCCAGTGCGTAGGACAGTTCGGCGAACTCGGTGCTCTCGTCGGGGGTGGTGGTGCCCTCCACCCGGAGTCCGGTCGCCAGATAGCGCTCCTGGGCGGCTCGGGCCGAGACCGACAGCCTCTCCCTGAGCTGCTCGGAGTCCTGCTGTGGAGTGCTGTCCGGCAGCCACTCCACGCGGGCCATCAGATAGGGAGCCGCCTCGGTGTCCAGTTGCAACAGTCGAAAGCGGTCCCGACCGGTGGTGGTGATGTCGTAGCGCCCCTCGGGGAGCTGCTGTACCTCGTCGAGGTGCGCGGAGCACCCGACCTCGTACATCGCGTCGACGTTGTCCTCGCCGACCTCCCATCCCTGGCGGATGCCGACCACACCGAACCTGCGGCCGGGTACGACTTCGTTGACCAGATCCATCACGAGTTGCCGGTAGCGTGCCTCGAAGATGTGCAGCGGTAGCGAACCGCCCGGCAACAGCACGTTACCCAGCGGAAACAACGGAAGCGTTTCAGTCACGCCACCAACCTACTTGTACTGTCGTCACGCTGACCAGCAGAGCTGCTCCGGCAGCACTCCGGGGTCATCCGGGCGGGCGCAACACCGCGAACCTGTCCGTGATCTGCAGGTCACGCGAGGTGAACCGGAACAGCGCGGGTGGCCGACCCCCCGACGGGCCCGCCGCCACGGTTTCGCCCGTCGCCTCCAACACACCCCGGCGGGAGAGCACACGCTGCAGGTTGGTGGCCGATACCCGGTATCCCAGGGCTGCCGAGTAGAGATCACGCAGTTCGGAGACGGTGAATTTCGGCGGAGCCAGCGCGAAGCCGATGTTGGTGTAGGACAGTTTGGAGCGCAGGCGTTCCCGGCTCGCCAGCAGGATCTCCTCGTGGTCGAACGCCGTTTCCGGTAGTGCTTCGACGGGGTGCCAGGCGGTGTCGTCCGGCAGCTCCGGGTCCGTGTCGCAGGGGATCAACCCGAGGAAAGCGGTGGCCACGATGCGCTTGTCCGGGACTCTGCCGGGAGAGCTGAACACCGCCAGCTGCTCCACGTGTGTGAGCTCGCGCACGTCGACCTTTTCGGCGAGCTGCCTGCGGATGGAGGATTCCACCGTTTCGTCGGGGCCCAGCCTGCCGCCCGGAAGTGCCCAACGGTTCGGATGGGGTGGTCGGGCGCGTTGCCACAGCAGTGCCTTCAGGGATCCCTGCCGCACCTGCACGACTCCCGCGAGTACCTCGTGGCCCGTGATGCGGCTCGTATCCCGCTCCCGGAACCCCGGCGGCGTGTTAGTATTGGACACGTTTTCGATCCTAAGACGAAAACCCTGGTCGCGAAATCAGGAGTTCGACAACCCGGTGATCAACCGGGCCCCGTGGGGAAATCGGGCCCTGCGGGGAAATCGGCGCGGTGGTTCGACCACTCGTGTCGGTGAGGAGGAGGACATGGCCGCGACAGCAGCCACTGCCGGTGGTTACGGCAACCCGGCGGGACTCGACACCGCAGAGCTGCGGCGTACCGAAGACGGTTACACGGGTATTCCCGGTAACGAGGCGTGGGCGGCCGAGGTTCGCCGGTTGGCCGAGCGGCTGGACGCCGTGGTGCTCGCGCACAACTACCAGATCCCCGAGATCCAGGACGTCGCCGATCACACCGGCGACTCGTTGGCACTCAGCAGGATCGCCGCCGAGAGCACGGCGAGCACGATCGTCTTCTGCGGTGTGCACTTCATGGCCGAGACCGCCAAGATCCTCAGCCCGCACAAGACGGTGCTGATTCCCGACGAGCGGGCGGGGTGCTCCCTGGCGGACTCGATCACCGCCGAGGATCTTCGCGCCTGGAAGGCCGACTTCGTGCGAGCGGGCGAGCCCGAGCCGGTGGTGGTCTCGTACGTCAACACCACGGCCGAGGTCAAGGCGGAAACCGATGTCTGCTGCACCTCCTCGAACGCGGTCGAGGTCGTGCGCTCGATCCCCGAGGAGCGTCCGGTGCTGTTCTGTCCGGACCAGTTCCTCGGCGCGCACGTGCAGCGGGAGACCGGTAGGCGGAATCTGTACGTCTGGGCGGGTGAGTGTCACGTACACGCGGGAATCAACGGCGCCGAGCTCGCCGAGCGGGCCGCCGCCGAGCCGGACGCGGAGTTGTTCATCCACCCGGAGTGCGGTTGCGCCACCTCGGCGCTTTACCTGGCCGGCGACGGGAGCGTGGACTCCGAGCGGGTCAGGATCCTGTCGACCGGCGGGATGCTCGACGCGGCCCACCGAACCGGTGCGTCCTCGGTGCTGGTGGCCACCGAGGTCGGGATGCTGCACCAGCTGCGCACGGCGGCTCCGGAGGTGGACTTCCGGCCGGTGAACGACCGCGCCTCCTGCAAGTACATGAAGATGATCACGCCTGCCGCGCTGTTGCGCTGCCTCACCGAGAAGGCCGACGAGGTCAGCGTCGATACCGAAACGGCGCGACGTGCTCGCTCGGCCGTGGAGCGAATGATCAGCATCGGTCGGCCCGGTGGTGGCGAATGACCTGGCAAGCGGGTGCGGACCTGCTGATCGTCGGAACCGGTGTCGCAGGGTTGACCGCCGCGCTGCGTGCCCGGGAGCGCGGGCTGCGCGTGTTGGTGGTCTCCAAGGAAGTCACCGGGGTCGGCAACACCGAATGGGCACAGGGCGGCATCGCCGTGGTCAGATCGGAGGAGTGCGATCCCTCCGACAGCGTGCGACAGCACGTGCGGGACACCCTCGAGGCAGGCGCCGGGCTCTGTTCCACCTCGGCGGTGCGCACGATACTCGGGGACGGCGCGGCCGCCGTGCGTCGGCTGTGCGCGGCGGGCGCACGGTTCGACGGCGAGGCGTCCGGAACGCTCTCGCGTACCCGTGAAGGCGGGCACAGTGCGTTCCGCGTGATTCACGCCGGTGGTGACGCGACCGGTGCCGAGGTGCAGCGCGCACTGATCGAGGCCGGTACCGAGGCGGGAATCCCCATCCTGGAGAACCACTGCGTGGTGGAGCTGTCGCACACCGAGTGGGGAGCGGTCGGTGGCGCGCTCGTACTCGACCACGCGGGCAGACCCGGTCTCGTGCAGGCGCCCGCCGTGTTGCTGGCCACCGGCGGGCTCGGTCAGCTGTACCGGGCGACGACCAATCCGGAGGTCGCGACCGGGGACGGTGTGGCGCTCGGCCTGCGCGCCGGGGCCGCGGTCGCGGACCTGGAGTTCGTCCAGTTTCATCCGACCGTGTTGCACACCTCCCCCGCCGAGGGTGGGAGCCGACCGTTGATCACCGAGGCGGTCCGGGGCGAGGGAGCCGTGCTGCTGGATTCCCGGGGTGAACCGGTGATGGCGGGAAAGCACCCGAGGGGCGATCTGGCTCCCCGCGACGTCGTCTCCGCCGCGATCAACGAGAAACTCGCCGAGACCGGCTCGGAGTCGGTCTACCTCGACGCGACCGGGCTCGGCGACGGATTCGCCGCGCGTTTCCCGACCGTGTACACGGCGTGTCGGGACGCCGGGATCGACCCGTTGGTGGACCCCATTCCGGTCACCACGGCCGCGCACTACTCCTGCGGCGGGATCATGTGTGATGTCGACGGCAGAACCGGGGTGACAGGCCTGTACGTCGCGGGTGAGGTCGCGCGTACCGGGCTGCACGGTGCCAACAGGCTCGCCTCCAACAGCCTGCTGGAAGGACTGGTACTCGGTACCCGTTCCGCCGACGCCGCGCTGCGCGATATCCGCTCGGGTTCCCTGCGCCGGGGTTCGGTGGTCACCGAACGCCCGCCCGCCGCCGCCGTGGTCGAGCGGTCCCGACTACAACAGCTCATGAGCGGATACGCCGGTATCGGACGTCACGCCGACGGGCTGCGGCAGGCCAAGTCCGGACTGGACGCGGCGGCCGTGGTCCGGCCGTTGCGCAGTCGTGCGGAAGTCGAGGACGCCGCGCTCGGACTCACGGCTCACGCGCTGCTCGCCGCGGCCGCGGACCGGACCGAATCGCGTGGTTGCCACCGGCGCTACGACCACCCCGACACCGATGATCTGCGGTGGGGGCGCCCCAATCCGCTGCGGCTGGATGTGTCCGGCTGGTTGATCCGTTCCACCCCGGAGGAATCGAGGGAAGTGGCTTGAACCTCTCCGAGGACACCGTCCGAAACCTGCGCACCGCCGAACTGGAGCCCGCGGAGAGCTCGGTTCTGGTGCGTGCGGCGCTGGCCGAGGACCTGCGCTACGGCCCGGACGCCACAACGAGGGCCACCGTGCCCGCCGATTCAGTGGCCACCGCCGCGTTCAACACCAGAGGGAGCGGTGTGGTGGCCGGACTGCCGTTCGTGTTGGCCGTGCTGGACGAGACGATCGGCCCGGAGGGCTACCAGGTGCTCTCGGCGGTCTCCGACGGCGGGGAGGTCGCCGCGGGCGAGTGCGTGCTCACGGTTCGCGCGCCGGTGGGAGGTCTGCTCACCGCCGAACGGACGGCGTTGAACCTGCTGTGCCACCTCTCCGGTGTCGCGACGGCTACGGCGGCCTGGGTGGCGGCGGTGCGCGACTCGCACTGTGTGATCCGGGACAGTCGCAAGACCGTGCCCGGAATCAGACTGCCGCAGAAGTACGCGGTGCGCTGCGGTGGTGGCAGCAACCATCGACTCGGACTCGGCGACGCCATGCTCGTCAAGGACAACCACGTGGCAGCCGCCGGTTCCGTGACCGCCGCGCTGCGGGCATGCCGCGAGTACGCGCCCGATCTGGAGCTCGAGGTCGAGGTGTCCGGTCTCGACGAACTCGACGAGGTGCTGCCCGAGAAGCCGGCGTTGGTGCTGCTGGACAACTTCACATCGGGGGACTGCGCCGAAGCGGTCCGACGTGCCGCGCAACGGTCTCCCCGAACCGAGCTGGAGGCTTCCGGAGGACTCACCCTCGACGTCGCACCGACCTACGCCGCCACCGGAGTGCACTACCTGGCGGTCGGAGCGCTGACTCATTCGGCGGGCGTGCTGGACATCGGGCTGGACATGTGAGCCGTCGTCCGAAACACCGGGTTCGTTCGTCACTCCGACCGAACCCGGCCCATCGGATCCCTCGTCTCACGCCGTCCGCAGGAACGTGAGCATACCGACCACGGCGGCTTCCACCATCCTGGACAGTGTCGGTTCCATCACCGGCGCGAACAGCGGGGAGTGATTGGCGGGCAGGTCGGTGGTGGTGCCGGCCGCCTCGGCCCGTTCCTGCCGCTCGGGATCGTTGCCGCCGATGAACCAGTAGCAGTACGGCACGTCGATGGCATCGCCGAGCAGTCCGAAGTCCTCGCTGCCCATGAGCAGTTGACCCGGTTCGACGTCGCCGCCGTCCGGGAACTCGCGCAGCGAGCTCATCGCGCGATGGGTGACTGTCTCGTCGTTGACCAGAGCGGGGAACGTCGACAGTTCGGTGATCTCCGGTTCCGGGGCGCCCGAGGCCGCCGCCTCGGCACTGACGACGCGCCGCAGCGCGGCGAGCACCCTTTCGCGCTGTGTCTGGTCCAGCGTACGCACGTTGAGTGTGAACATCGCCGAGTCCGGAATCACGTTCTCCTTCGTGCCTCCCGCCACCCTGCCGATGGTGACCACCGCGGAGTCGAGCGGATCCACCTCGCGGGACGTGATGCTCTGGATCCGGGTGATGGTGTGAGCGACCTGCACGATCGGGTCGATCGCGGCGTGCGGTTGCGAACCGTGCGACCCACGCCCGTAAGCGGTCACCTGCCAGGAGTCGGCGATCGAGGCGGAAATGCCCGGGCGGTACCGTATCGAGCCTGCTGCTCCCGGCCCCACGTGCTGGCCGAGCAGCACCTCCGGGCGCGGTGCCCGCTGCCACAGACCGTCGGCGATCATGCCCGCGGCTCCCGCCGCGGTCTCCTCGCCGGGCTGGAAGATCAGCACCACCGTGCCCGCCCAGCTCTCCCGCGCGTGCGCGAGCAGTGTCGCGCTCGTCAGCAGCGCCGCGGTGTGCGTGTCGTGCCCGCAGGCGTGCATGACGGCTGTCTCGGTGCCGTCGGGCAGGGTGCCTGTCGCCGTCGAGGCGTAGTCCAACCCGGTCTGCTCGGCGACCGGCAGCGCGTCGGTGTCGGCGCGGAAGGCCACCACCGGCCCCGGGCCGTTCTCGAGAACCCCCACGACACCGGTGCCCGCGCAGCGGAACGTCGGAATGCCGAGCCGCTCCAGGTGCTCCTCGATCAACCGTGCCGTCCCGTGCTCCTGCATCGACAGTTCGGGAGCCGCGTGCAGCGTCCGGTAGATCCGGTGCAGTTCGGGGTGCAGTTCACCTAGACCGGCCAGTACCTTCTCGGCACTGCGTCGTGTGGCGGTAGCTGTATCGTTCAAGCTTTCCCCTCGGTTTCTTCGGTGTTGTTCCTGGAGCCCGCCCTGTCACGCAGCAGCACCGACAGCACCACGGCCGCCAGCGTGCACACGGCCATGGCGTACACGGAGGTGGACGGGACCAGCGGAACGAGGACGAAAACTCCCACCGCTCCGCAACACAGCGCGATCGGGATCGTGCGCCGCTGGCCCGCGCTCATCACGGCCTGGATCAGCATGGGGCCGAAGATCGCGGGAACCACGTAGCCGAAAACGTCCCGCACCGCTTCGGGGATCACCGACATGATCCAGGTGCCGAGCACTCCGACGAACACCAGCAGCGAGACCAGGTGCACCGAAACCGCACCGACGATGGCTGTCACGGTCGTGATCTCCGCCTTGGCGGTGCCCTGCTTGGCCCCCACGGCGTTCTGGGCGGACAGCGCGGAGGGCAGGAGTTTGTTGGAGACGTTGCCGATCATGAACGCCTGGTACGTGGCGGCCGAGCCGAGCATCGGGTAGTAGGTGATCGGTTCCGCGATCCACAGCACGCCGAACACGGCGGCGATGGCCAACCAGGTCCGCGACACCGTTTCCGCACCGGGCCAGTACCCCAGGCCGAACATCAGGTACAGCGGGCCGCTCAGCGAAATCACGAGTCCCGCCAGCAGTGTGGCCTGTCCCCACCGCGAGGTGCTCCGATGGAAGGTCTCCATCGGACCGGCCGAAAGCCTGGTCGACATGTCCGTGCTCCTTTCCGAAGGGCGAGTTCGACAGTGGTTCCTCGCCTTGGTCGAGCGGGCTGCCTTGGTCGACCGACGTCAGATCGCTGTTCCGGCGCCGAGCAGCGCCCCGGCCATCGAGATGCCCAGTGACCATTCCCTGATCCACTGCTTTCCGGTGCGGGCCGCGACCAGCTGCAACACCAGCATCACCACCGCCCCGGTCACGAAGGTGATCAGGTGGACCCCGGATTTCATCGACTCGTTCAGGCCGAGATAGCAGAAGGCGGCGATCATCGCCGCGCCCGGAACGATGGCCATCACCGACGGGTTCAGGCTGCGAACCTTCCGGTCGGTGCGGCGCAGCAGTGGAGTGAAGATCAGTGCGCTGATCATCCACGCGGCTCCGCCCACACTCATCGTGAAGAAGACCAGTGCGAAGGCGGAGTTGTCGTAGCCCGCCCCGCCGAGTTCGATTCCGATCGAGTCGGCGGCGGTCTGGGCGGCCAGTGTCTCGAACATCACCGAGCCGATCAGTCCGACCCGGGTGAGCACCGCCGGGGTGCCGAACATCGTGAGCAGACCGATCGCCACGAAAACCACCGCCAGCGAGGGTCCGAAGGCCGAGACGGCACCCGTGCGGAAGGCGCGGACGAGGGTTTCGCGCGGGATGTCGTTCGCTTTCGCCGCGTTCGACGCGGCACGCAGGTATGCCAGCGACTGAACCGTGATCACGAGGAAGATCCCGATCACGGCCAGCCACAACACCGGCGAGTACGCGATGTTCGGAGTACGCATCCGCACACCTTTCGTCAGCCGTCGGTTGGGCCGTCCGGCGGAGCGGAGTTCCGCCGGAGGCACTGCCTGGTGGTTCCCGGAAGCATGTAGGAGACGTCGGACCAACCCTTGTGATCGCGGGAAATTTCGATTTGACTCGCTGCCGTGCAGGATTCCGCCAACATGGACGAGACCGATCTGGCTTTGGTGCACGCGCTGCAGTTACGGCCCAGAGCCAGCTGGGCACACCTCGGAGGCGTGCTCGAGGTGGACCCCACCACGCTGGCCCGTCGATGGGACCGGCTGAGCCGACGTGGTCTGGCCTGGTTCAGCTGTTACCCCTCGAGCACGAAGGACTGGAGCTGGCACGACTGGGAGGCGGGGGCCTACGTCGAGGTGGAGTGCCTTCCGGGGCAGCGGCAGGGCGTCACCGAACGACTGGTGCGCAAGTCCTCGGTGTGGAACATCGACGCCACGTCGGGCAGACGCGATCTGATGCTGACCATGATCGCGCCGAGCATCGTCGCCATCGACACCGAGGTATCCGAGTCGATCGCACCGATCCCCGGGGTGCGGGCCACCCGCACCCATTACTTCCGGGCGATCTTCCGGGACGGCTCCAGCTGGCGGTTGAACGCGCTCTCACCGGAGCAGCAGCGGCAGCTGGCTTCGGAGCCCACCGCGGAGCGGGCCACACGCCCGAGCGGCCAGGATCTCGAAGTGCTCCGGATACTCGGGCCGAACGCGCGGCTGTCGGCCTCGACGGTCGCCGAGCGGCTCGGATGCTCGGTGAGCACCGCTGGGCGCCGGATCGCTCGGGTGATGGATTCCGCGTTCGCCGCCGTACGCTGCGAGGTGGCGCACAACATCGCGGGCTGGCAGGTGGCGGCGACGCTGTGGCTCGACGTGCCGCAACAGGACCTACGCACCGTCGCCGCGGACATAGCGCGACTTCCGGAGATCCGGCTGTGCGTGACGGTCGGCAGCGAGGCGAACCTGGTGGCCCAGATCTGGCTGCACCGGCTGGAGGACCTGGACCGCTTCGAGATGCTGTTGGCCACCAAGTTCTCCGGCACCCGCGTGCTCGATCGCTGGATCACACCGAGCTTCGCCAAGCGGCTCGGTCACGTCATCGACGTGGCCGGTCGTCGGACCGGCTTCGTCCCGTTGTTCGGAGCGCGGGACCAGGAGATCGGGCCGTGACGCTGCTCGGGATACAACCGAGTCACCCGCTTACTTCGTGGAGCGGGATCCCGTTCGCGTAACAACCGTGTCTCAGTACCAGTACCCGGGCTGCCACCGCACGCACTCGGTGCGTGTTCCGGTGCGGCCGTACTCGGCGATGGCCTGGCGGGCTCGATCGAGGGGTAGCGAGGCAGCGGCGGGGAACCACAGGTCGCCTTCGGGGGCGAACAGCAGCGCCGGAGTCTCCTCGGTTGACGTAGTTCAACGCCGCCCACGGTTGGTTTTGGAAGGGCAAGCGATACGCAACCGGCCGTCCTCGGGAAACGCGGGGCCGTCCTCGTCGCCTATCGAGCGATACGGGCGGTCCCAAACGTGAATCTCGCAGATCGGCAACGGCGGATCGGTGAGGATGGTTTCGATCAGCTCTGCTGTCTCGTCGGGCGTGTGCGCGTACCTGGCGCGGTCGCCGGAACTTCTCGTCTGTTGCCCTCGTCGGGGACAGCAAGCTGGAGCAGCTCTCCCCTGTCCTGAGCACGAGCCCCGAGACCTTCACCGCGTTCATCGACGCGGTGAAGGCCGATCGGTTCGAGTGAATCCCGGTGAACAGTGCGGCGCCCCCGGGGACACTTCATGGTGAAGATGGACCGGGGGCGCTGTTTTTGCTTCGGTGGCCCGCAGTGACAGTGAGACCAGTCCTTACTTGTGGCTGACCACGTTGGTCACCCGGCCGTTCGGGTCACGAACGAAGAACCGGCGCGCTCCCCACTCCTCGTTGCGCAGCGGGTGCACGATCTCCGCACGGTTCTCCACCATCCGCGCGTGGACGGCGTCGACATCTTCCACCTCGACGCTCATGTCCGGTACTACCGGGGCCGTCTCGTCGTGGGTCATGAAGGTGACCTGGGCCGTGGGGTTGCCCGGGGAAGCCACCGTCATGACCCAGCCGAGGTTCATTACCTCCTCGAACCCCATCAGAGCGTAGAACTCTCGGCTCTCGTCCATGGCTTCCGACCGGATGTCGGGCATGGCTCGGCGGATGGACATCGGTGACTCCTGTTCGAACGAGAAAACACAGGCGTCCCCGATTCTCCGCGCAGGTGCGACACCGCACATCGAGCGCGGCACGAACCGTGACGAACGCACACGTCCGGGACAGGTAAGCCCCACTACTGGAGCCCACGCCGGATCTCCAGCACCGGAGCGCCGCTCCGAACGGGCCCCGCCGGGGCGGTGGATCAGAACTTCCGGTTGGCGAGCACCGGAATTTCCTCCCGGGCCTGTTCGGCGCGTTCCGGAGCGATGTCTGTGATCAGCACGTCGGGTTCGGCATCGAGCTGATCGTGTATCACCCCGTAGGGGGTGACCACGGTGCTGTAGCCGATACCGGTGGGAGCCTTGGCCGACGGTTCGCGACCGATGCTGCGTGGATCCGCCTGCCCACAGGCCAGTACCCAGGAGGTGGAGTCCAGCGCCCTGGCCCGCGCCAGCAGTTCCCACTGGTCGCGCTTGCCGCTTCCCGCACCCCACGAGGCCGCCGTCACCATCACCGAGGCGCCCCGCTCCGCCAGTGTGGTGAACAATCCGGGGAAACGAATGTCGTAGCAGGTCGTAAAACCCACGGTGGCGCTGGGAAGCCGCATCGTCAGCGGTTGGTCTCCCTCGGCCACGTTGCGCGACTCGGTGAAGCCGAACGCGTCGTAGAGGTGGATCTTGTCGTAACGTGCCCGCATACCCGGTCCGGTCACCAACATCGTGTTGGTCACGCGGCCGTCCTCGGTGGGGGTGAACATTCCCGCGGTCACGGTGATGCCCGCGTCACTGGCCAGTCTGCCGACCTCCCCGGCCCACGCGCCGTCCAGCGGTTCGGCCAGCGGTGCCAGCTGGACCCCGAAGCAGGCCATGGTGGCTTCCGGGAAGATCGCGAGTTCCGCACCGGCCTCGGCGGCACGACGCACTCCTCCCGCCACGAGCTCCAGGTTGGCGTCCAGGTCCGGTGTGGACGCGATCTGGCACAGCGCGACGCGCACTTGGGCTCCTCCCGTAGTGGCCGGGCTACACTCGTCATCCTCCCATGCTCCGCCCGAGAGCGACGAGTGCGCGCGAGTAGGCAACGTCTCATCCTATTGCCATTCTCTTGCAGCAGTTTCTAGGGTTACCCCGTGCTGAACCGGCGTACACTGATCACCTCTTCCCTGGCCGCCTTCGCCGTGGCGGGAACGTCCTGCTCGGCTCCCCGGGGAACCGACGGTGGCGATCCCCGATCCATGCTGCTCGCCGACGGTTACGAGCCTGACAGCCTCAATCCGCTGCTCGGCTACGCGCGATCGGGTGCGGCCAAGTTCTACGACGGTTTGCTCGCCTTCGACGGCAACGGGCAACTGCATCCGGCGCTGGCGAAGGAACAGCCCAGCCCCACGGACGGCGCACGCACCTGGACCGTGCGGCTGCGCCGCGACGTGAGGTTCCACGACGGCAGTCCTTTTCGCGCACGCGACGTGGTGGCGACCTACCGCGCCGCCGTCGATCCCGCCTACGCGGCCACGATCAGTTCCGGGTTGTCGATGCTCGAGGACGTGGAAGCCGTGGACGAGCACACCGTGCGGTTCCGGCTCAGCATCCCCTACGCGGCCTGGCCCGCCCGTATGGTCATGGGCATCCTGCCCGAGTCCGCGTTGGCCGAAGCCGTGCCACAGGACGAGTCCCCGATCAATACGCAGCCGGTCGGCACCGGCCCCTATCGGCTCGCGGAGTGGCGGCGTGGTGAGCGAATGGTCTGGCGTGCCAACGAGAACTACTGGGGAGGTACGCCGCGGATCTCCGAGATCACCGTCGTTTTCGCCACCGACGACAACACCAGGGCGCAGCGCGTGCAGGCAGGGGAGTTCGACGGCACCGTGCTGCCCCCGCTGCTGGCCGAGCGGGTGGGCAACGGTTCCTACCGCACCGTGCATCACGACACCGCCGACTACCGGGCCATCACGCTGCCTGCCGACCAACCCGTCACGGGGGATCCCGCGGTGCGAATGGCGCTCAACCTGGCGGCGAACCGATCCGAGATGGTGGACAGTCTGCTCGGCGGTCACGGCGAACCCGCGTACACTCCCATTCCGGAGTCCATGGGGCGGTTCCACGAGCCCGAGGCGAAGTTGGAGTTCGACCAGGGGCGTGCCCGCCGAATCCTGGACGAGGCGGGCTGGCGGACCGGTTCGGACGGGATTCGCGCCAAGGAAGGCACACGGGCGAGTTTCACCGTGATGTACTTCGCCGACGACACCCTCCGCAAGAAGTTCGCCCAGGCGTTCGCCTCGGACGCCCGGAAGGTGGGAGTGCGGGTCGAACTGGCCGGAGTGGACCGCGCCGAAGCCGCCGAACGAATCGGTACCGACGCGATAGTGCTCGGTGGCGGCAGCCCGCTGGATCCTGACCTGCAGATGTATTCCGGTCTGCACTCCTCGATGATCGGTACCGGTACGTACCGGAACCCTGCCAAGTACCGCAACGAGCGGGTGGACTCGGCACTGGACGCCGGCAGGAGCACCGTCGAACCGGCCGAGCGTGCCAGGCACTACAAAGCGGCGCAGCGTGCCTACGTCGCGGACCCCGGCCTGGTTTATCTGGCGTTCATCCAGCACAGCTACGTCGTCCGCACCGGGGTTTGGGAGGGTTACGAACCCGTCGTGGAACCGCATACGCACGGCACCACCTGGGGTCCGTGGTGGAACGTCGAGGACTGGACGCCGAAGAAGTGAGAACACGCTCGAGAGTGCCCGCGGGCCGGGCGCGACCCCGCGCGGTCGCCGGACTCGTCGTGCGTCGGCTCGTGCTGGCGGTACCCGTGCTGCTGGTGGTCTCCCTCGCGGTGTTCCTGCTCGCCGCGGCATCGCCGTTCGATCCGATCCACCAGTACTACGGGGTGCAGATCTTCGACGCTTCGGCCGCGGACGTGGCCAGGGTACGAGAACAGCTCGATCTCGACCGCCCGGTGCTCGTGCGGTTCTGGGACTGGTTGAGCGGAATCCTGTCCGGTGACCTCGGCATGTCCCGCTCGATGCGCGCACCTGTCGCGGACGTGCTGGCGAGGCGTCTGCCGTGGACGCTGCTGCTCGCGTGCTGCGGTCTGGCTCTCGCCGTGGTGTTCTCGCTGGTGATCGGAACCGTGGCCGCTTGGCGGCAGGGTGGCTGGACGGACCGGCTGATCACGGCGGTCGGTCACGCGCTGGAGGGGATTCCGCCCTTCGTGGTCGCGCTGCTGGCCATCGCCCTGTTCTCGCTCGGCCTCGGGTGGCTGCCGGTGGCCGGTCTCACCGACGCGGGCAGTTCGCTCGGCCCGGCGCAGGTGATCGAGCACCTGGTACTACCCGCCGCGGTACTGGGAATATCGCAGAGCCCCTGGCTCGTACTGCACGTACGACAGTCGTTGCTGACAGCGTTCACCGAGGATCACGTCACCGGTGCCCGAGCCAGGGGTCTCCGCGAACGCGTCGTGGTCGCGCGGCACGCGTTGCCCACCGCGCTGTTGCCGTTCGTGACACTGATCGGTGCCCGTATCCCCGAACTCGTGACCGGCGCCGTGCTGGTGGAGGAGGTCTTCTCCTGGCCGGGCGTGGCCTCCGCCGTCGTCACCGCGGCGAGAGCAGCGGACTATCCGCTGCTGGCGATCCTGACCCTGCTCGCCACGGCCGCCGTGCTGCTCGGTTCCCTCTTGGCCGACGTGGCAGCCGTACTACTCGACCCGAGAGTCTCCGCTGATGGTTGAGCTCGAACCCGACAGTGCCACCGCGGGTCGACCCCGTCCCTGGCGCAGCGCCACTCGTGTCCGTGCCGGGGCCGTCCGGGGTGCGGCCGGAGCCGTGCGCGCACGGCTCCGGCTCGTTACGGCGATAACCGTGCTGTGCGTGCTCACCCTGGCCGCGTTGTTGGTTCCCGCCCTGTCCGCGGCACCCGGCACCGTGGACTACCAGGCCATACGACTACCACCGAGTCCGGGACATCCGTTCGGCACGGACACCTCGGGACGCGATCTGTTCGTGCGCTCACTGGCGGGACTGCGAGTGTCACTGCTCGTGGCGGCGGTCAGCACAGTGGTGTCCACAGTGCTCGGCACCGCGGTGGGTGCGCTCTCCGGTGCGTCGGGAGGATGGGCGGACCGGCTGCTGATGCGTGTGGTGGACGCGGTCAACGCCGTACCGCACCTGTTGCTGGGCATCGTGATCGTCGCGCTCTACCAGGGAACGGTGCTCGCGGTGGTGCTGTCCATCGGCCTGACCCACTGGGCCACTGTCGCGCGTGTGGTGCGTTCCGAGGTGCTCGGACTTCGTAACCGGCCCTATGTGGACGCGGCCGTCTCGGCCGGTGCCGGTCGATGGTGGGTGCTGCGCAAACACCTGCTGCCCGCGATCGTGCCTCAAGCGGCATTGTCCGCGGTGCTGCTCGTGCCGCACGCGGTGTTCCACGAGACCGCGCTGAGCTTCCTCGGTCTGGGATTGCCCCCGCACCTGGCCAGCATCGGCAACATTCTCTCCGACGGGAGAGAGGGGGTCCTGCTCGGTGCCTGGTGGATCGTGGCGTTTCCGGCCGGGCTGCTCGTGGCCACCACGCTCTCGGTGTCCGGGATCGCCGCCGCCTGGCGGGACCGGACGATTCCCACTCGACGTTCCGAACTGACGCTTTGAACGCCCCGCGAACCGAGCCGGATGGAGTGATCATCGGTGCAGCAGTCGCCACTGCTCTGGTTGGACGACATGTCGGTGCGTTTCGAACTGGGGCGAAGCCGTGGTTTTGAGTCCGTGCACGCCGTCACCGACGCCAGGCTGCGGCTGTTTCCCGGCCAGGTACTGGCGCTGGTTGGCGAGTCCGGCTGCGGCAAGTCCGTACTCGCCTCCGCACTGCTCGGGTTGCTGCCCGCCAACGCGTGGTCACGTGGTCGTGCCCTGCTGAGTTCCGCAACGGACGAGGACGTCGAGTTGCTCGCGGCGTCCGAGAGCGTGCTCGCGCGCGGCGTTCGCGGCAGGCGAGTCGGTCTCGTCCCCCAGTCCGCCGCGACCCACCTCACCCCAGTGCGCACCGCACGTGCCCAACTCTCCGAGTCGTTCCGTGAGCTGCGTGGGCGTGCCGACCGTGCCGAGGTGGACGCGCTGGCCCGCCGGGTCGGGTTGGAGCCTGCCGACCTCGATCACTATCCGCACGAGCTGTCCGGGGGCATGGCACAACGTGTCGCGGTGGCCTCGGCCCTGGTGGCCGAACCTCCGGTTGTCATCGCGGACGAGCCCACCACGGGACTGGACCGAGCGTTGGTCGATCGTGTCACGGATCTGCTCGGCGAACTCGCCGATCGCGAAAGAGGAGTGTTGTTGATCACTCATGACCTGGACGCCGCCGCACGGGTGGCCACCCACGTGGCGGTGATGTACGCCAGCCGGGTGGTGGAGAGCGGACCCGCGGCCGAAGTGTTCGGCGAGCCCTGGCACCCCTATACGAAACGGCTGCTGGCGGCCCTGCCGGAGGGAGGGTTTCAGCCCGTCCCCGGTCATCCACCGGCACTGACCGAGTTGGCCGAGCTCGAACGCGAGTGGGGGTGCGTGTTCTGCCTGCGTTGCCCCGAAACACCCGGTGTGGCGCCGTGCAACGGCGAGCCGGGCCTCGTCGAGTACGGGTGCAGGTCCGTCGCGGCGCATCCGCCGTGCTGAGCGCCAGAGGAGTGGCCGCGGGGTATGCCCGCGGTCGTGCCGTGCTCGACGGAGTGGATCTGACCGTTCCCCGAGGAGTGGTTCGCGGCCTTGCCGGACCGAGCGGTTGCGGCAAATCCACGCTGGCCAGGGTGCTGGCCCTGCTGCAGCGTCCCTGGTCGGGCACTGTCGAGCTGGACGGCCGTGAGATCCGGGGCGCCCGCTACTCGGTTCCCAGGGAGTCGCGCACCTCGGTGGGGATCGTTTTCCAGCAGCCCCGCCCCGCTGTGGACCCGCGTATGACGCTGCGCGAAATCGTCTCGGAACCGCTGCGGGTCCGTGGTGTGCGGCAGCTTCGGTCCGAAGTGGCGGAGTTGGCCGAGGTGACCGGTCTCGACGCGGAGCTGCTCGGCAGGATGCCGCACGAGGTCAGCGACGGCCAGTTGCAGCGGGCCTGCCTGGCACGTGCGCTGGCCCCGCGTCCTCGTTACCTGATCTGCGACGAGATGACCGGGATGCTGGACGCCTCCACCACGGCCGGGCTCGTCCGCGTCGTGACCCAGCGCGTGACGGAAGAGGGACTCGGTGTGCTGGCCATCAGCCACGACGAGTCGCTGCTGCGTGCCTGGGCCGGTAACGACGTCATCCGGTGGTAGGGCGGGGGAGTGTGGCAGGGTGAGGTGGTTGTCCGGTGCACGGTCATCACGTGTCGTGGTGGCCGTAGGCGCTCGATTGGTTGTGGAGAGCACTGATGAGTGAACAGACCACGTTCATGCAATGGCGTGAACGAGCCAAAACCGAGATCCGTGACGAACACCCGCAGCTGCGCTGGCTGCTGATCACTGCCGGAGTGGTCGTGGTGCTCGGGATCGTGCTGGGGGCCGCGGTGCTGCTGCTCCTCTGAGCGTTCGAGGTGGGGCGTCGCGCGCGACGCCCCACCCGCGACTCGGTCAGCCACCAGCTTCGTTCAGCAGCATCGCCACCGCTTCGTCGTTGCGAGCGGTTTCCCGCTCGATGACTTCGTCCGGTGGATAGAAACCGTCGATTCCTCCGCTGCCCGGATACATCTCGAACGTGAACGAGAGGATGCCGTGTTCGGCCCACATCCAATCGTTCACGCTGCCGTCGGTGACGTAGAGGTCACTCGACTGCATCGGTGTGTAGCCGTTGCTGCGCGCCATCGCGTTGCCCAACTCGGCGAACCGGCGGTACTGCTCTCGCGTCATGCCCGGTGCCGTGTCCGCGGTGGTGTAGCCGTACGGCCACAGCACCAGTTCCGAGAAGCTGTGGAAGTCGATGTGCGCGGTTATCCGTTGCCGCCCTTCCGACTCGCGTGATTCGACGAAGTCTTTTATCGCGGTGGTTTCCGGTGCGGAGAAGGGTGCCGGGCCGCGGTAGGTCGGTTGACTCGGGTTCCCGCTGGACCCGCCGCAGCAGCCCCACTTGTAGCCCCAGTTGCGGTTCAGGTCCACCGGAACGCTCTCCCGGTTGCGGCGCCAGGCCCGATAGCCGTCCCCCGACACGTCGTAGGTCGCGCCGTCCGGGTTGACCATCGGGATGATCCAGATCTCCCGGCTGTCGACCGCGTTCGTGATTTCGGGGTCGGAGCCGTGGTTGTCGGTATAACGCCGCAGGATACGCAGGCACATCTCGGTCGTGAGGTGTTCTCTGGCGTGCTGGTTGCAGGTGAACAGCACTTCCGGTTCGTTCTCGTCCGTCCCGGCGTTGTCACTGATCTTGACCACCGGGATGTCCCTGCCCCGCGCCGAACGGCCCGCGCTCGTGCTGTCGACGATTTCCGAGTGTTGGGCCGCCGCTTCCTCGATCTCCGAAATCGTTTCGGAGTAGGTGTGGTAGCCGCTGTCCTCGGGAGGGAAATCCGCGGGCAAGGCCTCTGCGGGAGCGGGGGCATCGGTCGTGGCGGGTAGACGTCGCGGGGTCAGCCCCCGAGCACGCAGCCGTTCGGCCTGCGCCGGGGTGGCTTCTACGAAGGCGGTCTTCCCGGTTACCGAAAGCACCAGCGCACCGGTGCGATTGACAGCTGTGCGAGAAGCGGTGTCGGTGTTCGGGACCCGGTAGACAGCCCTGTGGGGATCTTCCTCGGCATGATCGCTTCCCCGTGCGAACGCCGACTGGGTGGCAGGCAGCGACAGCAGGAGAGCGGTGACCGACAACGCCACGGTGGTCCGTCGTCGTAGCGTGCGCATGTTCCTCCGATCGATCACGGAATCGGTGCTTCACCGAGGTTCACCGCGATTACCCTTCGTCACAACATGCCCACGTATGAGAGTGGGACCGTTTTTCGTGTTAGGAGACCTTGCCGATATGGCTTGCCTGCCCGCCCGGTGCGGCACGGCTCGTTCGTCCGGGGTGGCCCGTCCAGGCGTGTCGAGTGAAGCGGAGCTGCCGACGGAGCCGGTCAGGACGACGGATACCCTGGTTCCCAGCAACGTTTCGCGGAGGGAAGTCCCATGCTCAGCCGTATCGACCTGCGCGGTCGGGAACCGTCCGTCGGTGAGCTACGCAGCCGGCTGCCACGTGCCGGTATGGACGTGGAACACGCGCTGCCCGCCGTGCGGCCGCTGCTCGACGACATCGCCGAGCGCGGTGCCGCCGCGGCCCTGGACCACACCGAGCGGTTCGACTCCGTGCGTCCCGAGCGGGTACGGGTCCCCGACACGGAGCTGCGTGCGGCTCTGGAGGGATTGGACTCCTCGATCCGCACCGCGCTCGAGGAGTCCGTGCGTCGCGCCAGGAAGGTGCACGCCGAGCAGCGGCGTACCGACGTCACCACCGAGGTCGCCGACGGCGGCACGGTGACCGAACGCTGGGTGCCGGTCTCCAGAGTCGGGCTCTACGCCCCGGGTGGCCTGGCGGTGTATCCCTCCAGTGTCGTGATGAACGTGGTTCCGGCGCAGGCGGCGGGCGTGGAGTCGCTGGTGGTGTGCTCACCGCCCCAGCCGGAGTTCGACGGCAGGCCGCATCCGACCATCCTCGCCGCCGCCGCGTTGCTCGGCGTCGACGAGGTGTGGGCCGTCGGTGGCGCCCAGGCGGTGGGGCTGCTCGCCTACGGCGGTTCCGACACCGACGGGCGGGAACTGCTTCCGGTGGACATGGTCACCGGGCCGGGCAACGTCTACGTCACAGCGGCGAAGCGGCAGTTGCGGAACATCATCGGCATCGATGCCGAGGCCGGGCCGACCGAGATCGCCGTACTGGCCGACGAAACGGCAGATCCGGTACACGTCGCCACCGATCTGATCAGTCAGGCCGAACACGACACGCTGGCCGCCAGCGTGTTGGTGACCACCTCCGAGGAACTCGCCGACGCGGTCGACCAACGGTTGGCGGAACGCGTTCCCGCCACCAAACACACCGAACGGATCCGCACCGCCTTGACCGGGGAGCAGTCCGGCTGTGTGCTGACCTCCTCGATCCCCGACGGGATCCGGGTCGTCGACGCCTACGCCGCTGAGCACCTGGAGATCCAGACCGCCGAGGCCTCCCGGGTGGCTGCCGGGGTCCGCAACGCGGGCGCCATCTTCGTCGGTCCCTACGCGCCGGTATCGCTCGGCGACTACTGCGCGGGCTCGAACCACGTGCTGCCCACCGGTGGTTGTGCCCGGCATTCCTCCGGGCTGAGCGTGCAGAGCTTCCTGCGCGGCATTCACGTGGTCGACTACAGCGAGCGGGCGCTGCGCGAGGTCACCGAGCAGGTGGTCGCGCTGGCCGATGCCGAGGACCTCCCCGCGCACGGTGAAGCCGTGACAGCACGGTTCGAATGAGCCGGTCGACGAAACCGGCGTTCGGACACCCCTCCTGCCGAACAACGACGAATTGGTGGAATCGATGAGCGACGTGATCGGCGGCGAGACGACGCTGGCCGATTTGCCCCTTCGGGAGGACCTGCGCGGCCGCAGTCCGTACGGGGCGCCGCAGCTGGACGTTCCGGTGTTGCTGAACACCAACGAGAACCCGTTCCCACCTCCCGAACAGCTGGTCGACGACGTCGTCGCCACCGTCGGCGAGACCGCTGCCGGGCTGAATCGCTATCCCGACCGCGACGCGGTGTCGCTGCGCGAGGATCTGGCGTCCTACCTGTCCGGTGCCACCGGCGTGTCGATCTCGTCCGACAACGTGTGGGCGGCCAACGGCTCCAACGAGATACTGCAGCAACTCCTGCAGGCGTTCGGAGGGCCCGGGCGCACCGCGCTGGGCTTCGAGCCGTCCTATTCGATGCATCCCGTGCTCGCCGCGGGCACACGCACGGACTGGCTGCCCGAGCCCCGTCGTTCCGACTTCACGCTGGACGGTGCCGAGGCGGCGCGAGCGGTGACCGAACGTCGGCCGGACGTGGTTTTCGTGACGAGCCCGAACAACCCTACCGGGCAGTCGATCGATCCCGAGGACCTGCGCGCCCTGCTGCGCGCCGCTCCCGGTCTTGTCGTCGTGGACGAGGCGTACGTGGAGTTCTCACAGCGGAACAGCGCGGTCTCGTTGCTGGCCGAGTTCCCCACCAAACTCGTCGTCAGCCGGACCATGAGCAAGGCTTTCGCGTTCGCGGGTGGACGTCTCGGCTACCTTGCGGCTTCTCCCGCCGTGATCGACGCGTTGCTGCTGGTGCGGCTGCCGTACCACCTGTCCACCGTCACCCAGGCGGCCGCGCGGGCCGCGTTGCGGCACGCCGACGCCACACTCGGCGGGGTCAAGCAGCTGGTGGACGAGCGTGCCAGGGTGACCGGCCGGTTGCGTGAACTCGGATTCACCCCGGTCGACAGCGACGCCAACTTCGTGCTGTTCGGCATGTTCGAGGACGCCCACCGCGCCTGGCAGCGCTACCTCGACTCCGGGGTGCTGATCCGGGACGTGGGTATCGGTGGCCACCTCAGGGTCACCATAGGATCGCCGCGGGACAACGATGCCTTCCTCGCGGCCAGTGAGCGAGTCCGTGAGGAGCTCTCCCGGTGAACGACACGGTTTCCCGTACCGGACGGGTGGAACGCACCACCAAGGAATCGACGGTCTCGGTCGAGCTGGATCTCGACGGAAGCGGCCGTGTCGAGGTCGACACCACTGTGCCGTTCTACGATCACATGCTGCACTCGCTCGGCACGCACGCCGCGTTCGACATGACCGTGCGCGCCAGTGGGGACATCCACATCGACGCGCACCACACCGTCGAGGACACCGCGATCGTGCTGGGACAGGCGCTGCGCCAGGCTCTCGGGGACAAGACGGGTATCCGCCGGTTCGGGGATGCCTGGATACCGATGGACGAGACACTGGCGCACGCGGCCGTCGACGTTTCCGGGCGACCCTACTGCGTGCTGACGGGGGAACCCGAGCAGTACAACACGTTCAGCGTCGGCAACAACTATCCCTTCGTGCTCAATCGGCACGTGTTCGAGTCGTTGGCCTTCCACGCCGGGATCAACTTGCACGCTCGGGTGATCCACGGCAGGGATCCGCATCACATCACCGAGGCGCAGTACAAGGCGATCGCCCGCGCATTACGCGCCGCCGTCGAGCCGGACCCTCGGTTCGCCGCCACGGTTCCTTCCACCAAGGGAACGCTGTAACCGGTTTCGAATCGGACCGGTTTCGAATCGGACCGGTTTCGAACCGGATCGGGCTCGCTCCGGCCGAGTGGCGGTTTCCCCGCGTCACGGTGTTCCGGTGCCCAGGTCACACGAGCGGGTGGAACTGCAGGGTGACTCACTTGACAACACCGCAATACGGTCGCATTGTCGCTCATTAAGCAACATAGCGTGCATTACGCAACAGAAGTGTTGCCGCTTTGACAATGGTGTCAAGGGAGAGCGCATGACCGGATCACCGCTGGCCGGGGCGAGACCACCCTCCGTTCCGGATCACCCCGCCGACATCGGTTCCGTGCTGGAAGCGGTCGGCGATACCCCGTTGCTGCGTATCGAGGGAATCCGGGTCAAGCTCGAGTTCCTCAACCCGTCGGGTTCGATCAAGGCGCGTATCGCCACTTACATGATCGAACGCGCCGAACGGGAGGGACTGCTGCGTCCCGGCGACACCATCGTGGAAGCCAGCAGTGGTAACACCGGCAACGCCATGAGCATGGTGGCCGCGGTCAAGGGATACCCGATGCTGGTGGTGATGCCACGCAACGTCAGCACCGAACGTGCGGCCATCTCGCGTGCTTTCGGTGCCGAGGTCCGTACCACCGGCGACTTCCACGTAAACGACGCGCTGCGCACCGCACGCGAGCTCGGTGCGCAACCCGGCTATTTCGCGCCGCAGCAGTTCGACAGCGAGTGGAATGTCGACGAGAACCGCAGCTGGCTCGGTCCGGAGATCCTGCGGCAGTTTCCGCCGGGCGTCCAGCCCGATGCCGTGGTCGGTGGTGTCG
The DNA here is from genome assembly GCF_051225635.1 of Actinopolyspora sabaoui. Lineage (NCBI taxonomy): Bacteria > Bacillati > Actinomycetota > Actinomycetes > Actinopolysporales > Actinopolysporaceae > Actinopolyspora > Actinopolyspora sabaoui. The sequence continues at coordinate 253,739 of NZ_JBMIHH010000003.1, read as the reverse complement.
GCACCGGTGGAACGATCATCGGGGTGGGGCAGGCGTTCCGCGCTGTCAACCCGGGATGTCGGATCGTGGCCGTGGAACCCAACGAGTCGTGCACCCTGGCATGCGGTGAGATCGACAAGCACCTGATCGAGGGGATCTCGGACGGCTTCGTGCCGGGAGTGTTCGACAGGCATCGCCACGAGGTGGACGAGATCATGGCCGTGGACAGTGCCGAGGCCATCGAGCAGTCCCGCGAACTCGGAAGACGCTACGGTCTGTTCGTGGGGCCTTCCTCGGGGGCGCATCTGCTCGCCGCCAAACGGCTGCGGCGTGCCAGACCGGAGCTGGGGGAGATCGTGACCTTCCTCGCAGACGAAGGAGAAAAGTATCTCACCGAACACTTCGCCTGATCGAAGTTCTTCGGTCGCGTTGTCGGGGTGCTCGCTTGGCGGAACCTCCCGCCGGCTCTCGCTCCGGGCGGCCCGACATCGGGTAGGTACTACACAACGTCGGGCCGTCCTCGCGAGAGCGCGACGCGGGAGAACCCGCGGGTGGTCGCGCTGGTGACGTGGTTTCGACGCTTCCAACACCGGAAAGGCTCACGCCGATCGGCAGCGAGCCAGGAAAACATCGATGAGAACCGGGGCAACCCGGTTGGCGTGGGCGGAGTGAACTCGTCGCAGCGGTGCTCGTCGCCGCTTCGGGGGCTCCATTGGGGCTCGTGCTGGCGTTTACGGCGTGCCGGCGCGATGATGTATCTGTTCGACCAGTGAATTCGCGGCGAAAGGCGGGGTGGATCACGTGAGTCGGCGCGGCCCCGATAAGGACATCGACGAATCGGAACTCGAAGTGCACGGCCGAGAGCGATCCGCTGCCGGGGTGCGGGGAGTGGTGGTTTCACTCGCCCGGAGTCTGCAGCAGATGGGGCCGGTACGTACCGCCAAGACCCTGCCGTTGCTGAATCAGCGTGCTGGATTCGACTGCCCCGGATGCGCATGGCCCGAACCGAGGGAGGCCGATGGCGGTTCCCGAAAGCGGGCGGAGTTCTGCGAGAACGGAGCCAAGGCCGTCGCCGAGGAGGCCACCACCCGCACCGTCGGCCCCGAGTTCTTCGACCACCACTCGATCGACGAACTCGCCGAACGAACCGACTACTGGCTGGGGCAACAGGGACGCCTGACTCGGCCGATGATCCGGCGCGAGGGGGACACCCACTACCGACCGATCGACTGGCAGCGAGCGTTCGAGGTCATAGCGGACAAACTCCGCGAGATCGGGCCGGAGCGCACCTCGTTCTACACCTCGGGGCGGGCGAGCAACGAGGCGGCATTCTGCTACCAACTGCTGGCACGTTCGTTCGGCACCAACAACCTGCCCGACTGCTCGAACATGTGCCACGAATCCTCCGGAACAGCCCTGAGCGAGACCATCGGCGTGGGCAAGGGCTCGGTCACCCTGTCCGACATCGAGCACGCCGATCTCGTCGTGGTCATGGGACAGAATCCGGGAACCAATCACCCCCGCATGCTGAGTTCGCTGGAGCGCACCAAACACAACGGTGGGCGGATCCTGGCGATCAATCCGCTGCCGGAAACCGGGTTGATGCGGTTCAGCAATCCCCAGAACGTTCGAGGAGTGGCCGGATCCGGCACCCCGCTGGCCGACGAGTTCGCCCAGATCCGGATCGGCGGTGACCTGGCGCTGTTCAAGGCGCTCGGTGCCCTGCTACTGCGGTTCGAGGACGAGGCGCCCGGCACCGTGCTGGACCGCGAGTTCATCGAGGAACACACGTACGGGTTCAACGAGTTCGCCGCACGCGGTCGGGACATCGACTGGCAGGAGGTCGAGCGGCTGACCGGCCTGGAGCAGCAGCAGATCGAGCGCATCGCCCGGATGCTCGCCGACTCGCGTTCGACCGTGATCTGTTGGGCCATGGGGCTCACCCAACACCGACAGGCCGTTCCCACCATCCGCGAGATCGTCAACGTACAGCTACTGCGGGGCATGCTCGGCAAACCCGGAGCGGGGCTGTGCCCCGTGCGGGGCCACTCCAACGTGCAGGGCGACCGCACCATGGGAATCTGGGAACGCATGCCGGAGTCCTTCCTGGCCGCGCTGGACGAGGAGTTCGGGCTCTCGGTGCCCCGCGAGCCCGGGCGGGACACGGTGGAGACACTGCGTGCCATGCACGACGGCAGCTGTACCGCGTTCTTCGGGCTCGGCGGCAACTTCGCCGCGGCCACACCGGACAGTGCCGCGACCGAGGCGGCACTGCGTGCCTGCGAACTCACCGTGCAGGTATCCACCAAGCTCAACCGTTCGCACGTGGTTCCGGGACGAACCGCGCTCATTCTGCCCACGCTCGGTCGTACCGAACGCGATCGTCAGGCCGGCGGGGAGCAGTTCGTCACGGTCGAGGACTCGATGTCGGTGGTCCACGGCTCCCGGGGGCGGCTGGAGCCGGCCTCGCCCGATTTGCTGTCCGAGGTAGCCATCGTGTCCGAACTGGCACGGACACTGCTCGGCGAGGATCACCCGGTCCCGTGGCGGGAGTTCGAGAACGACTACGACCGCGTCCGCGAGAGCATCGCCCGAGTGGTTCCCGGCTGTGCCGACTACAACAACCGGGTCCGTGAACCCGACGGATTCGTGCTGCCGCACCCCCCACGTGACAGCAGGACCTTTCCCACCGCCACCGGAAAGGCCAACTTCACGGACAATGTGCCGGACATGATCCACGTCCCGGAGGGCAGGTTGCTGTTGCAGAGCCTGCGCAGTCACGATCAGTACAACACCACGATCTACGGGCTCTCGGACCGGTACCGCGGGGTGGAGAACGCGCGACGCGTCGTGCTGGTCAACCCCGTCGACATCGCGGAACTCGACCTCGCCGAGGGACAGACCGTGGACCTCGTCTCGGAATGGGCGGACGGTTCAGGCGGCATCGAGGAACGCAGGGCCGATTCGTTCCGGGTGGTCGGCTACGCGACCCCGCGTGGCTGCGTTGCGGCCTACTATCCGGAGGCGAACCCGCTGGTTCCGCTGGACTCGGTGGCGGAGTACTCCAACACTCCGGTGTCCAAGGCCGTGGTGGTTCGATTGGAGCCCGGTCGGACGGTGGTGTGACGGCCCGGTCTCCGCACGCGGAACTCGCGAAGCACCGCTGCTAGGCTCCTGCCGCGGGTGTTCGGTTCTCCCGTGCCGATCATTTCCCGCCGAGACCGCCACGAAAGGTTTGCCCCGCTGTGCGCGATTTTCTGCCGATCATCCTGCTCGCGGTGGCGGGCTTCCTGGCAGGCGGTTCCTACTCGATGTGGAAGACCGCACGGGGGCCCGCCGTGGTGCTCGCCGCTGGCGCGGTACTGGCGCTGGCGGGCGGACTCCTCTGGATGTCGTGGTGACCCCGGGCTCGCGACGTGGCAGGACCACGCCGCGAGCTCCCGAGCCGCCGTGGGCGGCGATCAGATCACCGCGCTCAGTAGCAGTACGAAGCCCAGCGAGACGACGGAGGCCAGCGTCGTCACCAGGGTGCAGGTCTTGAGCGTGCCCCTGGTGGTCAGTCCGAACAGCCGCTGGAACATCCAGAAGAAGTTGCTGTTGACGTGCACCGCGAACAACGCTCCGGAGCCCGCGGCCAGGGCGATCAGCAGCGGTGCGATGTCGGTACTGCCGAGCGCCGGTGCCAGCACGCTGCCCGCGGTGATCGCCGCTACCGAGGTGGATCCGATCGTCACGTGCAGCACCACCGCGATGAACCAGGCCAGCAGCAGTGGGGACAGGGCGTTCGAGGAGAAGTAACCCGCCAGAATGTCCTCCAACCCCGTGGCCGAGATAACTCCGCCGAGTGAACCGCCGATACCGGTGATGATCAGAATCGGGCCGCACTCCCGTAGTCCGTTCCCCACGGCCGAACTCGCGACCTGCCGGGAGAAACTGCCCCACGCCAGCGAGTACGCGATGACGACCCCGATGAACAGCGCCACCAGCGGACTACCGAGGAAAGCCAGCGGTCCGGAGGTGATGCCCGCCACCTTGGCGATCCCGCCCCCCGCTATGAGCAGGATCGCGATGAACAGCGGCGCCAGCGACACGCCCAGTCCGGGTAGACGACGTTCCTGCCGGGGCGGGCCCGTGGGGGCATCCTCCGAGATTCCGGCTGTTTCCTCGTCCGGGACCCCGGTGGGATCCTCCTCGGCCAGTTCGTCCTTCTCGCCGTTCCACAGACCACCGCGCAGCAGCAGCCGGTAAAGGTAAATGGTCACGAGTGCCGTCGGCACCGTCACCAGCAGACCGAACAGCAGCATCCTGCCCAGTGAGACGTGCAGCAGACCGGCTACGGCCAACGCTCCCGCACCCGGGACGACCAGCACGAGCCCCAGCTCCGATCCCAGGATCAGCGCGGCGCCCATGGCCGCCCTGCCGTCCCGTCTGATCCGTGGCGCGATGGAACGCCCCAGCGGTGCCGTCAGCACGAGCAGCACGTCGGTGTAGATGGCCGGAAAGATACTGCTCATCGCGGTGCCGAACACGTACGGCGAGCGTTCGGCGCCGAATATCCGCAGTAGTCCCTCGGTCAACCGGCGTAACGCGCCGGTGACCGAAAGCAACGAGCCGAGTAGGACGCCGAAGGTGATCAACAGACCGATATCGGTCATGATCCCGCCGAATCCGCCGGTGATCGCTTCGGTGGTGCCGCTGAATCCCAGCCCGGTGGCGAGCCCGAGATAGAGTGAGCCGCACAGCAGCGCGATCAGCGGTTCGAGCCGAAGTGCGAGGATCAGCAGAATCGTGCCCGCGATCGCCACCCCGGTGTGCAACAGAATCAGCGATTCGTTCAACTGCCCAGCCTTCCATGGTCGCGACGGTTAACACCGTGTTGCGGTTGGCAACGTCGTTTCGGAACCATCGGTCGATGTCCTCGCGCTGTCAGCGTTGTGTTCATTTCGTTCACCGGGCCGGTCGCGGGCCGGGCCGGTCGGAAACTCGGACAGCCGTGGCCGAAAACCCCCGTCACGCCGCCGAACCGGGGCTTCGGCGACCACGGGAACCGGAGTCCCGACAGGAGAGTCACAGTGATCGCCGACCACCGGAAACGTGTCCGTGACCGTGCCGATCGCGGTACGCGCTGGAGTCTGGCTCGTCGACTGTTCGTGTTGCAGATCGTGATCGTGCTCGTCGTGGTGCTGTCGGGAGCCTGCCTGGCCTGGTACAGCGCGCGGGCGCGGAATCAGCAGGCCGCAAGGAACGAGGTGCGGGCCGTGGCCGAGACGTTGGCGACCACTCCCTTGGTGAGTTCGGCGTTGGACTCCGACGAGCCCAGCGCCCGATTACAGCCGGTGGCGCGCCGAGTCACCTCCCGTGCGGGCGTGGACTTCGTGACGATCATGAACACCCGCGGTATCCGCTACACCCATCCCGATCCGGAGCGGATCGGGGAACGGTTCTGGGGACACATCGGACCGGCACTGCGCGGGAACACGTTCACCGAGACCTACACCGGCACACTGGGCCCTTCGGTACGAGCGGTGGCTCCCGTGGTGGGCAGGCAGGGTGAGGTCAGGGCGCTGGTCAGCGTGGGAATCAGGGTTCGCGCACTGAGCCGCAGGTTGCGGGATCAGCTGCGTGCCCTGCTGCTGGTGGCCTGTGGTGCCCTGGTGTTCGGTGGGTTGGCGACCTACGCGGTCAGCGTGCGCATGCGCGGCCACACCCACGGGCTCACCCCCGCGGAGCTGAGCGGTATGTACGAGTACCACGAGGCCGTCCTGCACACGGTCGGTGAAGGCCTGCTGCTGATCTCGCCCGACGGAACAGTGACCTTGTGCAACGACGGCGCCGCGGCGCTGTTGGGACTCGGGAGCGAGTACGTGGCGGGACGCCGGGTCGGGTCCCTCGGACTGCCCGGGGCGTTGCTCGAAGTGTTTTCGAACGGTGCGCCGGTGCGGGACGAACCGCATCTCGTGGAGGACCGGATCCTGCTGGTGACCGTCGAAGCCGCTCACTCGGGCCGGGCGCTGGGCAACGTCATCACCCTGCGCGACCATACCGAGCTGCGCACGCTGAACCGCGAGTTGGAGACACTGCGCGGTTTCTCGGAATCACTGCGTTCGCGGGCACACGAGTCGGCGAACCGGCTGCACACCATAGTTTCGCTGGTCGAACTCGGGCGTACCGAACAGGCGGTGGAGTTCGCGACCTCGGAGCTGCGCACCGCACAGCAGCTCACGGATCGAGTGGTCGGCGCCGTCGACGAGCCGGTGCTCACCGCCCTGTTGCTGGGCAAGTCGGCCCAGGCTCGCGAGCGTGGGGTGGAGGTCAGGATCACCGAGGACACCCGCGTCGATTCGGCGCCGCGCGTCGGTTCCCGTGATCTGGTCACCATTCTGGGCAATCTGATCGACAACGCGGTGGAAGCGGTGCTCCTGGCCGAGAACCGGGCCCCCTTGGTGGCGGTGACCGTTCGCGCCGAGCGGGACTCGTTGTTGCTGCGCGTGGCCGACAACGGTTCGGGCGTCGATGTCGAGGAGACGCGGAACCTGTTTCGCCACGGGCACTCCGGTAAGGACGAGCGGAGAGGGATCGGACTCGCGCTGGTGGGACGAAGCGTGCGGCGTCACGAGGGGCGGATCGAGGTGTGCAACGGCGCCGAAGGACTGCGGGGCGCGGTCTTCACCGTGCGACTGCCGCTGGAGCCTTCCCAACCCGACGATCCGAGCGAGACGTGACCGTCGCCCGGATGGGCTTCCGGAGGAGAGCGGGCGGGCACGTCGCCGAGCGCGTCTCCGGGAACCGGGCGGACCACACCCCTGCCGGTGAGCTGCACGACAACCGGTGTGCTCGTGTGGCATGCTTCCCGCTGCCGTTGCCGGGGTGAGGAAGCGGACAACCGTGCGCTCGCGTCGCCCGGCGGGAAGTGTCGTGACGGTGAGGAATTCGGATGATTTCGGTGCTGGTGGTCGAGGACGACGAGGTGGCCGGTGAGGCACACGAGACCTGTACCAACAGTGTCGCCGGTTTCCGGGTGGTCGGGCGGGTCCGCACCGGGCAGGAAGCGCTGCGTTTCCTGACGCACACCGCTGTGGACCTCGTGCTGCTCGACCTACGACTGCCCGACATGGACGGACTGCGAGTCAGCAGGATGCTGCGTACCCAGGGCAGCGGTACCGATGTCATAGTGGTCACCTCGGCGCGTGATCTCGACCGGGTGCGTGAGTCGGTCTCCAGCGGTGTCGTGCAGTATCTGCTCAAGCCGTTCACCTTCGCGGCCATGCGGGACAAGCTGCGCAACTACGCGCGGTTCCGGGACGAGCTCTCCCGTGGCGGTGCCGTCAACGGGCAGCACGAGATCGACCGTGTGTTCGCCACGCTGCGTGACAACGATCGCCAGGAACTGCCCAAGGGAATGGACGAACAGACGCTGACGTCCGTGGCTTCGGCCCTGCGCGAGAGCGGGGACGGCGCCTCAGCCGGGACGGTGGGAAAACTGGCCGGGGTTTCCCGGGTGACGGCGCGCAGGTATCTCGAGTATCTGGTCGAGCGCGACATGGCACGACGTTCCCCGCGACACGGCGGTGTCGGACGCCCCGAGCTCATCTACAGTGCCGACCTCGACGACACGGGCTGAGCGATTCGTGCTCCGTTCAGAGCCCACCCTCGGCTTTCGGCCGAAGCCGTGGCGCAGCGGGACCGCTGGCAGCCATCCAGTCGTCGGGATTGTGCAGCGAGCACGTGTTCAGCGACAGACAGCCGCAACCGATGCAGCCGGTGAGCCGGTCCCGCAGCCGTTGCAGTCCGTCGATGCGGGCGTCGAGTTCGTCGCGCCAGCGCTCCGACAGCTTCGCCCAGTCCGCCCTGCTCGGAGCGTGATCGTCCGGCAGGGTGCGCAGCGCTTCCGCGATGTCCTCCAGGCTCAGCCCCACGCGTTGGGCGGCGCGGATGAACGCCAGTCGCCGCAGCACGCTCCGCTCGTAGCGTCGTTGGTTGCCGCTCGTACGCGTCGACCTGATCAGCCCGCGGTCTTCGTAGAACCGAAGTGCCGTGGTCGCTATTCCACTGCGTTCGGCGAGTTCACCGATGGTCAGTTTGGCGGCGGATTTCGACACTCCGCCAGCATAACGAGTGTGGAAGTGGTCAACTATGCGAATTCGGTCGAGCGCGTATCGGAACAGCCGCGGCCGTGAGCGCCGTCCTGGCACGCTACCGCTCCGGGAACGGGTAGGCTGGTCGCGTGCCACGAGTCGTCGTACTGGACTACGGATCCGGCAATCTTCGTTCGGCCGAGCGTGCCCTGGAACACGCGGGCGCGCGGGTCGAAGTGAGTGACGATCATCGTGCGGCCATGGAAGCCGACGGTCTCGTCGTTCCCGGGGTCGGGGCCTTCTCCGCATGTATGCGCGGATTGCTCGAGGTCGGTGGGGACGAACTCGTCGACCGGCGACTGGCCGAGAACCGGCCCGTGCTCGGTATCTGTGTCGGGATGCAGATCCTGTTCCAACGGGGGGTCGAGCACGGCGTGTCCGCCGAGGGAGTCGGCCGCTGGCCGGGTGTCGTGGAACCGTTGCGGGCTGAGGTGCTGCCCCACATGGGCTGGAACACGGTGACCGCGCCCTCCGACAGTGTGTTGTTCGCCGGGATGGACCCCGCCACCAGGTTCTACTTCGTCCACTCCTTCGCCGCCCGTGGTTGGGAGGAACCCGCCGGAGAGCCGAACAGCTCGCGAAGGTCGGTGTGGGCCGAGCACGGCGAGCCGTTCCTGGCCGCTGTGGAGGACGGTGCCCTGATGGCCACCCAGTTCCATCCCGAGAAGTCCGGTGCCGCGGGCAGCGCCCTGCTGCGAAACTGGCTGGAAACGCTGTGAGCGCACGTCGGTACGGGTTGATGCGTCCTGGCGGTGCCGCCAGAGTGGTGGCGTTCGTGCTGTGCTTCGGCATGGTTGTCGGGTTCTCAGCCACGTATCTGCTGGCGGCGGGGGTATCCGGCTGGTTGGTGATCTCCGTGGCTCTGCTGGTGCTCGCCGTTCCGGTGGGGGGCGCGCTGTACTCGGGCAGTCGTTCGCGAGGGCGGCGCTGAGCGCGACCGGTTCGACCGCCGCGCGGCACCGTCACGGGTGGCGGCGTACTCGTGGCCCGTTCGTCGTAGGCTTGGGCCGTGACTTTCACGTTGCTTCCCGCTGTTGACGTTGCCGATGGGCAGGCCGTACGTCTTGTGCAGGGTGCCGCGGGCACCGAGACCTCCTACGGGGATCCGTTGCAAGCCGCGTTGGCGTGGCAGCGGGCGGGGGCGGAGTGGATTCACCTCGTGGATCTGGACGCCGCCTTCGGGCGCGGTTCGAACCGGGAACTGCTCGCCGAAGTGATCGCGAAACTGGACGTCGACGTCGAGCTCTCCGGCGGTATCCGGGACGACGATTCGTTGCGCGCCGCGCTGGATACCGGTTGCGCCAGGGTGAATCTCGGGACGGCCGCGCTGGAGGATCCGGAGTGGACCGCGAGGGTGGTCGCCGAGCACGGTTCGCGCGTCGCGGTCGGGCTGGACGTGCGGATCGGCGAACAGGGGCACCGGCTGGCCGCTCGTGGCTGGACGCGGGACGGCGGGGACCTGTGGCAGGTGCTCGACAGGTTGGACGCCGCCGGCTGCTGTCGCTACGTGGTCACCGATGTCAGCAAGGACGGCACGCTGGGCGGGCCGAACCTGTCGTTGCTCCGTGCCGTCTGCGACCACACGTCCGCGCCGGTGGTGGCCTCCGGCGGGATCTCCACTGTGGATGACCTGGTGGCGCTCGCCGAGCTGGAGCCGTCCGGGCTCGAGGGGTCGATCGTCGGCAAAGCGCTGTACGCGGGCAATTTCACCCTTGCCGAGGCGCTCGAAGCCGTCAGGGGATGAGCACGGGCAGCGGGTGACCTCGAACACGGGCGCGGCGATTTCGCGCGAAATCGCCGCGCCGTTCGGGTTCCGCACCCGTCCGCACGCGATCGTCGAAGCCGACGAACCGGTCCACCGGCGGACACTTATGCTGGTGGCATGGCGGTCGCTGTGCGTGTGATCCCCTGTCTGGATGTCGACCAGGGGAGAGTGGTCAAGGGAGTCAACTTCACCGGGTTGGTCGACGCGGGGGATCCGGTGGAGTTGGCGCGTCGCTACGACGGCGAGTGGGCCGACGAGCTGACCTTTCTCGACGTCACGGCCTCCTCCGCCGACCGAGAAACCACCTACGACGTGGTTCGTGGCACGGCCGACCAGGTTTTCATTCCGCTGACGGTAGGAGGCGGGGTGCGCGGTCCCGAGGACATGGACCGGTTGCTTCGCGCCGGGGCGGACAAGGTCAGCCTCAACACCGCGGCGATCGCGGATCCGGAACTTCTCCGCACGGCATCGCGTCGTTTCGGCGCGCAGTGTGTGGTGCTGTCCGTCGACGCCAGGAGGGTTCCGTCCGGTGGTGCGGAAACTGCCTCCGGATTCGAGGTCACCACGCACGGCGGTCGCAGGGGAACCGGCATCTGCGCGGTGGAGTGGGCGGTCCGAGCCGAACGACTGGGCGTCGGCGAGATACTGCTCAACTCCATGGACGCGGACGGCACCAAGGCGGGTTTCGACCTGGAGATGATTCGTGCCGTGCGTGCCGCCGTCCGGATTCCGCTGATCGCCAGTGGTGGTGCGGGAGACGTGGAGCACTTCGCACCCGCCGTGCACGCCGGAGCGGATGCCGTGCTGGCCGCCAGTGTTTTCCACTTCGGTGAACTGACCATCGAGCAAGTCAAGAACGCCATGCGAGCGGAGGGGATCACGGTCCGATGACCTCATCGGCACACCAGGAGGAGGCCCTCGACCCGGCCATCGCCGCGAGACTCAAACGCAACGGGGACGGGTTGATCGCCGCCGTGGCCCAGCAGCACGACACCGGCCAGGTGCTGATGATGGCCTGGATGGATGACGAGGCGTTGCGACTCACCCTGCGCGACAGGCGGGCCACCTACTACTCGCGCAGTCGCGCCAGGCACTGGGTCAAGGGCGAGTCGTCCGGCCACACGCAGTACGTGCGCGAGGTCCGGCTCGACTGCGACGGTGATACCGTGCTGCTGCTCGTGGAGCAGCATGGCGCCGCTTGCCACACGGGTGCCCCCGACTGTTTCGAGTCCGACGTGCTGCTGCGCCCCGAGGCGCGGGCCGCGACCGAGTGAGCACTCACCACAGCCCCGCTCGGGTGATCGGTTACCGGTACCGGCTCCGGGCGGGGAGCGGTCAAGGGCTCCGCGAAAGATTCGGCCGCAACGGCCCGGTCAGGTAACGTTGCAGACTGGGGGCGATGGTAGCCACCACGGTCTCGTGGTCGGCCCCCGCCAGCGGTTCCATCCGTACCACGTAGCGCATCATGCCCAAGCCGACCACCTGTGATCCGCACAACGTGGCACGCAGCTCGGGTTCGTCGGAGCCCAGCTCACGCAGCAACCTGCCGAAGAGTGCGGTGCTGAGGAACTCCCGCAGCATGCGCACCGCGCTCTCCCGCACGGACAGGCTGCGTATCAACGCGGTGAACTCGCCGCCTCCCGCCTCGTCCCACACCGACAGGAACATCCCCAGCATCCGCTCCGCCAGCTGCTCGTCGGGGCCGTCCAGCAGTAGCGGTAGCAGTTTTCCCGGCTCGATCGGTATGGCCACCGCCGCGGTGAACAGTCCCTCCTTGCCACCGAACCAGTGCCGCACCATCGCTGGGTCCACCCCCGCCCGGCTCGCGATGGCCCGCACGGTGGCGCCCTCGTAGCCGTTCTCGATGAACGCGGCGCGGGCCGCGTCGAGCAGTTCGCCCCTGGTACTCCGATCACCGCCACGTCTGCCCCGTCGTAGCCGGGTCTCCTCGTTGCCGTGGCTGTCTGGTCGCACGATCTCATCCTCACTGTCGGGACGCGGCTTCCGCAACTTCCGGTCAGTCGCGGTAAGCCGCCGTGGGCGGCCTGCGACAATGACCCCATGGTCGGCGACGGTGACATCGGCACTAGCAGCCCATCGCGAGCCGAATTCCGTGAGCTCGCCGTGGGGCGCCGGGTAATCCCGGTCGTGCGGCGACTGCTCGCGGATGACGAGACGCCGCTCGGGCTGTATCGCAAATTGGCGCGCAACGAGTCCGGAACGTTCCTGTTCGAATCCGCCGAGAACGGGCGTTCCTGGTCGCGCTGGTCCTTCGTGGGAGTGCACAGTGCCGCTGCTCTCACGGTGCGTGATGGTGAATCGCAGTGGCTGGGGACACCGCCGGCGGGCTTGCCCATCGACGGGGATCCGATGACGACGCTGCGCGAGACCCTGCGGCTGTTGCACACCGATCCGCTGCCCGGCCTGCCGCCGCTGACCGGCGGAATGGTCGGCTACCTCGGCTACGACACCGTGCGCCGGTTCGAACTCCTGCCGGAGGATACTGAGGACGATCTCGGTATCCCGGAGATGGTGATGCTCTTCGCCACCGATCTCGCCGCGCTGGATCATCACGAGGGGACCGTCACGTTGATCGCCAACGCGGTCAACTGGGACGACAGCCCCGAGCGGGTGGACGCGGCCTACGACGAGGCCGTAGCCAGGCTCGACGAGATGACGCGACGGTTGCACGTTCCCGCGCCCTCCACCGTGGCGACCTTTTCCCGGCCGGAGCCGGAGTTCACCCGGTACCGCGAGTCCGAGCGACACCGGGAGGCGGTGCGACGCGCCAAGGAGGCGATCCACGAGGGCGAGGCCTTCCAGGTGGTCGTCTCGCAGCGTTTCGAGATGCGCACCGACGCGCAGGCGCTGGACATCTACCGGATACTGCGCACGACCAATCCGAGCCCCTACATGTACCTGCTGCGGCTGCCTGATCCCGCCGACGACCAGCCGTTCGACATCGTGGGATCCAGTCCCGAGTCGTTGGTCAAGGTACGGGACGGCAACGCCACCACCTATCCCATCGCCGGGACCAGGTGGCGGGGCGCCGACGAGGACGAGGACGTCGCCCTCGAAAAGGAACTCATCAACGACGAGAAGGAGCGTGCCGAGCACCTCATGCTCGTCGATCTGGCCCGCAACGACCTGGGAAGGGTGTGCCGTCCCGGATCGGTGCACCCCGTGGAGTTCTTCCGAGTGGAGCGCTACAGCCACGTCATGCACATCGTCTCCTCGGTCACCGGTGAGCTCGCGGAGGACCACAACGCGCTCGACGCGGTGACCGCCTGTTTCCCCGCGGGCACGCTGTCCGGGGCGCCCAAGCCTCGTGCCATGCGGATAATCGAGGAGCTGGAGCCGACACGGCGTGCGCAGTACGGCGGAGTGGTCGGCTACTTCGACTTCGCGGGCAATGCCGACACGGCCATCGCCATCCGTACCGCGCTGCTGCGGCACGGTACCGCGTACGTTCAGGCGGGCGGCGGTATCGTCGCCGACTCGGACCCGGCGGCAGAGGACCAGGAGTGCCTGAACAAGGCCAGGGCGGTACTCAACGCCGTAGCCACCGCGGGGACACTCCGCCTCCCGGCGGAGGACCCGAGTGCCCGGATCGGTGAGGGCACGTCCGACGGCCACGTCGACGAGCTCCGAGTCGATACCGCGTTCCCGGGCGCGGGAGGGCCGCTTTCGAAGTGAGGCCTTTTACCCCACCCCGGGCGCCGGATCCGCCGGAGGTCCGGCTTCCCGAGACACCGAACCCCGGAGCCCGAGACGGGAGTGTGAAACCGGCTTGACCAACCGACAGGAGTCAACCGGGCGGAGCTTGGTGGGCCGCCGGTTGCTGGTCTCGTGCGTCCTCGGCATGCTTGCCGTCGCCGTCGGGCTGTGGGCGGCCGGTTCACTGGTGTGGCTCCGGCAGCGTTACCGGACACCGTTCTCCGGGGCGGACGTGGCGCGAGTGACCGGTGAGGCGATCCGCCCCGAGCTCACCCCGCTCGCGCTGGCCACCTTGGCGGCGATCGCCGCCGTGCTGGCGAGCGGTGGTCTGCTGCGTCGGTTGATCGGCCTGATCGTCGTCCTCGAGGCGGTTCTGCTGGGGTGGCGCCTGTTCGACTGGTTGGCAGGCCCATTGGGTGTCTCCGAGGTCCCCGGCGCCGCGCCGGGCAGCGAGCCGCTGGAAGTGCGGGGGGTGCTGCCCTACGGTCCCACGCTGATGGGGGGTGCGGCGCTGGTGCTCCTGCTGTGCGGCCTGGCGGTGATGTTCGCCGCCCGGCGAATGCCGGCAATGGGGTCCAAGTACTCCGCACCCGCCGAAGCACGGGAAACCCGTGATCCGGACCGGCGTCTCTGGGAGGATCTGGACGAAGGGCGCGACCCCACCGAAGCGGGTGACGGAGACGAGAACGATTGATTCCCGGCCGAGGGCCGGTCACGGCTCGGGGAGGGAGCGTTCCGGGGCCGCGACAGAACTGTGTTTTTCCCGGCGCAGGGCCTTCCTGGTAACGCGAGTGCGCGTCGACCAGGGACCAAGGTCCTTGATGCGCTGGGACATTGTTCCGCCCCCTGCGGCGGGGTTCACACTGAACGGGTTTAGCATCGGTACCGCGACCGGCACGGCGGGGAAGGGGAGTGTCGTGATCGAGCGCGATAGGACGATCCGCGCGTATTGCCACCTGCGAGTAAGTGTCCGGCCGGCCCTGTGCGAGGTGGCCTCGTGAGTGTTTTGGACACGATCATCGACGATGTTCGACAGGACCTGGCCGCCCGTGAGGCGGAGGTCCCGTTCGAGGAGGTCAAACAGCTTTCGGCGGCCGCGCAACCACCCAAGGACGTATGGGCGGCACTGCACGAACCCGGCGTCGGCGTGATCGCGGAGGTGAAGCGGCGCAGCCCCTCCAAGGGGGAGCTGGCCGACATCGCCGAGCCCGCCGATCTCGCCGCCGGATACTACGAGTCGGGTGCACGCATCATCAGTGTGCTCACCGAGGAGCGTCGCTTCGGGGGCTCGCTGCGGGACCTGGACGCGGTACGCGCCCGGGTGAACGCACCGCTGCTTCGGAAGGACTTCATCGTCAGTCCCTACCAGGTGCACGAGGCCCGTGCGCACGGTGCCGACATGGTGTTGCTCATCGTCGCGGCCCTGGAGCAGAATGCTCTCGAAGCGCTGCTGGACCGTGTGGAATCGCTCGGCATGATGGCCCTGGTCGAGGTGCACACCGCGGAGGAGGCGGATCGCGCGCTCGCGGCCGGCGGCAAGATCATCGGAATCAACGCGCGTGACCTGCACACTCTGGAGGTCGACCGCGACGTATTCGGTCGCATCGCTCCGGGGCTGCCCGCCGGGGTCATCAAGATCGCGGAATCCGGTGTGCGGGGGCCCAGCGATCTGATGGCCTACGCCGGTTCCGGCGCCGACGCGGTGCTGGTGGGCGAGGGGCTGGTCAGCAGTGACAATCCACGTGCGGCGTTGACACAGTTGGTCACGGCGGGGTCGCATCCCGCCTGCCCGCGTCCCAGCCGCGGATAGGAAGCCGGATGACAGCACGAGACTCCGATGCCGCACGGCAAGTCGCGACTCCGGGGGAGGCGAACCCACACGGGCACGACCCCGATCCAGGTGGGCACTTCGGTTCCTACGGGGGTCGCTTCATGCCCGAGGCCCTGATAGCGGCACAGGACGAGCTGGCCGAGGAGTACGAGAAGGCTCGTAACGATCCGGAGTTCGTCGCCGAGCTCGAGCGACTGTTGCGTGACTACGCGGGCAGGCCCTCCCCGTTGACCGAGGTCGAACGCTTCGGGGCCCACGCGGGCGGTGCTCGGGTGTTCCTCAAGCGGGAGGACCTCAACCACACCGGATCCCACAAGATCAACAACGTGCTGGGCCAGGCCCTGCTGGTCAAGCGGATGGGCAAACGCCGCGTGATCGCCGAGACGGGCGCGGGCCAGCACGGCGTCGCCACCGCCACGGCCTGCGCGCTGCTCGACCTGGACTGTGTCGTGTACATGGGGGCCACCGACACCGAGCGGCAGGCCCTCAACGTGGCTCGGATGCGCCTGCTCGGAGCCGAGGTGCGTCCCGTCGACACCGGTTCGGCCACCCTCAAGGACGCGATCAACGAAGCGCTCCGCGACTGGGTGACCAACGTCGCGGACACGCACTACCTGCTCGGCACCGCTGCCGGCGCCCACCCGTTCCCTCTCCTGGTGCGCAACCTGCACCGGATCATCGGCGATGAGAGCAGGGAGCAGGTACTGCGCCACACCGGCAGGCTGCCCGACGCGGTGGTCGCCTGCGTGGGCGGGGGATCCAACGCGATCGGGATCTTCCACGGCTTCATCGACGACCCCGGCGTGCGCCTGGTGGGTATGGAGGCCGGGGGGCACGGCCTCGACAGTGGTGAACACGGTGCCGCGCTCACCAGCGGAACGCCCGGCACGCTGCACGGTGCCAGGTCCTATCTGTTGCAGGACGAGGACGGCCAGATCGCCGAGGCGTACTCGATATCCGCGGGGCTGGACTATCCCGGAGTGGGGCCCGAGCACGCCTGGCTGGCCGACACCGGGCGTGCGGAGTACCGCGCTGTCACCGATGACGAGGCGATGCACGCGTTCCGGCTGCTGTCCCGCACCGAGGGCATCATCCCGGCCATCGAGTCGGCGCACGCGTTGGCCGGGGCCCTCCGGCTGGGCGAGGAACTCGGCCCGGAGGCCGTGCTCGTGGTCAACCTTTCCGGGCGGGGTGACAAGGACATGGACACTGCCGCGCAGTACTTCGGTCTCGTGCCCGAGGCCGGGATCACGGGAGAGGATCAGCGGTGAGTCTGCACGAGGTATTCCGCGAGCGCGCGGCACAGCGAAGCGCGGCCCTGATCGGTTATCTGCCCGCGGGGTTTCCCACCGTCCCGGACAGCGTCGAATTGTTCCGCGCCATGGTGCGCGGTGCCGGTGACACCCCCGGCTGTGACGTCGTCGAAATCGGTATTCCCTATTCGGATCCCGTCATGGACGGCCCCACCATCCAGGCAGCCAGTGGTGAAGCCCTGCGCAACGGGTTCCGGGTACGCCAGTTGTTCGACATCGTCTCCGCGGTCGCCGAGACGGGAGCCGCTCCGGTGGTGATGACCTACTGGAATCCGGTACACCGCTACGGACCCGACGCCTTCGCACGGGACCTCGCGGCCGCGGGCGGACTCGGTGTGATCACTCCGGACCTGGTGCCCGACGAGGCCGATGAGTGGTTGGCCGCGGCGCGGCAGCACCGGCTCGACCGGATCTTCCTGGTCGCGCCCTCCTCCACCGAACGCAGGCTGGCGATGACCGCCGGAGCCGGTTCGGGTTTCCTGTACGCCGCCTCCGTAATGGGGGTCACGGGTGCGCGTGACTCGGTCTCCGGTTCCGCCCGGGAGCTCGTGCGGCGCACCCGCGCGCACACCGAGCTGCCGGTCGGCGTGGGGCTGGGGGTGCGCACCGCCGAGCACGCCGCCGAGGTGGCGGAGTTCGCCGACGGTGTGATCGTCGGCTCCGCCTTCCTCGACCGTGCCAGGCAGGCCGGCGCGGCCGGGGTCGCGGAGTTCGCGGCCGAACTCGGACGTGGTGTGCGGAAGGATTCCGCCCCGGTTCCGTGAGGGAAGCGATCGAGGAGCCAGTGGCGGTCCTCGTCCCGCCGCCCGTTACGGTGGTCGCGTGACTGGCGCGCTATCCGCCTCGGCGACCACCTATCTGGCCAACATACCCAGCCCACCCCAGGGCGTGTGGTACGTCGGGCCGATTCCCATTCGTGCTTACGCCCTGTGCATCATCGCGGGGATCGTCCTCGCGATCCTCTGGGCGGAGCGGCGATGGGTCGCCCGAGGCGGGCGGAAGGGCGCTGTCACCGACATCGCGGTCTTCGCCGTCCCGTTCGGCCTGGTCGGCGGCAGGCTCTACCACGTGATCACCGATTACTGGCGCTACTTCGGCCCGGACAGTCCCAATCCGTGGTGGGACGTCTTCAAGATCTGGCAGGGCGGTCTCGGCATCTGGGGAGCCGTGGCGCTGGGCGCGGTCGGGGCCTGGATCGGTTGCAGGAGGCGAGGCGTGCCCCTGCCCGCCTTCGCCGACGCCGTCGCCCCGGGCCTGGTGGTCGCGCAGGCGATCGGCAGGCTGGGCAACTACTTCAACCAAGAGCTCTACGGCGGACCGACCGACCTGCCGTGGGGGCTGGAGATATACCAACGCGAGCCGAATCCGGTGACCGGTGTGGCGGTCAGCGACGTTCCCGTCGAAGTGGTGCACCCGACCTTCCTCTACGAGCTGGTGTGGAACCTGTTGGTCGCGCTGCTGCTCGTCTGGGCCGACCGCAGGTTCCGGCTGGGGCACGGCAGGGTGTTCGCGCTGTACGTGGCCGGGTACACGGCGGGCCGGTTCTGGATCGAGATGATGCGCACCGATCCGGCTTCCACACCGTTCGATCTCGGCATCCGGGTCAACGTCTATGTATCGGCGCTGGTCTTCCTCGGGGCGGTCGTCTACCTGCTGCTGGTCCGGCGTTCCAGGGAGGAACCCGAACGGTTGCTGGGCAAGCCGTTACCCGGAGACCCGGACTACGGCGTGACCCCTCCCGACACGCCCGCCGACGTGACGACATCGCCGGACGACTCCCGGAAAAGCCCCGAGGAGCGGCAGCCCGGTTCCGGAGGGGATTCCGAAACCTCCGAGAACGCGCGGCGGCCGGGTGATCCCGGAAGCGGCGACGAAGGGCGACGTTAGCGGTGACTCGCGCGGCCGCCGTGCCGGAACCGGGGCCGAGGGGTGACGCGTGTGGCCCGACGGGGGCGCCCCCGTCATCATCCCGTCACCTCTCCATCGGACAGTCACTCTTCCCGAGGGCGGTGTCTCGAATCCCGCACGGGCGTTACGGTCGGTGAGCCGTCCGGTGACGGCAGAATCGAGACCCGCGCCGCGTAGTGCCGTCGCAGTACCTCGGTGGTCAACACTTCCCCCGGAGCGCCCTCGGCGCTCACCCTGCCGTGGTCGAGCAGCAGCAGTCGTTCGGCGTACTGCCCCGCCATGGTCAGGTCGTGCAGGGTGGTCACCACGGTGGTGCCGCGCTCGTGGCGCAGTTCGTCCACCAGGTCCAGCAACGCCTGTGCGTGTCCCACGTCCAGCCCGGTGGTGGGTTCGTCGAGCAGCAGCACCCCGGTGCGTTGTGCCAGGGCGCGTGCCAGGACCGCGCGCTGGCGCTCGCCACCGGAGAGCTCGGCCAGCGTTCGCTCCGCGAGATCGAGCAGGTCGAGCCGTTCCAGCACCTCCACGACTATGTCGAGATCCCTGGTGCTCTCCCGTCCCAGCAGGCCGGTGTAGGGCGTACGCCCCAGGAGCACGTAGTCGGTGACGGTCATGCCGACCGGTAGCTGCGGCAGCTGCGGGGCGTATCCGAGTAGTTTCGCCCGCTCGCGCTGTCGGAGCCCGCTGACGCGGCGACCGTCCACCGCCACGGTTCCGCCGTGGTGCACCAGTCCGAGCATCGCCTTGAGCAGCGTGGACTTGCCGGAACCGTTCGGTCCGATCACACCGAGCCAACCGCCCTCACCGATCGCTGCCGAGATGTCCGACAGTACGGGGCTACCGCGGTATCCCGCGCTCAGCCCGTCGAGTTCCACGACGCTCATCGCTCTCCTGGCTCGGGTCATCGTCGTCGGCTGGTGTGCAGCAACAGCGCGAAGAAGGGCGCGCCGGTGAACGCGGTGATCACCCCGATCGGCAGTTCGGCGGGGGCCATGACCGTCCGCGCCAGCATGTCCGCCCCGACTAGGAAGGCCCCGCCGAACAGCAGGGACACCGGTACGATCACCCGGTAACTGCCACCGAGGGCCAGCCGTACCAGATGCGGAACGACCAACCCCACGAAACCGATCAGCCCGGCCACCGACACCGCTGAGGCGGTGGCCAACGAAGCGGCCACCAGGATCAGGGCGCGTACTCTGCCCGGTCGCACTCCCAACGCAGCTGCTTCCTCGTCGCCTGTGCCCAGCAGGTCCAGTAACCGCCCGCAGGCGCACAGCACCACCGTGGCCAGGCACAACCCGGGCAGTACCGTCAGCACCTCGTGCCATCCGCTGGTGCTCAACCTGCCCAGCAGCCACATGTAGACCCGTTGCAGCGATTCCACGCGCAGCTGTTGCACGAAGGTCTGCGCGGCGGTGAGAAACGCACTCACCGCCACGCCCGCCAGTACCAGCGTGGCCGTGTCCGGGCCGGCCGAACGTCCGATCAACCAGGTCAACCCGACCCCGCCCAGCGCCCCGAGGAACGCGGCCACCTGCGCCAGACCGGTACTGCCGAGGGTTACCTGCGGGACCGCCGTCACCACGATGGTCACGCTCAGCCCCGCTCCGCTGGCCGCTCCCAGCAAATAGGGATCGGCCAGCGGATTGCGGAACACGCCCTGGAAGGCCGCTCCGGAGACGGCCAGGGCGGCTCCGACGAGTACGGCCAGCACCACTCGAGGCACGCGCAACTGCCACAGTATCGCCGCCTCACGCTCGGACAGCGGCGAGACACCACCGGTAAGTTGGGCGCCGAGTTCGGCGAGTACCCGTTGCCATCCCAGCTCCGCGGCTCCGGTCAGTATCGAGACCAGCACCAGCACGGCGAGCGCCGCGAGACCGAGCAGCAGGTGACTCGGCCGCAGCGTGCTGCCACGCGGTCGTCCGGGCCGCTGCGAAGAGCTCGCGGAAGCTCCGATCGTGCCTGCGGGCAGGGTTCGCGAATCGCGCATCGGAGGAGAGTCAGCCCTGCCTGGTGCTGTCGATCGCTTCACTGATCGAGCGGGCGAGTTCCACCACGCGCGGTCCCCACCTGCTGGCCACGTCCTCGTTCAACTCGTAGACGTGTCCCTGCTTCACCGCCGTCATCGTCTGCCAGCCGGGCCGCTCGGCCACAGCTTCCTCGGTCACGCCGGCCGTCCCGGTGTCGGCGAGAAAGATCATGTCCGGATCCGCCCGCAGAATCCTCTCCTCGGACAGCTGGGGGAACTTGCCCCCGGCGGAGTCGGCGATGTTGTCCAGCCCGAACTTCTCGTAGACGCTGCCCACGAAACTCTTCGAGGTCGCCGTGAAGTAATCGGGGCCGACCTCGTGATAGTAGGTCAGCGGCTGTTCGAGTTCGGGGGCCTCTCGCACCAGTTTGTCGATCTCGGAACGAACCCGCCGTACCGCGTCGGCGGCCTCCTCGTCGTGCCCGGTGGCGCGTCCGAGCGCCTTCATCTGTCGGTAGGCGGCCGAGAGATCCTTCGCCGAGGGAGTCAGCAGTACCGGGATGTCGAGCTCACGTAGCCCCTTGGCCAGTTCACCGGCACTGCCCGCCTGTGCGATCACGAGATCGGGGCGGTAGTCCGAGACGGTGCCTGCTCCGACGTTCAGCGCGGAGATCTCCTTGCGCGGCGCCCGTTCGGGGTAGGTGGAGTACTTGTCCACGGCCACCACTCGGTTGCCCGCTCCGATCGCGTAGAGCACCTCGGTAGCGGTGGGGCTCAACGAGACGATGCGCTTCGGCTGCTCGGGCAGCGTCACCGGCTCCTGCCCCGAAAGCTTTACGCGTACCGGAAACGCCGAAGCCGGATCGTTGCCCTGCTGGACCGGTTCTTCGGAGGCCGGGCGCTGCGCACACGAGGCGATCCCCGTCAGAAGAGCCACCAGGGCGAGCAGCAGGGGCATCCCGCGGCGGAATCCGGTTGTCCGACTCATGATGTCCTCGGTTTCGGTCGGTGCCCCGTGGCGCCCGCCGGGTGGGCGACGCCGCGTTTCTGCACCGGGAACGGCTGTCGTCGATGTCGTGTCGAGATACTCCCGCAGGGCCCTACGCGTCCCGTTCGGAGGCGCACGGTCGCCGTGGACGTAGTGCACTCACAGCGGATTACGCTCGTACGACATCACGAAAGCCGCGCCCTTGTGTTCGGGCGTGGCTTCCTGAACAGGAAAGATACCATTTCGCTCCTGGCGGGGGCAGTATCGTCCGTTGCGTGCCGTCCCGGGGATCACCCGAGTCCGTTGTGCGAACCGCCGAAATGCCGTAGCGGCCCGCCACTCTTCGAGCGCTCCGATCGACCGTGGATCGATTTCATCGACTCGCCGAAACCGGAACCACGAGCGGCGGTTCAGCTTTCGGGGGGGTCCAACGGGGTGGGTAGGTCGCCGTGATGTACGACACTGAGCCTGGTCGTGGTTCGGGTGAGCGCCACGTAGATGTCACTGATCCCCCGGGGAGACTGCTCGAGGATGCCCGCGGGGTCAGCCACGATCACGCTGTCGAACTCCAGTCCCTTGGCCTGATCGACGCTGAGGACCATCACCGGCGCTTCCAGACCCTCCGGCCGCGGCCCCACCGCGGCCCGGGGGATCAGTGCGGCGACCTCGTCCCCGAACTCCTCCCGACGCTCGGGCGGGCAGAGTACCGCTACGTGGCCGCCGTCGACGGCTTCGAGTTCCTCGGCGGCCAGTCGCGCGGTCCGCGCGGCACCTTCTTCCTTCGGAGTCCGCACCAGGGACGGCTCGATGCCCGTGCTGCGCACCGAGGTCGGCACGGACAGATCCACGTCCATCTCGGCGAGCAACGGGGTCGCCATCGACATGATCTCGCTCGGCGTCCGGTAGTTGACGGTGAGCTCCTCCAGGCGCCACCGACGCGCCACGTACGGTCCGAGCACGTCGTGCCAGGACGAGGCGCCCGCCGCTGAACCGGTCTGGGCGATGTCACCCACCACGGTCATCGAGCGGCTCGGGCAGCGTCGCATGATCACTCGCCACGCCATCGCCGACAGTTCCTGCGCCTCGTCGACGATCACGTGCCCGAAGGTCCAGGTGCGGTCCCCGGCCGCTCGTTCCGCCGCTGTGAGCTCGCTGTTGGTGCGATTGCGCTCCGCGAGCAGGTCGGCGTCGAGTACGTCGGAGACCCGTAGCCGTTCGGGATCCATGATCTCCTCATCCTGCTCCATGATGTGCAGCACGCCCTCGGCGTAGGCGAGTTCCTCCCGCTCCTGCCGCAGCTGTGCCTGCTGCTGCTCCGAGTCGTCCTCCCCCAGCAGCTCCGCCAGCTCGTCGAGCAGTGGAGCGTCGGCGGGTGTCCACTCCGAGCCCGGTTCCCGCAGCATCGCCCGGCGTTGTGACTCGTCGAAGTACCTGCGTGCTGCCTTCTTCATGCGTTCCGGCGAGCTCAACAGCTCGTCCAGCAGGGTGGTGGGTTCGATCTCCGGCCACAACTGTTCGAGCACCTCGCACACCTGACTGTCCGCCCGTAGCTCCGCCGCGATGTCGTCGATGTCGCGCTGGTCGAGCAGATCCCGCCCCAACCGGTCGGCCACCTGTAGCGCCAGTGCCGAGAACATCTCGCGCCGGAAGATCTTCCTGGCCTCGTTGTGCGGTTTGCGCGCTCGCCGGGCCTTGGTGCGTGCCTGGCTGCAGGTGGTTTTGTCGATGTGGAGCGGCTCGCGGTCGAAAGTCACCTCGATGTACTTGCGCGGTACCTGCTGGCGGTCCCGCACGGCGTTGTTGAGCACCGAGACCATTTCCGTACGCCCCTTGAGCTCGGCGGCGGTGGCCGTCTCCGTCGCTGTGGCCACCACACCCGGATACAGCTCTCCGACGGTGGACAGCAGCACACCGGTCTCGCCGAGGGAGGGCAGCACCTGGCCGATGTAGCGCAGGAAGGTCTTGTTGGGGCCCACCACCAGCACCCCGCGCTTGGTCAGCTGCTGCCGGTAGGTGTAGAGCAGATACGCGGCTCGATGCAGTGCCACCGCCGTCTTGCCGGTGCCGGGGCCGCCCTGCACCACCAGAACGCCGTTCATGCCGCTGCGGATGATGTTGTCCTGCTCGGCCTGGATGGTCGCGACGATGTCGCCCATCTGGCCGGTACGGCGTTCGTCCAGCGCCGCCAGCAGCGTCGCCTCGCCCGCCAGCCCCAGGTGGCTGCCCTGTTCGGCGGAATCCAGATCGAGAACCTCGTCCTCCAGATCCGTGACCGTGCGCCTGGTGGTGCGGATGTGCCTCCGCTTTATCACCCCGTCACGGGAGGCCGCAGTGGCCAGGTAGAACGGCCGTGCGGCCGGAGCGCGCCAGTCGATCAGCAACGGCGCGTACTCGTTCTCCTCGTCGAACAGGCCGAGCCTGCCGATGTGGAACCGCTCTTCGCTGTCCAGGTCGAGTCTGCCGAAGCACAGCCCGTTCTCCACCGCACTGAGCTGCGAGAGCTTGTCGATGTGCATCTTGGTGGAAATGTCACGCTCGGTACGTGCCTGCGGAGTGCCACCGGTCTCCCGCAGCGTCTCGGCGAGACGTTTGCTGTTGTACCGCCGCAGTTCGTCGAGCTTGTCGTAGAGCATCGAGACGTACCGCTGCTCGGCGGCGACGCTGTCGGCGTGGTCAAGTTCCCGATCGGCTCGGGTTTCGGACACGACTCCACCTCGTGCGGTCATGCGCGTTGGAACAGGACGGGCGTGGGCTCCCGGGCGCTGCGGTGTGCTTCGCGACACCGCGCCTCGCCAACAGGCCCGACGAACGAGTGTACCCCGGAAACGACACGACCATCGGGTGCAGTTGATCGTGGAGTGTGCCCACCGTCGGCGCCGTTCCCGTCACCTCCGTTCCGGTGCAGGAGGAGACGGGCGGATATTCTCGTCGCCTGGAATGTGGACGTGCCATACCCGTGTCCGGCACTGTCGTTTTCCGGCGAACCCCGAGTGGGAGGCGCCGAAAGTGGTGGGCGGGGCACGCGTGGCTGTGAACGGAGCCGGCATGAGCGGAGGACTGCACGGGGAGATCGTCGAGATACTGGGGAGGGAGATCAGTGCGGGCGTTCATCCTCCGGGCAGCGTGTTGCGTGGCGAGGATCTCGAACAGCGTTTCGGAATCTCGCGCACCGTGGTGCGCGAAGTGGTGCGTACATTGGCTTCGATCCGTCTCGTGGTGGGGCGGCAGCGTGTGGGCATCGTGGTTCGGCCCCGCGAGGAGTGGAACACCTTCGACCCCACGCTGATCCGCTGGTTGTTGGAAACCGACCGCGCCAACCAGGTCAAGACGCTCGTCGAACTGCGTACGGCTGTGGAGCCGGTGGCTGCCGGTGCGGCCGCCCAACGCGCTCACGCCGAGGACGTGACCGAACTGATTCGCACGGTTGAGCGGATGAACGAACTGGCCGAGGCGGGGGACCTGGAAGGTTTCCTGGAGGCCGATGTCGCCTTTCACTCACTGGTGCTACGGGCTTCCGGCAACGAGATGTTCGCGCAGCTGCACGAAGTCGTACGGGAAGTGCTGCGATGGCGCACCGAGCAGGGGCTGATGCCCGCGCATCCCGAACCGCTGGCCGTCGGTCTGCACGGCGAGATCGCACGGTGCATCGAGGAGGGACGGTACGGCCGGGCGGAAACGGCCATGCGGGAACTGGTCGCCGAGGCGCTGCACGGCACGCTCAGGTTCCTGGAATCCACCGAAGGGAAGTGAGTGAGCGCTGGTCGATCGAGCACAGGGTCGCGAAGCTCCCTCTACTCCCCCTGTTCGGAACGCATTCCGGCGACCCATCCCGCGATCTGGGCCCGGGAGGTGAAATCCAGCTTGGTCAGGATGTGCTGCACGTGCCCTTCCACGGTGCGCAGTGCGATGACCAGTTGTTCGGCGATCTCCTTGTTGGTGCGCCCCTGGGCCACCAGCCGGGCGATCTCCCGTTCCCGGCTGGTCAGCGGCATCGGGTGTACGTTCTCCCGCTGTGTTTCCCGGGAGCGCTGTTTGACCTCCAGTGCGAAGTCGAGCGCCGTGTCGTGCTGCCAGTGGTACCCCCTGTCGAAGGATTCGCTGTAGGTCTCGTCGCCCAGTGCCTCCCTGGTGGCGACCAGCTGGGCACGGTGCTGCTCGGCGAAATCGGCGTAGAGGTTCGGGGTGGAGTGAGCGGATTCCCAGGCTCCTCCCGCCGCGCCGAACAACCTGGCCGCGCGTTTGTCGTTGCCCCGTAGGTGCGCGACCCAGGCCAGCGTGTCCAGGCTGAACGCGATCGCGAGCCGATTGTCCAGTCGTCGCTGCAGGTTCAGCGCTTCCTTCAACGCCGGTTCTGCCCTGTCGGGTTTGCCGGTGATCGTCTTGAGATAGCCGATCGCCCACAGCGTCCAGGAACGCCAGTACACCTCACCGCGTCCGGTGGTGATCGCCAACGCGTCGTCGAGCAGTTCCACCCCGTCCCGCTCGTGGCCGTTGACCGCGCGCGCCACCCCCAGTCCGATCAGTGTGAACAGTTCCCCCTCCTTCTCGGCCCCGCGCCGGAAGGCTTCCAGCGCGGTTTCGAGCAGCCTGATCGCCGAGTCCGGATCCCCGTCGAACAGGGCGACCATCCCGTAGGTTCGCGTCAGGTGGGCACGTTCCAGCGGTGCGTCGTGCCCCTCGAGCGTGGCGGCCGCGGTGTCCAGTGAGCGGCGTGCTCCGGACACGTCGCCGTGCAGCAGGGTGAACCAGGCGCTGGAGGCCAACGCGGCGGCCCGTTCGCGGGGCGCCTGCCGCGTCCCGGTCAGTGCCAGTGTGCGATCCAGCCAGTAGCGGGCCTCGGAGTGCGCCCCCCGCAGTTGCCAGTAACGTCCCAGCGTGGTGGCCAGTCGTAGTGCGACGGCTGGCCCGTGGGGTACGGAGGTTCGTTCGTCCGCGCTCTGCTCCTCGGAACTCTCCCCGCCGTGTTCGGTCATCGAACGCAGCGCCGCTCGCAGGTTCGCCTGCTCCAGGCGCAGCCGTCGTACCCACTCGACCTGCTCGGCCCCCAACCATTCCGTGGCGAAGCGCCATACCGTGCTGACGTACCACTGGCGGTGCCGCGCCTCGGCCTCGGACCGGTCACCGGCTGCCCACAGTTTTTCGAGGCCGTACTCGCGAAGCGTGTGCGGCAGCACGAAGCGGCTGGGCCCGTCGTCCGACTCGCGCAGCAGGATCGACTTGTCCACCAGAGCGTGCACCAGCGAGGCCGCCCTGGATCGTTCCGCGGTGCCGTCGATCACGTACTCCGCGGCTTCCAGGTCGAAACTGCCCGAGAACACCGATACGTGTGCCCATGCCCTGCGTTCGGGCTCGGTGCACAGATCGTAGCTCCAGTCGATCAGTGCCCGCAGCGTTTGCTGTCGCTGCGGCGCACCGGTGCGGCCCCCGCTGAGCAGTTCGTAGCGTTCGTCGAGTCGCTCCTCCAGCTGCCGCGGGGCCAGGGAGCGTAGTCGCACCACGGCCAGCTCTATCGCCAGCGGATTTCCGTCGAGCCGGTGGCACAACCGCATCAGCACCGGGGCGTTGTCCGAGGTGACCTCGAACTCCGGAATGACGGCACGGGCCCGGTCGAGGAACAGCCGTACCGCCGCGTACTGTTCGTACGCCTCCGAGGCGGGCAGTTGTTCCGGGTCGGGGGTTTGCAGCGGCGGCACGACCAGCGTGCTTTCCCCGGCCGCGCCGAGCGACTGCCTGCTGGTGGCCAGTACACGAAGCCCGGGGCACGAAGGGATCAACGTGTCCACGAGTTCGGCGCAGGCCTGTACCAGGTGTTCGCAGTTGTCCAGTACAAGGAGCGCTTCGCGCTCCCGGAAGTGTTCGACCAGGTTGTCGAGTTGGGTGCCCGTCGACGTTTCGGCGACGTTGAGCTGCTCGATCACGGCGGCCGCCACCAGGTCCGGATCGTGCAGCTCACCCAGTTCGACCTGCCAGGTCTTGTCCCGGAACGAACGGGTCATGTTGGCGGCGACCCGAAGCGCCAACCGGCTCTTGCCGATGCCGCCGGGGCCGGTCAGGGTCACAACCCTCGACTCGGCCAGCAGTCGTTTGGTGAGCGTGATCTCGCGACGCCTGCCGACGAAGCTCGTTACTTCTGCCGGGAGATTGCCGCCGGCAGCGCGTGAGCGGGCCCGTGCGGTGGAGTCCACACCGCCGAGAATACCTCCGCTCACTCCCTCGGACCGGTCTCGCTGTTCAGGGGTTGGGGGGTGACCTGGAGCGATGTTTACTCACACGAACGTGTGAGTTTTGGGAGTTCGTGCCGCGGGCGATCCGCCGGTACAGCACGACCAGCGCGTAACCCACGGCGATCCCGCACAGATCCGCGATCGTGTCCAGCGCGTCCGCGTCGCGGTGCACCGGCAGTAACCGCTGCAATGCTTCGGAGAGCGGTGCATAGCACACCAGGCACGGCAGCAGCAGTCGATGGTCGATCCGGGCCGCTCGGCCCGTCAGCGTCAACACCGCGAACAGCGCCAGATGTATTAGCTTGTCGGTGCCGCGCGGGGAGTCGGGAACCCCCGCAGGCGGAGTGAAAAGAATCACCAGGCTCGCCACGCAGCTCAGTGTGAACAACGCGCGGTGTGTACGGGGACTGAAAGGATCCAGCATGCGGCCTCTCGGATGTTGGTTGACCTCGACGGTGGCATACTGCGCGCGGGACTCGACGGACTAGGCTGTTGCACCGTGAGTCGACGAGCCAAAATCGTTTGTACTATGGGGCCGGCCACCGCCAGTCCGGAGAAGGTGGCCGAGCTCGTCAGCGCCGGCATGAATGTCGCTCGGCTGAACTTCAGCCACGGTAGCCACGACGATCACCGTCGGGTTTACGACATGGTGCGGGCCGAGACGGCCGAATCCGGACGTGCCGTGGGGATCCTGGGTGACCTGCAGGGGCCGAAGATCCGACTGGGAACCTTCGCCGAGGGTGAGGTCGAGTGGCGCACCGGCGAGGTCGTCCGGATCACTGTGGACGATGTGGTCGGTAACCACGACCGGGTCTCCACCACTTACGAGGGGTTGATCGGAGACGCGAAGGTCGGCGACCAGATCCTGGTGGACGACGGGAAGGTCGGGTTGACGGTCACGGCGGTCGAGGAAACCGACGTGGTCTGCGAGGTCGTCGAGGGCGGCCCCGTTTCCGATCACAAGGGGCTTTCGCTGCCGGGGATGGACGTCTCGGTTCCCGCCATGTCCGACAAGGACGTCGAGGACCTGGAGTTCGCGATGCGGATGGGCGTGGATTTCATCGCGCTCTCGTTCGTGCGTACTCCCGCCGACATCGACATCGTTCATCAGGTCATGGACCGGGTCGGGCACCGTGTGCCGGTGATCGCCAAGCTGGAGAAACCCGAGGCGGTGGACAACCTCGAGGCCATCGTGCTCGCCTTCGACGGCGTCATGGTCGCCAGGGGGGATCTCGGTGTCGAGCTGCCGCTGGAACACGTGCCGTTGGTGCAGAAGCGGGCGATCGGCATCGCCAGGGAGAACGCCAAACCGGTCATCGTGGCGACCCAGATGCTCGACTCCATGATCGGCAATCCCCGCCCGACCAGGGCCGAGGCCTCGGACGTCGCCAACGCCGTGCTGGACGGTACCGATGCCGTCATGCTTTCCGGTGAGACCAGCGTCGGGGAGTATCCCGTGGAGACGGTCGAAACCATGGCCCGCATCGTCGAGGCCGTGGAAGCCGGTTCCTCAGAGCCGCCGGAGCTGAGCCACGTGCCGCGGACCAAACGTGGTGTGATCTCCTACGCCGCCAGGGACATCGGCGAACGACTCAGCGCCAAGGCACTGGTTGCCTTCACCCAGTCCGGTGACACCGTTCGTCGGCTGGCGCGGTTGCACACCAGGTTGCCGCTGTTCGCGTTCACCCCCGAGGAGTCCGTGCGTAGTCAGCTCGCTCTCACTTGGGGGACGGAGACCTTCCTGGTGCCTAGTGTGGATACCACTGACCAGATGGTGCGCCAGGTGGATCAGGCGATGTTGTCGATCGGACGTTCCGACAGTGGCGACATGGTCGTCATCGTCGCGGGATCCCCGCCCGGAACCGTCGGATCGACCAACCTGATCCGGGTACACCGTCTCGGCGAGGAGGATCACGTCTGAGTTTTCCCGGTCGCGGCGGAACCGGATCCACGGTACGAATCGCCGTGCTCCGGCACTCCGCTGCGGGGGGAGGAGCGGCGTGTGCCAACACCGACACGAGGAGTCCGAAGTGACCCGAGCGGCACGAGCCGCTGCCGCCGATCCGGCGGGGACCGGCAGTCAGTCGTCCGTTCCGGTGGATGCCAGTGGTATGCCACACGGACAGCCGGTGCTGGATCGACTGGTGGCATTGCTCGACCTCGAGCCGATCGAGGAGAACATCTTTCGTGGCGTCAGCCCGGCGGAGTCCCCGGTCCGCGTGTTCGGGGGCCAGGTAGCGGGACAGGCCCTCGTCGCCGCGGGTAGAACCGTGCCCTCCGAGCGCCGGGTCCATTCGCTGCACGCCTATTTCCTGCGGCCGGGAGATCCGAGTGTCCCGATCGTCTACGAAGTGGATCGCACCCGGGACGGTCGCTCGTTCACCACCCGCCGCGTCATCGCGGTACAGCACGGCAAGACTATCTTCTCGTTGTCCGCTTCGTTCCAGGTCGAGGAACGGGGGATGGATCACGCGGAACCCATGCCGGAGGTCCCCTCCCCGGAGGAGCTGCCCACCTACGGTGAGCGTCTCGGCCTGCTGGCCGGTGAAGTGGGCGGCATGGCGAATCTGCCCCGGCCCATCGACATGCGGCACGTGACCGAACCGCCGTGGTTGAGCAGGCAGGACGGCCCCAGGGACGCGCGCAGCAGGGTGTGGATGCGGGCCGACGGCAGCCTTCCCGACGACGACCTGCTGCACGTCTGCCTGCTCGCGTATGCCTCCGACCTGACCCTGCTGGACTCGGTGCTGGCCAGACACGGCGTCTACTGGGGGGTGGACGAGGTCCACGGCGCCAGTCTCGACCACGCGATGTGGTTCCACCGGCGGTTCCGTGCCGACGAGTGGTTCCTCTACGACTGCAGCTCTCCCAGCGCCTCGGGAGCACGGGGGCTGGCCACCGGGAATTTCTTCTCGCGGGAGGGCTCACTGCTGGCCACGGTGGTGCAGGAAGGTCTGTTGCGCGTCGGTGACTGAGCGGACCGGGCACGAATTCCGTGCCCGGTTCCGGTACTCACCCGTGCCCGCCCGCGTGGCGGCGGCGGGTGCCTCGGAGGCACGCCACGAGCCGTTCCTTCCGTCCCCACCGTGCTTCCGACCGCCCGTGCCCTGCTTTCACGCGCCGTTCAGCCGCGGCGCCGCGCGGGCCGCGGTGGTCGTGGCGGTGTCAACGCGCGGGTGTGCACCTGCTCCAGCACCACCGAGGTGGTGAAGTGGCGTACCTCGGTACGTGCCGAGAGCTTGTCCACCAGGAAACTCTGCAGGTGAGCGCTGTCGGTCACCGCGAGGTGCAGCAGGAAGTCGGCCTGCCCACTCACGTGCAGCAGTGACCGTGTCTCGGGCTGGGCCATCACGAACTCGCGGAAGGACTCGACCACCGCCCGGGTGTGTGGACGCACGTTGATCGAGACCACCGCCTCCAGCGTGAGCCCGGTGGCCGCCGGATCCACGTCGATGTGCGACCCGGTGATCACGCCCTGTTCCCGAAGCCTGCGTACTCGCTGCAGGCAGCTCGAGGCGGCGAGGCCGATCCGTTCGGCCAACGTCCTATTGGCCAGGGTCGCGTCGTTCTGCAACTCCTCCAGGATTCGCCAATCCACCGAATCCAGTTCCGCTGAACTCGTCATAACCGAACTTTCTGTGCCGTAGCTGGATCGAACTCGAACGATTAACCCACTATAGCCCCAGCTTTCGAAGAATTGTCGGTTCGAGTGCGAGGAGTTCGCAGTGCACATCGCTTGGGGGTCGTTCCTGCTCGCCCTGCTGGTGATCATTCTGGTTCCGGGGCCCGACTTCGTGATGGTGACGCGTAGCGCCGCGACCGGGGCCCGCTGGGGATGGCTGGCCGCGGCGGGAGTGACCTGTGGGTTGCTGATTCACGCCACCGCGGCCACCGTCGGCCTCTCGGCCCTGGTGATCGCGTTCCCCGCGGCGTTGTTCGTGATCAAGGTGCTCGGTATCGGCTATCTGGTGCTGATGAGCGTTCGAATTCTGCGGCGAGCCGGCTCCACGGCCGTGGCGGGGGATGAGGCGGCTCCGACCTCGGGACGCGCCGTCTTCCTGCGTGGATTGCTGGTCGATGTGCTCAACCCGAAGGTGCTGCTCACCTTTCTCACGCTGCTGCCGCAGGCGATGGCTCCCGCCGGTGACCCCATGAAACAGGCGTTGCTGCTCAGTGCCGTCGCCGTCGCCTCGTTCGCGGCCTGGTGGCTCCTCGTCGTCCCCTCGGTGGGCTGGTTGTCGGCCTTCCTGGCCGTCCCCAGGCGCAAACGCGTCTTCGAGCGGTGCTGTGGAGGTGCGCTGCTGGTGATGGCGAGTTCGATAGCGCTGGCGTGAGCCCGCGACACGCCCGCGTTGACCACGGTGTCGACACGTGCTTGGTTGATCGGGATCATCATTCGTCCCGACCAGTGGTGACGAGTGCGAGCGGCCCGGAGGAGTGGCGGTGCGGCGTGTCCTGGCGTTGTTGACCGGTTTCGTGATGCTTTTCGCCGTGCCGGGGGCCGCGGATCCCGTGGTGCGGCACGAGAGACCCCCTCGATCTGAGGAGGAACTGCGTGCGGATCTGGATCAGATTCTCTCGGATCCTCGGTTGGCCGGTGCTTCGGTCGGAGTGGTGGTGCGCGATCCGGTGACCGACCGGATCCTCTACCGGCGGTCACCGGACCGACGGCTGATTCCCGCTTCCAACGCCAAGCTGTTCACCGCGGCCGCGGCACTCGAGGCGCTCGGTCCCGACTTCCGGTTCGACACCAGGGTGCTGGCCACCGGAGAACAGCAGGCGGGGGTGCTCTCCGGTGATCTCTACCTGCGCGGTGGTGGTGATCCGACGATGTCGGCCGGGGACTACCGTGCCCTCGCCGACCGGGTCGCCGAATCCGGTGTTCGGGTCGTTCGGGGGGATGTGCTGGCCGACGACTCCTACTTCGACGACCGCGCTCTTGCCAACGGTTGGATGGCTGTCGACGAACCCTACTACTACGCTGCCCCGATCTCGGCACTGACCGTCGCGCCGAACAGTGATTACGACGCGGGTACCGTGCTGGTTCGGCTGCGACCTACCCGGCCGGGAGAGCCGGTGCGGGTGAGTACCCGGCCGGCCACCGAAGCGGTCGAGATAGTGAACCGAGCCCGTACGCTCGCCGCGGACGCCACGGGAGGGTTTTCCGTCCGCCGCGCGCACGGCACCGACCGTGTGATCGTCAGCGGCGGAATATCGGCGGGATCCGGCACCGGGCGAGCCCTGAGCACTGTGGCTGATCCCACCACGTACGCGCTGGACGTCTTCCGGCACGCCCTCCGCGAACGTGGTGTCACCTTTCAGGGCTCCGGTGAGGATGAAACACCGGATCGGGCTCGGGTGATGGCCGAACACCGTTCGATGCCGCTACGGCGGTTGCTGGTGCCCTTCCTCAAACTCAGCAACAACGGTCACGCCGAGACACTGGTCAAGACCATGGGCAGGGTCCTACGAGGTGAGGGGAGCTGGCGGGCAGGCCTCGAGGTGCTCCGGAGCAGGCTGGACGAGCTGGGCATCGATCCCGCGAACTACCGGTTGGCGGACGGCTCGGGGTTGTCCACGCTGAACGCGGTCTCGCCCGCGCAGCTGACCGAGTTGCTCGACGCCGTCCGCGACCGACCGTGGTTCGAGGCCTGGAAGCGAGCACTACCGCTTGCCGGTGCGCCGGACCGGATGACCGGGGGGACTCTCGGTGGCCGGATGCGGGGTACCGCGGCCGAGGGCAACGTCTCGGCCAAGACCGGTTCGATGACGGGGGTCACCGCGCTGTCCGGCTACGTGCGTACCCGTACCGAGCGGCCGTTGGTGTTCTCCGTGGTGTTCAACGGGTTCCTGTCGGCACCGCCTCGTGGCCTGCAGGACGCCGTGGCGGTTCGGCTCGCCCGGCACGGCGCGGATTCCCCGGAGCCCGTACCGGGTCACGGTGAACGGGAGGGCCCCTCGAGTTCGGTCGTCGACATCCCGGCCACGCGTCCCGACGAGGCGATGTTCGAGTGCTCCTGGAGCAAGAGCTGTTGAAGGTAACGTGCGGGAAAGTCACGTTTCGGGCCGGGCGCCCCGTAGCGGGCGCTCTCCTGACCGGTCGTGACCGTGCTCCCGCTGCCGCGCGACTCCGCTGCCGTCCGAACCCGTTCCTGGGATCCTCGGGGCGAAACCGGGCGTGTTTCGGGGTGATTCCGGATTCATGTAATCGGCATCACACGGTAGCGTGATCGATGTTACCCGGCTCTAGGAGTGTGTGTGTCTGTCGTCAGTGAACTGCTGACCGCGATCGCCGGGTTACCTCGCCCGCTGCTGGTCGTGGTGGTCGGAGCGCTGGTACTGGGTGAGTGCACACTGGGCATCGGGTTCGTGGTGCCGGGGGAGAGCGGGCTGCTGATCGCCTCGGCCGCCGTGACGGACTTCGGGTTCTTCCTGACCCTGTCGGGGTCCGTGGCGCTGTTCGCCGCGCTCGGCGACAACATCGGTTTCCTGTTCGGACGTCGCTACGGTTGGCGGCTACGGGAGACCGCCGCGGTGCGCAAGCTGGGGCAGCGGCACTGGGACCGTGCTGGGACGCTGCTGCGGCGCTACGGCGTGGGCGCGGTGTTCGTGTCGAGGTTCCTGCCCGTGGTGCGTACGCTCACTCCCGCGGCGGCGGGTTCCTCCGGTCTGGGCTACGGCAGATTCCTGCCCGCTTCGCTGGTGGGCGCCGGAGCGTGGTCCACGTTGCACGTCGCCATCGGCTGGCTGGCGGGTGCCTCGGCCAAGTACGTCGAACACATCCTCGGCGGAGCCGGTTGGGCGGTGGTGGGAGTGCTGGTGCTGTCCGGAGCGGGCACCTGGCTCTGGCGGCGACGCAAGGCGCGGAAAACCGGTGCCGGGACCGGGGCCACCGACGACTTTTCCGGGCTGGACGACCTGGACCGAGCCGCGTGAGCGGTTCGTCCGGCTCTCCACCCTCGGTAAGCACGGCACTCGGTTGTCCTTCGCACGTCCCTCCACCGCAGGTGCGTCCGAGGTGGCGGCCTCCACCGAGTGGCTCCCGACACCTCGGACGAGTGATCCCGATCAGACGTTGCTCGCGACGTCGGTGCCGACACCGCGCCTGCGGATGTTGACCAGGTCCTCGCGTTGCTGCGGCAGAGTGCGTTCCCCCGCCCCCTCGATCACGAATCCCGCGTCGGCGATCAGTTGCCGGTCCTGGTCGCCGGTTCTGCCCTCGCTGGTCAGGTAATCGCCGAGAAAGATCGAGTTCGCCAGCTGCAGCGCCATGGCCTCCACGTTGCGCAGATGGATCTCCCGTCCTCCGGCGAGCCGGACCTCCACGTCGGGGAAGAAGAACCGGTACAGCGCCAGGATGCGCAGACACCGCTGTGGTGTCAGCCGCCACTCACCCGCCATCGGTGTCCCCTCCATCGGGATCAGGAAGTTGATCGGTACCGAGTCCGGGTCGAGCTCCCGTAGTTCGAAGGCCAGGCTCACCACGTCCTCGTCCGACTCGCCCATTCCGAATATCGCCCCGGAACAGGGGGAGAGTCCGGCACCGGTGGCGTTGCGCACCGTTTCCACCCGGTTCTCGAAGGTGTGGGTGGAGCAGATCTCGGCGTAGCGCTGTTCGTTGGTGTTGAGGTTGTGGCTGTAGGCGTGAGCACCGGCCGTTCGCAGCTGCTCGGCCTGGCCCGCCGCCAGCAGCCCGAGGCAGGCGCATATCTCCACGTCGGGCCGCTGCTGCTTGATCGCCCCGATCGTCTCGGCGATGCGGTCGATGTCACGTTGCCCGGGGCCGCGGCCACTGGCGACCAGACAGATGCGTTTCGCCCCGGCTTCGGCGGCCTCGTTCGCCGCGGTCGTCGCCTCCGCCGCCTTCACCCACGAGTACTTGAGAATTTCCGAGTTCGATCCCAGGCGCTGCGAGCAGTAGGTGCAGTCCTCCGGGCACAACCCGCTCTTCATGTTGATGATGGTGTTGAGTTTGACCCTGTTACCGAAGAAGTGTCGACGTACCCGTCCCGCGGCCGCGACCACGTCGAGCACGTCGAACTCCTCGGTCAGCAGCCGTTCGGCCGCCGTGCGACTCGGCGCCTCGCGTCGCAGCGCCTTCGTGACCAGCTCATCCAGTGTGATCGTCATGCCCTCGACACTCGTCGACCGGGCGAGTCGCGACAAGATCGTGAAACCTACAACATCGCTCCCGCCGAATTGTTCGGATGTAGCCGCTGGTGCCGAGAAAAGTGCCGCACTCCGGAACATCTCCGGAGTGCGGCACGGTCGTGACACGTGGTCCGCGCACGGACGCCGCCGTTGCGAGCGGGGCTGTCCTCACGGACCCACCCGATACGTCACAGGTTCGGGTACAGCGGGTGCTTGGCCGCCAGAGCCTCCACGCGGCCGCGCAGCTTCTTGCTCACCGACTCGTCGAAGTCGGAGTGCAGCGCGGTGGCGATGATCTCGGCGATCTCGGTGAAGTCCTCGGCGGCGAAACCGCGGGTGGCCAGTGCCGAGGTGCCGATGCGCAGTCCCGAGGTGACCATCGGGGGGCGCGGGTCGTTGGGTACCGCGTTGCGGTTGACCGTGATACCGATCTCGTGCATCCGGTCCTCGGCCTGCTGGCCGTCCAGCTCGGAGTCGCGCAGGTCCACCAGGACCAGGTGCACATCCGTGCCACCGGAGACGATCTGCACCCCCGCCGCCTTGGCGTCCTCGGCCTGCAGTCGGTCGGCGATGATCCGGGCGCCCTCCAGTGTGCGGCGCTGCCGGTCGGCGAACTCCTCACCGGCGGCCAGCTTGAACGCGACGGCCTTGCCCGCGATCACGTGTTCCAGCGGGCCGCCCTGCTGGCCGGGGAACACCGCCGAATTGAACTTCTTGCCCAGGTCCTCGTCGGAGGACAGGATCACACCGGCACGCGGCCCACCCAACGTCTTGTGGGTGGTGGTGGTCACCACGTGGGCGTGCGGTACCGGGTTGGGGTGAAGCCCGGCAGCGACCAGACCGGCGAAGTGGGCCATGTCCACCATGAGGTAGGCACCGACCTCGTCGGCGATCTCGCGGAACCGCTTGAAGTCCAGCTGCCGCGGGTAGGCGGACCAGCCCGCGATGATCACCTGCGGCTTGTTCTCCCGGGCGAGTCGGGCGACCTCGTCCATGTCGACCAGGTGGTCGTCCTCGCGGACCCGGTACGGCACCACGTTGTAGAGCTTGCCGGAGAAGTTCAGCCGCATCCCGTGAGTGAGGTGACCACCGTTGGCCAAATCCAGGCCGAGGATCGTGTCACCGGGCTTGAGCAGCGCGAACATCGCCGCCGAGTTGGCCTGCGCGCCGGAGTGCGGCTGCACGTTGGCGTAGGAGGCCCCGAACAGCTGCTTGACCCGGTCGATGGCGAGTCGCTCGACGACGTCGACGTGCTCGCAGCCGCCGTAATAGCGCTTGCCCGGGTAGCCCTCGGCGTACTTGTTGGTCAGTACCGACCCCTGAGCCTCCAACACCGACTGGGGTGCGAAGTTCTCCGAGGCGATCATCTCCAGCGTGTTCTGTTGCCGGTGCAGTTCCGCGTCGACCGCGTTGGCCACCTCGGGGTCGACCGATGCGAGCCTCTCGTTGAACAGATCGCCTGACGGCATGATCACTTACCTCCGTGTTCCTGATTCTCGGTGGAGCGGGTCGGGCGCGTTCAGCGGTTCCGGCTGTAGAAGGGCGGGTCAACGACCTCCACAGCGACTGCCTTGCCGCGAATGTCCACTTGTAACTCGGTTCCCGTCTTCGCGTAGGCGTGGTCCACATAGGCCATCGCGATCGGGTGTCCCAGCGTGGGCGACGGCGCACCGCTGGTCACGACGCCGATGTCGACGCCGTCACCGTCCAGTACCCGGTAACCGTGGCGTGGGGCGCGGCGGCCCGTTCCGCGCAGCCCCACCAGTGTGCGCTCCGCTGTCCGCTCCGCTGCGTCGGCGAGCGCGGCGCGTCCCACGAAATCTCCCGACTTGTCCAGCCGGACCACCCTGCCCAGATTGGCGTCGAACGGGGTCACCGCGGTGGAGAGCTCGTGACCGTGCAACGGCATACCGGCCTCCAACCGTAGTGTGTCCCGGCATGCCAAGCCGGCGGGCTGTATCCCGTGCGGGGCGCCCGCCTCGCTGAGCGCCTGCCAAACCGTAGCGGCGTCGTTGACGGATGTGAACAGCTCGAAACCGTCTTCGCCGGTATAGCCGGTGCGGGCGAGTAGAACATCACAATTGGCTACCCTGCCGGGGTACCCCGCGAAGTACTTGACCGCTGTCAGGTCGATCTCGGTCAACGGTGCCAGGATGTCCTTGGCCACCGGGCCCTGAACCGCGATCAAGGCATACTCGTCGGACAGGTCGGCGTACTCGGTGTCGAAACCGCGTACCCGCTCGGCCAGCTCGGCGGAGACCACGGCGGTGTTCGCGGCATTGGCGACCACGAGGAACTCCTGTTCGCCGGTGCGGTAGACGATCAGATCGTCCAGTACGCCGCCCGCCTCGTCGCAGATCATCGTGTAGCGCGCACGCCCGACCGTGATCGCCGAAGCGTTGGCCACCAGCGCGTAGTCCAGCGCCTCGGCGGCCTGGGGGCCGCTGATACGAAGCTCGCCCATGTGCGTGAGATCGAACAGGCCCGCCGTGCCGCGTACCGCGTTGTGCTCGTTGATGTCACCCGAGTAGCGCAGCGGCATCTCCCAGCCCGCGAACTCGGTGAAGGTGGCCCCAAGCTGCTGGTGAATCTCGTGCAGTGGTGTCTTGCGGGACGGTGACATGATGGGAACTCCTGATAGGTCGGCGCCTGCTCGGCGTCTCCCCGGAGTCATTGGCCTGAGAGTTTCACCGCGCTGTGCGGCTTGCACCGTGGGCGAGGGGCACGTAACCCCTGCTTTCCTCCTGAATCGCCTGGTGCCATGCGGTGATCGGGCCTGAGAGTTTGTCGGGGAGTGTTGCTCCTTCGGCGCTCCGCGCGCACGTTGGGGCCATTGCCGTGGCCGGGCAGCGATGCCGCGAGCCGAGTGCGGAGTCTCTCCCGCATGACGTCATGGGCGCACTCTTCGATTGTAGCGTGAACGCTACGTAGCCCCGGCTGTCGAGTCAACAGCAGCGCAGCCGAGCATGGCCGGGTTTCCCCCGCGCGTGTGGCGCGCGCCAGGGCCGCCGAGTGGTGTTCGCGTTTACGGGAACTCGACCGGGTGCGGCACTCAGTGGATCTCGTCGAGATCCGTGTAGCGTTTGCGCAGCCCTTCCGTGAAGGCGTGTAGTGCCAGCTCGAAACTGGCGTTGTCGATCTCCGTCGCGTGACTGCGCAGCAGATGTGCTCTGCCGAGGTTGGGGAACCTCTCGTCGTAGACCTCGGCGTCGTCGACGAACCCGCCCGCGAACGATCCCATCGCGCTGCCCACCACGAGATACTTCACGGAAGCCCCGATCATGGTCGCGTAGCGCTGCGGCCAACCGGCCTCGACCAGCCCGCCGTGCACCGCGTCGGCCCGGCGCAGTGCCGCTTCCCGGCGAGCGGGGCCCGAGGCGAGGAACGGTACCAGGTTGGGGTGTTCCACCAACGCCCGGCGATAGGAGCGGGCCCAGACGGTCACGCCCGTGACCCAGTCCGTCTCGAAGCCGGAGACGTCCACCTGGTCCATCATCGAGTTGGCGAGATCGTGCAGCAGTTCGTCCTTGTTGGGGACGTAGTTGTACAGCGAAGCCGCCCGCACTCCCAGCCGTTCCGCCAGGCGTCGCATCGAGAGTGCCTCCAGCCCGGCGGTGTCGATGATCTCGAGTGCGGACTCTCGGATGCGCTCCATCGACAGCAGGGGCGTGCTCGGTCTGGGCAAGAAGTGGCCTCCGGGACCTGTTCGGGGGCGAGTCCGGTTTCGTTGTTCTCGAGTCTTGTCAAACGTTGTCGTCGATTTTAGGGTCTCATAAAACTAACGTCGTTAGTTAAGCTGTCGGCCGCAGTGCTGCGTGCCGCACGCGGTAGCGGCTCCTGGCTATTGAGGAGGTCGCTGATGACCACGAATCATCCGGACACTGTGACAGGGGAGCAGCCGATGGCCACGGGTTCGTCCGCCTCGCTCTCACTCGCTTCGGTGCTCGCGGAACCCGCCCGCCGCACTCCGGAAGCCCCGGCCGTGCTGGAGGGCTCGGAGCGGGTGGATTACGGCGAGCTCTGGGAGCAGGTGCGTCGCCACGCCGCCGCACTGCGGGAGCTCGGTGTCAGCGCGGGGGACCGGATCGCTCTGGTTGCCCCGAACGTCGTGGACTTCGTTCGTGCCTACTACGCGGTGCAGGTGGTCGGCGCGGTCGTGGTGCCCGTTCCGGTGTTGCTCGTCGCTTCGGAAGCCGCCCATCTGGTCTCGGACTCGGGCGCGAAAATGA
Source organism: Actinopolyspora sabaoui (assembly GCF_051225635.1). Classification (NCBI taxonomy): domain Bacteria; kingdom Bacillati; phylum Actinomycetota; class Actinomycetes; order Actinopolysporales; family Actinopolysporaceae; genus Actinopolyspora; species Actinopolyspora sabaoui. Next base: position 213,530 of record NZ_JBMIHH010000003.1, on the reverse strand, counting down.
TCCTGGGGCACAGCAGTCAACTGGAACTGGCCCGGGGCTGTGCCGAACGAACCGGTGCGAGCGTGGTGACCCTGGGGGAAGTCGACTCCCGGCAGTGGGTCTCCCGCCAGGGGGAGTACGACGAGCCCTCGCTGACCGAGCTGGCTGCCGGGGCCGAGCCGTTGTCCGGTTTCGTGACGCGCGCACCGCAGGACGAGGCGGTCGTCTTCTATACCAGCGGGACCACCGGCAAACCCAAGGGTGCCGTGTTGACCCAGCTGAACATGGTCATGAACGCTACGGTCAACGCTTTCGACGCCAACGACACCGATTCGAGTGATCTGGTGCTGGGATGCCTGCCGTTGTTCCACGTTTTCGGCCAGACGGTCTCGATGAACACCACGTTCCGTGCCGGTGCCTGCCTGGTGCTGCAACCCGCCTTCGATCCGGCACAGGCGCTGGAACTGATTCGTGAGCACGGAATTACCCAGTTCAACGGAGTACCCACGATGTTCGGCCGGATGCTGGAAGCCGCCCCGCCGGACCTGCGGTTGCCAAGCCTACGACTGTGTGTCTCCGGTGGGGCCGCGCTGCCGGTTTCGGTGCTGGAGCGTTTCAACGAGCGGTTCGGCGCTCGAATCCTGGAGGGCTACGGCCTCTCCGAGACCTCGCCGACCGCAACGGTCAACCAGCCCTCCATCGGAACGCGGGCGGGCACCGTGGGGCATCCGTTGTGGGGTGTCGAGGTCGAGATCGCCGAGCCGGACTCCGAGCGGATCGAGCTGTTGCCCCGCGGCACCCGCGGCGAGGTCGTCGTACGTGGGCACAACGTGTTCGCCGGTTACCTCGGGAATCCGGAGGCGACTCGTGCCGCGCTCGTCGACGGCTGGTTCCGTACCGGCGACATCGGGGTCAGGGACGAGGACGGGTTCCTGTCCATCGTCGACCGCAAGAAGGAACTGATCATTCGCAACGGATACAACGTCTACCCGCGGGAGGTCGAGGAGCTGCTGCTGGAGCATCCCGAGCTGGCACAGGTGGCGGTCGTCGGGCTGCCGGACCCCACCCGTGGCGAAGAGGTCTGCGCGGTAGCGGTGCATGCCAAACTGTCGGCAGGGGATACCGACCAGTCGGTTAGCGATCGGGTGGTCGAGTGGGCCGCGGCCCGGCTGGCGGCGCACAAGTATCCGCGACGAGTGGTCTTCACCGACGAGCTCCCGCTCGGGCCCAGCCACAAGGTGCTCAAACGGGAGCTGCGGGACCGGATCATTCGGGACGAACAACAGGCGAGCCGAAACTGAAGGAGTGCAACGTGGCTCAACAACTGGACGAACGAGTGGCTGTCGTGACCGGAGCCGGAAGGGGGATCGGCGCCGGTATCGCCGAGAAGCTCGCTTCCGACGGAGCCGCCGTCGCCGTGGTGGACCTCGACGAGTCCACCTGCGCCGAGACCGTGCGGCGTATCACCGACGCGGGTGGGTCGGCACTGGCCGTGGCTGCCGACGTCACCGACTCGGACTCGGTGGAAAATGCCTTCGGCCGGATCTCGGAGCAGTTGGGAACCGTCGGTGTGCTGGTCAACAACGCCGGGGTCACCAAGGACAACATGCTGTTCAAGATGTCCGAGCAGGACTGGGACACCGTCATGGGGGTTCACCTGCGTGGTGCTTTCCTGTGCAGCAAGGCCGCACAGCAGCAGATGGTGCCCCAGCGCTGGGGAAAGATCGTGAACCTTTCCAGCGTGTCCGCGCTCGGCAATCGCGGCCAGGCGAACTACTCCACCGCGAAAGCGGGAGTGCAGGGGTTCACCAGAACCCTGGCGATCGAGCTGGGACCGTTCGGCATCAATGTCAACGCGATCGCGCCCGGTTTCATCGTCTCCGAAATGACCGCGTCCACGGCCGAGCGGCTCGGAATGACCTTTGAGCAGCTGCAGGAGGGAGCGGCCGCCGAGACGCCGGTACGCCGCGTCGGTCAGCCCGCCGACATCGCCAACGCGGTGAGCTTTCTGGCCAGTGAACAGTCCTCGTTCGTAACCGGTCAGACGCTCTATGTCGACGGCGGTCGCAAGCTCGGCTGACCCCGGTCCGCACTCGGCGCACCGGTGCGGCCGGTGCGCCGTCCCCCGTCACATTCTCGGCGATTTCCCGCGAAATCGCCGTTGCCGCCACCGAGGAGGGCTTGTCATGGTTGATTTCGCACTGTCGGACACCGAACGTGATATTCGCGACTGGGTTCGCAACTTCGTCCAGCGTGAGCTGATGCCACTGGAGCAGCAGGTTCTCGACCGGGAACGGCGTGGTGAGCGCGGTCTGACCAAGGAGGAGACCCAGCAGCTGCGCGACAAGGCACGCCAGGCGGGTTTCTGGGGGGTGCAGACTCCGGAGGAGTACGGCGGCATGGGGTTGTCCGCGGTGCTGACGGCCCTGGTCGAGGTGGAGCTCGGCCGGACCTTCGTGCCGTTCAGTTTCGGAGGCGCCGCGGACAACATCCTCTACTACGGCAACGAGGAGCAGAAACAGCGCTATCTGCTCCCGACTATCGAGGGGACCCGGAAGTCCTGCTTCGCGATAACCGAACCGGACGCCGGTTCTGACGCGAAAAACATTCGCACCACTGCTCGTAAGGAAGGGGCGGAGTGGGTCATCGACGGTGAGAAGACGTTCATCACCGGTGGCATCGACGCCGACTTCGCCATGGTCTTCGCCGTCACCGACAGGGAGAAGGGGGCTGACGGCGGAGTCACCTGCTTCCTTGTCGACCGAGACATGGGCTGGACCTCGGAACCCATCGACATCATGGGGGAGTGGGACCGGCAACCCGCCGCGCTGACCTTCGACGGTGTCCGGGTGCCGGAGGAGAACGTGCTCGGCGAGGTGGGCAACGGCTTCGGACTCGCCATGCAGTGGATCGGGCGGGGCAGGTATCTGCTACCCGCGCGCGCCCTGGGCGGCTGTGAACGCATGGTGGAAATGGCCACGGAGTACTCGCAGTCCCGCAGGACTTTCGGGGCCCCGATCGCGGACCGGCAGGCCATCCAGTGGATGATCGCGGACTCCGCCGTCGAGATCGAGGCGTTGCGCTGGCTGGTGCTGCAGGCTGCCTGGCAGGTTGACCAGGGCATGGACTCCCGTCACGCGCAGTCCCTCGCCAAGCTGCACGGCGGTGTCCGCGCCAACGAGATCGTGGATCGGGTGATGCAGATCCACGGCGGCATGGGCTATACCAGGGAACTTCCCATCGAGCGCTGGTACCGGGACCTGCGGCTGCTGCGTATCTTCGAGGGGACCGACGAGATCCAGCGTCGTACCGTGGCGCGCAACCTGCTCAAGGGGCATGCCTCGATACGCGGCGTGCTGGGCTGATGCCCCGGTAAAGCACCACGCCCGGCGGAACTCCGTCACCTCTGCTCCGTCCCGGGCCCGCGGTTGCCCGGGGGTTCGCGTGACGTTCCGCCGGGTGTGACGGCGGTCTCACCTCGTGATTCCGGTGGGTACTCTGGACGTCGGACGGCCCCGACTGGACGGCAGGAGCGATCATGTCGATCTTCAAAAAGGTAGCCAAGATAGCCGCCTTCGCCAAGAGTCCGCAGGGCAGGCGCGCGATCGAGCAGGCGAAGCGTTACGCCCAGGACCCCAAGAACAAGGAAAAGATCGACCGGGTCGTGAGCAAGGTCAAGGGCAGGGGGAGGAGTCACTGACTCCTCGACGACTCCGGGTGGCCTTCCCGAGGACAGGAGCGCGTGGGGCGGTACTCGTGCGTACGGCGGCTCCCCCGTGCGCCCTGTCCGAGTTTTGCCTCGTGGCGGCCCGGACGTGAGCTCGGGAGGTCCGCTCCCGTGATCATCCCGGCGACTCCGGTTGCCGAAATCCTCGGACGAAGCGCGTCGGATACGCGTCGAACTGCCCGGCCGGTGCACCGGCCGGGCAGTTCTGCTCTCTGCTCGTCGTCCCGTCTAGGGTCCCTCCGGAGCGCGGGCTGTTCCTCGACTCGAAGAACCACTAGGGTGCCACACGTACGATCACCGTTCGGGCACGGAGCGTTAGTTGGGCAGGGTCTACGTAGTCGGAACCTTCGATACCAAAGGCGACGAACTCGGGTACGTCGCCGACCTGCTTCGTGCCGACGGCTCGTCGGTGGTGACCGTGGACCTGTGTACGGCGGGAGCGGGCTCCGCCGCGGCCGCCTCGATCCCCTCCGAATCGGTGGCCGAGCATCATCCGCACGGTAGTGCTGCCGTGTTCACCGGAGAACGCGGCTCCGCGGTTACCGCGATGTCGGAGGCGTTCCGACGGTTTCTACTCACCCGCGAGGATGTCGCGGGAATCCTCGGTGCGGGCGGCTCGGGAGCCACCGCACTGGTTACGCCCGCCATGCGAGCGTTGCCCGTCGGTGTTCCGAAGTTCGTGGTCTCCACAGTCGCTTCCGGAGACGTTTCCGGCTACGTCGACGCCAGCGACATCACGATGATGCCCGCGGTCACCGATGTCGCCGGGCTGAACCGGATATCGAGGCGGGTGTTGGCCAACGCCGCGCACGCCCTGCACGGGGCAGCGAACGCGACCCCGCCGGAGGTGGCCGACAGGAACGCCGTCGGCCTTTCCATGTTCGGTGTGACCACTCCGTGCGTCAGCGCCGTAGCCGAAGAGCTCGCGGCCGAGTACGATCCGCTGGTTTTCCACGCGACCGGAACCGGGGGCCGCGCGATGGAGAAACTGGTCGATGACGGGCTGCTGTACGCGCTGGTGGACATCACCACCACCGAGATCTGCGACCTCGTTTCCGGTGGGGTGATGAGTGCGGGCGGGGAACGGCTCGACGCGCCCGCCCGAGCGGGGTTGCCCTACGTGGGTTCCTGCGGGGCGCTGGACATGGTCAATTTCGGCGCTCCGAACACCGTGCCGGACCGATACCGTGACCGGCTGCTCTACGAGCACAATCCGCGGGTAACCCTGATGCGTACCAACCAGGCGGAATGCGAGGCCATCGGTCTGTTCCTGGCCGACAAGCTCAATGCCTTACCCGGCCGGGTGAGATTCCTGCTGCCCGAGGGTGGAGTGTCGGCGTTGGATGCTGCGGGCGGCCCCTTCCATGACCCGGAAGCCGACGAAGTGTTGTTCGACACACTCGAACGTAACGTGGTGCAGCACGAACAACGGCGTCTGATCCGGCTGCCGCACAACATCAACGATTCGCAGTTCGTCCGGGCGTTGCTGGACGCGTTCCACGAGGTGGTGGCTGATGAGTGAACAGCACCGTGACACGAGTTATCGGGAAGGACCGCCGGATCGTGCGGGCATCCTGCGGCGGCTGTACGACAAGGTGGAGCGTGGCGTACCGATAGTCGGCGGGGGCGCGGGAACGGGGCTGTCCGCCAAGTCGGAGGAAGCCGCTGGGATAGATCTCCTCGTGTTGTACAACTCGGGGCGTTACCGCATGGCAGGCAGGGGATCGCTGGCGGGACTCCTCGCTTACGGGAACGCCAACGACATCGTGCTGGAAATGGCGCGCGAGGTGTTGCCCGTGGTCCGAAACACGCCGGTGTTGGCGGGAGTGAACGGAACGGACCCGTTCATGATTCGGGAGAAGTTTCTCGCGGAACTGCGTGATCTGGGATTCGCCGGAGTGCAGAACTTTCCCACCGTCGGCCTCATCGATGGTGTGTTCCGGGCGAATCTGGAGGAAACGGGGATGGGATTCGACCGTGAGGTGGAAATGATCCGCGCCGCCCGCGAAATGGATCTGCTCACGACGCCCTATGTTTTTTCCGCGGACGACGCGCGGGCGATGACGCGCGCGGGAGCCGACGTGATCGTTTGCCACATGGGGCTCACCACCGGCGGAAGTATCGGCGCCGAAACAGCGCCGAGTCTGGACGAATGTGTGGCCTCGGTCGAGGAGTGGTCGGCGGCGGCCACCGAGATTCGCGAGGATGTTCTCGTGCTCTGTCACGGCGGTCCCATAAGCGCGCCCGCGGACATGGCTTACGTGCTCTCGAAGACCGGCCGTTGTCACGGATTCTACGGTGCCAGCAGCATGGAGAGACTACCGACCGAACAGGCGATCACCGCTCGGACCGGCGAGTTTCTGGAGCAGCGGGGATCCGGCTGAAGCGTACGGTGGCCTCCCGGGCCGCATGGTGGTGCTGGGCCGATCGCCCGCGCGGGGCGCGGAGCGCTGACCGGTTCTTCGTCTCCCGACACGTTCTCCGCTCGTTTTCGGGATCGGCGGGATGTCCGGGGCGGAGCTGGCGGAAACGTCTCAGCGTCGGGAGGTCGGACAAAACCAACGAACGTGCCGGCAGCGGTCGCGGCCTGCACGGCCAAAATTTGTTACGGGTTCCAGTTACCCGCGATAAGGAGTGTGTTGGTTCGTGGCCGAGTCGTATTCCAGCGCCCTGGTGCAAGCTCCGGTGGATCGTGTTTGGCGTGTTTTCGGTGATTTCGCTGCCCTAGCCGAGTGGCATCCGGCCATAACCGCGGGCGAACTCGAACAGGATTCGTCTCCGTTCGCGGTGGGAGCCGTGCGGGAACTCCGGTTGGCCGACGGTTCGACCGTGCGGGAGCGGCTGATCGCGTTCGATTCGCTTCGACGATCCTACGGTTACGAAATGCTCGAAGGACCGTTCCCGGTGTGGAACTATCGAGCCACGGTTCGCGTGGCGCCGATTACCACCATCGGCGCGACCTTCGCCGAGTGGTGGGCGTCTTACGACCTCGCCACCGATCCGGACACCGACCGGGCGGCCGAGCTCGATCGTGTTTTCCGTGAGGACGTGTTCGCCACCGGCCTGATCGCCCTGGGGCGGATCTGCGCGGAGTGACGCCGGGTCGCCGGTGCGATCGTCGCCCCGACCGTTTCCGTCGGCTTCCCGTGCCTTCCGCCTCCGTTGCCGCCACTTCGTGCGGTGCCGAACGCGACCGAGGAGTTCGGCCATGACTCGGCGCTCCGGAAGTATTTTGTTGCACAGCGAAAATGGCGACGGGATATGTAATGGGCGGGCTGGCGCGCGTCGAATATGCCAACGGTTAGAGTCGTACGCGTGCCAAGCAGCTTCGTGCAGTCCGCAGCAGATTCAACAGATCCCGAGATCGGAGCCGAGCGCGTCGTCGTCACCGGCGGATCGGGTTTCGTCGGAAGAGCCGTGGTCAGGGCGTTCGTGCAACGTGGCAACCCGGTGACGATCGTCGATCGAGTGACTCCCGAGATACCCGAGCAGTATCGTCACCTGGTCACACACGTGGCAGGCGAGCTGACAGATCCGCAGGTGCGGGAAGCGGCTGTTCCGGAGAACAGTGCCGGGATCATCCACCTGGCCGCCATCACCTCGGTGTTGCGTTCCGTGGACAAACCCGCGGAGACTTTCTCCGAGAACGTCGAGGTCACCCAGGGGTTGCTCGAACTGGCGCGGCAGCGTGGTGTTGGACGTTTCGTGCTGGCCTCGACCAACGCGGTGGTCGGGGACATCGGTTACGGGACCATCTCCGAGCGGCTCCCGCTGCAACCGCTGACCCCCTACGGTTCGACCAAGGCCGCCTGCGAGATGCTGCTGTCGGGTTACAGCGGCGCCTACGGCATAGCGACAACCGCACTGCGGTTCACGAACATCTACGGCCCGGGCATGAGCCACAAGGACAGTTTCGTCCCCAGGCTGATGCGTGCGGCGCTGGCGGGTGAAGGTGTGGAGGTCTACGGCGACGGTTCGCAGAGCCGCGACTTCGTGCATATCGACGACGTGGTTCAGGCCATCACGGCATCCTGGGACAAGCAGTACAGCGGAACCGCGGTGATCGGCTCCGGAAGCTCCATCTCGGTCATGGAACTCATCGAATCGGTACGCGCCGCCACGGGCAAGGAACTGCCGGTCACGCACGTACCCGCCAAGAACGGCGAGATGCCCGCCGTGATCGTCGAGATCGAGAAGGCCAGGCGGGAACTGGGATACACACCCAACGTGCGGTTGACCGACGGGTTGCGCACGGTGTGGGATGACTTCCGTGACGCTGCCGACAGGGTGTCCGCAGCGACATGACCACTCGACTGTTGCGCACAGTCCGCCAGCACTGGTTGCTGGTGCTGTTCCTGTTCGTCGGCGTGCTGCTGCGGATCGTGGTGGAGATCGCGTACCAGCCTGCGCTGCTCTACATCGACTCCTTCCGATACCTGAAGGACCTCGGGGTCTTTTTCCCGGGCAACATCAACCCCATCGGCTACGAGGTGTTGCTTCTCGGTCCGGTTCTACTGATCGGCGATCTGGGACTCGTGGCGATAGTGCAGCACCTGCTGGGGTTGGCGCTGGCACTTTCCAGTTACGCGTTGCTGATGCGTTTCGGGTGCAGGCGGTGGTTGGCCGCGCTCGCGGTGGCTCCGGTGCTGCTGGACGCCTACCAGCTCCAGATCGAGCACCTGATCATGTCCGACCTGCTGTTCCAGGTAATGCTGCTGCTCGTGGTCATCCTGCTGACCTGGTGGGGCACCCCCGGGCCCCGTCTGGCTCTGCTGGGGGGCCTGTTGCTCGGCGGTTCCGTGCTGGTGCGTCTGGTCGGTCTCACCCTGGTGGTACCCGCGGCGGTCTTCGTGTTGCTGGCGGCCGGGCTGCGTCCGAGGGATGGCTGGAGGCGACGACTGGGATCGGCCCTGGCGCTGGTGGCAGGCTTCGTGTTCATGCTCTCCGCCTACGCGGGGTACCACATGTACTGGACCGGCGTCCCAGCTCTCGGTGGTTCCACCGGTAGTGTCGTCTTCGGGCGCACCGCGATGGTCGCCGACTGCGAGCGGCTCGAACTGACGCCCGCCCAGCAAGCTGTGTGCCCGGAAGCCCCGGTGGCCGAGCGCAAGCGTACGGGCATCGACTACTATATGCACTTTTTCCACAACGAGGTCGACGCAGGTGAGCTGCCCGAGGAGGTCAGTTACTCCGAGGCACAGCACTCACTGGCGTTCAAGGTACTGCGCAACCAGCCCTTCGAAGTGTTCGCGGGTATCGCCAAGGACTTCGCCAAGGGGTTCGCGCCGATGCGGACACTCTCCCCCGGTGATGTTCCGCTGGCCCGCTGGCAGTTCCAGACCGAGTACCCGCTCTACACCCATGAGTGGGTAACGCTGGATTGGCTGGAGTACTACGATCAGGGCAGTTACTCCGTCAACGAGCGTGCGGCGGGCTTCCTGCGCGCATACCAGCTGGGGGGAGGTTACACTCCTGGCACCGTTCTGGGGCTGGCTCTGGTCCTCACCGTAGCGGCGATGCTGGGGGTGGGGAGAGCCCGCCGGAGTGGACTCCGGGCCGTCTGCCTGCTTTCCGGCGGCTTGGGTACCGCGGTGTTGTTCACAGCGGCGGCGATGGAGTTCTCCTGGCGTTATCAACTACCCGCACTCGTCCTGCTGCCATTGGCGGGTGCGTTGGGGATCACGGCCATTACCGGCCGTCGAATTGATACGAAGGGTTCCACGACGAACCGGTAGCCGAGATCACGGCACGAAGGAGCACGAGATGCCGACGACCTTCCCGGACGAGGTCGATGAGGATGCACTGGCCGATTACGCGGCGCGGTATGGTGATCATCGGTTCGCGCCGGTGGTGGTGCTGATCGCCGCCTACAACGAGCGGGACGCCATACCAGCCGTGCTGGAGGGGATTCCCGGTTCCAGCTGCGATCTCGACGTGGACACCCTGGTGGTCGTCGACGGGGCCTCCGACGACACCGCCGACGTCGCCGTGAGGCACGGCGCCTACACCTGTGTGGCCGGGTCCAACCGTGGCCAGGGTGCCGCGTTGCGGCTCGGCTACCGACTCGCGGCCGAACGCGGTGCGAGTTACGTGGTCACCACTGATGCCGACGGACAGTACGAGATCGACGAGCTTCCCCGGTTATTGCGTCCGATCCTCGACGACGAGGCCGACTTCGTCACCGGCTCGCGCAGGTTGGGGAGCAGTGAGAACCCGCAACTGCTGCGCCGCCTGGGGACCTACGTGTTCGCCTGGCTGGTCAGCATGATGACCGGACAGCGCATCACCGACACGTCCTTCGGATTCCGCGCGATGCGGGTCGAGGTGGCCAACTCGGTTCGACTGGAACAACAGCAGTACCAGTCGTCCGAGCTGCTGGTGGGCGTGTTGGCGCGCGGCTATCGGGTTCGGGAGCAGGCCATGACCATGCGCCAGCGGGTGGCCGGTGTCAGCAAGAAGGGCAACAACGTGCTCTACGGCTATCGCTACAGCAGAGTGGTGCTGGGCACCTGGCTCCGGGAACGTCGAGCCCGACGGCTGTCCGGTGCCGCCGGGGAGTAGCGAAGACCACGCGGTCGAGCAGGAAGAACTTGACCACGAACATCAGCAGGTAGGTACCGAGGTAAGCCCCCCACACGAGGGCCAGCCTGCGGACCTCGGAATCGGCGAAGAGACTGTGGGCGAGTTCCTCCGTGTAGTTGGTGGCGACCGCCGCTATCAGGAAGGTGGTCACCGAGACCAGCGCGAATCGTGTCAGTTCACCGCCCAGCCGGTTGCTGCCCGTGCTTCCCCAGTTTCTGCGATTGAGGAAGAAGTTGGGGACCGCTCCGGCGAGCCACCCCAGCACGGTGGACAGGGTCGCGGCCGAGCCGATCCAGTAGGACACGACGAATACGAGTTGGCTGCTGATGGTCGCCAACGCGGAGACCGCGGCGAAACCACGCAGCAGTCTCCAGTACCGGCCTTTGCCGCCGGACTTCGAGGGCGGCTCCGGGGTAGCGGCCACGTTTGCTTCCCTCCGGACGGAAGAGTGGTTGTCCAAAACGAGCTCCACGAACTGTACGGAAGTGGCTCCGCCATCCGGCGAACGGATGAGAGCATGCCGTTCGTGGAGTTGTGGTTGGCTGTTGCGCCGCAGCAGTTAGCCTTTCACATCGAACACGATAGTGTGGGGAGGGCTTGAGTCGCGCACAGCGTGTTCGATGAATTACATTCTGTGGATACCCACAAGGTGCGGGTGTCGCGGAACGGACCCTGATAGGTGGCAGCCACGGTGTCCTTACACACGGGCACCGAGGGATGCCGACATTTTGTAGAGGAGAAGAAGGCGTGCGAATCCTCGTCCTCGGTGGGGACGGCTATCTTGGTTGGCCGACCGCTCTGCATCTGTCCGACTGCGGTCACGACGTGGCCGTGGCAGACAACTTCGCCCGTAGGGCCTACGACCACGAAATGGGTGTACGCAGTCTGGTTCCGGCGGAGCCGCTGCAGGTGCGTGTCGATGCCTGGCAGGAGGTTTCCGGGCAGGACATCAAGATGTACTACGGTGATCTCGTCGACGCCGACTTCACCGTCGAGATGATCCGGGACTTCCGTCCTGACACCATCGTGCACTTCGCCGAACAGCGAGCCGCTCCCTACTCGATGATCGACCGCAAGCACGCGGTCTACACCCAGCAGAACAACGTTGTCGGTAACCTCAACGTGCTGTTCGCGATCCAGGAAATCGATCCGGAGATCCACCTGGTCAAGCTCGGCACCATGGGTGAGTACGGCACGCCCAACATCGATATCGAAGAGGGCTGGCTGGAAGTCACTCACAAGGGGCGCACCGACCGGATGCTGTACCCGAAGAAGCCCGGCTCCTTCTACCACCTCAGCAAGGTGCACGACAGTCACAACATCGAGTTCGCCTGTCGTATCTGGGGGCTGCGTGCCACCGACCTCAACCAGGGTGTCGTATACGGGCAGGAAACGCCGCAGACCGTGCGTGACCCGCGGTTGGCGACCCGGTTCGACTACGATGCCATCTTCGGTACGGTGCTCAACCGCTTCGTGATCCAGGCAGTGCTCGGGCACCCCCTCACTGTTTACGGAACCGGCAGCCAGACACGCGGTGTCATCGACATCAGGGACACCGTGGAGTGCATCCGCCTCGCTGCCGAGAGCCCTGCCGACAAGGGCGAATTCCGGGTCTTCAACCAGATGACCGAAAGCTTCTCGGTCGAGGAGATCGCCAAGACGGTCGCCAACAACTACGACGGCTCCGTCGAGGTGGAGTACCTCGACAACCCCCGTGTCGAGCAGGATCAGCACTACTACAACGTGGTGCACACGGGCCTGGTCGAACTCGGGCTGGACCCGCACCTGCTGTCCAACACCCTGATCAACTCGCTGTTCGGCGTCGCCGAGCAGTTCAAGGACCGGGTTGACCTGGCCGCGATGCGTCCCACCGTCGAGTGGCGCACGGCCTCCAGCCCGATGCGCTGAGGGCTGATTCACCACGAGGGGACGAACTCGACAGCGGGCGTGGTCGTCCCTGCCGCTGGTTGCGTTCTCCGCTCGAAGAAGCGGGTTCGTGTCCGGTGATCGGCTTCGGCGGCTGAACCGGATCCCTTCCGGGAACGGGCGGACCGGGTGGTTTCGAGACGAATCATTCGGAGAAGTCTTCGTGTTCCGGTTCAGCCGCCGGTTGTTCCCCGCCGGGGTCTGCTGGCCCCGGCGGCCACCCCCGTCACGAGTGTTCCGATCGCCAGACCGATAACCACGTTCAGCGCGCAGCTGGCGACCTGCGTCTGCAGTGCGGCATCCGTGGTGAATGGGCGTACGGCTACGGCCACGGTGGCCAGCGTTACTATCCAGCCGAAGAAGAGGTTCGGACGCGGTGTGGTCACCAGCAGCAGGTGCATCAAGGCCGTCGCCAGCAGCGCGGCGAGTGCGGCGAACAGGCACAGCCGGGCCGTGCTGACGTCGCCCAGCGTTCCATAGCGCGACGGGCCTAGTACGGGGATTCGTAGGACACCCCGCATGACCACCACCGCCACGAACCCCACGAGCGCGGCCACGAGTGCGGTGGCGGCTCCGCCGGTCCACAGTTGCTTGGCGTTGACCGAAGTACGACCATTGTCGCCTCCGTCGCCGAGTGAGCGGGTGTAATCGTCGGACACGGCCAGCCCTCCCCGCCGAAACGGTTATCACCCGACCAGGCTTGAGGACAGTCCTCCGGAGCGCAACGCAGGAACCTTTACCTCACTCCGAAGAGTGGCTCACGGCTTAGTCGAGCATGCGCTCGCGCGCAGAGGTTACCTCGCAACGTGTTCGGCTCGGCATGTTCCGTCGTCACGGATAGCTACTCGTGAATGAGAGTCGTATTGGCGTGTCGGACGTCACCGTGAGGCCGTGAATTCGTGAAGATGATATTTCTTCGATGAATTCGATCAACGCCCGAACGGGCTACGTTTCGGGATTTCACGATCTTTTTTAGATCGTTTTCGCCCCGATTTGCGATCTCCGCCCGGTCCTCGGCGGGATCTTCCTGTTTCCGTTGTCGTCGTTTTTACCAGCGAATTCGGTGGAAATGATGTTTCCCTGCTTCGCTTCGCCGGGAACGGGATTGATCCGATCGTCGTCGGCCTGTACTGCCAAGTGGTCGTTTGGTTGATCCGTTATCGAAGGGTAATCAAGCTTCGGATACGCAGAGTGTCCAACCGCGTTGATTATGTGCTTTTTCCCTGCGACTAAAGGGTGAACGCTTGATGTCTCGGATACATAAAGCTACGTTGCACCAGGTACGTCACGGTTCGGTCACGACGAACTCGATCCCCCGACGAGTAAGCCCGACCCCCGACGGGCAGTGGCCGGACCTCCCCGAGACGGAAAGGCGAACATGGCCGACAAGAACGACGAGAGTGGCCGTCGCAAGACCTCCACCCTCAAGTCCTATCTGCCTCAATCCCTGCGTAATTCTTTTTCCCGTGACTCGCGAACCCCGGTTCGCAACAAGGTGTTGGCGGGTGTGGTTGCCGCCGGTGCGTTCGTCGCTGTGGGGTCCCCCTTCGTCGCGGCGACGAACGGGGACGGTTCGGAATCGCAGAATCGTGATGTCGCCCCGGTCGCCGAACAGAGCCCGCTGAGCGCCGCGATCAACGGCACCCCCGAGTCCCCCGGCTCGGTCCAGCTGCGTAGTGGCGACTCCCGGAACGACGGTTCGGAGCACCAGAACCTGAACAAGAGCGAGAAGGTTCAGCAGCAGCGCGAAAAGGCCGAGGCCGAGAAGGCCAAGGCCGAACGCGAGGCCGAACAGCGCAAGGCCGCTCAGGAACAGGCCGAGAAGAAGAAGGAGTTCGAGCGCAAGGCCGCCGAACAAAACAAGTCCGATAACAACGACAAGCAGTCGAAGGACAAGGCCGCGGCCTCCGAGAAGTCCGCGAAGTCCGAGAAGTCCGCGAAGTCCGCAACCCCCGAGAAGCTGGTGCAGAGCGGCTTTCTGACCTCCGGATACCACAGCCGCGGTGGTACCCACGCCGGCATTGACATCGGCGCTGACACCGGTACACCCATCTACGCGCCTCAGGCGGGCACCGTCATCAGCTCCGGACCCGCCAGCGGGTTCGGCCTGTGGGTCCGGGTCCAGCACGATGACGGCAAGGTCACCGTTTACGGACATATCCACAGCTCGCAGGTCAGTGTCGGCCAGCGTGTGGAGGCCGGGCAGCAGATCGCGACAGTGGGCAGCCGTGGGCAGTCCACCGGTCCGCACCTGCACTTCGAGGTTCGTACCGGCCCCGGCGCCCAGGAGATCAACCCGATTCCGTGGTTGAAGCAGCTGGGCTACGCCCTCGGCTGACCCCGGAAGGCTGATCACGAGCCGCCGCCCCCAGGTCGTTGCCGGGGATCCGAGTTACCCCCGACACCGGATCCCCGGCAACTCTCCAAACAGCGGTTTTCGCACCCCGCCCTCGGAGGCGTCTCCAATCGGTGGACCTCACCGGTGCTGATGCCCCGGGGGCTTTCGTGTGGCTTGGGACGGGAGCCGGTTCTCCGGGCCCGGAGGCTCCTACTCGGGCTGTCCGGGGACCCGAATTCCGAAGGGCGGGGCGCCGCGAAGGAGTCGGATGACTCCGGGTGGTTTCGCGGTGGTACCGCCGTTTCAGTTGTCCGTCACAGGTTCGGGGGGAGCCTCGACCTCGAGCCGTTCCCGTAGCCAGCTCAGCGTCCGGGCCAGCAGGCGGGAGACGTGCATCTGCGAGATGCCGATCTGTTCGGCGATCTGGGTCTGCGTCATGGACTTGAAAAAGCGCAGTATCACGATGCGCCGTTCCCGCTCGCCCAGTTCGCGCAGCAACGGACGAATCGCTTCCCTGTTCTCCACCTCGTCGAGTTCGGCGTCCGGGGAGCCGATCGCGTCTCCCAGCGGTATCTCGTCGGTGTCGCTGAGCAGTTCGTCGAGCGAACTGCTCCGGTAGGCGTTTCCCGCTTCAAGTCCCTGGTGCACCTCATCCCGACTGATGCCGAGATGCTCCGCGATCTCACTGGGAACGGGAGCTCTGCCCAGCTCCTGGGAAAGCGTCGATATGGCCGAGGAGATGGACAGGTGGCGTTCCTGCAGTCGTCGGGGGACCCGTACCGTCCAGCCGGTGTCACGGAAGTGGCGCCGCACCTCGCCCATGATGGTCGGCACCGCGTAGGACAGGAAGTCGACACCCCGCTGTGGATCGAACCTGTCCACCGCGTTGATCAGGCCGAGTGTGGCGACCTGGATGAGGTCCTCCTGGGACTCACCCCGGTTGCTGAACCTCCGCGCGATGTGCTGCGCGATGGGAAGATGCGCCGTGACCAACTTGTCCCGCAGCTCCGCGCGACGCCGGTCCTCCTTGTCCAGGTCCGCGAACTCGACGAACAGCGGGGCCAGCTCTTCGTAGTCCTGACCTCGATAGACGTGTTCGGAGTCCGCCTGCGTCACTCGTGGACCATCCGTCCCTTACTCAGCTCGATCCGCACGACGTGCCCGTCATCGCGGCTGTCGGATTCCTGAACCGAGGATGCCACGGTGTCGGTAAGCGCGCCGAGTACGCGCCAACTGAACGTGTTCTTACGAGGCCCGGACGGATCGGTACTGGTCACCTCAGCCGTGAATTCCAGTCTGTCGTCCTCGGTTCGGAACCTGCCCAGTAGTTGACTCCGCTCGGCGGCGAGGCGAACCAGCGACGAGCAGGCCTCGTCCACGGCCAGGCGCAGATCCGCGATGGTGTCGATGTCGAAATCGGCACGCATGGCGAGATCACCTGCCACGGCGCGCATGACGGGCAGCTGTGTCGCGACGGCGGATACCCGAACTTCGACCACCCGTGATTCGTCACCCGCCTCGGCGGCTTCGATGTGCTGTGCGGCGTCTTCCGGTGATGCCCGATTCCGGTCCGGATGGGATGCTGACACGCGGACTCCTCGTTCCAACCTCATGCGAGACCACCGCACATCGAATCAAAGGGGGAGAACCGTCCGTCGCTTCGGGGGGTGGCTCGCCCCGGCGGGACAGCCGGTTGCCGCGCGCTTCCGGTGCGCGGTGATGTCGAACGGACCTGAACACTCATAGCCGCCTCATACCCGGTAACGGAACGGGACAAACGGATGTCCCACCTGTCGGGGACGAGTGCGTTCGCCGCGGAGCGGCCGGTTGCCGCGGCTCAGCGGAAGGGCCGTGGACCCCCGGGAGGGGAACGACCCTGCGGAACGGCGGCGTCAGCTCCGACAGCGGACGAGGGCACCGCCGCGGATGGAGCGGGGCCGCGGATGGCTCGGGCGAGCCCGGGCGACGGTTCCCTCGTCCTTCGGTCCTCGGGCGAGCCGGTGAGCACGCCTCCGGAGCGGTTGTGCTTCGGTTACACCAGCGTGCTCCAGTAGCTCCAGAAAGCTTGCAGGATCATCCCGACGATCACCAGGTACCACAGCACCAGCACCACGCTGTGCACCTTGCTCACCGCCGTGACCACTGGTTTCAGCGGTCCAGCCGGGATGTGACCGCTTCCCAGGTTGTGCAGCGTGGTGTACCAGAAGATGGCTATGGTCACCACCCAGACGACCATGCAGTAGGGGCACAACGCCTGGATCTCGTACAGGCTCTGCCAGATCAGCCAGTGCACGAAGATCACGCCGAAGATCGTGCCGAGCTGCATTCCGATCCGGTGCCAGCGCGGTGGGCGGAAGCCGGACAGCATGACGACACCGGTGGTGGTCACGATCGCGAACGCGGCTACCCCGATCAACGGATTGGGGAAGCCGAATGCCTTCGCCTGATCGCTTTCCATGACCGAGCCGCAGGAAACAATTGGATTGATACTGCAGCTGGTCACGTAGTTCGGATTGATCAGGCTGAGATATTCTTCGACGCTGAGTGCGAAGGCGGCGAGGAATCCCAGGCCGCCCCCGATCAGGTAGAGCCAGCCCAAACCTCTGCCGAACGGTGCCCGCTCGGAGTGGGGTGGGGCGGAGGAGTCGTCGTGTGTGTTCGGCTCGGCGGTCGCGGTCACTTGGCCAGCGCTCCGTCGATCTTGTCACGCAACTGCTGCAGCGGTGTGCCTCCCTGCGAGAACTGGACCTTCTCACCGTTCAGGAAGAACGTCGGTGTGCTGGTCACCCCGGCTTGCTGGCCGTCGGCGAGCCCCTGGTCGACACGCTGCTGGACCTTGTCCGAGTTCATGTCCTCGCGGAACTGCTCGGTGTCCAGGCCGAGCTGCTCGGCGAACTGCGTGAACTGCTGCTGTGCGCGCTGCTTGTCGCTGCTGACCCCGCTGCCGCTGTCGGCGGGTGTGGCCCAGGAGGAGTAGTTGTCGAACAACTTGTGATACATCGGCTGGAACTTGCCCTGCATGGCGGCCGCTTCAGCCGCCTTCGCGGCCGGCACCGCCAAGGGGTGCATGTCCAGCGGATGGTTCCGAACCACGAAATTGATCTTGCCCTCGTACTCCTTCTCCAGCTCGCTGGTTACGTTCTGGTAGAAGTTGTGGCAGGCGGGGCACTGGTAGTCCACGAATTCGACCAGGGTGGGAGCGCCCTGGCCCGCCTCGACGACCTGGTGGCTGCCCTGGGGGTGCAGCACGGAGGCGGCGACCTTGTTCGAGGATGCCTCGTCGGTCTGGTTGCCGCCTCCGAAGATCATCACTCCACCGATGACTGCCACCGCGACGACCAGCACGATCGCGGTCAGGATGATATTGGTCGAAGCCCCGCTGCGCTTCGCCATCGGATTGGTTGTCTTGGGCATCGGCCTGCTACACCTTCGACGGTCGGTTTCCGCGCGAGCGGACTCGCGCACGGACGTTGGTCAAGTTTCCCCTACTCACACGATCGTGGAATTCACCGGGGTGCGTGATATCACCCCTGTGTTCGTGGAAACCGTGCACTGGCGGGTATTCGCCACCATCATGCCTGCATTATCACTCTGACGGTGGTGAAGTATGGGTGAATTGGCCTACGCTCCGTGGCTTACGCCGCCTTGCTCCCTGCCGTGACGGCAACGAGTCGGCGCGCGGCGTCGCCCCGATGTGATCGTGCCTCGGAGCGCCCGCCCCCTCCATCGGGAAACCGGGAACTCCGCGTTCGACGGACGCGACCCGGCGCCGGTTCGGTCTCGTCACGAGCCACGTGCTCGGCTCCGGTCACGGGCGCTTTAGTCACCCTGGCGTTCCGGCCAGGTTTCCCGGGCGTCGAGGTGTTCTATCAGCAGGCGTCCGAGCGTGCGCAGGTGCTCCCGCGTCGTTTCCTCGGCGGCTGTCGGTTCCCCGCTCTCCAGCGCCCGCAACACCGCGCCGTGGTCCCGGACGCACGCCTGTGGCCACCCGGCGGCCGCCAGGGACTGTTCCCGTGGCGCGTAGCGACTCGCCAGTTCGAAGAACCACGCGAGCTTGCGTGCCCCGGAAGCCTTGCCGAGCTCACGGTGGAACCGGTTGAGCAACTCGGTGGCAGTGGCGCCGTCACCGAGCTCGTGAGCCCGGGACAGCTCGTGCTGCAGTTCGCGTAGCTCCCACAATCGTTCACCGGTGATCCGGCCGGCACAACGTCCGGCGAGACCTCCCGCGAGCAGAGCGCGTAACTCGAAGATGTCCTCGAGATCCTGCCTGCTCGGCGGTGCCACCGCGAACCCCTGGCGCGGTTCCAGCTCCACGAAGCCTTCCGCGGAGAGAGCTATCAACGCCTCGCGGACCGGGGTCACGCTTATCCCCAGGTCCTCGGCGAGCTGGTCCAGTCGCAGGTACTCCCCCTCCGGAACCTGACCCGTGATGATCTGCTCACGGATGTGTACCGCGACCTCCTCAGGTAGTTGGGGTCTGCGTCCGTGGGATGGTGATCCGGATGCGGCCATCGAACTCCCGATCGTCGCGCGGGTGTGGCATCGATTGCGGTTGCCCGTGCCACCGGGACTCGGCCCGAACAGGGTGCGGACCGAATTGTCGAGGAATGTGCCGTTGCGCGCATCGTGTGACGGTCGTGAACGGTTCCGTCCCCCGGGATGCGGGCAGCCGAGTCCCGCTCCAGCGGCCAACGAAACTGTGCGCTGCCGATTTCCGGCCGAATCCTTTTCGCCGCCCTTGCGGGGGCAGCTCGTGCTCGGCACTACGGCGTATCGTCTGGAAGCGTGGTGGCTGATCCCTTCACAGGTGGCGTCCACGGGGAACTGACCCACAATCTCCCCGAAGGACGCGCCGAGCAGATTACGCGTTCGCTGGCCGAGAAACGCCTCGACGACGTGCCCGGGCTCGCGCAACGGCTCATGGACGCGATATTCACGGACAACCCGGAATGGACCGATTACCGGCCGGTTCCCCGTGAGGACCTGTGGGAGGGATGCGCCAACTACCTGGCCCGAGCGCTGCACGTGCTGAGCGGACGTGTGCCTCGCAGTGAGGACGACTCGGTGGCCTCGGCCATCGGCAGGCGACGCGCCGAACAGGGGGTCCCGCTCGAGGTGATGCTGCGGACCTTTCGGATCGGCGGTCGGATCCTCTGGGAGGCACTGGTCGAACAGGCCCACACCGACAGAGTCGATCCGGACGCCGTTCTCGGTGGGGCCACCACGATGTGGACCGTGATCGACGCGCTGTCCTCGGCGCTGTCCACCTCCTATCGCAACACCGAACTGGAGCAGCTGCGCAACGACGACCAGCGAAGGCACGCCCTGGTGGAGGATTTGCTCAGCGGGCGGGCGCGCGACACCGCTTTCGCGCAGCGAACCGCCAAGGAACTCGACCTGCCCACTTCCGGCCCCTACGTCGTGGTGGTGGCCGAGATGATCTCCGACGGAAGTTTCGCCCTGCGCGGTCAGCAGGCCGCGCTCGCCGCGTTGCACATCCGTTCCGTCTGGCAGGTCCGGGCGGACACCCTGGTGGGGCTGATCGCGCTGGAACAGCACGACGAGTCGAGTGCGCTGGCGGCCCTGCGACAGCTCGTCAGGGGCCGGGCCGCGGCTTCTCCGCTGGTCAGTGGTCTGGCCGAAACGGGCATGGCTCACGAACTCGCCCTCACGGCGCTGGGAACGTCCCAGCGCGGGGCCGTCGAGCTCGTCTCGCTGCAGCAACGTTATCCGGAAGCGCTGCTCGTCCAATCGCCCGACCTCGCGCGGCGACTGCTCGACGACCAGTTCGGGGAGATTCTCGCGTTGCAGCCCAAGGAGCGGGACATGCTGCTGGAGACCCTGGCCGCCTGGCTGGAGGAGAACTGCTCCACGGCCAATGCCGCCGTTCGGCTGCACTGTCACCGCAACACGGTGTTGAACCGGTTACACCGGATCACGACGCTCATCGGCAGACCGCTGCACGGTCGTGACTCGTACGTGGCCCTGTCGCTGGCGCTTTCCGCGCTGCGGATGGGTGGCAACGAGCGCTGACGGAACAGGCGTGGCGGTTGTCGTCAACCGATGTCGCGAACAAATTGCCGCGTTTTTTACAGCTTGTTCGGCATCGTTCGTTTTCTGTTCGTGACCTCGCTCGCACAACAGCCAAATTTTCACTTTGCGTATTCAATCGTGTTCCGAGTGTCACTGAATGGTGGGGCTGATGTGCGGGTTGCACAGTGACTGAGGGTCAACTCTGGGCGTAGCGGCATGGCGCCGTCGTGGTCCCGGTCACGACACTCGAGATGCGACAGTTCGAGGCTTCTCGGTGGGTGCACGAGCAAAGGAGCACAGCGAAGTGCAGGAATTCGACCTCCTGGTGGTGGGCGGCGGCCCCGGTGGCTACGTCGCGGCGATCCGTGCGGCGCAGCGCGGTCTGTCGGTCGGCCTGGTGGAGAAGGAGAAAGCGGGCGGTGTGTGCCTGAACTGGGGATGCATCCCGACGAAGGCGATGCTGCGCTCCGCCGAGGTCTACGAGACGGTGCTGCATTCCGCCGATTTCGGAGTGCACGCCGAGAACGTGACACTGGACTTCTCGGCGGTGGCACGTCGTAAGGACGGTGTCGTCAAGAACCTCACCGACGGGGTTGCCGGCCTGCTCAAGGCCAACGGCGTGACCGTCATCGACGGCCACGCGCGGTTCACCGACTCCCACACCGTGGATGTTCATCCGAACGGGGACTCCCCGCTCGGCGAAGGCGGCCCGCGTTACGCGGCCGAACCCGCGGGTGGTCAGGCCGTGGAACGCGTGAGCGGTCGCGACGTACTCATCGCGACCGGATCGGTGCCCGCGCGGTTGCCCGTTCCGGGAGCCGAGCTTCCAGGGGTGATCACCTCCGACGGTGCCTTCGGGCTCGAGGAGGTCCCCGAACGCATCGCCGTGGTCGGGGGCAGTGCCGTGGGTGCCGAGTGGGCGAGTATGTTCGCCACCTTCGGCAGCGAGGTCACCGTGGTGGAGATGGCTCCCAGCCTGGTTCCCATCGAGGACGCCGAGGTCGGCAAGGCGCTCGGCCGTTCCATGAAGAAGAGCGGGATACGGGTTCTCACCGAATCCACGGTCTCTTCCATCGAACAGGCCGACGGACAGCTGCGGGTGCACGTGGATGGTTCCGAGGCGCAACAGCTCGACGTCGACGTGGTCCTCATGGGAGTGGGACGCAAGCCCAACACCTCCTCGCTCGGGCTCGACACCGCCGGCGTCGCCACCGACGAACGTGGCTTCGTGACGGTCGACGACAAACTGCGTACCAACGTCGAGCACGTCTACGCGATCGGGGACGTCACCGGCAGGGCACTGCTGGCGCACGTCGCCTCGCACCAGGGCGTGGTAGCCGTCGACACCATCGCGGGGCACGAGGCCCACATCGACTACGGCGTCGTCCCGGCCGCCACGTTCACCCATCCGGAGATCGCCAGCGTTGGTCTCACCGAAGCGGGAGCGAAGGAGCGCGGCCACGACGTCGTCACGAGTCGTTTCCCGTTCGCGGCCCTGGGTAGGTCCAAGACCACCGGGGATGAGGAAGGGTTCATGAAGATCGTGGCGGGCAGCAAGCACGGCGAGATCCTCGGTGTGCATGTCATAGGCCCGTCCGCGAGTGATCTGATCACCGAGGGAACGCTGGCCATCAGTCTCGAAGCCACTCTCGACGAGCTCGCCGACACGATCCACGCTCACCCGACGCTGGGCGAGATCGGGATGGAATCCGCCATGTCGGCACTGGGGTTGCCACTGCACACCGCGCCGCCGCGGCGGCGCTGAACCGCGGCGCTCCCGGAAGCGGTCCCGTCCCGGACGGCTGGGACGGGACCTTCGATCAGGACATCGGCGTCCGACCGTCATCGCCGCGAACCGCGTTGTTCGGCCCGAAGCGGCGCCGCAACACACCCACTCGAAAAAGGGGATCTCTCATGGCGGAGACCGCTACCCGTAGCAAGTCGGCAACCTCCGGCTCGAAGGGCCGTCGGAGCGGAACTCGTTCCGGTGGTAATCGGGTGCAGCAGCGTCAGGAGAACACCGCGCTGGCATCCGAGTCACCGGAAACGCTGCGGGATTACTTCCGGCAGATGAGCCTCGTCCGGCGTTTCGAGGAACGCGCGGCGCAGGGCTACACCCAGGCCAAGATCGGTGGCTACTGTCACCTCAACCTGGGCGAGGAGGCCACTGTGGTCGGGCTGATGAGCGCGCTGCGCCGCTCCGACTACCTGTTCACCAACTACCGCGAACACGGTTACGCCATCGCCAAGGGGATCGAACCGGGCAAGGTGATGGCCGAGCTCTACGGTCGAACCACCGGCACCTCCAAGGGGCTGGGCGGCTCCATGCACATGTTCGACACCGAGGTCGGCCTGCTCGGTGGTTACGGAATCGTCGGTGGCCAGATCCCGTTGGCCACCGGAGCCGCGCTCGCCATCGACTACCGTGGTGGCGACGAGGTCGTGCTCTGCCAGATGGGTGACGGCACCACCAACATCGGCGCGTTCCACGAGTCGATGAACATCGCCGCGCTGTGGAACCTGCCCGTGGTGTTCGTAGTGGTCAACAACTACCTCGGGATGGGGACCACGGTGGACATGTCCTCCGCGGAGTCCGAGCTGTACAAGCGGGCTGTCGCCTACCGGATGCACGGGGAACGCGTCGACGGCAACGACGTGGTGGCCGTGCGGGAAGCCGCGGGGCGATTGGTCGAGCACGCCAGGCAAACCGGACAGCCCGCGATGTTGGAGGCGGTCAGCCACCGGATGAAGGGTCACTCGGTGGTCGACCCCGCCAAGTACCGCAGTTCCGAGGACACCGAGGCGGCGCGCGAGGCCGATCCGGTCGCCGCGTTCCGATCGCAGCTGATCTCGGCGGATGTGCTCGACGAGGACGGTGCCGCCGAGATCGAGCGCACCGTGCAGGCCGATGTCGACGCGGCCGTCGCCTTCGCCGATGACAGCCCGCACCCCGACCCGGCCACACTGTTCGACTACACCTACGCCACCCCGGTCGCCAACGATTCCCGGAGGTTGCCCGCCGATCCCGTCTTCTGACGGGAATCGTTCCCGACTCCCGCGGACGAACTCGCCGCCGACGAGCACCGCGGGAGTGATCCCTCGAATCACACCCCGCCACGAGGCGCCGGGGCCGCGCGTGCGGCCCCACGGCGCGACCATGTCCAGGAGATACACCGTTGGCCGTCATCACTTACCGGCAAGCGCTGCACGACACGCTGCGCGAGGAAATGCTCTCCGATGAGAACGTGTTTCTGATCGGAGAAGAGATCGGAGTCTTCGAGGGCTCCTACAAGATCACCGCGGGACTGCTCGAGGAATTCGGCGAGAAGCGGGTACGCGACACTCCGATCGCCGAGGAAGGTTTCGTCGGGGCCGCGGTGGGAGCCGCGATGCTGGGACTGCGTCCGGTCGTGGAGCTGATGACGATCAACTTCTCGCTGCTGGCGCTCGACCAGATCGTCAACCACGCCGCGAAGATCTACGGCATGTTCGGTGGCCAGTCCAACGCCCCGATGGTGCTGCGCACCCCCGGTGGTGGTGGGCAGCAGCTGGGCGCGACGCATTCGCAGAACATCGAGCTGTACTACGCGTTCGTGCCCGGACTGAAGGTTGTCGCACCGAGTACCCCGGCGGACGCCAGGGCCCTGCTGAAGGCTTCGCTGGCCGACAACGACCCGGTGCTGTTCCTGGAGAACCTCGCGCTCTACAACACCAAGGGCGAGGTTCCCGACGACCTGCCGCCTGCGGAGATCGGCAAGGCCGGTGTCACCCGCACCGGCAGCGACATCACCATCATCGGCTACTCGCGCATGGCCACAGTGGCAACTCAGGTCGCCGACCAGCTGGGTGAGGATGGGATCTCAGCCGAGGTGATCGACCTGCGCAGCCTGCGGCCGTTGGACCGGGAGACGCTGGTGGAATCCGTCCGCAAGACCGGATGCGCCGTGATCGCCGAGGATGACTGGTTGACCTACGGCATCGGTGCCGAGATCGCGGCCTCCATCTCCGACGGGGCTTTCGACTACCTCGACGCCCCGGTACGTCGTGTGGCCGCGGCCGAGGTTCCGCTGCCCTATGCCAAGCCCCTGGAGCGGGCGGCGTTGCCCTCCGCCGAGTCGCTCCACGCGGCGGTACGGCAGACGCTCGACGCCGTCGGACATCGTCGCTGACACATTCCGCAGCAAGGCGCAGGCTCACCGCGTCGGCCCGGTGGACCGGGCCGCCGGGCGGCGACCGCGTTCGGCTCGGATCGAGCCACGGGGTGAGCCGGACCACCAGGATCCGAGGAAGACCATGACCGAGATTCACATGCCGCGCCTGTCCGACACCATGGAGGAAGGCGTTATCTCCACCTGGCGCAAGCAGGTGGGTGACCAGATCAACCGCGGCGACGTCGTGGCAGATATCGAGACCGACAAGGCCGTCATGGAGATGGAGGCCTACGACGACGGGGTGCTGGAGAAGATCCTCATCGGTGCGGGCGAGACCGTTCCCATCGGTGTCCCCATCGGGATCATGGGCGACGGATCGGGCTCCGCCGCTGCCGCCGCTGCTTCCGGGGGCGACTCCGAGGGGACCGCCGGCGGTTCCGCGACCACGGGATCGAGCTCCGAGCCCGGTTCCCCCGAGAGTGCTTCTCCCGAGTCCGCCGTGGCACAACCCGCCGTGTCGACGGATTCCGATGCGGGTCCCCGCGAACGCCCGAAGGCCTCACCGCTCGCCCGAGCCGTTGCCAGGGAGAAGGGCGTCGACCTATCCACCGTGACCGGTACGGGCCCCGGTGGACGCATCATCCGGGTCGACATCGAGGCGGCGGCCGAGGCGAAGGCCGACACCGGGTCGTCCCAGCAGCCGACCTCGGTATCCCATCGGGACGAGAGCTCGGAGCCCCAACAGCAGAACCAGGATCTCGAAGAGATCCCGTTGAGCAATATCCGCAAGGTCACGGCTCGGCGGCTGACCGAGAGCAAGCAGCAGGCACCGCACTTCTATCTGACCAGTGCCGTGGACGTCACGGACCTGATCTCGTTCCGCTCCGACCTCAACGAACGGCTGCAGGCCTCCGGTGGTCCGAAGGTCAGCGTGAACGACCTGGTGGTCAAGGCCTGTGCCACCGCCCTGCGCGCGAATCCCTCGGTCAATGTCTCGTTCCGGGACGAGAAGCTGTTCCAGCACAAGCGGGTTCATCTCGGGGTGGCGGTGGCTCTGGAATCGGGCCTGGTCGTACCGGTCATTCCCGACGCCGACCGCAAGAGCGTCTCCGAGATCGCGGCTGAGGGCAAGGAGAAGGCCGAGCGCGCCAGGGAGGGCAAGCTCAAGCCCGACGAGATGTCCGGAAGTACCTTCAGCGTGTCCAACCTGGGCATGTTCGGTATCGAGGAGTTCTCGGCGGTCATCAACCCGCCCGAGGCGGCCATCCTCGCCGTGGGCGCGACCCGCGAGGAGGTGCAGGTCCACGACGGGGAGTTCGTGGTGCGCAAGATGATGCGCATGACCCTGTCCGCCGATCACCGTGCGGTCGACGGAGCCGTGGGAGCCGTGTTCATGCAACAGCTCACCTCGCTGCTGCAGGATCCCATCCGGATCATCGCCTGATACCACGGTTGTCCGCCGATCGTCACGGTCGGCGGACAACCCGCTCGCGGGTACCGCCGGAGGTGAGCGGCGAGCCTCGTGACTGCGCCGAGTAACCGCCGACACGGCCGAACGGGTGGTCTCTCATAGGATCGCGGGGACAATGCCGCCCACAGCTAGGCTCATCCTGATGAACCACATGTCCGCCGGGGCCCGTGATCTCGGAACCGGATTCGCCAGCATCGTGCGTTCGCCGCGGATGTTGTTGCTGGGCGGAGTGCCCGCGCTGCTGAGCAGTCTGCTGCTGCTGGCCGGGATCGTCGTGCTCGCCTTCTCCAGTGGTGACCTCGCGGACTGGTTGACACCCTTCGCCGACGGCTGGTCGGAATGGTGGCGTCGCTCGTTCCGGGGAGTGCTGGCACTCGCGTTGCTCGCCGGAGCGGTGCTGCTCGGTTCGGTGTCGTTCATAGCACTGACCCTGTTGATCGGGGGGCCGTTCTACGACCACCTCGCCGAGCGCACCGAACGGGAACGAGGCCTCGGCGGTGGTGAGAACACCGGTTGGTTACGACTGCTGGTGCGGGGACTGGCCGACGCGTTACGACTGGTGCTCATCGGCGTGGTCGGCACCCTCCTCCTGTTCCCGCTCGGTTTCGTGCCGGTGCTGGGGCAGACGGTGGTGCCGGTGCTCGGTGTGCTCTTCGGCGGCTGGCTGATCGCGCTCGAACTGACCGGGCCGGTGTTCCAGCGGCTCGGCATGACGCTCGGCCCCCGGCATCGGATACTGTGGCGTCATCGACGCACGGTGCTCGGTTTCGCGGTGCCTGCGTATCTGCTCTGCCTGATACCGGTGGCGCAGCTCGTGGTGATTCCCTCTGCCGTGATCGGAGGCACCCTGCTGGCGCATCGGGTGCTGGGTACCCGGTGGCCGGACGAGTCAACGGCGGACGGAAACCGAACCAACGGTACGGGGACGGTCCAATGACGTTGGCACCGTAGATGACTCCCCCCGTCTCAAGAGGATCCACTGTGGAAGACGTCGTTCGGTTGCTGCCCGACTTCTCCGGGACACTGCCCGCCTCGGTGGTCGCGCTGCTTGCCCTGGTGCTGGTCACCTATCGGGCGAGTTGGACAGTGCTGCGCAACGTGATCACCATCGCTCACGAAGGTGGTCACGCGGTCGTGGCGCTGCTCAGCGGGCGCAGGCTCAACGGCATCAGGCTGCACTCGGACACGTCGGGCCTGACCGTCTCCACCGGGCCGGCTCACGGTCCGGGGATGGTCCTTACGCTGTTCGCGGGCTATCCGGCGGTCTCGCTGCTGGGGCTGGTGGCGGCGTGGTTGGTTTCGGCGGACCGGGTGTCGTTGCTGCTCCGCGCCGCTGTGGTGGCGCTGGCGTTGCTGCTCGTCGCGTTGCGCAATCTCTACGGTGTGCTCTCGGTGCTGTTGACCGGCACCGCGTTGTTCGCGGTTTCCTGGTGGGCCACCTCTGGTGTGCAACTGCTGTTCGCGCAGTTGCTGGGGTGGTTCCTGCTGTTGGGAGGTATCCGCCCGCTTTTCGAGTTGTCCGGCAAGCGTCGCAGGGGAGGGGCGGGCAACTCCGATGCGGATCAGCTGGCGCGCCTGACGGCGGCGCCCGCGGTGCTCTGGTTGTCGCTGTGGTTGTTGATCGCTTTCGGAACGCTGGTGCTGGGAGCGAACTGGCTGTTGGCGGATCTGGTTCCGTTCCGGTGATCTTCCCGCTTCCGGTGGTCGAGTGGGGCCCGATCGGGCGAGTATTGTCCCCGTGGCGATGTTCCGCTCGTAACGAGAGGACCGTCCCTGCTCCGCGACGCCGGTGAGCGGGCCGGCCGACGGTGGAGACCCTCGGCTCTCCCGACGTGTCGGTGCGAGGTTCGCGGTGTCCGGAGCGCCCACTAATCTCGGGTGTACGCGAACGAACCGGCAAGGGGGCTCGTTGACGGAACAGACGGATTGGTTGCCGCGTGATCTGGACGAGGAGGTTCCCAGCGCGGCGCGGATATACGACTATTTGCTGGGCGGTGCCCACAATTTCGCCGCCGACCGCAGACTGGGCGAGAAGTTCCTGACCGCGTTACCGAGCGCCCGACACGTCGCCCGTCTCAACCGTGCTTTCCTGCGCCGTGCGGTGCTGACTCTCGAAGATGCCGGTATCAGGCAGTTCATCGATATCGGATCGGGCATTCCCACCGTAGGGAACGTGCACGAGATCGCGCGGGACGTCGACGAGAACTCCAGGGTCGTCTACGTGGACAACGAGCCCCTCGCGGTCGCCCACAGCGAGTTGTTGCTGCGCGACGACCCGAACGCGACGATGCTGCAGGCGGACCTCCTCGATCCGGAAGGCGTATTCGGGCATCCGCGAACCACGAGCCTGCTGGATCTGTCCCGGCCCATCGGGTTGCTGATGGTCGGTGTGCTGCACTTCGCCACTCCCGAGAACGATCCGGCCGACATCGTGCGTCGTTACCGCGAAACGCTGCCCTCGGGCAGCTATCTGGCGCTCTCGCATTTCACCGACGATGTCAGGCCCGAGGACATGTTCGAGGTCGCCGAGGTGATGCGGCAGAGCGCCGATCCGATCCACCCGCGGTCTCACGCCGAGATCACCGAACTCTTCGAGGGTTTCGAACTGCTCGACCCCGGAGTGGTGGGTACGGCGCTGTGGCGTCCGGATGACGAGGGCCTGCACGCCGAGACTCCCGGCTCGGCGCAGATCTACGCCGGAGTTGGCTACAAAGCGTGATTTTTGTGGGTTTCGTCGTGTAATTGTTCTTTCCGAGGAGGGAGGCATGTTGCCCAACCGGACTGCCGAGATACATACCGTTGCGATAATCTGCTTTCTCTCGGAAGTAAATACCCTGAACGTGGGATTGATGAGATGAGCCACGCGAGTTCGGACAGGGAGCTCCCGATCGACGATGGGGCAGGCCAGGACGAAAGGGTGGCCACCTGGGAAAGTGGACGATGGTGCGCCGAGCTGGCCACCCAGTGGGCCCGGTGGCTGAGCCACACCGCCTACATACCGATGGCTCTCGGTTCGCTGGAATCCGAACTCCACGCACTGATCGAGCTGATTCTCGAAGGACTTCGGCAGCCGGAACGGCTCGAGACGACCGGCCACTCGGTGGGAAACCGGTTGGTCACGCTGCACGCGACCGGGGAGGACAGCCTCACCCGCAGTCTGGAACTTCTGTGCCGCACCCTGTTGCCCGACCCCTCGAACGAATCCGCGCGGCGGGTGCTGACCCTGCTTGCCTCCGTCGCCTCCGGCTACGCCGATGCCGATCGGGGTAGCGCTCTCGAACAGCAGGAAACCCTCAAGCGCGCCCTGTTGTGGTCCAAACTGGACACCGAGCGCAAGCTGCGCGTCAGCGAGGACCGTTTCCGGGAGGTCTTCGACACCACTCCGATCGGTATGGGCCTGTGTGACCTCGACGGTACGTTCCGGGAGGTCAATCCGGCGCTGGAACGAACTCTCGGTTACAGCGCACCGGAACTGGTCTCCACCGCCGTCACCGAACTGTTCGACCCCACGGAAGCGGAGATCGTCTCGACCAATTACGCCGAGCTGCTGCGGGGCAGGCGTGACGGGCTGCGTGAACGCCGCAATCTGGTGCGATCCGACGGCACGAAGGCTTGGACCTATATCGCCGTCTCGGTGCTACGCGACGCCGACGGCGAGGCTTACCGGATCGTGCTGATGGTCGAGGACCTGCGCGAACTCAACGACCTGCAGGAACAGCTCTACTTCCAGACACTGCACGACCCGATCACCGGTTTGGCGAACCGCCAGCACTTCCGGACGAGGCTGGAAGGGGCCCTCAGCTCCTTCGCACCCGACGAGCGACTCACGCTCTACCAGCTACGGCTCGACGGTTTCGGGCTCATCAACAACGGACTCGGTTACGAGGTCGGCGACAGCATCGTGCAGTCGGTCGCCAACCGGCTCTCCGGACTCGTCCGCGACGAGGACGGGCTGGTCGCCCGGATCGGTGGAACCGAGTTCGCCGTGCTGCTCCGGCAGGGTCCCCGTACTCCGGGAATCGCGGAGTTCGCCGAGCTGATCAACACCGAACTGGACGAGCCGATCTACATCGACGGCAACGGCTTGGCGCCCACGGCCAGTATCGGTGTCGTACAGCGTTCGGTCGGTGCTGCCGAGCCCACCGACATGTTGTGGGCAGCGGAAGTGGCGCTGCGCAGCGCGGAGAAGGCCGGAAAACGACAGTGGGCCGTGTTCGATCCACACCGGGCCCCCGTCGAACTGACCGAGGCCAAACTGGCCGCCGTCATGCCCGGTGCTCTGGAACTCGGAGAGTTCGAGGTCGGTTACCGGCCACTGGTTTCGCTGACCGACGGAGAGCTCGTGGCAGTCGAGGCACGGTTGGCATGGCAGCCACAGGACCACGAACGGTTGGAGCACGACGCGTGTCTCCGCCTGGCCGAACGTTCCGGTATCACCCTCGCCCTGCGCGACTGGGCGCTGCGCACCGCTTGGCGACAGCTGTCCGAGTGGCACGCGGCCGGATTCGATCACCAGCTCGTGGTGGGACTCAGCCCCAACCAGTCCCGCGATCCTGATCTGGTGTCCCGTGTTCGGCGCGTCCTCGAGGAGGAATCGCCGGATCCGAGTCGACTGCTGCTGTGCATGTCGATGACGGCGCTGATGGGAACCGGCGGGGAAGCCGCTGACAACGTCGCGACCCTGGCGGAGATGGGGGTTCGTACGGCGGCCCACGAGTTCCGCGCCGCTCCCGCCGAACTGCGTTTCCTGCGGAAATTCCCCACCCATACCGTGCTGCTGGCACCCGATCTCGTCCGACTCGTCGAGGAGGACGAGACCTTCGAGTCCCCGGAACTCAGGGCGCTCGGCGGTATGATCCCACTGGTGCGTTCCTGCGGTATTCACTTGGCGGTGCCGGAAGTGCGTACCGGACACCAGGCCCGGTTGTGGCGGGAGCAGGGCTGTGACATCGGATCCGGCCCCTTCTATTCCGAGGCGCTGTCGGCGTCGGAGATGACGGAGTTGCTGCGGGCACGTGCTCCCGCGCAGGACGCCTCGTAGTCGAGCTCCCCGCTCGGAGCGGATGCGAACGTCGGGCATCCTGGCTCCGGCCGGGTACACGGTTTCTCGGTACGGAGGAGGCAAGTCGTGGAGATCACCGCGCGGGAGGCGGGGAGCGGTCCGTTCCCCGCCCGGCGTCCGTTCGCGCTCGTTCCGGTCGCGGCCGTCACCACGGTGGCCGTGGCGGTGATGTTCGCCTTCGCCGGGCGGTACGGCTACTTCGGGGACGAACTGTACTTCGTGATCGCCGGTGCGAATCCGGCGTGGGGATACGCCGATCAGCAGCCGATCGTTCCGTTGCTCGCCGTGGCTATGGAGAAGTTGTTCCCCGGGTCGCTGATCGCGCTGCGCACCCCTTCGATCCTCGCCTTCGGGTTGGGGGCCGTAGTGGCCGCGCTCGTGGCCCGCGAACTGGGAGGTGACCGTCGTGCGCAGGCGTTCACCGCGATGGCCTTCGTGCTCGCCTTCGCGTCGATGTACCGCAATCTCAACACCATAGGTCTCGACATCCTGGGCTGGACCCTGCTGACGCTGCTGCTCCTGCGTTGGGCACGCACCCACCAGGCGGGTGAGGACGACGATCGGTTGCTGCTGCTGTCCGGTGTGGTGGTGGCCCTGAGCGCGCAGGTCAAGATCCACATCGCCGTGTTCGTGGTGGTTACCCTGCTGACGCTGATCGTCCTCGGTCCTCGTGCGATCTTTCGGCGTCCATTGTTGTGGGTGGGTGCGCTGATCGCGGCAGTAGTGACCGTTCCGACCGTGGTGTGGCAGTTCACGCACGGCTGGCCACAGCTGGCCGTGGCACGCTCCTCCTCGGCCGAGATGACCTCGGTCGGAGGGCGGTTGTTCAGTTTCGTCGGCATGCTCGCCCTGTTGGGGCTGGTGTTCGGTCTGGTGCTCGGCGGGTACGGCCTGTGGCGCCTGCTGCGCGCCACGGAGACGCGTCCCTACCGGTTCCTGGGATGGAGCGCGGTCGGGGTGGTCGTGGTGTTCCTGGCGGTGGGTGGCAAACCGTACTACGTGGCGGGGGTGTTCCCGTTGCTGTGGGCGGCGGGAGCGCTGGGGTTCCAGCGTCGCCGCGAAATCCTCGCGGGGGAGAACCGGCGTGGGTCGGGGTGGCTGGCCTGGCCCGCAGTGGCCGTGTCGGTGGTGATTACCGCGCAGTCGTTGCCCCTCGCCTCGGTGGAGTCGTTCGCCGAGCGAGACACCGCTCCGGTCGACTTCCGGGGCAGCGAGATCGGATGGCCCGAGCTGGCCGCCGATGTGGGCGGTATCTACCACGAACTTCCTCGGCGGCAACGTGAGCACACCGTGGTGCTCGGTTCGCACTACTGGACCGCCTCGGCGGTGGAGTTCCACGGGAGGCGAGCCGACCTGCCCGATGCCTACAGCGGTTCGCGGGGATTCTGGTTCTTCGGGCATCCCCCTGCCGGAACCACCACCGTGATCCACATCGGTGAGATCGCGCCCGGAGTGCGCGATCGTTTCGAGCGGGTTCGCCGGGTCGGCACAGTGGACAACGGTCTGGGGGTCGACAACGTGGTGCGGGGACAGCCGATCTACCTCGCCGACGTCACCGGTGTCGACTGGCAGCGGGTGTGGCCCGAGTTCAGGGACATGACCCTGTCGCTGTGAACGTGGCTTCCCCCGGCGTACATTTCGCGAGAAATTGACGTGGCGGTACGCCCACCAGGAAGAAACCGGAGCCGTTCCCGCGCCGTTCAGCGGAGTGCCCTCACCGTTCCCGGAAGGCCCGCAGGATCCGCTCGGCGGCCATCCCGGCGGTCATCTCGCCGTCGCGCACTCGTGATTCGATCTCCTCGCGGGTCCGTTTCACCCCGGAATCCGCGAGGAGTTCGCTCATCAGCTGGTCCCGCACCAGCTCCCAGGTCCACTCCCACCGCTGCTCGCTGCGTTTCTCCGCCAGTTCACCGGCCTCGGAAAGCGCGGCGTGGTGCTCCAGCACCTGCTGCCAGAGCTTGTCCAGCCCCGTACCGTTGAGTCCGCTACAGGTGGTGATCCGCGGATTCCACGAGTTGTTCGGCGGAGTCAGCAGCCGAAGTGCCCCACGCAACTCGCGGGCGGACTGGCGAGCTTCGTCCTCGTGCGGTCCGTCGGCCTTGTTCACGGCCACGATGTCGGCCAACTCCAGCACACCACGCTTGATGCCCTGCAGTTGATCACCGGTTCGCGCGATGGTCAGCAGCAGAAAGCAGTCCACCATCCCCGCCACGGTCACCTCGGACTGTCCGACCCCGACGGTCTCCACCAGAACCACGTCGAAGCCGGCGGCCTCCATGAGCACGATGGTCTCCCTGGTGGCCCTGGCGACACCCCCGAGCGTTCCGGCACTGGGGGAGGGACGCACGAAGGCGGCCGGATCGGAGGCCAGCGCCCCCATCCTGGTCTTGTCGCCCAGGATGCTCCCGCCGCTGCGGTTGGAGGAGGGGTCCACTGCCAATACCGCCACCCGGTGTCCCTCGCCGGTGAGTTTGGTGCCCAGCGACTCGATGAAGGTGGACTTTCCGACGCCCGGCACGCCGGTGACACCGATACGACGCGCGCCTCCCGAGTGGGGCAGCAACTCGGTAAGCAGTCGTTGGGCCTTGTCCCGATGATCGGGGCGGGTCGACTCGACCAGGGTGATCGCCCGCGCCAGCGTGGTGCGGGAGCCTGCCAGTACGCCCTCGGCGAGTTCGTCCACATCGATGGTTCGCGGCATTGTCCGCTCTCACTCGTCGTGGCCGAGCTCGACGCGCAGCTGGCGCAACAGCCGCTCCGCCGCCTCGGCGATCACGGTGCCCGGCCCGAACACGGCGGAGGCCCCCGCCTCGTGCAGCGCCTCGTGATCGGCGGGCGGGATGACCCCGCCGACCACGATCATGATGTCCGCACGATCCAACGCGTCCAGCTCGGCGCGCAGCGCGGGAACCAGTGTCAGGTGCCCAGCGGCCAGCGAGGAAACCCCGACGAGGTGCACGTCGGATTCGGCGGCCTGCTGGGCGACCTCGGCCGGGGTCTGGAACAGCGGGCCGACGTCGACGTCGAACCCCAGGTCGGCGAAGGCGGTGGCGATTACCTTCTGTCCCCGGTCGTGCCCGTCCTGGCCCATCTTCGCGACCAGGATGCGGGGCCTGCGACCCTCCGCCTCCGCGAACTCCGAAACGGTGGTCCCGACTTGCTCGATCGCACTGTCGTGGCCTGCCTCCTCGCTGTACACCCCGGAGATGGTACGGATCTGCCCGGAGTGGCGACCGAACGCGGCTTCGAGAGCGTCCGAGATCTCGCCCACCGTGGCGTGGGCGCGCGCGGCGTCCACGGCCAGCGTGAGCAGGTTGTGCTCCAGGTCCTCGGGCCGCTCACCGTCCACGGTGGCCTGCGCGACGGCGGTGAGCCTGCGCAGCGCGTCGGAGCACACCTGTTCGTCGCGCTCCTCGCGGAGCCTGCGCAGCTTGTCGAGCTGTTCGGCACGAACCGCGCTGTTGTCGACCTTGCGTACCTCGGGGCCGCCGTCCTGCTCGGTGCCGTCGGGTTGGTACAGGTTGACACCGATCAGTGGTTGGCGCCCGGAATCGATTCGCGCT
Source organism: Actinopolyspora sabaoui (assembly GCF_051225635.1). Classification (NCBI taxonomy): domain Bacteria; kingdom Bacillati; phylum Actinomycetota; class Actinomycetes; order Actinopolysporales; family Actinopolysporaceae; genus Actinopolyspora; species Actinopolyspora sabaoui. The sequence continues at coordinate 178,698 of NZ_JBMIHH010000003.1, read as the reverse complement.
TGAGTACGTGCCGCGGCTTCCTCGATACGCATCTTGGGGATGCCCGCCTCGATAGCGGCGGCCATCCCACCGGCCTGCTCGATCTCGTCGAGGTGCACCTGGGCACGCTCCGCGAGATCTCGTGTGAGGCTCTCTACGTAGTGGCTGCCGCCCCAGGGGTCGATGGTGCGGGTGGTGCCGGACTCCTGCTGCAGCACGAGCTGGGTGTTGCGCGCGATGCGGGCCGAGAAGTCGGTGGGCAGCGCCAGTGCCTCGTCCAGGGCGTTGGTGTGCAGCGACTGGGTGTGTCCCTGGGTGGCGGCCATGGCCTCCACGCAGGTGCGGGCCACGTTGTTGAACGCGTCCTGCGCGGTCAGCGACCAGCCGGAGGTCTGCGAATGGGTGCGTAGCGACAGCGACTTGGAGTCGTTCGGTTCGAACCGCGACACCAGCTGTGCCCACAGCAGCCTGGCGGCACGCAGCTTGGCCACCTCCATGCCGAAGTGCATCCCGATTCCCCAGAAGAACGACAACCTGGGCGCGAAGGAGTCGATGTCCAGTCCGGCGTCCCTCCCCGCCCTGATGTAGTCGAGCCCGTCGGCCAGGGTGTAGGCCAGCTCCAGGTCGGCGGTGGCACCGGCCTCCTGGATGTGGTAGCCGGAAATGGAGATCGAGTTGAACTTCGGCATCCGAGCCGAGGTGTAGGCGAAGATGTCGGAGATGATCCGCATCGACGGTCGTGGTGGGTAGATGTAGGTGTTGCGGACCATGAACTCCTTGAGGATGTCGTTCTGGATGGTCCCCGCCAGTTTCTCCGGCGGCACCCCCTGCTCCTCGGCCGCGACGATGAACAGCGCCAGCACCGGAAGCACCGCGCCGTTCATGGTCATGGACACGCTCATGTTGTCCAGCGGTATACCGTCGAACAACTGCCGCATGTCCAGGATCGAGTCGATGGCCACTCCCGCCATCCCCACGTCGCCGGCCACGCGCGGGTGATCCGAGTCGTAACCGCGGTGCGTGGCGAGGTCGAACGCCACCGACAGGCCTTTCTGCCCCGCGGCGAGGTTGCGTCGGTAGAACGCGTTGGACTCGGCGGCGGTGGAGAACCCGGCGTACTGCCGGACCGTCCACGGTTTGTTGACGTACATCGTGGAGTACGGACCGCGCAGGTACGGCGCGATTCCCGGGTAGCCGTGCGGAAAACGCAACCCCGAGGTGTCCTCCTCGGTGTAGAGCGGCTTGATGTCGATGCCTTCCGGGGCGTGCCAGCTCAGCGACTCCGCGTCCCGGTCGGTGCGCTCCCGTAGCTGCCGGTGCCATCCCGGCGTGTCGGCCTCGACCGGTGGATCGTCCAGCTCGACCTCGGCGAAATCCGGAATCCTGCCGTGGCTGCTCATGGTGTCGCCTTCGCTACGGCCGGGGTCGACACACCCCAGCGCTGGTGGATGTCGTTCAGTACTGTCGGTGCGTCGCCGCCCGCGTGCACGAATCCGTCCACGCTCGCCGCGGCCGAACCGCGGGACTTGCCCGCGAGTAGTATCAGCTCCGCGCCCGCCGCTCGGAGTGCCAGCGCGGTCTCCTCGGCACGTTCCTCGTAGAGCCGGTCCGTCGAGCACAGGCACACCAACGGTGTTCCGGCCCGCTCGAACGCGGCTACCACCGCTGCCGAGTCCTCGGTCTCACCCGCCTCGGTCGTTTCCACACCGCCTGCCGCGAGCAGGTTCCGCACGAAGGACGCACGTGCGGTGTAGGAAGCCAGCGGCCCCAGCGTCGCCAGGAACACCAGTGGTCGCCCCCTCGGCTGTTCGGCCGCTCGATCGGCCTCGTCCCGCAGCCGTTCGTACTCCTCGGCGTAGCGATGCCGGGGCAACCCGCCGTGCTCCGGTTCCGCCGGACGGGGCTCGCGCACGAGCGGCCGTTCGTGCGGATCGGGGAACTCGCTGACTCCGGTTATCGGTTCGGTCCGGCAGGCGACGGCCCGTTCACGTTCCCGCCACGTCTCGGCCAGGCGGTCGGTGACCAGACCGGAGTCCAGCGCGGCGGTCAACCCGCCCTCGGCCTCGATACGCCGGAACCAGCTCCAGCCCGCCCCGGCGATTTCGTCGGTCAACGACTCCACGTAGTACGAACCACCGGCCGGGTCGATCACCTGTCCCAGGTGTGCCTCGTGCAGCAGCAGTGTCTGAACGTTGCGGGCCATCCGGCGGGAGAACGCATCCGGTAGTCCGAGCGCGGCGTCGAACGGCTGGACCGTGATCGCCTCCGCGCCGCCCGCTGCCGCGGCGAACGCGGCGATGGTCGAACGCAGCATGTTTACCCAGGGGTCGCGCCTGGTAAGCATGGCCGAGGAAGTCACGGCGTGCTGGTGCTGCCCCCGGGAGCGAGGGGTGACTCCGCAGGCCCGCAGCACCCGCTCCCACATCCGCCGCGCCGCGCGAAGCTTGGCCATGGTGCTGAACTGGTCCACCGTCGCGGCGAACCGGAACTCCAACAGACCGGCCGCGGTGTCGAGATCCAACTCGGTTTCGGACAGCGAGCGCAGGTACTCCACTCCCGCGGCCACGGCGCAGCCCAGTTCCTCGGCGTCCGAACCACCCGCGTCGTGATAGGGGAGCCCGTCCACACTGATCGCTCTCATACCGGGGCAGGTGTGCGCCCAGCGCCGTGCCAGCTCGACCGCGGGGGCCACCTCGTACTCCCGTCCGGTTCGCGCGCGCAGCCCCAGGGGGTCGGCACCGAAATTGCCGCGCAGCGACTCGTACGGCACGTTCGATCGTTCGGCCGACCGGAGCAGCTCCTCCGCCGCCGCCTCGTAGTGCTCGCCCGCGCGCAACACCACACCGGCCATGTCCAACCGCACTCCGTGTAGCACGTCGCCGAGGTCGTCCACCGCGATGCCGCCCGGCCCGAGCCGCAACCACACCGAGCGTGCTCCGCCCACCAGATCGGCGAGGATCTCTCGGTTGGTGGTGTCGACGTCGGGGTCGTCGTGGTACTGGCGTACGTCCCACCCGTTCTCGACGCCACCCGCGGTCAGACTGTTCCTGGTGAAGGGTGCGGAGCCGGGGACACCGGTTCGCGAATGCCCCGTGCGGGCGGTGTAGAGCGGGTGAACGTCGAAACCGTCGTGCAGGCGGGTGTCCAGCAGCTCCTCCGGCGCCTCAGGAACGGGCGCCTCCTGCTTCAACAGGCCGGATCTGCGCAGCACCTGTTCGACCTGTTCCTGCCACTGGCGGTGTGTGGGCAGTTCGAAGCCCGCCATCAGGTCCCGCCGGTCTCCGTGTTCGCTCGTCGCTGAGCGTTCCGACGCCGTCATGGGAGCCGATGGTATTCCGGTGGTCCACTGATCGAGACATACGCGAGGTGTGATGCGTGTCCCAAAATTGTTAGTAGGCGTTAACCGGGCACGTGGTCATCGCCCGCCCAGTTTCTCCAACTCGGTGACCATTTCGGCGAACGGTGGCAGCGCGAGGAACTCCCGCGCGATCGACCTGGCACGGTGTCGGTGGGCGGAGTCGGCGAGTACGGTTCCCACCGTCGTGCGCAGCGAATCGTGCGAGACGTCCTCCAGGTCGAGCCGTTTCCCCGCGCCGAGCCGCTCCACCCGGTCGGCGTTGGCGGGTTGTTCGGCGAAGGTCGGCAGTACGACCATCGGTACTCCGCTGCCGAGTGCTTCCCGGACACCGCTGAACCCGCCGTGGGTGATGAACGCGTCGCAGGTTGGCAGCAACAGCTGTTGCTGGACGAAGGAGGTCAGGTACACGTTGTCCGGACGCGCCCCCTGCCAGTCCTCCGGGGCGACTCCCCGGCCCAGCGCGACCACCCCGGTCACCCGCAGATCACCGAGGACCTCCACGATCGTGGCCAACAACCCCCTGGGGCCGGCGTCGTGCAGCGCCGCCGCGTTGGAGCCCAACGTGGCCAGCACCAGCGGCCGATCGTCCGGTAGCTCCGCGATCGCGGGATCGAGTCGCTGCTCCGCAGCGCGCGGTGCCCGGTAGTAAGTCGCCGAGTCCAGCCGCAGGTGTTCCGGGTAGAAACTCTCGGGCACGATGCCGAGCCTGCGATGCCGAAACGGATGCAGCGGATCGGAGACTGCGGGCATGCCGAGCCGCTCGCGCTGCTCGTTGATCCTTGCCAGCAAGTCCTCATGACCGTGCGGCCCCAGTGGGCCGGTGTCCAGCGCCGCATGCGGGATGTCGAGGTATTCGGCGGCGTAGTAGCCGGGGTAGTCGGCCGCCTCGCGTACCAGTAGGTCCGGTCCGAACGAACGCAGCGACTCGATCGATTCCTCGGCGGTGTCACCCGCGACCGCTCCGGCGAAGAGGCGTGCGAAGTAGTCGGGCTCGGCACGGATCGTGTGGCGCCCGAGTCCCGCCATCACGGAGGGGTCGAGGCCGAGACGTTCGACGGTCTCCGGCCGTTGGAAGATCTCCCGCGGCCCCATCGCGTTCGGAAGTACGAGTGGGGTCACCCCGTAGGCGCGTACCTCGTCGGAGAGCTCCGGTGAGGTCAACACCCCGACCTCGTGCCCGGCCTCGGCCGCGAGTCCCGCCAGTGGCAACAGGGCGGGTACGAGGTGGGAGTAGACCGGTTGACTGCTGAACGCGATGCGCACGCTTGCTCCTGAAGCTGCCGGTGAGGAGTTGTCGGTCACCGACATTATGAATCACCGTGGCCGAACCCGTGCTGTCGCGGTGAGAGCGTGGCTCCTGGAGACGGCGGCTCGGTGAAGCGGGTGGCCCGTTGCGACGTCCGGGGGCGGGAACGCGTCGATGCCCGGGAACTCGTCCCCGGGCATCGAGTGTGCGACGAACCGGACCCTTGACATCCGCCCCGTCAGTTTCCGTTGAACTTCACGTCGCTGCAGAAGTAGTAGGACTGATCCATGTGCGAGGCTTGCCAGACCGTGTAGACGATGTGGCGACCGGTGCGGTCACCCGCGTCGATGTTGTCGATCGTCGTGGTCGTCGCGGGCGGACGTGAGCCGGTCTCGTTGACCAGTTCGAGGTTGTCCCATCCGAGCCGCTGAGTCGTGGGATCGAAGCCCTGCTTGGTGATGTAGACCTTGTAGTAGTCCGCGCCGTGCTGGGCCTGGTCGGTGACGGTCACCGAGAACTGGTTGTCCTTGGTGACGGTCTTCCATGGGCCCGGCTCGTCGAGCGCGGCGTAGCGGTCCCTGCCGGCACTGCACAGCTGACCGTCCGGAATGGCGGACTCGTGGTTGCCGTTGACGCCGTTGACGTACAGACCGTTCCAGTTCCACATCGCGTTCGGGTTGGCCTGCCACGCCTGCCAGCACATCGGGTCCTCTTCTTCCATCGCGGGGGACTGGAAGTTGTCGGCCCACCGGTCCCAGCAGCCGTAGTTGCGGGAGGGTGGGTTGGTCGCGGACCCGTGGGCGCTGGCCTCCTGCGGCTGGCCCATCTGCATTCCGGCGAACATCGCGGTGACGGCGGCGGAAAGGGCCACCACCCGCGTCAGGACGCCGGTGCGTCGACGAACGGAACGCTTGGACATTTCGTCTCCTAGAGAGAGGAACACGGTGCATGGGAGCGCTCCCAAAAAGACTCTAGCGAGCCTGAAGGAAGTTGTGAACCCTCTCACAGTAGGGTTTTCCTTTCCCGGCCTTCAGGAGGAATGAACCTTCGGTGGCGAGGTTCGGGCGCCCATTGCCCCGCGGATGACCAAGGGGACGTCTTTGTCGAAGAGGCGGCTCCGCGCGCTGCAACGCTCGCAGCCGCAAGGGGCAGGCCGAAGCGAAACCACACTCTTGTGCTTGTCTGCACAGGGCACCCCGGGCTTCTGTCGGCGAGGTTGTCCCGGGTGCCGACTCAACGGACTTCGCGCGATCTAGTTGTGCTGCTCTGACCAGCAAGGTCAACGAGATAGCTGATCTGTTCGGGGTAATGAGTACCTCCGGATTCACTAAAAACCGGTTAGTCGGCTTTTGTGTTTACAAACCGCATAAGTGGTTTGTATATTGAGGACGTTCTGGCATGCGGGGCTCGAGCATGCAGAGTCCTCGTGGCGCTGAGGGAGTCAGGGCAACGAAACTGGGAGCTGACGATGCATCTGCTTGTAGTGGAGGATGAGAAGGACGCAGCTGTAGCCTTGACCAACGGTCTTCGCCGACACGGTCACGCGGCTGTGGCGGTCAACACGGGCAACCACGCGTTGGATGCCTACCATGATGTGGATCTCGTGTTGCTCGACCTGGACTTACAGGACATGGACGGACTCGAGGTATGCCGCAATATCCGAATGGCCTGCGACGTTCCGATCATCGCGTTTACCGAGCGCAGTACCGAGTTGGACAAAATCATGGTACTGCAGGCGGGTTCGGACGACTGCCTGGACAAACCGTACGGGCTCCGGGAGCTGATGGCCCGCATCGATGCTGTCATGCGACGAGTGCGTTCGCGGCCGGGCAAGCCTTCCGTGGTCAGCGGTCCGCTGGAGATCAATGTTGTCACTCGGGAAGTGCGACTCAACAAAGAGCTTATCGAGCTGACCCGAAAGGAGTTCGACCTGTTGTACTATCTGGCCAGTCGGCCCAGTGCCGTCATCTCGCGGCGGCAGCTGATGGCCGAGATATGGGGTGACCCGATTGGCGAATCGGCGGGGACGAGGATCAGTCGCACCATCGACACGCACGTGAGTACCCTCCGAGCCAAACTGGGATCCAATGATTGGATCCGCACCGTGCGCGGAGTTGGCTTCCGCTTCGATACGAAACAAACTTCACAACGCGAAGTGGTGTGAGTAATTTGGGGAAGACGGTGTCGCATTAGCACTGCCGCGTCGGGACCGGGCGGGCGAATGTTCCAGCTGCCGTAGTTATTGGCGATATCATGGGGGTAGATGCTCAATTGGATTCGTCCCGTGTCGCGGTCGAAGCGATACCAGACGTCCGGATCCGTTCGGTATCAGTGTCGACGTTGTATTGAGAGTCCTAATCCGCGCGAAGTGGTCCACGTGCCGGCAATGGCGACGACTACCACTCTTCGATTCGTCGTGTTTGTATTTTGATTGTGCCGAACACGTGGATCCGGGGTAGACATGTGAAATATTTTGGAGTTGCCTTTGTGAAGATTTGGCAATATATTTGTTGAATTGATCGACACTTGGGGGTATGAATTAAATGATATCATCGATTCTGTTTTTCTGCTATTTTCCTGCTTGTGTCGACCTCTGTTCGTTCGTCGTATCCGACAGTCTTCGTCCGTACTGCTGTTCATCATCTTGGTCGGTGTTCTAGGCGCTCCGCCACGGGCACCGGATCCGATCCGTTCGGGGAAACACGACAAGAAAGGACTCGACACGATGGCCTTATCAGCCTCACACGTTCACGACGCTCTTGAACTCGATCTGGAGACGCTGCGCACCCTCAGTATCGACGAGCGTATCGACAGCATCGAGGATTTCCTCTGTCATGAGTTGGTTCGGGCCCTGGACATGCCCCCCGATTATCGTTGCGACCCTCGTAGACCGTTGCATGCCCAGGGGGTGGGTTCCATGACCGCACTGCGACTGAAAAAGCTACTCGAGTCGGTTCTGGGTATCGAGATCGAAACCGTAAAGATCCTGTGCGCACAGAGTTTGGCCGAGCTGGCAGCGCTGTGCGCGTTGCGGATCGAGGACCCCACACTCTCCGGCAAGGGCTGTCTTCCAGACGGTGAGTCGATCCCACCGTTTTTCGGTGTCCAGCGATGAGCGGCCCTAGACTGAGGGACGGTCAGCTGGATCTGTGGTTATTTCGACAGCCGTGGACCGAACAGTCCGAAGCTCGGTCGAATCTCGCCGAACTCGACGAGTACGAACGGGAGCGGGCCGCACCGTTCTATCGGACGTATGACCGGCTGTTGCACTTGGCAGCTCATATCGGCCTGCGCCGCCCTCTGGGGGCCTATCCGGAGGTCGCGCCTCGAGGAGGTGCGCTTCACCAGGGAAACCTCTCCGGATCGCGGTGTACCCCATGGGCGTCCGGTTGTCGTCGGCGTTCCGGTGCGCTATTCGTTGTCACATACCAGTGGCCTCGCACTCTTCAAAGTGCCAACGGAGCCGGTCGGAGTGGACGTGGAGATGGTGCCGTCCCTGGAGAGCGGGGATTTGTGCACTTCCGCGTCGCACCCTGCCGAACAAGCGGAGTTGGAGGCCCTGACGGAACCGCAGCGCCGATTGCCGTTCGGGCGTGTGTGGACGCGTTAGGGGCATATCTCAAAGGGATCGGTACTGGAATCGGCCGTGATCCGCCAGCCGAGTACCTCGGTGAGAACACCGATGACACGGTGTCCGCCGGGTTGAGAGGATGGACCGTGCGCAACTTTGACTGCGGTTCCAAACACGTCAATCACGTTGCCGCGGCCGCGGTGGGGGATCGGACGACATGGCCCACCACCATTCGCCGGCTGCCCGCCGACCGTCTGTAATCCGAATATACGAGCGACTTCGTCGTCGCTGGTGCTCGTCTCGGACCGGAGCTCAAATGACGCCTGGAGAGTGGTGGTTGTCGGTCTGAGGCACTACCCCGCGAACACCGCGGTGTGGTCACCGGTCGATTGAATTGCCGAATACAATTCTTTGTCAAACTTGTTGTTGTGGGGTTCGGTTGGTGGGCATACTTGAACTTGTCCTCGTGAACTGTGTCTTTCGGAACATGCTGGCGGACACTTCTCATCCCTTCAGGAGATTTCCATGTCGGGTGGCACCATCAATCTCGCTGTCATAATCGGTAGCGTACGAAAAGGCCGTTTCGGTCCGACCGTCGCAAACTGGTTCTTCGACCAGGCCCAACGCCACGGGAGTGTGCTTCCCGAACTTGTCGAGCTTGCGGACTACCCCTTGCCATTGACCATGCCCGCTTCGGACAACTTGGACGAGACGACGGAAGGCTGCGGCAGCGGCTGCAGGCCAAAATCGCTGCCGCTGATGCCTACGCGGTCGTTACCCCTGCGTACAGCCACACCACTTCCCCGGGCCGAGTAACGCCGTCGATTGGTTCCTCGACGAGTGGAAGGCAAAGCCGGTCGGACTGATCTCAAACGGGGGTGGGGATGCGGTCTGCGCGACCGAATACTTGCGGCAGATTTATGCCTGGGTTCATGCGATGACGGTTCGGGAGTGATCAGATTTCACAACCAGTGAGACGAATTCGGGAAAGGAGATGTATCTTCGGGTACGGAGGGCAGTGCGGGAGCGGCCAAGGTGCTGCTTGATCAACTCGTGTGGTGAGGAAAGGCGCTGATCCAGGTCCGGACCGATATTTCCTGTATGGCTTGAATGTGGGATGTACCGTGTTGGGCGACATACGGCAGGAGGCTCGTGTCCCCCGAAGGCGATGATGCCGTAGGTCGCCGTTTTCCGAGGGTTTTCAGGTATTTCCTGCTTGGTCGCCCCGAAGTTGATTTGAAAACCGACTTGCAGAGATTTGACAAAATTTCCCGCGCTGATAGTTAACACCGATCTTTTGGTGTGCGACACTGTTGTCGGTTTCGCGCTTTCGTGTCGCAGGGCGGAATTCGGGGATTAAGGTTATTGCGAAGTTTCAGGTAAAACTCGTCTTTTTGTGGAGCACGTTTTGGAGGGGTTGAAGATGAATCAACTGGTCCAGGTTGCCGGGATTATCGATGGCGACGAGGCGGAGCTGCTGTGTGCTGAGGGGGTCGATTGGTTGGGGTTCCCACTGCGGCTGCCCTCGGGTACGGACGACATCTCCGAGGAAGGCGCTAAGAAGATCATTTCCGCTCTCGGTCCCCCGCATGCCGGGGTACTGATCAGCTATCTGACCGACGCGGAGGAAGTCGGCGAGTTCTGCACCCAGCTGGGAGTGACCGCCGTGCAGCTGCACGGCGATGTGGCCGACGACCAGTTGCGCAAGCTGAAATCCGCTCGCCCGGATCTGTACGTCCTCAAGAGCTTGGTGGTGCGCGAGGACAACGCCGAGGAGCTGTTGGCGCTGGTGGACGCGGTGGCGGACTCGGTGGACATGTTCATCACCGATACCTACAACCCGGCCACCGGGGGGAAGGGCGCGACCGGATTGACGCACGATTGGGAGGTCAGTGCCGAACTGGTTCGCCGTTCCCCGAAGCCACTGATGATGGCCGGCGGACTGAATCCGGACAACGTGGCCGAGGCGATTCGGCAGGTGCGGCCTGCCGCGGTGGACGCTCACACCGGCCTGGAAGGACCGGACGGTCGTAAGGATGTGGCCAAGGTCCGCAAGTTCGTGTCCGAATCCCGCCTCGCTTTCGCTCAACTCGGCTGACACCGGAAGCGGCCGGTCGGCCATGTGATCGTTCGTGCTCACATTACCCACCAGGAGTGTCACATCATGACGAGCATCGACAATGTCCATCCGCTGCCACAGACCAATCAGCTGCGGGCGATGCACACTGTCATCCGCGACAAGCACGCCTCCCGAGCCGACTTCGTCTTTTACTCGCGCAGAATAATCCGCCTCCTGTTGGAGGCGAGTATGGATTTACTGCCCTTCGACAAACACGAGGTCACCACCTCCGTTGGCGAGACCTACCACGGATTGAAGTTCAGTTCGAAACTCTGTGCGGTGCCGGTGATCCGGGCCGGAGAGAGCATGGAAGCCGAACTGCGGGAGATACACCCGAGCATCCGCATCGGCAAGATCCTCGTCCAACGGGACAAGGAGACCAAGCTTGCGCACCTGTATTACTCTCACCTCCCGGACGACATCGCCGAGCGGCAAGTGCTGCTGCTGGAACCGATGCTGGCCACGGGCGGTTCGGCACTCGCGACGATCGAAGTTCTGCTTGACGCCGGCGTGCCGGAGGAAAACATCGTTTTCGTCAACTTCCTCGCTTCCCCGTCCGGTATCGACACCGTCTGCCGGGCTCACCCGAAGCTGAAGATCGTCACTTCCTCGATCGAGGAGCGCCTGAACGGGAATTCCTTCATGATTCCCGGAATCGGTGACTTCGGGGATCGTTATTTCGGGACCACCGACTCGGGGGAGCGGGAAGGCGCTCGGGCAGGACGTTGAGAGAGCGAAAACAGTCGTACACCGAAATCGTTTACCAGCAAGTTAGGGGAACATGTTGGAAACCGTACAGTTCAACGCCCGAAGACAGGACACTCTGCTGGGATCCTGCTTACCCGAGCTGTTGAAGCAGCAGGCGGCCGTGCAGCCCGAAGCCGTGGCGGTCGCGGACAACAGTCAGCACCTGAGCTATCGGGAGCTCACCGAGGCCAGCACGCGGCTGGCCGCTCATCTGAATCACCTGGGGGTGACGACAGAGACCCGCGTCGGCTTGTACGTCGAACCGTCGCTGGAACTGATGACGGGGGCGTGGGGCGTGCTGTTCGCAGGAGGTGCTTACCTACCGCTCTCTCCGGAGTACCCCGAAGACCGGCTGCGCTACATGATCGAGGACAGCGGTACGAAGGTCATTGTTACCCAGGGGCATCTCGTCGAGCGCCTGGTGGAACTGGCGCCGCAGGGCACGAAGATCGTCACGTTGGACGACGCGGCGGAGTGCGTTTCCACGCCGGACCAGGTGCCGAGATCCGACAACTTGGCGTATGTCATCTACACCTCCGGTAGTACCGGCAGGCCGAAGGGCGTGATGATCGAGCATCGCAGTCTCGCGTCCCAGCTACGGTGGATGTTCTCACGTGGCTACTTGGGCAAGCACACCACGGTGCTGCAGAAGACACCGATGAGTTTCGACGCGGCGCAGTGGGAGATTCTGGCTCCGGCCTGCGGTGGTCGGGTCGTCATGGGGGCGCCCGGAATCTACCGGGATCCCGAACTGCTCAACGAGACGATCATCGAGCACGAGATCACCACGTTGCAGTGCGTCCCCACCTTGCTCCAAGCACTGTTGGAGACCGAGGAGTTCCGCAAATGCATCTCGCTGCGATGGGTCTTCTCCGGCGGGGAGGCGCTGTCGAAGCAGCTGGCGCGACAGCTCGGCGACGAGTTGCCGTCGGTATCGCTGGTCAACCTTTACGGGCCGACCGAGTGCACGATCAACGCGACCGCGTACTCGGTCGACCCCGCCACGGTCGATGAGGGTGCGGGGACGGTCTCGATCGGCACGCCGGTCGACAACACCCAGTGCTTCATCCTGGACGAGGAAATGGCCCCGGTACCTATCGGTGAGACCGGTGAGCTCTACATCGGCGGGAAGCAGCTGGCGCGCGGTTACCTGCATCAGCCGGAGATGACCGAACAACGTTTCGTCCCGTCCCCGTTCGTGCCGATGGAGCGACTGTACAAAACGGGTGACCTGGCGTACTGGAACTCCGACGGCACGATCCAGTTCTCCGGGCGGGTCGACAACCAGGTCAAGCTGCGCGGCTACCGAGTGGAGCTGGACGAGATCGCACTGGGGATCGAGGAACACACCTGGGTTCGACGAGCCGCCGCCATCTGTACCGAGGACCCCAGGACTGGCTTTCAGGACCTGGTGGGCTGCGTTCAGCTGAACGCCAAGGAAGCGGCTCTGATGGATCAGGGCAACCACGGCTCCCACCATCAGTCCAAGGCCAACAAGCTCCAGGTCAAGGCGCAACTGTCCAACCCGGGCCTTCCCGAACCGAACGAGCTGGTCGGACTGACCACTGTGGACCTTCTTAACGAGCAACCCACGACGAGGCAGCAGCGGGAGGTTTTCGCTCGCAAGACCTACCGTTTTTACGAGGGCGGCGACGTCAACGCGGCGGACATCCACGAGCTGTTGCGATCGCGGTCGGTCAGTGACTTTTCCAGGAACCTGGAGGAGTTGACCTTCGCCGAGCTGGGGGAGCTGCTGCGTTGGTTCGGTCAGTTTCACAGTGACGAACGGTTGCTGCCGAAGTACGCTTACGCCTCTCCGGGGGCACTCTACGCGACACGGATGTATCTGGAGATCTCCGGGGTCGCGGGCCTGGAGCCAGGTGTGTACTACTACCACCCGGCCGAGCATCGGCTGGTTCGGTTCGGCGGGGCTACGGACTCCCATGAAGTGCGCCTGAAGATTCACTTCCTGGGCAAGCAGCAGGCCGTCGAGCCGGTGTACAAGAACAACATCCGGGAAGTGCTGGAGTTCGAGACCGGCCACATGGTCGGAGTGTTCGAGGAGGTGCTACCCGAGTACGGGCTGGCCATTCGCCCACTGGAGTACCGGGAACCCGGTAAGGAAGAGCTGGGCGCTGCTGCGGAGGACCATTATCTGGGCACGTTCGAGATTCGACCGAACGACGGTGTGGCCCAGCCGGAGGCCACCGAGATCTACGTGCAGGCCCACCCCGGACGGATAGCCGACCTACCGGCCGGCCAGTACCGGTACGGGTCCGGTGAACTGGAACTCATCTCCGATGAGCTAGTGCTGGGCAAGCACGTGATAGCGATCAATCAGCAGGTCTACGCGCGGGCGAGCTTCGCGATTACGGCCGTCAGCCGTGCCGGCGAAAAGTGGCTGGAGTACATCAGCCTGGGGAGTAAACTGCACCACTTGCAGCGCAACGACCTGTCACTGGGGTTCATGTCCTCGGGATACAGCTCGAAGACAGGCTTTCCGTTGCCATCCGCGCAGCGCATGGATGACATCCTCACCTCGTGCGACATCGCCCCCGGTCCCTCGTACTTCTTCCTGGGTGGGCGGGTCAGTCAGGAACAGATCCGCAGCGAGGGCATGTACGAGGACATGGTCCACATGAGGGGACCCGCGGAGATCATCAAGGACGATCTGGCTCATTTCCTGCCCGACTACATGATTCCGAACCGGATCGTGCTGCTCGACGAGATGCCGTTGACCGCGAACGGCAAGGTCGACTGCAAGACCCTGGCGGCTTCCGACGAGTTGAAGCCCGCGGAAACTCCCGGCGGTTACGTGGCTCCCGAGACGTCCACCGAACGATGGTTGGCCGCGGAGTGGGGCAAGGTACTGAAGTACGAGGACGTGTCGATGGCGGATGATTTCTTCGTCTGCCGGGGCAACTCGCTGATCGCCGTCACACTCGTCAACAAGATCAATCGGGAATTCGGAACGCGGCTGCCGTTCCAGATCGTGTTCGAGTACCCGAAGCTCGCCGACCTGGCGGCCAGAATCGACGACGATTCCCCACAGGAGTCCTCGCGGCTGGTGCCGCTGCACCACGGGGGCGATGCCAATCCCGTGTTCTGCTGGCCGGGTCTGGGTGGGTATCCGATGAACCTCCGCCTCCTCGCCCGTGAGGCGGGAATGGCGGGACCGTTCTACGGGATGCAGGCCCACGGCATCAATGCCGGGGAGGAGCCGTACCACACCATCCGTGAGATGGCCGCCGCCGATGTGGCCGAGATCCGGCGCGCGCGGCCCGAGGGTCCCTACACCCTGTGGGGATACTCCTTCGGTGCCAGGGTGGCATTCGAGGCAGCCTGGCAGCTGGAGAGCTCCGGTGAGCGGGTGGAGAACCTGCTGCTGATCTGCCCCGGGAATCCGAAGGTCCGTGAGATCGACGGAGAGCGTCACGGGCGTACCGCATCCTACGACAATCCGGCGTACGTGACGATCCTTTTCTCCGTCTTCGCGGGAGCCATCAGTGGCTTCGAACTCGATAGGTGTCTCGAAGCGACTCACGACGAGGAGAGCTTCGTAACGTTCGTCCACAAGTTGTATCCGGCGCTGGAGAAGCAATTGATCAGAAGGATCACTCGGATCGTGGGCGAGACGTATGAGTTCGAGTACAGCTTCCGCGAACTGACCGAGCGACAGCTCGACGCGCCGGTCACCCTCTTCAAGGCATCGGGGGACGACTACTCGTTCATCGAGGGCAGTTCCGGGTACTCCGCCGCTCCACCCACGGTGGTCGAACTTGAGAGCGATCACTACGGCGTGCTGAAGGAGCGGGGTGTCCACGAGCTCGTCTCGGCGATCCGTTTCGGCCTCAGCACGGAACGGAGCTGAACCCCGCACCTCGACGGGGCACCGAGATCCCCGCGGGCGGACCGGCCGTTCCGTTGCCGGTCCGCCCCATCCCGGAGAGAAGACGAAGGAGTTTTCCATGCCACACGTCACCATCAAGCACTTCCCACGGAACTTCACGTACCAAGAGCAGCAGCGGTTGGCCGCGGAGATCACCGCGCTAGTCCTGGAGAACTTCGACACCCACGAAGACGCCGTATCGATCGCGCTGGAGCCGGTGGAAAAGCCCGAGTGGCACGAGAAGGTCGTCGTCCCCGAAGTCACGGAGCGCGCGGAACTGTTGATCAAAGCGCCGAACTACCGGAAGCAGTGAGGTGAACCATGCCCGCGTACAACAGTGTGCCGTTGCTTGTCAGCGAAGAAGTCTCCGATGCCCTCGCTTCCGGAGCTCCGGTCGTGGCGCTGGAGTCAAACGTCATCACACACGGCTTGCCCTACCCGGACAACGCGGCTACCGCCCGGAAAGTGGAGCAGGCCGTCCGGTCCGGGGGAGCCACACCCGCGACGATCTGTATCGAGGACGGTGCCATCCGGGTCGGTATGACCGAGTCGGACATCGAGCGTTTCGCCGTCACGCCGGGGATCCCGAAAGTGAGCAGTCGAGACATGTCGGTGGTGCTGGCCCAGGGCCAGGGGCACAGAGGGGCTACCACTGTTGCCTCCTCGGTGGTGGCCGCGGATTTGGCGGGCATACCGTTCTTCTCCTCGGCAGGCATCGGCGGAGTGCATCGGGGAGCCCAGGAGACGATGGACATCTCCTCGGACCTGATCCAGTTCACCCGCTCCCGGGTCGCCGTGGTCTGCGCCGGGGCGAAGATGATCCTGGATCTCGGTCTGACGATGGAACACTTGGAGACGCACTGTGTGCCGGTGGTTTCCTACCGCTCGGACGATTTTCCAGCCTTCTACTGCGTCACTTCGGGATTTGCCAGTCCGCACCGGATGGACGACGAGCGGCTCTTGGCCAGGGCCGTCGAGAACCACTGGGCACTCGGGAACCATTCCTCGTTCCTGATCACCACCCCCGTCCCGGAACGGGAAGCCATCGACAGCGGTGAGGTCGACCGGACGATTCGGGAGGCCACGGCCGCGGCCGAGAAGGACGGGGTAAGTGGCCAAGCGATCACGAAGTACCTGATGCGGGCCGTTGATGCGGCGACCGGGGGACGTTCGGCGCGGGCGAACACGGCAGTGCTCGTCTCCTGTGCCGAGGCGGCGGGACGCTTGGCCGCGGCTCATGCGGGGGAGGTTGTCCGATGATCTGTCGGTGCGAGTTCAGTGGTCCGTCTCGTTCGGGGCGGTGTCACCGAGGCTGGTGAGGAGTTTGCGCAGCAGTTCGGTGAGGTCTCCCTGCTCACGCGGATCGAGTCCGGCGAGTGCTCGTGTCTCGTGCTCGACGTGGTCGCCCACTGCCGCGTCCACAACTCGGTAACCGTGTTCGGTGAGTGTGATCAGTACGCTGCGCCGGTTACCGGGGTCGGTTTCGCGGGTCACCAGTTCCTTGGCCGCCAGCCGGTCGATGCGGTTGGTGATGGCTCCGGAGGTGACCATGGAGGCTTCGACGAGGGCGCTCGCGGTCAGCTGGTACGGGTAGCCGGAGCGGCGGAGCGTGGCCAGGATGTCGAATTCCCAGGATTGCAGGTCGTGAGCGGCGTAGTTCTCGCGCAGTGTGCGCTCGAGCAGTTGGGAAGCTCGCTTGATGCGTCCCACCACGCCCATCGGCGCGGGGTCGATGTCCGGTCGTTCGGTACTCCACTGCTCGAGCAGTCGGTCCACGCTGTCTCTCACTGCTCTCCTTAATGTTGAAGTGTTTGACCCATACTAGCAGGCGAGTTACTCTATTGAACGTTGATTAGTTTAACATTGAGGTGAAATGATGACCCGGATCTCTGCAGCCGGAAGTTCCGCCGCGGGCGGATCCCCGGCACGAACCTGGAGTCTGACCGGTCTCGCCGCGCTGGCACCGGCGACGTGGGGCACCACTTACCTGGTGACCACCGAGTTCCTACCGCCGGACCGCCCGATACTTTCCGGTGCGATCCGGGCGCTGCCCGCTGGGCTGATCGTGCTCGCGATGACCCGGACACTGCCGCGGGGAAGCTGGTGGTGGCGTGCGACTTTGTTGGGCACCCTCAACATCGGAGCCTTCTTCGCGCTGTTGTTCGTCGCCGCTTACCGGTTGCCCGGGGGTGTCGCGGCCACCCTCAGCGCGGTGCAACCGTTGTTGGTGGCGGGGTTGGCGTTCGGGTTGCTCGGGGAGCGACCGACGCGTTGGCGGCTGAGCTGGGGAGTGGCCGGAGTGGTCGGGGTGGCCATGATGGTGCTTCAGGGCAAGCTCAGCTTCGATCCGATCGGGATCGTGGCAGGACTCGCCGGTGCCGGGGCGATGTCGGCCGGGGTTGTGCTGACCAAGCGGTGGGGCCGGCCCGAGGGGGTGAGCCTGTTGACCTTCACCGGCTGGCAGTTGACCGCGGGTGGTCTCCTGCTCGCGCCGCTGGCTCTGGCTTTCGAGGGGGTACCCCCACCGCTTGATCTCTCCGCGCTCGCCGGATACCTCTGGCTTGGCGGTGTCGGCACCCTGCTGGCCTACATGCTGTGGTTTCAGGGGGTGGCTCGGCTGCCTGTCGCGGCTGTGTCGTTCCTCGGGCTGCTCTCCCCGGCTGTGGCCACCATCCTGGGGTGGTTGGTCCTGAACGAGACCCTGACCGCCGTCCAGACCATCGGTTTCGTGCTCGCCCTGCTATCGATCGCGGCAGCACAGCTCAGTCCCCCCACCTTCGGCAAGTCGCGCCGATCGGAAACGCCGTCCCCGTCGGGGAAACCGGCACCGAAAGCCGCCGTGGCTGAGGAGTCCGACAACTCCCGACGCGCGCAGGCAGCGACAGCCCAGCGGTAATGACAGTCACCCGTAACGAGACGAAACCACTTTTGAGAAAGGAAAAACGTTGAGTCGAACCCTGTTGCTCACCGGAGCCACTGGCACTGTGTCCAGTGCCCTGCTGGAGACCCTGCGGCAATCCGATCTCGAACCACGGGCGCTGGTCCGTGACGAGGAGAAGGCCGAGCGGTTCGAGGCGCGGGGCGTACGGGCCGTAGTCGGCGACCTCGACGACGCCCGATCGCTGCCCTCGGCCTTCGAAGGCGTCCAGGATCTGTGGCTGCTGACCCCGAACAGCCCCCGGGCACCCGAGAACAACATGAACGCCGTCTGGGCCGCGCGTCGAGCGGGTGTGGAACGGGTGGTGCGCCTGTCGGCGGTCGGTGCGGCCCATGACGCGCCGAGCCGCAGCGGCCGGTTGCACGCACTGTCCGATCGCGAGACCGAACGATCCGGCATGTACTGGACGATCCTGCGCCCCCACTGGTTCATGCAGAACCTGCTCAACGAGGCAGGCGACATCGCGGCCGAGGGAGCGTTCTCACTCAACATGGGCCGGGGACGACTGGGGATGATCGACGTACGCGACATCGCCGAGTTCGCCGCGCGGGTGCTCACCACGGAACCGGACCGTCATCACGGCAAGACCTACACCCCGACCGGACCGCGCTCGCTCTCCTTCACGGAGGTGGCCGAACAACTCGGTCGCACGCTCGGACGAGAGATCCGCTACGTGCCGACGAGCGACGAGGTCGAGCGCAAGACCCTGCTCGACCTCGGCGTACCGGAATGGATGACCGAGATGCTCATTGAGTACGGGCAGGCCTATGCGTCCGGGTGGGGTGACTTCACGACGAACGATTTCCAGCACGTAGTGGGTCACCCACCCCGCGACTTCGCCGACTTCGCACACGATTACGCCGAGTCCTTCGTAGCAGCGCACCGATAACCGTGACGGAAACGATCCTCGTCGATCCCCTGGCTGTCGAAGCCCCGTGATAGCAAGCACGAACATGCTGGGGCAGGTCGGAGACAGCGTCGAACACCCGAAATAGTGGGAGGCGTGTCCAGTGTCCGGCCTGGCTCCGGCCGTGCCGTGTCCGGTTTGTCGGAGCAGCGGTACACCCGCTCGCTCCTCTGACGTGGTGCGATCTTTTATCTTACAAACCGATTAGTTGGTATATTAAGCTGCGCTTACGTCTGTTCGGTGCCGGCTCCAGAACACGACTGTCGCTCGTCCGGATCGGGAGCTGGCCCATTGTTGCCGAGGTCTGCGCGGCATTCCCGGGTTTGCTCCGGGAAGCGTTGTTGTTTCCGTGCTACGGAGAATTGGTGCTCAGCTGTAAGCCGGGGTGTTTTCCTCATTGGTCGAGGTGGTCAATACCGCCCATGCCGAGTTTGATCCCTGCCATCGGTCCCGTTCGTGAATCGGGGCGAGCTCGCGCGAACCGGCTCCGAAATAGACACGTGCTTCGGGGCGAGACACCACACTGATCGTTTCGTTGCCACACCGTTCGCATCACCCGCCGGCGTTCGGCTCGCCGACCGAATAGCATCTCGTCCATGGTCGTGGACAAATCCGTCGCACTGTTCGTGCTCGCCGCTCTCTGCGAGAGCGGTGGTGCCTGGTCGGTGTGGCGGTGATCATGTACGCCCCACCCGGGTACTGAGTCGGTGCGCATGCCCGGAGTCCCCGAACAAGGGCTCCGAGTTGTCGCGTTTCTTCCGGTCTTCGGAGGGTTGCATGCGCGAGGCAGCCACGGTACTGGAGCACTGGTACGCTCCACCGCTTCGCGTGATTCCCGTGGCCGGGTATTGGCGACCCCGTCATCACGGCGGTTTCCCTGCCGGACCCGCTCAAGCACGTCCGGATCGAGCGCATGCTCGCCCTGGTGCTGCTGGACAACTATCGACGGTTGCTGCGGGAGAACGAGTACGCCGCCTCCCGTGATAACGCGCGACTGCGTGCCGAGCGCGGAAAGCGGGACAGGCACCTCACCCGACAGAGGTGGGCGTGCTACGAGTTCCGGGGGCGACAGCGGTGAATTCGTCCGAGGACACGGCGACGCTCCGGCCCTTTCCGCGGCGCCACCGGGAAGACCCCTGCGACGACACATCGACATCCACGGAAACGGAGATCTCCATCATGAGCGAATGGACCACTCGTGCCGAGACCGCCGACGACATCGCCGCCATTCGCGAGGTCAATCTCGCCGCCTTTCCCACCACGGCGGAGGCCGACCTGGTGGACGAGCTGCGTGCCGACCGGCAGGCGTGGATCGACGGCCTCTCTCGGATCACTGTGGATGAGCACGGCAGCGTCATCGGGCACGCACTCCTGACGCGGTGCCACATCGACGAGCAGCCTGCGCTCGCGCTGGCGCCGTGTGCGGTGCTGCCCGCTCGGCAACGCCGCGGAGTCGGTTCCGCGGCCATCCGAGCCGTACTGGAAGCAGCCCGCGCCATGGGTGAGAACACGGTGCTCGTCCTCGGCCACGCCGACTACTATCCCCGCTTCGGTTTCGTCCCGGCCGCACGTCTGGCCATCCACCCGCCCTTCGAGGTGTCCGAGGAGGAGATGATGGCTCTCACCCTCGGATCGCGGCGAACGGCACCCACGGGCACGATCCGGTATCCGGCCGCCTTCGGTATCTGAACTCGCGGTGAAGTGCTCCGAAGCCACGATCCTCCCGGAACACCTCTCGAACAGCATGCGGTTTCCACCGGGTGAGGTGACTTCCCACTCGGGATCGCCCGGTGCAACGGCGCTGCGGGCTCCTCCTCGTGTCGTTGCACCGGACTATCCCGGCAACTACCACCCCCGATGTCGGGGCCTCCTCGAATTAGCCCGCGGGAGGTTCCGCCGAGCGACGGTGGAAGAGACCCCGGTCGAGGGAGTTCGGTCAGGTGGTGGGTTCCGCGTCGAGGTCACGGGTCAGCAGTTCCACCAGTTCGTCGAGTACCGCTTCGGCCTCGTCGCCCTCGGCCGCCAGCTCGACCTCGTCACCGTGCTCGGCCCCGAGGGTCATGAGTCCCAGTACGCTCGCGGCATCCACCGCCCTTCCCGGAGTGCCGTCGATGACCTTGGCGATGGTCACCGGCAGCGGTTGCGCGGCCGCGTTCGTCGCCAACAGTCCCGCGGGACGGGCGTGCAATCCGACCTTCGACACGATCGTCACGCGACGCTGGTGCATTCCTGTGCTCCTCTCCCGGTGATACCCGGTTGTACGGTCGGCTCCGACGAACGGTGAACCGACGTTCTAGCTCGGTCCGTTTCACCGCCGGTTTCAGGCGGCCACGGCTCCTTCGGTCTCGGGGAGCCGTTCCGTCTCGGCGGTCCCGCGTCCGACGAACGACTTGGCGGCGAGCACGACAGCGGCGGCCACCAGCACTCCCGCCGAGATCGCGAGCAAGTACAGCAACGGACTTCCGACCAGCGGCAGCACGAACAGTCCACCGTGCGGGGCACGCAGCGTCACCCCGAACAGCATGGACAGCGCGCCCGCGCTCGCCGAGCCGAGGATCATCGACGGGATAACCCGGAACGGGTCCGAAGCGGCGAACGGAATCGCCCCTTCGGTGATGAACGAGGCTCCCAGCAGCCAGGCGGGACGTGAGCTCTCCCGCTCACCGGGGGAGAACGACTTGGCGTGAACGGTCGCGGCCAACGCCATCGCCAACGGTGGCACCATCCCCGCGGCCATTACCGCTGCCATGATCTCCAGCGCCGTCTCGCTGCCGGTGGTCAGTCCTCCGACCGCGAAGGTGTAGGCGACCTTGTTGACGGGGCCGCCGAGGTCGAAAGCGATCATTCCGCCGAGTACCGCGCCCAGCAGCATCGCGTTCGTGCCGCTGAGCCCGTTGAGCCAGTCCGTGAGAGCGGTCATCGCGGCGGCGATGGGTTTGCCCAGCACCACGAACATCAGGGTGCCAACCACCATCGAGCCGAACAGGGGTATCACGACCACCGGCATGATGCCCGCGACGGCCGAGGGAACTCTGAGCCGGCGCAAGCCGAGGACGACCCCGCCCGCCAGCAGTCCCGCGATCAAACCGCCGAGGAACCCCGCTCCGACCGCGACGGCCGCTGCGCCGCCCACGAAACCGGGGACCAGGGCGGGGCGTTCGGCCATCGCGAACGCGATGAAACCGGCGAGCACCGGGACGAGGAACTCGAAAGCGGCCGTACCGATCTGGTTCGCCAACGCGGCCCAGCTGGTCAGACTCGCCGGATCGAACCGCTCGGTGACATCCGGTGCTTCGGTGATCTGGTACCCGCCCAGCGCGAAGCTCAGCGCTATCAACAGTCCACCGGCGGCGACGAACGGGATCACGTAGCTGACACCCGTCATCAACCACTGGCGAAGCCGTACGGTCGCCGAGGCGTTCGCGGTGACCTTTGTGCTCGGTTCCGAGCTCGGACCCTCCGAGCCGGAGCCGACGCGCATAGGCTCGGCTGCCGCCGCGCGTTCCAACAGGGCAGCGGCGCTGTCGACGGCCTGCTTCACACTCGCCTCGACGACGGGTTTGCCCGCGAACCTGTCACGGTCGCTTACCCCGACATCGGCGGCCAGAATCACGGCGTCGGCCGCGGCTATGTCCTGTTCGGACAACGGATCGGAGCCGGCCGCCCCCTGCGTCTCGACACTGAGCTCGTCGCCCCGCTCACGAGCGGCCTGCTCCAACGCCTCGGCAGCCATGTAGGTGTGCGCTATTCCGGTGGGACACGCGGTCACGGCGACGAACTTCAAGGTTTGACCTCCTCACGTACGTAGGAAGCGACCACGGCCGGATCGTTCGCGTCGAGCAGGGTTCGCTTGAACTCTTCCCGCATCAGTCGGCGCGCCAGCGAGGCCAGCACCGCCATGTGGTCCGAATCCCCGCCTTCCGGGGCCGCAATCAGAAAAATCAAACTCGCCGGACCGTCCTCGGCACCGAAGTCGATCCCCGCTGTGCTGCGGCCGAACGCCAGGCTCGGAACGGTCACGGCGGCCGAGCGGCAGTGCGGGATACCGATGCCGCCCCGCATGCCGGTGGCCATCTGTTGTTCGCGGTTCTCGACATCGTCGAGGAACCGTTCGATGTCGGTGACACGTTCGGCGTTGACCAGTCGGTTGGCCAATGAGCGGACCGCGGCGCGCCGATCCGCGTCGGGCAGGTCCAAATCGACCAGTTCGGTGGTGATCAGTTCACTGCTCATTCTTCGACTCCGTTACGGCGACATGGGGTCGAGCCGACCTGATTCGTCGACTTCGGTGATCCGCACCTGTTCGAGCCGCAGCTCTTTCGGCGTGGGCATCCGGCTGCCCGGCAGTTCCACGGCCGCCGAGCCGTAGGCCACGGCGGAGCGCAAGGCTTCCGGTCCGTCTCCGCCCGCCAGCAGGTAACCGGCCAGTGCGGCATCGCCCGCACCGACCGTGCTGCGCACCCTTCGAGCGCTGCTCGTGCCGAACCAGGCCGTTTCGTTTCCCACGAGCAGCGCGCCGTGCTCACCAAGGGTGACCAGTACGGAACCGGTGCCCTCGGAGCGAACCGCTCGTGCGGTGGCGGCCACTTCGGAGAGGTCTCCGGGCCGGTGGCCCGCGAGTTCGGTCAGTTCCGCCAAGTTGGGTGCGAGCAGATCCGGGCCTGCCATGCACGCTTCGGCCAACGCGGCCCCCGAGGAGTCCACCGCGACCTTCGCGCCGGCCGCGCGGGCGGTGCGCACAAGACCGGCGTAGTAGTCGTCGGGGCAACCGTGCGGCAGGCTCCCGCTCGCCACCACCCAGCGCGCCCGCGTGGCCACCTCACCCAACCGGCTGCGTAAGGCTTCCAGCTCGCCGGTGGTCAACGCGTTTCCGGGTTCGTTGATCTTGGTGGTGGTTCCGTCTGCCTCGACCAGGGTGAGGTTGCTGCGGGTGGCCGCCTCCACGGGAACCTCGACGACGGAGACGGCCTCCGGTGCGAGCAGCTCGGCGAGACTGCTTCCCTCGACTCCTCCGGTCGGCAGTACCGCCACGGCGCTGTGCTCGGCCGCGGTCAACACGCGGGCGACGTTGACCCCTTTGCCGCCGGGATCCACGTGTACTCCACCGGCGCGGTGCACTTCCCCCCGGTCGAGACGATCGAGCAGTACGCTGCGATCCAGACTGGGGTTCGGGGTGACGGTGACGATCATGTCAGTACCACGTCCGTTCCGCGTTCGCGCAGCTCCGACACGGTCGTCTCCGGCAAACCACTGTTGGTGATCAGCACGTCGAGATCGGCTATCTCGGCGAAACGGCTGAAGTGGTCACGTCCGTACTTGGTGTTGTCGGCCAACAGGACTCGCTCGCGGCAGGACCGCACCATCGCCGATTTCACCGCGCTCTCCGCGGTGTCTGGGGTGGTGCAGCCCCGTTCGGCGGAGAAACCGTTCGTGCCGAGCAGGCCGACGTCGACGGTCAGACCGGCCAGCACGCTCAGTGCCCAGGACTCGACGGCCGCCAGCGTGGTGCCTCGCACCCGACCGCCGAGCAGATGCAGGTCGAGGTTGCCACGGTTGGCCAACTGATTGGCCACGGGAAGGGAGTTGGTGACCACTGTCAGCTCGCGGTCGGTGGGAAGCAGGCCCGCGACTCGACTCGTCGTGGTTCCCGCGTCCAACAGCAGTGTCCCCCTCTCCGGCACCAGGTCCAGTGCGGCGCGTGCCACTCGGTCTTTTTCCGCGGCGGCTGTTTGGTCACGCTGCGAGACACCCGGTTCGAAGTCGAGCCGTTCCTGCGGGATCGCCCCGCCGTAGACGCGGCGCAGCAGTCCCTGGCGTTCCAGGGTGCCGAGGTCACGCCGAATGGTCTCCGGTGCCACCTCGAGCTCTCTGGACGCCTCCGCGACATCGATTCGACCGTCGCGGCGTGCCCGCTGCACCAGCACCTGCCGACGCTCCGCCCCGTACATGCCCGTTGTCCTCCGATCCGATTTTTGTTCCTGACTGATTCTGCCCGTTGTTGTTGTGTTGTCAAGGTCACATTCGTTGCTGGATCGATTGGCCGCGGCTGTCCGGGGCCGCTGTCCAGGGGCGGTAAAGGTGAAGTCTTGATTCGGGAGCGCTCCCGAAAAGCGTTGCGCCGCGCTCGGTCGAGGAATCAGAGGAGTTGCCCGAATTGGGACGGGGTCGGTCCGCTCCCGCGGCTCCGTGCATGTGCCGGGAGGTCCCGCCGGTGCAGTCGCCGCGGGGGGGGGCGGATCGACGAGAGATCGCTATGCGCCGCAGCAGTCGCATCCAGGGGCGCAGCAGTCCTGGTCCGCCCCGGCGGCAAAGGCGGTGGCCAACCCGCCCTGGGTGCAGCATCCGTCTCCGCGCCACGCCTCGCGGCCCTCCTTGACCGCCATCACCGCGATGACCAGAGCCGCCACCGGGTCGGCCCAGAACCAACCGAAGAAGGCGTTGAGCAGTAGTCCCACCAGCAGCACAGCGGACAAGTAGGAACACAACAGGGTCTGCTTGGAGTCGGCGACCGCGCTGGCCGAACCCAGCAGGCGACCGGTACGTCGTTGGGTCAGTGACAGGGCCGGCATGACCATCAGCGAGAGCGCGGCCAGTCCGATGCCCACCGGAGATGCCGCCGGCTCGGTGTCTCCGACGAGCGTGCGGACCGCCGTGACGGTCACGTAGGCGGCCAGCGCGAAGAAGGAGACGGCGATGACGCGCAGTGCCCTGCGTTCACGGGCCTGCCGTGCTGACGCCTCGCGCGCGGAGAACTGCCACGCCACGGCGGCCGCCGAGGCTACTTCGATCACGGAGTCCAGTCCGAAGCCGAGCAGTGCGGCAGAGGAGGCGGCTATCCCGCTGGCGACGGCCACCACGGCCTCGATCACGTTGTAGGAGATGGTGGCCAGCACCAACAACCGAAGTCTGCGGGTCAGCGCCGAACGGCGTGACGGCTCCGGTTCGCCGGGCACGTCCGAGTCCTGTGCCGGGGGTAGTGGTCCGTGCTCGGTGGACCGCTCTCCGGGTGCCGATCCTTCCGGTGAGTGGGTATTCCCGCGTGGTGTTTCCGAGGAGGGGCCGGATTGGTTCATGGCGTGCTCACCGCTCTCCTCGTATCGGTTCCCGTGGATTCGAGCGGAGCTTGACGATCCTCCGCCGTGCAGGAGTCGCTCGGTTCGACGGCCAGTACCACTCTGACGAGGTGCCGCAGCGCTTCGGCCAGGTGCTCGTCGGCGAGTTCGTAGCGCACCTGACGTCCCTGGTAGGTGGCCACCACCAGTCCGCAGCCCCGTAGGCAGGCGAGGTGGTTGGACACCTTGGACCGGCTCAGCTCGAGGTGTTCGGCCAGCAGGCCGGGGTAGTGGGTTCCCGCCAGCAGTGCCGTCAGGACGCGGCAACGGGTCGGATCGGCCAATGCCCTGCCCAGGCGGGTCATTGCTTCCTCGTTGGTTTCACAGGTCAGCATTGATGCAACAATACAGCTTATATTGAACCGTTTCCAGTGTGGAGCCGTAACGCGAGGGAGGGGAAGAACGACTTCCGGGCACGGTGTTCGACCCCACATGTGTCCCCAGGAGCTGAACAGGGAAGATGGAATCCGAGATGACGCTTACCGACCAGCTTCCCCCGACACCCGACACCGATCCGGACGCCCTGCTCGACG
Organism: Actinopolyspora sabaoui; assembly: GCF_051225635.1. NCBI lineage: Bacteria > Bacillati > Actinomycetota > Actinomycetes > Actinopolysporales > Actinopolysporaceae > Actinopolyspora > Actinopolyspora sabaoui. Next base: position 152,299 of record NZ_JBMIHH010000003.1, on the reverse strand, counting down.
GGTTCACCAGCTGGACCACCGAACAGGGATTCGAGCTCTATCCCGCCCAGGAAGAGGCGCTGATGGAGGTCGTGTCCGGATCCAACGTGATCGTCAGCACCCCGACGGGTTCGGGGAAGAGCCTGATCGCGGTCGGTGCGCACTTCACCGCCCTGGCGAACAAACAGCGCAGTTTCTACACCGCGCCGATCAAGGCGCTGGTCTCGGAGAAGTTCTTCTCGTTGGTGGACCAGTTCGGCGCCGACAACGTCGGGATGCTGACCGGCGACAGCAGCGTCAATCCGGACGCGCCGATCATCTGCTGCACCGCCGAGATCCTGGCCAACATCGCGCTGCGCGACGGCGAACGCGCCGAGGTCGGCCAGGTGGTCATGGACGAGTTCCACTTCTACGCCGAACCCCAGCGGGGCTGGGCGTGGCAGGTGCCGATGCTGGAGCTGCCGCAGGCCCAGTTCGTGCTGATGTCGGCGACCCTCGGCGACGTCACCGGTTTCAAGAAGGATCTCACGCGCCGTACCGGTCGTGAGACCTCGGTGGTCAGTTCCGCCGAACGTCCGGTGCCGCTGACCTTCCGGTACGCGATGACCCCGCTGCACGAGACCATCGAGGAGCTCCTCAACGGGAGGCAGGCCCCGATCTACGTGGTCTACTTCAATCAGGCCTCCGCGGTGGAGCAGGCGCAGGCGTTGGTCAGCATGAACGTGGCCAGCCGTGCCGAACGCGACGCCATAGCCGAAAAACTCGGCGACTTCCGGTTCACTGCGGGGTTCGGCAAGACTCTGTCCAGGTTGATCCGGCACGGCATCGGCGTGCACCACGCGGGTATGTTGCCGCGCTACCGTCGTCTGGTCGAACAGCTCGCACAGGCGGGGCTGCTCAAGGTCATCTGCGGCACCGACACGCTCGGAGTGGGGATCAACGTGCCCATCCGCACCGTGCTGCTGACCGGGTTGACCAAGTTCGACGGCAGCCGCACCCGTCACCTCAAGGCCAGGGAGTTCCACCAGGTCGCGGGCAGGGCGGGCCGCGCGGGTTACGACACCGACGGTTACGTGGTGGTACAGGCCCCCGAACACGTCATCGAGAACGAACGCGCCCTGGCCAAGGCCGGCGACGATCCCAAGAAGCGCCGCAAGGTCGTCAAGAAGAAGGCACCCGAGGGATTCGTCTCCTGGGGGCAGAAGACCTTCGACAAACTGGTCGAGGCCGAGCCGGAACCGTTGACGTCGAGCTTCAACGTCACCCACGCCATGCTGCTCAACGTGATCAGCCGCCCCGGCGATACCTACGCGGCGATGCGCGAGTTGCTCACCGACAACCACGAGGACCGTCCTGCCCAGCGTAAGCACATGTTGCGGGCCATCTCCATCTACCGGGCACTCGTGGCCGCCGGGGTGGTCGAACAGTTGGACGAGCCGGACGAGCAGGGCAGGCTGGTCCGGGTCACCATGGATCTGCAGTTCGACTTCGCGCTCAACCAGCCGCTGTCGCCGTTCGCGTTGGCCGCCATCGAACTGCTCGATCCGGCCTCGCCCAGCTACGCGGTCGACGTGCTGTCGGTCATCGAGGCCACTCTGGACGATCCGCGTCAGGTGCTGGGCGCGCAGCAGGCCAAGGAACGCGGTGAGGCCATCGCGCGGATGAAGGCCGAAGGCATCGAGTACGAGCAGCGCATGGAGGTGATCGAGGACATCACTCATCCGCAGCCGTTGGCCGAGATGCTCGAGGCCGCTTACGAGACCTATCGGCAGGGGCATCCCTGGGTTTCCGAGCACGAGCTCTCCCCCAAGTCCGTGGCCAGGGACATGTACGAGCGGGCGATGAATTTCGTGGAGTTCGTCAACCACTACGGATTGGCACGTTCGGAAGGGCTGGTACTGCGCTACCTCGCGGACGTCTACAAGGCGCTGCGGCACACCGTGCCCGACGACGCCAAGAGTGAGGAGCTCGGCGACATCATCGAGTGGCTCGGCGAGCTGGTGCGTCAGGTGGACTCCAGCCTGCTCGACGAGTGGGAACGGCTGCGCAATCCGGGTGAGGACGACTCCGGTGCCGAGCCCGTCGATCAGGGGCCCGCCAAGCTCACCGACAACAAACGTGCCTTCCGGGTACAGGTCCGCAACGCCATGTTCCGGCGCGTGGAGCTGGCGGCGCGGGAGCGGTTCGACGAACTCGGCGAGCTGGACGGGGAGGAAGGCTGGACGGCCGAGGATTGGCAGGCCGCGCTGGACGAGTACTTCGCCGAACACGACGAGCTCGGTACCGACGCCGACGCTCGCGGTCCGAGCCTGTTCATGGTCACCGAGGAGTCCCAGCGGTGGTTGGTGCGCCAGGTCTTCAGTGATCCGGAGGGCAACAACGACTGGGGGATCAGCGCCGAGATCGACCTGCCAGCCTCCGACGAGGCGGGGGTCGCGGTGGTCCGGGTCACCGACGTGGGCCGGTTCGACCAGTACTGATCGAGTTCCGGGGCGGGTGCGCCCCGGTTCGCCCGTTCCCCCTCGCGGCTCTGTAGGGCTGATTCACCCAATTAGGTTGTGCGCAATTTAGTTTTGCGCTACCTTTCAGGTGGGTGGTCGCGGCTCGCCGCCTCACCCGTGCCAACCGATCAATGACCAGGAAAGTGATGATGACGGCGTTGTACACGGCAGAGGCCACCGCAAGCGGCGAAGGGCGGGACGGGCGTACCCGTTCCGCGGACGGTGTGCTCGACCTCGGGTTGTCCGTGCCCAAAGAACTCGGCGGTCCGGGTGGAGAGGAAACCAACCCGGAACAGCTCTTCGCGGCCGGATACGCGGCCTGCTTCCACAGTGCGCTGCGGGTGGTAGCCCGCCGTGCCGAGGTGAGCGTGGACGACTCCACCGTCACCGCGCGAGTCGGAATGGGACCGGACGGCAACGGTGGATACGGGCTGAGTCTCTCGTTGCGTGTCGGGCTTCCCGGGCTCGATCGGCAGCGGGCGCTCGAACTCGCCGAAGCGGCCGACCGGGTCTGCCCGTACTCCAACGCGGTGCGCGGCAACGTCGACATCGAGCTCGAAGTCGAGTGACCACTTCGGTGCGCGAAGCCGGTCTCGGTGTGAGTGAGATCGCTGTTTCGGATCCGCTCGTCCGCCCGGCTTCCCAACCGGTGAGGTATCAGCACGTTCCGGACGAGGAAATCCGGCTGTGACCGGGAGTTTCGCGGTGTCGAACAGCCGAGGGTGGCGCTCGCTACTTCCACGACGTTGGCTGATCGTGCACCCGAGCCCCCGATAGACTGCCCGCATGGGTCACGGACTCCGCGACGTTCCCACTCCGACCGCAAGACTGGATCAGAACTCGGCCGCCACTGTCGCCGAGACGCTGCAGGCGCTGGCCACACCGTCACGCCTGCTGATTCTGAGCGAGTTGCGGCAGGGGGCGCGGTCGGTGAATCAGCTGGCGGAAGCGGTGGGAATGGGGCAGTCCGCGGTGTCGCACCAGCTGCGTGTGCTGCGATCCCTCTGGTTGGTCAAGGGTGACCGTGCAGGCAGGGCGGTGGTGTACTCGCTCTACGACTCGCACGTGGCGCAGTTCTTCGACGAGGCGGTCAATCGGGTCGAACACCTGCACCCCGCCTCGCTGGAACGCTAGGTTTCCCTCGAAACTCGGGCCGGTATGAGTCGAGTCGCCGCCGAAACGGCGACGACTCGACGGGGACCGGCGTATCCCGTTCAACTCAGTCCGACCACCTCGCCGCGGTCGTCGATGTCGATCCGTGCCGCGGCGGGGCGGGAACTCAACCCCGGCATGGTGCGGATGTCACCACAGATGGGGTAGACGAATCCGGCACCCACCGAAGCCCGGATCTCACGCACCGGCAGCGTCCATCCCGTGGGAGCCCCCAACAGGCTCGGATCGGAACTCAGCGACAGGTGCGTCTTGGCGATGCACACCGGCAACGAATCGAACCCGTTGGCCGTGTAACTGCGCAACGCCCGTTCCGCCGCGGGGGTGTACGAAACCCCCTCGGCGCCGTAGACCCTGGTGGCGACCGTCTCGATCTTGGTGCGCAGATCCGCGGAGTCCGGGTAGAGCAGTTCGAACCGGCTGGGCTCCTCGGCGGCCTCACTGACCGCCTCGGCCAGTTCCACCGCCCCTTTGCCGCCGTCGGTGAAATGGGTGCTGATGGCCACGCGAGCCCCCGCGTTCTCGGCCACCTCACGGATCGCCTGATGCTCACTGGGGTGGTCGGTGGGAAACGCGTTCACGGCCACCACAGGGGACACCCCGTGCATGCGCAGGTTGTCGATCTGCTTGCGGAGGTTCTCGGCCCCCGCCAGCACGTCCTCCGGATTCTCGTCGAGCATCTCCTTCGGAAGGTCCTTGCCCGCCACCACGCGGAACCGCCCGGAGTGCGCCTTCAGCGCCCGAACGGTGGCCACCAGCACCGCCGCGTCCGGGCGCAGTCCGGATGCCCGGCACTTGATGTTGAAGAACCGTTCGGCTCCCATGTCGGCACCGAAACCGGCCTCGGTGACCACGTAGTCGGCGCACCTGCTGGCGATGCGATCGGCCACGATCGAGGAGTTGCCGTGCGCGATGTTGCCGAACGGACCCGCGTGCACCAGTACCGGTGTGTTCTCGACGGTTTGCATCAGGTTGGGCTTGATCGCCTCCCGCATGATCACCGTCATCGCACCGGCGGCACCCAGTTGCTCTGCCGTGACCGGCTCCCCCTGATGGGTGTAGCCCACGACGATGCGTCCCAACCGTTCACGCATGTCGTGCAGCGAGTTGGACAGCGCCAGCACCGCCATCACCTCGCTGGCCGCGGTGATGTCGAAACCCGTCTGGTGCGGAGTGCCGTCCGCACTGCCGCCCAGGCCGGTTACCACGTTGCGCAACTCCCGGTCATTGATGTCGACCACTCGGCGCCAGGTGACCCGGTGGGGATCCAGGCCGAGTTCGTTGCCCTTGTGGATGTGGTTGTCCACCATCGCCGCCAGCATGTTGTTGGCTGCCGTGACGGCGTGCATATCGCCGGTCAGGTGCAGGTTCAGTGCCTCCATGGGCACCACCTGGCTGTATCCACCCCCCGCCGCGCCGCCCTTGATGCCGAACGTCGGCCCCATGGAGGGTTGGCGGATCGCGATCGCCGATCGCTTTCCCAGGTGGTGCAGTGCCTGGCCGAGCCCGACCGTGGTGGTGGTCTTGCCCTCGCCGAGCGGAGTCGGTGTGATGGCCGACACCAGGACGTACTTGGCCCGGTTCTGTTCACCGAGCTCGTCGAGGGCACTCAGGGAGACCTTGGCGACGTCCCTGCCGTAGGGCTCCAGCAGGTGGGGAGCCAGCCCCAGATCCGCGGCGACCTCCTCCAACGGTTTACGTGGCGAGGACCGCGAGATGTCCAGATCGGACGGCATGTTCATGCGGGCACCTCCTGCAGCCGGTCGGCCGTCTCGACGGCCCATTGCCGGGTCTTGCTGATCTCGTTGAAGGTGAACAGGTGCCAACCCGCGATGTTGTAGTCCGGATCCACGAGATAGGGCGACAACTCGTCGAACACGTTCTCCGGGGTGTAACGGGTCAGCAGTTTGGTCACCACGCCGTGCTGTTTCCGCAGGAAACGCATGGACTGACCCAGCCCGATCTTCATCGAGATCCGCAGTAGCTTACTCGGGTCGATCGATCCCGGCGCGCCGATGTAGACCGGCAGTTCGACGCCCCTGGCTCGCATGCTCTTGACCCACGAGGCGATCGTGTTCGGGTCGTAGCAGATCTGCGATACTATGTAGTCGGCGTAACGTGCCTTCTCGTCGGTGGCCTGGATGGTCATGCGATCCGGGATGAAGGCGTGCTGCTCCGGATATCCGGTGATCCCGAGCCGGTACGGCCTGGTGCCGAGCTCCTCCATGCTCCGCAGTAACGACAGGGCGTCGGTGAACCTGCCCGCCGGACGTTCGGCGTCCCCGGCGATCACGAACACCTCGGTGAGACCGAGGTCGCTCACCCGGGCGAGCAGATCGCTCAGATGAGCCGAGTCCCGGACCATTCGCGCCGCCAGGTGGGGGACCACGTGCATGCCCTCGCGGTGTAGCCGTGCCGCGGTGTCCAGAGTGGCTTCGGTCCCTTTGGCGGGTGAGGACGTCACGGTAACCGTGGTCCCGGCGGGCAGTTCCCGCACCTGCTCGACGACCCCCCGCAGCGGCAGAACCTCGTAACGGGCGTTGCGGAGGTAACGCTGTAGCTGTTGTTGCGCGTTCGTGGTCATTTCGACACCGCCGCTTCTTCCTGCCGTTCGAACTGCTTGGGGATCTGCTTCTTCGGGTCGAGGAATGGCTTTTCCACCACCTCCGCCTCCTGCGGGCCGTGCTGGGTCTCCACCACGAGGGGTGTTCCCACCTCGTGGTAGCTGATCGGCACCATCGCGTAACCGATGTTGCGGTCCAGCCTCGGCGAGTGGCAGGCAGAGGTGACGTCCCCGATACGCAGTCCGTTGGGATCCCGGACCGGGAAGGTGTCGATCATCGAGCCGTCGTTGAAGCTGCCCACTTCGGGGCCACCCATGGCCACACCCACCAGCTTGCGGGTGATCCCCTCGTTGTAGATCCGGGTCAGGGCGGATTTACCGATGAAGTCGGCTTCCTGGTTGAGATCGACCATCCAGGTCGCCTCGAATCCGTAACCGACCTCGAACGGATTCGTGTCGTAGGTGATGTCGCAACCCCAGGAAAGGATGCCCGCCTCGATCCGCCGGATGTGGCAGGGACCGATCACCCGCATGTCGTAGGGACGGCCAGCCTCCCAGATCTTCTCCCAGAGCCGCACACCGTCCTGGCTGGCGTTGTGCAGGTAGATCTCGTAGCCGAGCTCGGCGGTGTATCCGGTACGCGAGACGATCACGTCCATGCCGTCCAGCTGCCGGTCCACGGCGTAGTAGTACGGGATCTCCTGAATGGATTCCCCGAACAGGTCCACCATGACGTCGCGGGACTTCGGCCCCTGCACCTGGACCGGCCCCACGTCGGGTTCCCGGATCTGGACGTTCATCCCCAGGCTGTAGGCGAGCCCCTTTGCCCACAGCAGCACGTCGCTGTCGGCCAGCGACAGCCAGAAGTGGTTCTCCCCGAGGCGCAGCAGCACGGGATCGTTGATGATGCCGCCGTCCTCCGCGGTGATGAACACGTACTTGCACTGCCCGACCCGGCACTTGTTCAGATCACGGGGGACCAGCATGTTGGTGAACTCGAAGGCGTCCGGACCGGTGATCTCCACCTGACGCTCGACACCGACGTCCCACAACGTCACGCCGTTGAGCAGGTGCCAGTACTCGGCTACCGGGTCACCGTAGTGCCTGGCGTGGTAGGTGTGGTTGTACACGCTGTACATCCCCACCCCGTGCCTGCGCGAAGCATAGAAGAAGGGGGACTTGCGGAGACGGGGGTACTGCAGGATCGCAGGGGTCGGGTTGATGCTCATGGGGGACTCCTATGGGGTTGATGGGGCGATTTCGCCGGACCGTCCACCGCGTCGCGGTCAACGGCCCGGTTGTCGGGGGGATGGAGATCGATGCGCCCTCAGCAGCGCATTCGTTTCATCTCGGGATCGAACACCGGATCGGACATCACCGTGGCGGGATGCCGTTCTCCGAAGTAGGCCACCTCGAGGGATGTGCCCGCTTCGGACAGTTCCGAGGGCAACCACGCGTAGGCGAGACTGAGGCCGAGGCTGTGGCCGTAGCCCGTACTCGTGGTGAAACCGCGGGCTCGCCGGTCCTGGGAACCGACGAAGACCGGCTCGGAACCCATCACTACCGTGCCGTCGTCGATCGACAGGCAGCACAACTTTCGTCGTACCGGGGACTCGCGGTGGCGGAGCAGCGCGTCACGACCGATGAACTGACCCTTGTCCGGCTTCACCGCGAAGGCCAGCCCCGCCTCGTCGGGGGTGTGCACGCTCCACATGTCACCGCCCCAGGCCCGGTATCCTTTTTCCAGCCGCATGTTGCTGAAAGCACCCCTGCCGCCTGCGATGACGCCGTACTCGGCGCCCGCGTCGGCCAGTAGTTCCCAGAGTCGTAGCCCGAAGTCGGCCGTGGTGTAGAGCTCCCACCCGAGTTCACCGACGTAGGACAGGCGTAGCGCCGTCACCGGAACCTCCCGGACGAACAACCGCTTGGCCCGGAAGAATCGGAACTGCTCATGCGAGACGTCGCTCTCGGTCAGCGACTGCAGCACCGCACGTGCGTACGGCCCCCATAGGCCGATGCAGCACGTGCCGCCGGTGATGTCACGTACCGTGGTCGACTCGTCGGCGTGGTCGAGCATCCACGCGATGTCCCGCTGGCCGTTGCAGCCGACCTGGAAGGTGTTCTCCGAAAGCCGCGCCACGGTGACGTCCGAGCGGATACCACCTCTGTGGTCGAGCATCAGCGTGTAGGTCACGTATCCGGGAGCACGGTCCAGTTGATTGGTCGTCAACCGCTGTAGCAGCTCCAGCGCGCCGGGGCCGCTGACCTCCGCCCGACACAGCGAGGTCATGTCGTACATGGCGACCCGTTCCCGGGTGACCTGGTGCTCGGCCGCGATGATCGGGGACCAGTAACGGCGGGCCCACTGGCCGGGAGTTGCCGGCTCGCGGTCGGCCACCAGGGGCGCGTTGGACTCGAACCAGTGCGGTCGTTCCCATCCGCTGGCCTCCAGGAACACCGCCCCGAGTTCCTGTTGGCGCGGGTAGAACGGACTGGTGCGCAGCGGCCTGGGGTGTTCGGGGGGCTGCTGGGGGTGGATGATGTCGTAGACCTCGCGGAAGGTCTGCGCGCTGCGCTCGGACACGTAGCTTTCGCTGTGCGCGAAGTTCTCGAACCGCCGTACGTCCGCCGAGCGCAGGTCGATGCTGGGCTCTCCCTCGGTCATCCACTCGGCCACCGCCAGTCCCACGCCGGCGGAGTGCGTGATCCACACCGCCTCGGCCACCCAGAAGTTGTCCACCTCTCGGGTCGGCCCCAGGACCGGAGCACCGTCGGCGGTGAACAGGAAGATCCCGTTCATGCCCTCGGCGACCTCGCTACGCCGCAACGCGGGGATCAGTTCGCGCGCTTCCGCGAACGGCTTGGCGAAGTCGTCGGGTGTGAACGGGTGAACCGAGGACATGCCCTTCCAACCGCCGCCCTCCGGTGGTGCCTCGACGCCGTCCCCCGCGGCCTCGGTCGGGGCCAGCTCCTCGCAGGCCACGGGGATAACCCGGTGCTGGTAGGAACCGATTCCGTAGCGGTCGTGGATCTGCCGGAAGTACAGCGAGCTGTCCTGCTGGCGCAGGATCGGTTGTTCGACCTCCTCGGCACCGGCGACCAGGCCTTCGACCGGCTCGGTGACCGCGTACTGGTGTGCGACCGGCTGTACCGGGATGGACACGCCCGCCATCTCGCCGATGCGCGGCCCCCAGATGCCCGCGCAGCACAGCACCCGCTCGGCCTCGACCGTTCCCCGGTCCGTGTGTACCGCGTTCACCCTGCCGGCGGCCGTGTCGAAACCGGTGACCGCGGTGTACTCGAGGAACCGGACGCCGAGACGCTGTGCCTCCCGCGCCATGGACTCGGCGGCACGCACCGGTTTGGCGATTCCGTCGGTGGGCACGTGGAATCCGCCGTAAATCCGGCTCGGATCCACCTGCGGAATCCGCTCGTGGACCTCCCCCGGGGTGAGCAGCGTGCCGTCCACCCCCCAGGCGGTGGCGAGCCCGTGTTTGCGGTGGAGCTCGTCCCACCTGGCCTGTGAGGTGGCCACCTCGATGCCTCCTACCTGGTGGAAGCAGGGACGGCCGTCCACGCTCGCCGCGGTGAACCGCTCCACCGTGTAGCGCGCGAGCTGGGTCATCGTCTGCGATCCGCTGGTCTGGAAGACGAGTCCCGGTGCGTGCGAGGAGGAGCCGCCGGTGGCGAAGAGTGGCCCCTGCTCGACCACGAGTACGTCCGTCACCCCGCGCTGGGCGAGGTGGTAGGCGGTACTGCAACCGACGATTCCAGCGCCGATTATCACGATGCGTGCACTCGAATCGAGCACCGAAGCCATGGCCGCCCCCTGCCGAATATCGGGAACCGGTGTTGCGTCTAGAACAACTATCTGCGTCACTCGCAACAGTGCGCCCGATGCTCTATGTGCGTCAAGACACACCTTCGGGCGACAAATGAGTGATTTGCCGGCTCAAGATCGCGGAGTTGCGCTGGGGAATCCGTGATTTCTCCCGCGCGGGTCGAGGAAGTCGCTACAGCACTTGGCGAATCGAGCTCTCGAAGTGGTCGACATGGTCGACCGCGACGCGGTCGGCCCGATCAGCATCGGCGTCGATGACGGCTTTCAGTAACTCGGTGTGTTCAGTGACATGGCTCGTGACGTCACTCAATCGATCGAAGAAAAGTCCCCAGATGCGCAGTGCGAGGTTGTAGTACTGCCCGAGAGTGCTTTCCAGGTAGCCGTTGTGTGTACAGCGGTACAGCGTGCGGTGGACCCGAGCGTCCACGTCCATCACCGACCCCGGCTCCTCGGGGACGCGCTCGACGAGTTCCACTAGTTCCGCGAGCTCGCCCCGCTCCGCCTCGGTGGCCCGTTCGGCCGCCCTCCTGGCCGCGTGCCCCTCCAGTCTGCGACGCACGTCGGCGATCAGGGCGTGGTCGGTGATGTTGACCTCGGTGACGAAGGTGCCTCTGCGGGGGTAGATCGCCACCAGGGACTCGGCGGCGAGGCGCTTCACGGCCTCCCGGAAGGGGGTGCGTCCGAGGTTCAGCTCGCGGGTCAGTGCTTCCTCTCGCACGGGAGACCCAGGGGCCAGCCGCAGCGACAGGATCTCCTCCCGCAGGATCAGGTAGGCACGTTCGGCCTGTGAGGGGCGCTCCTGGGGGAGCCGCTGTGGCGAACTGTCACCCGATGGGGAATTGACCGCTTCCGACACGACTCGTAGCCTACCTCACAGACTGACATTTCAGTTGTTGTTCACTCATATGTAACGATGATCGTCATCGGTCCCCCAGCGCTCTTCGTCCGGTTCGGCCGTGGACTTCTTCGGTAGCCGATCCGATCCACCGACCTCGCCGGTAACCAGCAAACTGCCAGCAAGGAGCCACCGTTGGTCGCTGACGGCAACACCCCAGCTCCTCCGGAGCGGCTGTGGCGCAATCCGGAGCCGAAACGCAACTACGACGTGGTGATCGTCGGGGCCGGTGGGCACGGACTGGCCACCGCCTACTACCTGGCGCGCAACCACGGCATCACCGACATCGCCGTTGTCGAGCGCGGGTGGCTCGCGGGCGGCAACATGGCTCGAAACACCACGATCATCCGTTCGAACTACCTGCTCGACGCGAGCGCGGCCCTCTACGACCACGCGTTGCGGCTCTGGGAGGAACTCCACGAGGAGCTCGACTACGAGTTCCACCTTAGCCAGCGCGGCGTGCTCAATCTCGCCCACACCGAGCAGGAGGTCCGAGACGCGCGCAGGAGAGCGTTCGCCAACGAACTCAACGGGGTGGACGCCGAGTGGCTCACCCCCGACGAGATCTCCGAAATCTGCCCCATCCTCGACACATCGAATCCGCGCTATCCGGTGCTCGGCGCCACGTACCAGCGCAGGGCGGGGATAGCCAAGCACGACCTGGTCGCGTGGGGACTGGCACGAAAGTGCGACGAGATGGGAGTGGACTTCATCCAGAACCGCGAGGTCACCGGCTTCGTCACCGACGGGGACCGGGTGATCGGGGTACGAACCGACAGCGGTGACATCGGAGCCGGTCGGGTGGGACTGGCCGCGGCGGGAAGGACGACGCTGCTCACCGACACCCTCGGTGTCCGACTGCCGTTGCAGAGCCACCCGTTGCAGGCCATGGCCACCGAGATCCTCGAACCCGTGCATCCCTGCGTGGTCATGTCCAACCACGTGCACGTCTACACCAGCCAGGCCCACAAGGGCGAGCTCGTGCTCGGCGCCGGCATAGACACCCACAACGGCTACGCGCAGCGAGGCTCGGTGCACGTGATCGAGAACCAGCTGGCGGCGGCCGTGGAACTGTTCCCCGTGTTCGCCAGAGCGCATCTGCTGCGTACCTGGGCGGGCACCGTGGATGTGACGCCGGACGCCTCGCCGATCATCGGCCCCACGCCCTACGAGAACCTCTTCGTCAACTGTGGTTGGGGTACGGGAGGTTTCAAGGCGACCCCGGGGGCGGGCTGGGTGTTCGCTCACACCATCGCCACTGGGAAGCCCCATCCGCTCAACGAGCCCTACGGCATGGAGCGGTTCACCAGCGGAGCCCTCATCGACGAACACGGCGCGGCAGCCGTGGCCCACTGAAGCGGGGTGCACTTCGAATGCGCTGCTCATCAGCAGGTCCAACGAGGCGAGGCACCGAGCCCCGTGCCGGTACCCCGGTCACCCGAGCGAGTTATGTCGCGGATTCCCGGTCCGTTGCGCGACGAGATCCCAGGAGGTCGTAGATGCTACTCGTCCGATGCCCGTGGTGCGGTGACCGCGACGAGGCCGAGTTCCGCTATGGCGGCCAGGCCGATGTCGACTACCCGGCCGATCCCGATCAGCTCGACGACGCCGCCTGGGGCGAGTACCTGTTCGTGCGCGCGAACCCAGCGGGCTCGTTCGAGGAGCGCTGGGTGCACACGGCGGGCTGTCGCCGTTGGTTCTCGGCCGTTCGCGACACCACGACCAACGAGATGAGGCCGGACATTCCACGACGTCGCGAAAGTCGGTAACACCATGACGACTCCGTCGAACCCCAACCGTGTGAACGCCTCGGTCCGTACGGGGCGTATCGACCGCACCCGCACGTTGAACGCCACCGTGGACGGACATCCGGTCAGCGGTAGACCCGGAGACACGTTGGCCTCGGCCATGCTCGCCCACGGTGACATCGAGGTGGGCCCTTCGATCCAGCTGGGACGTCCGAGGGGGGTGTTCAGCGCCGACTGCACCGAACCCAACGCGCTGATCCAGCTGCTCGACGGCGACTGTCCGGAACCCATGTTGCCCGCCACCGAGGTCGAACTCCGGGAAGGGCTGCGTGCCGAGACACTTTCCGGGGTCGGGTGGTTGAGCCGACAGCGGGACACCGCCGGTTACGACAAGAAGTTCGTGCACACCGACGTCGTCGTAGTGGGAGCCGGTCCCTCCGGGATAGCGGCGAGCCTGACAGCCGCGCGAGGTGGTGCTCGGGTGATCCTCGTCGACCAGCACCGCGAGCTCGGTGGCATGCTGCTGGACGGCCAGGCCGACATCGCCGGGCATCCGGCCACCGAATGGATCGGGCGCGCCGCGCGTGAGCTCGCGGAGAACGAACAGGTCCGGGTGTTGACCCGCTCCTCGGCCCTCGGGCACTACGACCACAACTACCTGCTCGTAGCCGAGAGCCGTACGGACCACATGGCCGTTCCGCCTCCGTCGATGAGTCGGCAGCGTCTTTGGCACGTCAGGGCGAAGCAGGTGGTGCTCGCCACCGGGGCACACGAACGTCCCCTGGTGTTCGCCGACAACGACCGCCCCGGCGTGATGCTGGCCTCGGCGGTCCGATCCTATCTCAACCGCCACGCCGTGCTGCCGGGGCGGGAAGCCGTCGTCTTCACCACTTCGGACAGCGCGTACAGCACCGCGCTCGACCTGCTCGGCGCGGGAGCCCGCGTTCCGGCCATCGTGGACACCCGGCCCGAACCGTCCGCACGGTTGATCGAACAGGTCCGAGCCGCCGGCGCTCACGTGGTGACCTCGGCAGCGGTGGTCGCCACCACCGGTCAGCACCGCATATCCGGTGTGCGGGTGCGTGGGCTCGACACCGACGGTTCCCTCACGGGTTGGAGCGACGAGTTCTCCTGCGACCTGTTGGCGGTCAGCGGTGGCTGGAACCCGGCGGTTCAGCTGTTCGCACAGAGCGGGGGAGCGGTGCGTTGGGATCCCGTGGTGGCCGGGTTCGTGCCGCGGACGGCCGGTGGGCGTTCCGCGAAAGTGGTGGGGTCGGCACGGGGCACCTACGATCTCGCGGGATGTCTCGCGCAGGGATTCGCGGCGGGGGCGGAGGCCGCCACGCTCAGCGGGTTCCGCACCGCCCCACCGCCGGTTCCGCAGGTCGAGGGCGATCGACAGGGCAGCAGGCCACGGCCGGTATGGCTGGTTCCCGACGAGTCGCGTCCTGCCGAGCGTTGCACCGAACACTTCGTGGACCTGCAACGGGACGCCACAGTGGCCGATATGTACCGCGCCACCGAGACCGGGATGCGTTCGGTGCAGCACGTCAAGCGTTACACCACCATCTCGACCGGGCTGGACCAGGGGAAGGGCTCCGGTGTCAACGCGGTCGGGGTTCTGGCGGAGATTCTGGCGGCGAACTCCCCCGGCGAGGTGGGAACCACCACTTTCCGCCCGCCCTACACGCCGGTACCGCTCGCGCTGTTCGCTGGACGTACCCGGGGCGAGCTCTACGACCCGGTACGCACCACACCGATGCACCGCCTGCACGTCGAGGCGGGGGCGGTGTTCGAGGACGTGGGCCAGTGGAAACGTGCCCGCTACTACCCGCGCGACGACGAGGACATGCACGCGGCCGTGCTGCGTGAGTGCGCGGCGGCCCGCACCGGAGTCGCCGTCCAGGACGTCAGCACGCTCGGACGTATCGAGATCGTGGGCCCGGACGCGCCGGTGTTCCTCGACCGGATCTACACCAACGGGTTCGCGAAGCTGGCGGTCGGCAAGGCCCGGTACGGGATGATGTGCGGTGCGGACGGGATGGTGCTCGACGACGGCGTCTCGATGCGATTGGCCGAGGACCGCTACCTGATGAGCACCACCACCGGTGGCGCGGCGAAGGTGCTGGACTGGCTCGAGGAGTGGTTGCAGACCGAGTGGCCCGAACTGGACGTCTACTGCACCTCGGTCACCGAGCAGTGGGCGGCCGTCGCGGTGGTCGGCCCGGACTCCCGCACGGCGGTGGGGCGACTCGCCCCGGACCTCGACGTCTCGGCCGAGTCCTTCGGGTTCATGCGGTTCCACGAGACGGTGCTCACCGGGGGGATCCCCGCCAGGATCTCCCGGGTCTCGTTCTCGGGGGAACTCGCCTTCGAGGTCAACGTCTCCCGCTGGTACGGACAGGCGTTGTGGGAAGCCACCATGACGGCAGGCTCCGATCTGGGCATCACCCCCTACGGCACCGAGACGATGCACGTGCTGCGCGCCGAGAAGGGGTTCGTGATCGTCGGGCAGGACACCGACGGAACGGTCACTCCGGTGGACCTGGGAATGGATTGGGCGATCTCCAAGCAGAAGGACTTCATCGGCAAGCGTTCGCTGAGCCGTCCGGACCTGGTCCGCGAGGACCGCAAACAGCTGGTCGGGCTGTTGCCCACCGACACCACGACACTGTTGCCGGAGGGGTCCCACCTGGTCGAGCCCGACGTGTCGAGGCAGCCTCCCGTGCCGATGCTCGGACACGTCACCTCGAGCTATCACAGTGCCGCTCTCGAACGAACCTTCGCGCTCGGTCTGATCAGCCGGGGACAACAACGCCTCGGAGACGTGGTGTGCGTTCCGGTCGACGGCCGTGACGTCGAGGTGGAGATCACCAGCCCCGTGTTCTACGACCCGGAAGGAGTCCGACGTGACGGGCCCGCACAAGGTTGAAACCGACACCGCTGCGGCCGACACCGCTGCGGCCGACACCGCTGCGGCCGATGCCGCCACGGCTCGGCGGCACAGTCCGCTGGAACACCGTGCCGCCGAGTTCGAACGTCGTAGCGCATCCGGGGCTCGCGGAGTCCGGTTGCGCGAGGAACCGTTTCTCACGCAGCTCGACCTCCGGACCTCCCCGGGGAGTTCGTCAGCCGTCTCGGTGGCCGAGGCATTGAGGCTTCCACTGCCCGCGGCCAACAGGGCCACCGGCGACGAGCACGAGGCCGTGCTGTGGTTGGGGCCGGACGAGTCGCTGATCGTGGCGCCGGACGGACGTGCCGAAAGTCTGCTGCGCACCGTCCGGAACGCTCAACAGGGTGGTTCCGGCTCCGTGGTGGATGTCTCGGCCAATCGCACCACACTGCGTCTTTCCGGGCCGATGGCTCGCGAAGTGCTGGAGAAACTGTGCTCACTCGATCTGCATCCACGTGCGTTCGGGCCCGCTGACTGTGCACAGACCCTGCTGGGTCGGGTCGTGGTGGTGCTGTGGCAGCTGGACCACGAACCCGGCTACCGCATCATGGTGCGCTGTTCCTTCGCCGAGTACCTCGCGGACCTGCTGTTGGACGCCATGGCCGAGTTCCTCGACGATTGAGGGCAGTGACCGGGAGTGTTCGCGTTCCGTCGGTTTCGTCGACTCTGATAGCTCTCGGTAATCGTCTTGACACTTCGCGCTCTTCCCGGCTGTTACCGTCTGCGATACTGTAAGCGTGACGCGGGGCTCGTTCCGGGGCGGAAGCGGGCCCGGCCCCATGGTGGTGTCGCAGCCGGTGAACTCGCCGGTGCCGCCGGGTTCGTCACAATGGCGAGCGCTTTGTTGCGTATAACGGAACCGTGCCCGGTTTGTCGGGCGACTGCCGGGAAGTCGGGCGGTGGACCGACGAGACGGTTGGTTCCGGCAATTGTCCCCGGACGGATACGGTTGAGTCGTGAGTGAATCAGCGGACACACGAGGCAGAGGATCGGGGGCCTTGGTTCAGTCGGTGGACCGTGCCGTGACGATCCTGGAACTCGTGGCACGCAACGGCGAGGTTGGCATAACCGAGATCGCCGGAGAACTGGGCGTGCACAAGTCCACCGCGTCGAGGCTGGTCAGTGTACTGGAAACACGCGGCCTGGTGGAACAGCTCAAGGACAGGGGCAAATACGTCATCGGATTCGGAGTGGTCCGCCTCGCCGGTGCCGCCACCGAACGGATGGACCTGCCACGCCTCGGCGCACCGTACTGTGACTCGCTCGCCGCCGAACTGGGCGAGACCGTCAACATCGCCATCCGGGATCACGACGTGGCGATCAATATCAGCCAGGCGCGCGGCACCGCCTCCGTCACCGCGCACAACTGGGTGGGACAGCGGACACCGCTGCATGCCACTTCGAGCGGCAAGGTGCTGTTCGCGCACGCCCCCACCGAGGATCGGGAGGATCTACTCGGTGAGGAACTACAGCGCTACACGGCGCGAACCATCACCGAATCCGAGGAGCTCCGCAAGGAGTTCCAGGCCATCGAACGCGACGGTTACGCGACCAGCTACGAGGAACTCGAACTGGGGCTGAACGCGGCGGCGGTCGCCGTGTACAACCACAACGGCGGTGTCATCGCCGCGCTGAGTGCTTCCGGCCCGTCCTACCGATTCTCCCGCAGAAGAATGCGTGAACTCGTCGACGCGATGACGGTGGCTTCCAAGGAGCTCTCGGCCCAACTCGGGTATCTCGAAACCTGATCGTTCCGCACCGGGACGATCCGATCCGTGTGGCGGCCGCGCCTCGCCTCCGACACTTCTTTCCGGAACCGCTGTGGTTCGGCAGGTGCCGCCTCGGGCTCAAGCGGTGTACTTGGCGGACGTTGCTCGTAGCGGCACTACTGCCACCGGGCGTTTCGCGTGACGGTTCACCCCGATGATCGTGGAGCCGGAGCCGTTTCGGGCGAGGTTTCCGTCGGCCCCGCGGCCCACGATCAGCAGCGCTGCGTCCTTACTGGTTCGCGTGAGCACCGGAATCGGCTGGCCGCCCCGCACACTCCGGCTGACTCGTACTTCCGGATACTTCTCGGCCCAACCGTCCGACCGTTCGGCCAGCCAGTGCTCCAACGCCCGGCGCAGGTGTTCCCCGTCGCGAGGTGCCAGCGGTGTTCGCGAGGTGGCTCCGTAGTCGGACTCGTGCCAGGACCTCACGAGTTCGAGCCGCGGCTCCTCGCGTAGCGCTGCCGCCTCGAAGGCGTACTGCAGCAGGGGGGCGTCGTCCCCGTCTTCGTGGAGCCCCACCACCACGGGGCCGTTCCACGGTCCGCTCGTGCCGTTGGTCAGCACCACGGGACAGCGCGCGCGTCCGGCAACGGCGGCGCCGACCGAGCCGAGTGGATTTCCGCCGAGTCCGCCGAGCACCAGTTCGTGAGCGTTGCGGGACTCACGGATCAGACCCTCCACCGGATCGCCCAGCGACACACTGGTCACCACGCACACTTCCGGTCGCAGCGTCCGGCAGCGCGCTGCCACTTCCTCGACCGTGCGGGCCGCGTAGTACTGGAGTGCTTCGTCCTCGTTGATCACCACCAGACACAGCGCGGAATCGGTGCGGACACTTTCCTCGGATGCCCACAGCGCCGCTTGCAGCGCGGTTGTCGATCCGTCGACGCCTACCACGATGTGTTGTTGATCCGGTGGCAACATCTTCTCGCTCCGCTCGGGAAGAACCGGTCTCTCCCGCGAGGGAGAGGAACGTTCACCGGTAACCCTGTTGTGGCCCGCCCAAGCGCGACTAGGGTCGAATGTCACCGGAACAGCCGGCACGACGGCCCGCCTACTGCTCCCGTGGGTACCGGTGTTGGCCCAGCTCCTCCCCGGGAATCACCGTGGTGTTCCGCTCGGAGCTCTCCGGCTCGACGCCGCCACCCCTGTACTCCGCACGAATCTCGGCGGCTTCTCGCGACATCTCGTGCTCGTCGAGCACGTCGGCCAGTCGACGTGCGAAGAGTGGCCGCTGTTCGTTCTCCTCGGGATGGCTCGCCTCGATCATGTGTCTGGCGAACAGCACTCGAATGCTCGTGCGGTCCTGCTCCTCGTCCATTCCCGAGATCTCCGGTGGCGCCGTCTCACCGTCCGCTGTGAAAGCACGGCGCGCGAAGTTGGTGCCGCTCACAGCGGTGTCCGAGGTGAAGAAACCGGTTGCGGGCACCCACTGTGCCGACGCCGCACCGTGCCGTGTGGCTTCCTCTGGACTGTGGGCCAGTGCCGACAGCTGGGACAGTGTGTCGACCAACCCCACCGCCTCCTCCAGCCGTTGCCTGGACACGTCCTCCTGCGCGAGCCACCACACCACCGCGTTCGCTGTGTCCTTGAGCGCGTCGTTGGTCAGGTACTCGCGATAACCGCGTTCCCCGTCGCGCCTGCGTTGCCGTATCTCCTCGTCCTTGGCCGCATCACCGAGCGCGCGCAGCCGCTGTTCGTCGGTCTCCCGCATCGTCAGCGACACGTCCTGTGCCCACGCCCGCAGATGCCCGGCCGGGTCCTGCCGCATCACCCCCAGCGCGTCCCGCAACCGATGAGTGGTGATCCCGTGATCCAGCGCCCCGGTCTCCGCGGTCACCGCGCAGGCACGTCGATAGACCGCGTCCACCGCGATGGCCTGCTGTCGCTCCGGAGAGGGACCCGCTGCGCCGGGAGCCGGGATCCAGTGCACCGTGGCCGAGAACAGCAGTCGGTACTCCGGATGCTGCGTGGGCACCCACAGGCCCTCGACCTGGTGCGAAGGATGAGTGGAGGGGGCCTGTTCGGGTGGTTGTTGCTGTCGCTGTTCCTCCTGCTGCCGCATCTCCTCACGGATACGTTGTTCCTCGCGCCGCCGGCTGATCCGTCTGCCCAGCGGTTGTGGTGCCGCCGCCAACGCCAACACCAACGGCAGCCAAAGCCACGCCGGCCATCCCGCGGTCAGCCCCAGCACCAACGGGACGATCGCGGCCACCACACCGAGCGCGCCGAGCAGTGCCTTTTCCTCACCGGTCATGACCGAGCCCCCTCGACGAGGTCGACTGCGCCGATACGGCCGCGCGAGCTCCGGCGCCGCCGATGACCGGCGTCGTGACGCTGCCGTGGAGTCCACTACTCGGGCAGTGACGCGGCGGTCGGTGCCGACCGGGTGACCGGATCGCGCGGTCACGTCCCGTGCCTACCGGTTGGACCTGGCATCGGGGTACCGCCGTAGATCGAGTTCGCTCGAATGGAGCATACGCGTGGTGGGGTCGTTCCCGACGCCTCCTACGGCAGGCGCCCCCGAGGGTCGGCGGAGCCGTGACCACGACGGCTCGCCGCGTGCCGGGGGCGCCGCTCCGAGTGTTTCCCGGATCAGTCGCCCCACACCTCACGGGCGGTTTCGACGATCAGCCGCAGTTTGGCCACCTGCTGTTCGTAGTCCAGCGCGTTGCCCTCCTGGGTGGAGGCGAATCCGCACTGCGGGGAGAGGCAGAGCTGGTCGATGTCGATGTATTCGGTGGCTTCTTCGATACGCCGTTTCAGCGCGTCCTTGGACTCCAGCTCGCCGCGTTTGGTGGTTACCAGCCCGAGCACGACCACCTTGTTCTCGGGAACGAATCGCAGTGGGGCGAACCCTCCGGACCGTTCGTCGTCGAACTCCAGGAAGAAACCGTCCACGTCGAGCTCGTTGAACACCGCCTCCGCGACGAACTCGTAGCCGCCCTCGGCCACCCATGAGGAGCGGAAGTTGCCCCGGCACATGTGCGTGGTCACCGCCATGTCGGCCGGACGCGCGGCGAGGGCCGCGTTCATCTGTTTGATGTTGCGCAGGTGCTGGTGCTCGGCGTCGTCGCCGCGCTCGGCCAGCTGAGCGCGTTGGGCCGGATCGTTGAGGTAGGCCAGGCTGGTGTCGTCGAGCTGGAGGTACTTGCACCCCCTGGCTCCCATGGCCCGGATCTGCTCGGCGTAGGCGGCCGAGAGATCGTCCCAGAACCGCTCGATGTCCGGATACACTTCCGGACTGATCGCCGCGGGGCCGCCCCGGTAGTGGACCATGCTCGGCGAGGGCATCGTCAGCTTGGGGGTGGCCGTGCTGACCTGACTGGCCAGATAGGCGAAGTCCTCGCCGAAGATCGGTTCCCCGAGCCGGATCCTCCCGTCGATCCGGGTGGCCGAGGGGGCGAACTCTATATCGCCCGCTTCGTTGTGGAACCGCACGGACATCGTGGAGTCACTGGCGCTGATGCCGTCCAGCTTGTAGATGAAGTCCATGTGCCACGTGGAGCGACGGAACTCACCGTCGGTGGCGGTGGAAAGACCGATGTCCTCCTGCATGGCCACCACCTCGCGTACCGCGCGGTCCTCGGTCTCGCGCAGCGCCTCGGCGGACAGCTCGCCCGCCGCGAACTTCTCGCGTGCCGAGTGCAGATACGAGGGGCGCAGCAGGCTGCCCACGTGGTCGGCCCGGTAGGGCGGGAAAGAACGTTGTGCCATGACCGCGACAGTAGGGCACCTTTTGTGAAACTTGTTGGTTGCGAAAAAAGAAGAAGTCGCTGAGCAGCTGTTACGTGCTCGACGAAGGTTTCGGCCCCGGAGTTCCCGTGATTTTGTTTCCGTTGAACGGAAAACCCGGTTTCGTGGCGGAGTGATCCGCATCATCCTCGCGAGGATGTTCGATTCCGGAGAGCACGACGAGCCTCCGAGGAAGCCCCGATGGGTTGACTCCCGGGCGGCGGTCCCCAAGAGTCCGTGAGGGCGACGGTCTCGTCGTACCGGAACCGAGTACCGGGAGCGTGGTATGCGACCGACCAAGGACGGAGCCGTCGGGCGCGACGACCGTTCCGTCACCGGGAAGCTGTTCACGTTGCTCTCCGCCTTCGGCTCAGGCAGAGCGGAGTTGACGCTCAGCGAGATCGCGCACCGATCCGGACTGGCCATGACCACGGTGCACCGGTTGGTAGGTGAGCTCACCGAACGGGGAGTTCTGGAACGCGGTTCCGATCGCCGCTATCGGGTCGGGCTCGCGTTGTTCGAGATCGCCGCGCTGGCCCCACGAGGGCCCGGACTGCGCGAGGTGGCGCTGCCCTACATGGAGGATCTCTACGAGGTCACCAGGGAGAACGTGCAGCTGGGTGTTCGTGCCGAGGACGAGGTCGTGTTCGTGGAACGGCTTGCCGGACGCGCCTCGGTGGGAGTGCGGACCAGAATCGGTGGCAGGTTTCCGATGCCGCCGACCGGTGTGGGGCTGGTGCTGCTCGCGCACGCTCCGCCCGAGGTCCGCCAACGAGTGCTGGAAACGCCGTTGCGGCGGTTCACCCCCCACACGCTGACCGACCCGGAACGGGTGCGAAGGGCGCTGGCAGACGTTCGCAGGGACGGGTTCGCGCTCAGCGACCGGCAGGTGACCTCCGATGCCCTCTCGGTAGCGGCTCCCGTTTTCGACGGTTCCGGGGAGGTGGTAGCGGCACTTTCAGTGGTGCTGCGGTTCGGCAGCGTCCGGCCGAGCTCGCTGGCCCCGGCCGTGCGGATGGCGGCTCGCGGAATCTCTCGTGCGCTGACCTCCTCGGCGGATTCCGGTGAGGCCACGCTGTCGGGCTGAACGGTTTTCTCGGACCGATGTGGTGGTTGCCGCCGTCGCGCGCCGGATGTTCGATCCCGGCCGGGAGCCGGGTCAGCCGAACACGGTGCAGGTGCTCGATGCCGTGGCGAGCAGCTTGCCCGCCGAGTCCCGGATCTCGCCCTCCGCGAACGCCACCTGCCGTCCCGGTTTGGTCACCCTGCCGAGGGCATGCAGCTCGCCGGTGTCGAGCCGGATGGCTCGCAGGTAGTTCACCTTGATCTCGGCCGAGCTGTAGCCCGTGCCGGCGGGAAGCGTGCTGTGCACGGCACAGCCGGTCACCGAGTCGAGCAGGGTGCAGGCCAGTCCGCCGTGCACCATGCCGATCGGGTTGTATGCCGACTCGTCCGGAACGCAGCTGAATTCCACCTCGCCCTCAGCCACACTGCTGATCCGCATGTCACCGAACAGCGCGCTGATCGGCGGGGGCGGCAGCTCACCGCGGTGCATCGCCGACAGGTAGTCCAGTCCGGACATCCCGGTGGCCGCCCTGGCGCCCGTGGTGGGGTCGTACCAGGTAACGGTCTTGCTGCGTGGCTCGCCCCAGTCGTAGCCAGCTTCGCTCCCATCGTTCATGGCCGACAACGCTACCTTCGGTTCCGGGCCGCCGAACCGGCTCGTGGCTGTGGGAATCAGCACTTCGACGGGCTTCGCCGTTCCGATCGGCGACAACTCAACTCCCGCGACGCGGGAAACGCCGGTTCGGGAGCTCAGCTCGTCGCTTCGGAGTGCTGGTTCTTGAGCGTGAGGTAGTGCTCGGCGTTGGCCGTGATGAGCTCTCGCTCCTCCTCGGTGGTCTCACGTCGCACCTTGCCCGGCACGCCCGCCACCAGCGAGTTCGGCCGGATCTCGGTGCCCTCCAGGATCACTGTGCCCGCCGCGATGATGCTGCCGGAGCCGATACGCGCCCCGTTGAGCACGGTCGCGCTCATGCCCACCAGCACGTTGTTCTCGACGGTGCAGCCGTGCAGCACGGCGCGATGACCGACCGAGACGTACTCGCCGATCTCCACCGGGATTCCGGGATCCGCGTGTGCCACGCAGCCGTCCTGGATATTGCTCCCGCGACCGATCGAGATGCTGTCGCAGTCGGCGCGCACGACCGAGGCGTACCAGATGCTCGCCTCCGCTGCGAGGGTGACCGCACCGGCCAACGTGGCGGTCGGAGCCACCCAGGCCCCGTCCCGCACGGTCGGGCTCGTCCCGTTCAGCTCGATCGAGTGCATGGATCCTCCGTGGCCGACGCCGATGTTTCCGCGCCAACCTACACACCGGTAGCTTGCGGCGGTACCGCCCGTGGTCGAGTCGCCGAGGAGAGCCGATCCGGAATCGTCGCGGTGTTGCGCCGGCTCCGGCCGGGAGCGGATTCCGAACGTTCTCGGATTCGCTGTGCGGGGGGGGGGATTCGCTGTTCAGACACCCGCCGTGCCCGCGTAGTCGGGTTCCGGGAACGGGTTGGTCAACAGGCGATGCGGGCCACGGCGGAGTGCCGCGCTGACTCGGTCGTCCCGCAGGGTGTGGTCCGCTCCGGGGCCTTCCCGGAGCAGTAGTTCGCCGGGTCCGGGGAAAGCGCCGCACGTGGGACAGTGGCCGGTGTCCTCCAGGTCGGTGTCGCAGTCGGCGTGGCTGAAGATGCGGCGGGAACCGTGTGGGGAGAGCCAGCGTTCACCCCACTGGGCGAGGGAGAATATCGCGGGCCACAGTTCCACCCCCTGCTCGGTGAGTAGGTAGTGCACCCCGTTCGAATGCTCCCGCCGTTCGAGTGCTCCCGTCGTGGTGAGTGTTTTCAGCCGATCGGCCAGCACGGCACGCGGAATGTCCAGATGTGCCTGGAAGTCCTTGAACTGCCTCACCCCGTAGAAGCAGTCCCGAAGCACGAGAAGTGTCCAACGTTCCCCGAGTGCTTCCAGTGCGTGTGCCAGTGAGCAGTCCTGTCCCGCGTAGCCACGTCCCAACCCCACGCGGCCATCCTAACAATTCATCCTCCGAATGTTTGAGTTCGCTCATTGAATCACCACTGCTAGTGTGGGCACCGAGCAGTTCAGTCACCGAACTCGGGGAGTAGTAGTGACGACCGAATCCGTGGCGGACCAAGCCGCGGCAGCGCGGGTGACGCTGACGTTGTCGTGTGTGGCCACCCAGCTTGTTCTCGTCAACTTCACCGCACCGGTCTCGACAGTGGGGATTATCGGTGTGGACCTCGACTCCGGAGCCTCGGGCCGGACCTGGATCCTGGGCAGCATAAGTCTCGGTCTGGCTGCGTTCCTGTTGGTTTCCGGAAGCCTGGCCGACGATTTCGGGCGTAAGCGGGTCTTTGTGCTCGGCGGTGCGTTGCTGGGGCTCTCCAGCGTGGCGTGCGCCCTCGCGCCCACCACAGTGATGTTCGTGCTCGGCCGCATCGTGCAGGGTGGTGCCAGCGCTGCCCTGCTTGCCTCGGGACTAGGACTGTTGGGGCACGTCTTCGACCCCGGTCCGGAGCAGGCGCGAGCCACGGGGTTGGGGAGCGATGGTGGGTGCCGGTATCGCCGTGGGGCCGGTGTTCTCGGCACTGTTGATGAAGGTCGCCGCCTGGCCCGCTGCCTACTGGGTCATCGCGATTCTCGCCGCCTTGCTGACACTCTGGGCGGCGCTGAGTCTCGAGGAATCCAGCAGCGAACATCCACGCGGGCTCGACATCGCCGGAGTGGTCACCTTCTGCGGCGGTCTCGTTCTCTTGGTGGCGGCCCTCATCGAGAGTCGGCAGGGTTGGGCCCAGCCGAAGATATTGGCGTTCCTCACGCTCGGGCTGGTACTGCTGATCGCCTTCGTGCTGGTGGAACGAACGGTAGCGGAGCCGATGCTGGAACTGAAATTATTGCGGCGTCTCGCGTTCCTCGCCGCCACGGTGGGAGCGGTGATGATCGGTGTCGCGGTGATCGGGTTCATGACCTACGTACCCGCGGCGGCACAGCGGGTGCTCGGTCTGGGATCACTCGCGGGCGCGAGCATCCTCGGAGTCTGGTCCGGCCTCTCCTTCGTGGTGGCACCGCAGGCCCGTCGGTTGATCGGAGTACTCGGTGCCCGGCATCAGGTCGCGGGTGGACTGGCCCTGTGCGGTCTCGGTGAGCTTGCCCTGGTCGGGATCACCGAGTGGTCTTCGTGGTGGTGGTTGCTCCCGGGGCTGGCGCTGGCCGGTTTCGGCAGTGGATTCGCCAACGCCGCCCTGGCTGGGCTGGCCGTGCGGAGTGTGCCGACCCACCGGGTGGCGATGGGATCAGGAGTCAACAACACCGCCCGCTACGTCGGCTCGTCGCTGGGGATCGCGCTGATCGCCGCGGTGCTCTCGCTGGCTCCGGGCGGGCAGGAACCGGGCCGGGACTTCGCCATCGGAATGACCTATGCGACCCTCGTCTCAGCCGTGCTTTCCCTGTTCGGGGCCGTTGTCGTGCTCCTGTGCCGCGAACGTGACTACACGGGAGCCCACCTCCCGGCCAATCGCGGAACCGTTCGGTGAATCCGCCTGAACGAGCACGTGTCTCGGACGAACGGTGTCCGACCGCTCGGCGGGCTCCCGTCGATCCCGCCGAGCGGTTCCGGTTCCGATCAGCCGTACATCCGCTGTCCGGCATCGTGGTACTTCTCGCGGATCTCCTTTCCGCGAGCAACGTCCCGGGCCCCGTACGACTCGCAGCGCAGCGGCCACTCCGGGGGCGTCTCGGAGCCCTTGGCCACCCACGCGGCCTGCCTGGCGGCGCCGAGTGCGACGTATTCGGCAGGCTCCGGCACCTGCACGTCCACTCCGAACAGCATCGGTGCGATCGCGCGTACCGCGGCCGACTCCGCCGCACCCCCGATCAGCAACACCCGCCGCACGGTCACCCCCACGTTGCGCAGCGCGTCGATTCCGTCCGCGAGTCCGCAGAGCATTCCCTCCACGGCCGCGCGTGCCATGTTCTCCGGGGTCAGATTGCCGGTACGCATCCCGGTCAACGTGCCCGTGGCGTCGGGCAGGTTGGGGGTGCGCTCGCCGTCCAGATAGGGCAGCAGTGTCAGCCCCGCCGCACCGGGTTCGGCCCGCAGCGCGAGTTCGTCCAGCCCGGCGAGATCGGTGCCCAGTGTGTTCGCCGTCGAGTCGAGTACCCGGGCCGCGTTCAGCGTCGCGATCAGCGGGAGGTAACGACCGGTCGCGTCGCAGAAACCGGCCACAGTCCCGGTCGGGTCGCCGCACGGCTGTTCGGTCACCGCGAAGGCGGTTCCCGAGGTTCCGACGGAGACGACCACATCGCCGGGTTCGATGCCGAGCCCGAGCGCCGCGGCCATGTTGTCGCCGGTACCCGGTCCGAGCGTCGCCCCGTGCAGCTCTTCGAGCTCGGTGACTTCTCCGGCGGGTTCGCCCGGTGAGAGCACTTCGGGTAGCCGCGGGGCGCGGTCGGACAAAACCTCCCGGCACAGTTCCGGCAGCCATTCGCCTGAGGCGGGGGAGAAGTAGCCGGTGCCCGAGGCATCCCCGCGATCGGTGACGGCACGAGCGGGACTGCCGGACAACCGCCAGGTCAGCCAGTCGTGCGGCAGCAGCACCCGGTCCAACCGCGCCGCGTTCGCGGGCTCGTTCTCGGCGAGCCAGGCGAGTTTGGTGAGCGTGAAACTGGCGACCGGGACCAGCCCGGTGCGTTCGGCCAGTGCCGCCGCTCCGTGCCGCTCCGTCAGCCGCTGCGCCTGCGGAGCAGAGCGGGTGTCGTTCCACAGCAGTGCGTCCCGCAGCACCGTCCCCGCGGAGTCGAGCGCGACCATGCCGTGTTGCTGTCCGGCCACCGCCACGGCTTCGACGGGACCTGGGGCAGCACCGACCGCCTGCCGCACTGCCTCGCCGCACGCCCGCCACCACACCTCCGGATCGATCTCGGAGTGCGGTGGGTGGGAGGCCCTGCCCTCTGCGACGACGCTGCCGTCCTCGGCGTCGACGACCAGCGCCTTCGTGGACTGGGTGGAGGAATCCATCCCCAGAACGAACACGACGACTCCTTTCGCGGTGACCAGGAGAGCACCTCACGGGCGCGCTCGGATCTCGTTCTCGTACGTGACGACACGTGTCGAGCGCGTGTGCTCGCGACACACACGCTCGACACGAGTGGTGCCTGCCCTCAGGGGCAGTTGCCCCGCGGCGGCGGGACTCGCGGAGTCAGCTCAGCCCCATCAGGTGTTCCAGCGCGAGCTGATCCAGCCGCTCGTAGTGCATGGCGCGGTTCCCCGCCTCCTCCGGGTCGAACCCTTCCGAGCTGCTCAGCAGTTCCTCGGGCTTCTCGCCGGAGGCGAGCGTGGGACGAGCGAGTTCGTCCACGCGGGACGCCTGCAGCGCATCCCGTACTCGCGGGTCGGCGCGGAAGGCCGCCGACCTCTCCCGGAGGATCAGGTAGTTGCGCATACAACCGGCCGCCGAGACCCACACACCCTCGTCGTCCTCGGTGCGCGAGGGTTTGAAGTCGAAGTGCCTCGGCCCCTGGTAGCCCGCGTTCTCCAGCAGGTCGACCGTGAAGAAAGCGCTTTTGAGGTCGCCCGCGCCGAACCGGAGGTCCTGGTCGAACTTGGCGCCGTGCTGTCCGTTGAGATCCAGGTGGAACAGTTTGCCCGCCCACAGCGCCTGGGCTATACCGTGCACGTAGTTGAGCCCGGCCATCTGCTCATGACCCACCTCCGGATTCACGCCGACCATGTCGGGATGTTCGAGCTGCTCGATGAACGAGAGCACGTGCCCCACTGTTGGCAGCAGGATGTCGCCACGCGGTTCGTTGGGTTTGGGCTCCAGCGCCAACCGCAGGTCGTAACCGCGGTCCCGAACGAACTCGCAGACCGTGTCGATGCCCTCCTTGTAGCGGGCGAAGGCCGCCCGGGCGTCGATTCCGGCGTCGGTCTCGGCGCCTTCCCTGCCACCCCAGGCGACGAAGGTCTGCGCACCGAGTTCGGCGGCGAGTTCGACGTTGCGCAGCATCTTGCGCAGCGCGAACCGTCGTATGTCCCTGTCGTTGGCAGTCAGGGCACCGTCCTTGAAGACCGGGTGTCCGAACAGGTTGGTGGTGATCATCGGCACGGTCATGCCGGTCTCGTCCAACGCCTCGCGGAATCGCGAGATCACCCGTTGCCGCTCGGACTCGTCCGCTCCGAACGGGATCAGATCGTCGTCGTGGAACGTGACTCCCCATGCCCCCAACTCGGCAAGGCGGTGTACCGCCCGCACCGGGTCGAGCTCCGGCCGAGTGGGAGCGCCGAACGGATCGGCACCCTGGAAACCGACCGTCCACAGGCCGAACGAGAACTTGTCGGCTGCGGTGGGCGAGTAGTCGTTCACTTGTTGCTCCTTTCACGAGAACGGCATTGCCGTCCACTGGGGACGGGCGGGGAGCCGGTTGCCACCGGCTCCCCGAGGTGGTCACCGAACCTTGACGACGAACTCCGTCGACTCGGTGTGACCGCGATAGCGCACGGTCGCGGTGACCGTGGCGACTCCGGAATCACGGGTGCGAATCACCCCGTGCGGCTCCACCGACACGACCCCCGGTCGGTTGCTGCGGTAGTGCACCCGCATTCCGGGAGGCAGGGGTTTGTCGCGCTCGTCCGCGACATGTCCGACGAGCGTGCCGTTGTCGAACGAGACCGTGGTGCGCGGCCGGACCACGGTGTCGCGATCGAAGATCTTGCGCACCGTGATCCCGCGTTCGGCGTCACCGGCAGCTCGTGGTGTGGTGCTCACAGCGGCGGGAACCGGCCGCAGCTTGCCGTGCACCGTCACCCGTTCGCTGTCGGCGGCTCCCGAGCGGGAACTCGAGTGCGCCAGCCGGAACTCGTAGCCCTCGGCGCCGAGCTCGTAGCGGTTCCGCTGTTGGTCGAACAGCGCCAGGTCGCGCACCGGGATCGTGAACTCCACGCGCTTGCTCTCGTGCGGCCGGAGCGAGACCTTCTCGAAGCCGGCGAGCCGTTCGTCCGGACGTTCGACCCGGTCCGCCTTCGACGAGGCGGCGTAGAGCTGGACCACGTCGGAGCCCGCGACCTCTCCGGTGTTGGTGACCCGCGCACTCGCCCGGATCTTACCGTTGGCGTTGACGTGATCACGTTGGATCCGCAGGTCACCGTATTCGAACTCGGTGTAGCCGAGTCCGTGGCCGAACGGATAGGCGGCCCGACCGTCGAAGTACATGTAGGTCCGGCCGGGTTGCGAGTCGGTCGGCCTGATTCCGTAGTCGCCGATCGACGGCAGCTGGGAATCGTTCCGGTACCAGGTGAAGGGCAGGTGCCCGCTGGGGTTGGTCTCGCCGAGCAGCACGTCGGCCAGTGCCTCGCCCTTGCGCTGTCCGTTGTAGGAGCTCCACAGCATCGCCGACACGTCGGAGGCGAAGCTGCTCACGTCGACAGCCCCGATGGTCTCCATGTAGACCACCGTGTTCGGGTTTTTCGCCGCTACCTCGTTGATCAGCTTCGTCTGTGGTTGCGGCAGTCGCAGCGTCTCCCGGTCCTCGTCCTCCTTGGCGGTGCTCTCGTCCGTGCCGCCGTAGACGACCACCGCGTCGAAGTCGGCGGAGGCGCGCACCGAGTTCCGGTTCAGCTGGTGCTCGGTACCGGGCTTCGTGCCGGGGAGGTAGTCCACGACCGCGTCGGGGTTGATCTTCTCGACGGCCCGCTTGAGCCCCTCGTAGCCGTTGACGCCGTTGGCACGGCCGGACGGCCCCTGGTCGCTGGAGTAGCCACCCAGATACATCTGCTCCGGGTTGGCGTGGTCACCGATGACCGCCAGCCGGTACTGCCCCGACTCCGGTATCCGCAGCGGCAGCAACTTGCCACCGTCCTCGGCGGGCTGGTTGCGCAGCATCACTATCGATTCGGAAGCCGCCTCGCTGGCGAGATTCAGCCGTTGCGGTGTCTGGGTCACCGCGTCGTTCGACTCCGCGTTCTCCCAGCTGTCCTTGGGAACGCGTTCCCGGGCGCGCTGGACCCAGGGCACCTGGTCGGGGTCGTCGAACTCACCGAGCCGGATTCGCACCGTGAACATCCGGATCAGCGAGGCGTCCATGAAGTTCTCGGTGTAGACGCCGTTGTGGGTCTCGATCTTCTTCTGGGCCGCCTCGGGCAGCGTGTTACCGAAGTTGTGTTCGTCGTGGTAGCCCTGGTTGCAGTTGAGGTCCACCCCGGCCGCGTTGGCGTAGGCGTTGCGCTCGATGTGGTCGAGCGGTTCCTCCTCGCCCTCCGGTTTCCAGTTGTGGCCGTGCTGGATCTCGTAGACCGAGTCGCAGTCGGAGGTGAAGAACCCGTCGAACCCGAAGGTCTTTCTGGCCAGCGTGTCCAGCAGACCGACGTCGGCCGAGGCGGGCACCCCGTTGACCCTGTTGTAAGCGGTCATGATCGAACCGGGCGAGCTCTGGCGGATCACTTCCTTGAACGGAGCCGTGTAGTACTCGCGCAGCGTCCGCTCGTCCATGTTCGACGTGCCGGTGAGTCGGTTGAACTCGCTGTTGTTCGCCGCGAAGTGCTTGATCGTGGTGCTGGTCTTGAGGTAGCCGTCACCGGAGGGCAGCAGGTTGCCCTGTTTGTCCTTGCCCTCCATGCCGTTGACGTATTGCGAGGCCATGGCCGCGGTCAGGCCCGGATCCTCGCTGAAGGTCTCGTCGTTGCGGCCCCACCTCGGATCCCGACTCAGGTTGATGGTGGGGGAGTAGAAGTTGAGGTCGAGACTGTTGTCCCGTACCACTTCGCGTGCCTCGCTGGATGTGGCCTGCGCGACCCGGTACATCAGGTCGGGGTTCCAGGTGGACCCCATGGCCAGGCTCACCGGGTACGAAGTGGTGTTGGTCAGTATCTCGGGGTTGCCCTCCTCGTTGTACTGCTCCCGTGCGACGCCGTGCGCCGCTTCGTTCCACCAGCCGTAGGAGCGCACCCCGAGTCGGGGGATGGCGGGTGCCTGGCTACTGATCAGCTGTGACGCCTTCTCGGACGGCGTCATCCGGGAGACCAGGTCGGCGGCACGTTCCCGGGCCGAGTAGCTCTGATCCAGGTACACGGGGTTGTCCTCGGTGCTCTCCTGGGCCAGCGCGGGTGCGGTGGACAGCGCACAACTCACGCACAGGCCGAGGGTCACCAGGAGACGTGTCGGTCGTCGTCTCATCCAGCTCTCCGTCAACTCGGTGCCAAATGTCGTTCGGTTCCGACAGCGGGAGCGGATCCGGCCGTTCGCCGCTGCCGGGGATCATTCGATGTGACGTGTTGAATATTATTTGTAAGAGGTAAAAACAAAATGAGCGTCATGTCAACCCCCACACCCGTTGGCGCCGCGCAACGGTGCAACGTTGACTGGCGAACGTTGACTGGCGAGGGAAGCAATGAGCCGCGAAGCGAGGACCACGTGACCGCATCGACCGCGCAGGGCCGCGATCCGGCGAGCCTGCGACGTCACAATCTCCGGGCGCTGCTGCGTCATCTGCATCTGCGGGGCCCCACCAGCCGGGTCGGACTCGGCGAAGTAACCGGACTCACCCGCAGCGCCATCGCGGACCTGGTGGGGGAGCTGACCGAACGCGGGTTGGTACTGGAAAGCGGTTCGAGCCAGCAGCAGCCGGGCAGAACCGGGCGGGGACGTCCCCCGCTGATCGTCTCGCCGCGCGACGAACGCGCCTACGTGCTCGCCATAGCCGTCGACGTGGACACCGTACGAATCGGCAGAGTGGGGCTGGGAGGCAACGTTCTCGAGGAGATGACCGCCCAGCACGAACACGTGCCCGGCGACCCCACACCGGGGCTGGAGCAGCTCGCGAGACTGGTCCGGGAGCTCGTGACGACCACTGAGGCCCCGCCCATCGCGGTGGGGGTGGCGGTGCCCGGCCTGGTACGGGACGAGGACGGGGTGGTCACCCGCGCCCCCAACCTCGGTTGGCACGAACTGGCGCTCGGACAGCGACTGCGCGAGCTGGCGGAGATCACGGCTCCGGTGGTGGTCGGCAACGAGGCACGGCTGGCCGCCCTGGCCGAACACCGTCGCGGTGCGGGCAGGGATCGAAGCGACCTGGTGTACGTGTCGGCGGGTGTCGGTGTGGGCGCCGGGATCGTGGCACACGACCAGCTGCTCACCGGCAACACCGGGTACGCGGGCGAGATCGGACATATGATCACGAGTCCCGGCGGCAGAACCTGCCACTGCGGTGCCCGGGGATGCTGGGAAACCGAGATCGGGGCCGACGCCCTGCTGCGACGGATCGGTGTCGTGGAGCCCTCCGACAGACAGTCCGAACTGGAGCGGCTGTTCGAGCGCGCCGAACAGGGGGAAGCCGAAGCGCTCGACGCGTTCCGACAGCTCTGTGCGCCGGTCGCGATCGGTCTGGCCAACATGATCAACATATTCGATCCGGGACTGGTACTGCTCGGTGGGCTGCTGCGGCCTCTGCTGAGGTATGCCGAGGGCGAACTGCGCTACAGCCTCGAACGCATCAGGGGACTTCCCGAGCTGCCGGTGGAACTCGGCAGCGCTCGGCTGGGGGAGCAGGGTCACCTGCTCGGCGCCGCAGAAGCCGCGGTGAGCAGCTTCCTGACGTCCTTCGAATAACTCCCGAGCGTTCCCGCCCGGCGGAGTGGGCAACCCGTCCCCGACCGGAGACGAAGGGTCGCGCTCGGCCCTGTAGCCGCCGTCCCGCCACATCGAATCGCCCTCGTGCCGCTTCGTCCCGCCGGGAGCGCGGCCGGTAGTGGCCGTGTGCGCCCGGTTCCGGTGGTGCCTACCCGCGTCGACGCCATCGGAACCGGGCGCATTCCACAACGGGATCGCGCTCCCGTGCGTGCGGCGAGCGTCCCGCCACGCACGAGGAGCTCCCCACTGTGGTTTCCCTGCTACGTGCCCAGTTCCACGCTCGCGCCCTCACGGCGGAACACCGGCACCGTCTCCAGTGGTGCCTCGACCGTGATCGTGCTGCCGCCGTCGAACGTCCGACCGTCCCAGGCGCCGACCCACCGGTCGCCGCGGGGCAGCCGCACCGAACGCTCCCGTGCGCCGTACTCGGTCACCGGGGCCACCAGCACGTCCGGCCCCAGCAGGAACTGGTCCTCGACATCCCACGCCCGCTCGTCCTCGGGATAGTCGACGAACAACGGGCGCATGGGCGGCAGCCCGCGTTCGTGCGCCACACGCATCTGCTCCATCAGGTACGGCCGGAGCCGCTCCCGAAGGAACAGCATCTCGCGGATCGACTCGTAGGCCTGTTCGCCGAAGGACCACACCTCGTTGGGGCCACCGGTCATCTCCGGACCCAGCGGCATCCGCGGATCACGGTTTCCGTGCAGCCGGAACAGCGGACAGAACACCCCGTACTGGAACCACCGCACCACCAGCTCCCGGAAGTACTCCGAATCGGGATCGCCACCGTGGAATCCGCCGATGTCCGTGGTCCACCAGGGAATCCCGGACAAGGCGACGTTCAGTCCGGCACGCACCTGAGCCCGCAGCGAC
This sequence comes from Actinopolyspora sabaoui, assembly GCF_051225635.1. Classification (NCBI taxonomy): domain Bacteria; kingdom Bacillati; phylum Actinomycetota; class Actinomycetes; order Actinopolysporales; family Actinopolysporaceae; genus Actinopolyspora; species Actinopolyspora sabaoui. Next base: position 118,585 of record NZ_JBMIHH010000003.1, on the reverse strand, counting down.
TCGAAGGTGGCGTCGATGTCACCGGACCACAGCGCCGCCCCGTAGCGTTGGCTGCCCGCCCACGCGGAACGACACAGTGACACGATCTCGGTCTCGCCCTCGTCCCGCATCCCGTCGTGGAATCCCTGGGCGTGCCGTAGGGGATACAGGTTGAACACTTCCCGGCCGGGTCCCTCCGCGAACCGCAGGTTCTCCGGAGTGCCGGGGCGGATCTCCGGTTCGCAGGCGTCCAACCACCAAACCCGCACTCCCAGGTCGTAGTAGTGCTCCCGCGCCCGGTCCCAGACGAACCGTCGGGCCCGGGGATTCGTGGCGTCGTAGAAGGCCACGGGCATCTCGACGTCGAACCCCTTGTCCCGCCATGGTGCGTGGTACGGCACTCCGGCCTCGGTCTCGACCAGCAACCCCTCCTGCCGCATTCGCTCGAAGTTCTCGCTGAGCGGGTTGACCGAGGGCCAGATCGAGACCATCAGGCGCACTCCGGCCTCGTCGAGCTCGCGCAGCATGGCTGCCGGGTCCGGGTACTCCGCCGGGTCGAACTTCCATTCGCCGAGGTGGGTCCAGTGGAAGAAGTCCGAGACGATCACCGAAAGTGGCAGTTCGCGACGCCGGTACTCCCGGACCACCTCCAGCAGCTCCTCCTGGGAGCGATACCGCAGTTTGCTCTGCCAGAACCCCGCGGCCCACTCCGGCAGCATCGGGGGGCGGCCCGTGGCCTCGGTGTAGTTCCCCAGCAGCTCGGCGGGCGTACGACCAGTGGTGACCCAGTAGTCCAGCTGCCTGGTGCTGTCGGCCACCCACCTGGTCCCGTTGTGCGCGAACTCGACCCTGCCGACCGCCGGGTTGTTCCACAGCAAGCCGTACCCCCTGCTGGAGAGCAGGAAGGGAATGGAGACCTCGGCGTTGCGCTGCACCAGATCCAGCACGGTCCCTTTCTGGTCGAGCAGTCCGTGCGTGTGCTGCCCCAGTCCGTAGATCCGTTCCCCGTCGTAGGCCCGAAAACACTGCTCCATGCGCCTGCTGTTGCCCGAACTGGAGCCGTACAGTCGCGGTCCGGGCCACCAGAAGTGCGCGGGTTGCTCGGCCAGCAGTTCCGTGCCGTCGCCCGTGTCGACGAAACGCAGCATTCCCGCCGTGTCGATCTCGGCCGCCAGCGCACCGTTGGTGATCCGGGCGAGGGAGTCCTCGACGGTGATCTCGGGAACCTCGCCGGACTCGGGACGTTCGACGAGTGCCCCGGGCAGATCGTCGACCAGCGGAGCGAATCCGGCTCGCACCCGCAGGCTGTCCCGTCCCCACGGTTCGATCCGAACGGTCTCCTGGCCGTGGTTCCATTCCAATGCCCCGTTGCTCTCGTGGGCACCTCGCATGATTCCGCCTTCCTGTAGCCGGGTCGATCGCGCCCCTACCCGGGCCGGGGCCGGGTAGGGCTCGGTGGTGTCGCAGAGCTCCGGGAGCCGGTCGTCCGGGGCGCGGAACGATCCGCTTCCGCGAACCTCGATATGTCATTCCTTCACGCCGCCCCCGGTGATCCCCGCCGCGACGTAGCGTTGTGCCGTCAGCAGCAGCACGGCGGCGGGAATCGACGCGAGTACGGCGGTGGCCATGACGCCGTTCCAGTTCGTCGTCTGGTTCCCCACGAAGCGATAGATCCCCACCGTGATCGGTTGAATGGTGTTGCCGGTGGTGAAGCTGACGGCGAACAGGAAATCGGCCCAGGCGAACAGGAAACTGAACAGCCCTGCCGTGATCACCGCGTTGCGGCACACCGGAAGCACGACGGACCCGAAAGTGCGCCACTGGCCGCAACCGTCCACCCGGGCCGCCTCGATCAGTTCGCCGGGCACCCCGCTCATGAAGGTGCGCAGTATCAGCACCGCGAACGGGACGGTCAGCGTCGAATCGGCCAGGATCATGCCGGGATAGCTGTCCAGCAGCCCGACCCCACTGAAGATCGGATACAGCGAGTTGGCCATCACGATTCCGGGCACCATCTGCACCAGGAGCACGACCAGCACCAGCGCGAGCGTGCCGCGCAGCCGGAACCGTGCGAGGGCGTAGGCGGCCGGCGCGCTCACAACCAGCGTGAACACCACGGTTCCCAACGCGATCACCAGGCTGGTCACCAGATGCGAACCCTGCGTGCGGAGGGCCTCGGCGTAACCGCTCCAGGTCGGGTCGAACGGGAACCAGGCGGGAGGTGTCCGTAGCAACGCGTCGCTGCTCTGCAGCGAAACGTTGACCATCCAGTAGACCGGCGCGAGGAACACGAGCACCAGTACGATTCCGACAGCGGTGTTCAGGACCCGTCGCGTGGTGGTCATCCTCGCTCTCCCTGTGAACTGAACGTGTTCCGGATGGAACGCAGGTACAACAACGCGAACACCAGCGCGATCACGATGAGCAGGTTGCCCACCGCCGCTCCCTGCCCGAAGTCGAACTCCTCGAACGAGAGGGCGAACGACCAGGTGGTCAGCGTTTCGCTCGCGTTGGCGGGGCCACCACCCGTGAGGATCATGATCATGTCGAACACCTTGAGGGTGTAGATCAGACCCAGCATCAGTACGATGGCGATCACCGGGCGCAACAGCGGAAGGGTGATCATTCGGAACCGTTGCCACGGCCCCGCCCCGTCCAGGGCCGCCGCCTCGTACAGTGAAGCGGGCACAGCCTGCAGTCCGCTGTGCAGGATGACCAGGTTGAACGGCACACCGACCCAGATGTTGGCTATGATCGCCGAGGTCAGTGCGTACTGGGTGCTGGACAGCCAGGGAATCGGATCCGAGATCAGGTGCAACCCCAGCAGCAGCTGGTTGAGCACCCCGAAGCCCTCGTCGTAGATCCAGCGGAACACCGCGCCGGAAACCACCAGCGGCAACAACCACGGCAGCAGCATCAAACCGCGCAACGTTCCGCTGAGCGGGAAACGCCGCTGGAAGAACACCGCCAGCCCCAGTCCGATCACGAACTGGAACAACAACGATCCCGCGGTGAACAGAGCCGTGTTCAACACCGCTTTACCGAAGATCGGATCGGTGACCAGCGCGATGTAGTTCTCCAGCCCCACGAACGGGGAACCGCCCTCGTAGAACGAGGCGACGGTCCACTGCTGGAAGCTCATCGTCAGGTTCCGCAGTACCGGATAGCAGAAGAACAGCAGGAGAAACAGCATCATCGGCAGGACGAAGGTCCACTTGACCAGACCTTCGCGATTGCCGCCCGTTTTTCGGCGGTTGGGTAGCGGTCTGCTGGTTTCGCTCGTCGTTCGCGTATTCGTCGTCATGGCAACCATCCACTCGAAACCGTCGACGTCAGTCCGCGTTCGCCGCGATGCGTGCCGCCCGTTCCAATGCTTTTCGTGGGCTGGTCGATCCCGCGATCGTGGCCTGGATCGCGTCGGCCAATCCCTGTGAGACCTCGCGGTAGCGTGGCCCCAGCTCGGCGGTACGGGCCCGGCCGGTGGCCACCTCCTCGACGAACGGCTTCATGACGGGACGATCCTCGGCGTACTGCTCGGCCACCGTCGTTCGTGCCGGCACGTAGGCGTGGTCGCTCGTCCAATCCAGCATGTTGTCCCGTTCGAGCATGCAGCCCAGCACCCGCGCGGCGTTCCGCTGCCGCTTCGGTGTGGTCTCCGGGATCGCGCCGACCTCACCGCCCAGCGGTACCTTCGGAGCGATGTCCGGACTCGGTGTCGGGATCGTGACGATGCCGTAGTCCACTCCGGAATCGTCCAAGGAGGACAGCGACCAGGAACCGTTGATCATCATAGCGGCGTTTCCGCTGGCGAAGCGGTCGATGACGTCGTTCTGGTTCCAGTTGACGACCGATCTCGACGCCAGGCCGTCCTCGACCAAACCGGACCAGAATCGCAGCGCCTCGACGCCCCGTCGCGAGTCCAGGGAGTCGAGTTCGCCTCCGTTGCTCCACAGGAAGGGTTCGAACTGCCAGGACCCCTCCTCGGAGGCGATCGCCGAGAACGCGATTCCGTGAGTCGACCCCTCGGTCAACTCCCTGGCCGCGCCGCGCATCTCCTGCCAGGTTTCCGGTGGTTCCAGCCCGGCCCGTTCGAACATGGTGCGGTTGTAGAACAGCGCGAGGCCGTTCACACCGGGTGCCAGGCCGTAGAGCTTGCCTTGATAACTACCGGCCTCGACGATTCCGGGATAGAACCCCTCGCCGCTGAGCCCGTACTGGCCCAGCTCGGTGAGCGCTCCCGTTTTGGCCACGGTCTTCAGATCGGGGTTGTCCACGAACAACAGGTCGGGGAGGGAATGGGCCGTGGCGTCCCGGAGGACCTTGGGCATCAGTTGGTCCACCGGGACGTTCTGCCTGCGGATGCGCAGCCCGAACCGTTCGGCGCACCGGTCCAGTACCGATCGGAACTGCCTGCTGGCCTCGGAGCTGGTGTAGTGGTCGAGCTCGACCACCACGTCGGCGGGACGGGAGCCAACTCCCCCCGTGCAGCCCGCCGTGACCAGCAGCAGTGCCAGACCGATGGTGATCACCCTGGCTCTCGAACGGGGCGCCCCAGGGCCGCGTGGCCCGGGTTCGCCCGATCCCTCCGCCGCCTTCCCGTTTTCCGCCGTACGGTCGAGTCCGCTTCGTCCGAAGCGAGGTTGTCGAAGCGATTCGATTATGCTTGCCGATAATCGCACCGTTGCCACCTTCTTCCGGTCCCGTGGCGTTCCTGTCGGTCGCGAGGTGTGGGGGGGGGGCGTCGCCTCGTTCGCCCGGGTGAGCCCGCGAGGCCCCTGGGGCGAGCCCGCGTTCCCGCGTGATCCGCCGTCCCCGGCACGTTCTCCTCGCTGCTGGGGCGGAAGCTCAACGACGCTTACGTCGTAGCGGGATTCAGGCGTCCGTGCGCTCTGCCGGGGCATATGCGACGAGCGGTGAACAATCCGTGCCGCACCGTTGCCCGTGTTCTCCGGAACGGAGCGCTCTCCGCTGGTGACGGAGGACGTGGTGCTCATCGGTGTGCCGGCTTGCCGGGCGAGATCGGCGATCGTTGGCATAAGTTGTTCTCATCCGCACCGAGCGAACTTCCGCTTTTCGAAGCGCTTCGATAGCACAGTAGACAGTGATCGGTATCACGTCAATGGAGAATCGTGTCGAACGGTGCCAGAGGTCGACCGCTCGCTTCTCCGGGCACCGCGTCGCGCTCCGAGCGGGCTCTGCGGCTACCGGGCCATCGCGGATTGGCCTGTGAACCGCGAAAAAGGACGCTGGGGGAGTTGAGCAGGTGAACGCCGGACGCGGGCGAGATGGCCGTACCGGAAAGACCGTTCCCGGCTCACGTCCTCTTCGGGCCGGAAGGTCCGGTCAGGCCGCTGTCTCCGAGGAACTCGACTTCGACGTGAGCTGGGTGACTACCGCCAGCGTCCCCATGACCGCCACGGTGGCCAGTCCGACGGCGAGCGAAGGGATCGTGTGGCCGAGTGCCAGCCCGATTACACCGACGACGAGCAGGGCCACCGCTGCCACGTAACGGGCGCGGGCCACCGAACCGCTCCGCGAACGAAGGAACAGGATGTTACCCGCCAGATAGACCAGTGGACCTCCCACAGTGGTCAGCACCACCGCCGGATCGGTCTCGGCATGGCTGATGCGCAGCTCGATCGAGACGGCAACGACTATCGCCCCCGCCACCATCAGCGCGTGGGCGTAGGCGAACGCCGAACGCAGCGCGCTGGTGCTCGCGTCGCCCCTGCTCGCCTGTGTGTCCTGCCCGGCCAGTGCGAAGTAAGCCCACCACAACACGAACAACCCGACGAAACCGAGCAGGGTCGCCACGATCGCGCGGACGGTGATCGGCTCGAGTTCGGAGAGCGTGAATCCCATGATCAGGATGGATTCGCCGAGCGCGATGATGAAGACTCCACGGTTGCGTTCGGCGAGGTGCTCGGGGTCGGTGGGCCAGGTGTGCATCGGCGCGGTTCCCAGACCGGGGAAGCGGAACTCGAATCGTGGGGCAGCCACGTCCACGACCAGTGCGACCAGCCAGACGATCAGCCGTGCGGTGGGGTCGAGAAACGCGCCGACGAGCCAGAGCACGCCGGCCGAGGTGCTCCAGGCGAGCAGGTTCGTGTAGTTCTTGCCGAGTACGTGCCCACGCAGCGCCACGGCCATGAACGCCGCCCGTCCCACCTGGGCGCCCACGTAACAAAGGGCGAACAACAGGCCGTCCTCGGCGAAGGCGTGTGGCAACCCGAGCGACATGCCCAGTGCGGCGAGCATCAGCAGCCCGTTGAGGACCCGCACGAGTCCGCTGCTCGGATCCAGCCAGTTCATCGCCCAGGCCGAGTAGTTCCAGGCCCACCACACGGCCCCGAAGAGCAGGGCCACTTGCAGCACTCCCAACCAGCTGAGGTGGGACAGCAGCGTGTGCGAGACCTGCACGATCGCGAAGACGTAGACCAGGTCGAAGAAGAGCTCGATCGGCGCGACCTCCGAGCGCCGCACCCCCTCCTGTCGCATCAGACGTGGTTGTGGTTGCGCTGCTCGCGGGGGATTGGGCTCCTGCTGGCTCACTGGGTCCTTCCCGAAGTCGGTCCGCTCGTGCCGACGGGAATTCTAGAGTGCTCCCGTCACGGTTCCGGACACCTGCGGACTCCGCCGTGTCTCCGTGGTCCTCGCGGTCTCCGATTCCCGTGCATCGCTCACCGTCGCGCCGAGAAACCGGTGGTGCCACCCTGCCGGTTGAGTTCGGTGATGGTCGTTACCGGCTTGCCCGTCTGTGATTTCGCGATGAAGCGACCGACTCCGGGCAGTCGGGCCAGTCCGAGCGCGATGCGGCGCAGTGTCAGTTGCGTGCTGGTGTGCGGCAGGAACCAGCGCACCCCGCTGCGTGCGGTCCGTTGCTTCTCCTCGACCACCGGTCGCCACAGCTGTTCGTACTCCTCGAGCCCGTCCTCGACCGACGCGGCACGCCGCAGCCGGTCGGCGAGAACGTACGCACCGGCCAGCCCCAGTGACGCGCCCTGGCCCGCCAGCAGCGACACGGCATAGCAGGCATCACCGACCAGCACCACGCGACCGCTGTGCCAGCGGTGCGTCTCGATCTGCGCCACCTGGTCGTAGTACACGTCCTCGGCCGCTGGGCACCGGCGCAGCACATCGGGAACCAGCCAGCCAAGCGAGCTGTAGTGGTCGAGCAGGGCGGCGCGGGGATCGGCGGGCAGTGTCGGTTCGTTCGTCCGGTGAACCGCGAACACCGCCACCTTTTCGTCGCGCAGCCCGTACAGGCCGATCTGGCGGTCGACGCTGTCGGTGAGGAAGTACCGATCGCCCAGCCTCGCGTGGATCTCGGGGTCGTGGAAGGTGAACGCGGCGGTGTGGAAACCGAGATATCGCAGGTGGTTCCGCTCCTCGCCGAACACCAGCGTTCGTACCGTGGAATGCACCCCGTCCGCGCCGACGAGCAGGTCCGCGTCCAGTTCTCGACCGTCGGTCAGCGTGACGCGCACCCCGTCGGATCGGTTGGCGATGTGGGCGGGACCGGTCGAGAACCGCTGATCCACCTCGGCAGGCAGGTTTTCCCGCAGTGCGCGTTCCAGGTCGGGCCGCAGGATGTTCACCATGCGACTGCTCAACGCCTCGGTGAACCGCTCGAAGTCGACCCGGGCGCGGGTCCGGCCGTTCCGGTCGACGAAACACGCCTCCGGGACCCGATAGGCCAGTTCGTGCAGTCGCGGCAACAACCCCATCGTCTCGGCGGCGTCGTAGCCCGGACCGAAGAAGTCGATCATGTAGCCCTGGGTGCGTGGAGCGGGTGAGCGCTCCAGCAGCACCACTTCCCAGCCCCGTTCGCACAACTCTCGTGCCAGCGTCAGCCCGGCGATGCCCGCTCCGCAGATGATCGCCTTCACTGTTGATCTCCCCTGTCGGTGGTGGCGTCGTCGGCGGTTTCGTGGTGTCGTCGATCGCCCTCGCTGTGGTGTTCGGTGATGAGCAGCCTGCGCAGCACGGGTCGGACGGTTCCGGGGGTAAGTGCGGGGTTCAGGGCGCGGTGCATCACCAGGCCGTCGAGGCTCGCGACCACTACCGCGGCGGTGGTTTCGGCGTCGGTGATTCCGTGTGCGGTGAACCGGTCGGTCAGTGCCGTGCGAAGTTCGGTGAGCACGGCGGCGATCCGCTCGTGTAATTCGGGCTCGCGGGTAGCGGCGAGGTAGGCCTCCACGAACAGCACGGATTCCGGATCGTTTCCGCCGTAGGAGTCCAGCGCGGCCAACAGGGTCGTCAGCGCCTCGTCCGCGCTACTCACCTGTTCGAGGGCGGTCTTCAGCCACGCGGTTGCTTCACGCATCGTCGCGACGGCCGTTTCCGTCAGCAGCGCGTTCACCGAGTCGAAGTGGTAGTGCACTATTCCGGCGGTCACTCCGGCCCGTTCGGCCACCGAGCGAGTGCTCACCCCGTTCCAACCGCGTTCGGTGATCAGCCCCGCCGCCGCGCGCAACAACCGTCCGCGCGCTTCGCGACCTCGGTCCTTCGCCGATTCGGCCATGCTGTCATCTACCTCGCTTGATCAGTTGGGCGATCGTCTTGGGCGAATGACCAAGTTTGACCGTACATCTCGGCGTGCCGCCCGGTCGAGGGGTGTCCGGTGTTCGGCGTGCGGCTCCACCGAAAAGATTTTGTCCGACATCTACCGGCCGGTATAGGTTGTCCCGCGTGGAAAAACGCCGGAAAGGTGAACATGGCACGCGGAGCGAGGGGAGTACTTCGGGGGTGAAATGCACTTCGACGAAAACGACATGGTGACTTCGGTTTCCCTCGATGTCGATGCCGACACGATCACCGAAGCACTGGAAAGATCTTGTTCGATCGCCGAAATGTTGGGTTGCTCGACGCTTCGTACGGAATCGAGGGGAATCGAGGAGGGCGGGCCGGGTTACAGCTCCGTCGTTACTTCGGTGACGTCCCGTGATTGGCGGTCCTCGATCGGCGATTCGTTCCTCGCCGCTGCTTGTCCGGCTCTCGAGAAGTTCAGGTTCTCGGAAGACCGGTACAGGATTATCGGGGGCGAGGAAGACGACGAGGGTGAATCCTTCGCCGATCTGGTGGCTCCACCTCGGTTTTTCCCGAAACTGGGGGTGTGCGTGTCGTCGATATCCGGTTTCACCGCGAAGCACGCACGTGAGGGTTACCCGGAAGCGGATTATCCGTTCCGGAGACGTGAGACCTACGATTCGGTGCGGGTGCATTCGGTGTTCGCGGATGCCGCAGACCAGCCGGACGAGGTAGTGGTTCGCCTCCAGCTGTGGCTCGCGACCGCGGATCTGACCACCGCCGTCGGGTTGATACGACAGCCGCTGTACGAATGGGACGGGAACGCGGTCGAACTACTACCGGCCGGTGCTCGTGCGGAGGACGGTTATCACGCGGCACTGCTGGGCACCGGCGCGAGTGACGCGAGTGCGACTCAAGAAGAGCTGGTGCTGTCCGCGGGACGGGATACGGCCCGCTTCTTCGGGATTCCGGAGGACAGCGCGATCGTCGAACAGTGGTCTCGCGAATCGATCGGAGTGGTGCGGAGTCCGCAAGGTGCGGCGGCACCGAAGGGTGTCCGCCGGTTCGAGGGAATCTACGTGCGGCTCGGTGCCGACCCGCTCGGAATCGTCGACAACGAGACCTCACGTTTCGAGACGGATGACGATCCCGAAGAGGATGACCAGCCGGACGACAACTTTACCGATGAGCAGCTATCCGAATTTGTCGAAGTGTTCAGTGGCTTGCAGGGGGTCCTGGGGCAGGTCTGGCTCCTAGTCAACGCCGAGGTGCGTTGTTCCCAGGGCGCTGTTGCCGAGGATGCGCTTCGGATCCTGCTGGACGACATCCGGTCCAGTGTTTCCGAGGGAAAGACGTGGGCGATTCCTGAGGAGACGAGTGAGAGCGATACCGGTAAGCACCGAGCCCAGGTGTCGATGCACACCTTCGAGCGGGATCACCATCGAGTACTGGATGGACTGATGAACACACTCGACGGTGGGGTATGGCGCAGCTCGACCCGCCCCTGGGGAACGGATACGAATGAGGAAACAGTGATTCGCTGGAGCCCGTTCGGAGCCGCGGGCGAAGGGGAGATAACCGAGTTGACCGTGCGTGCGGTGTACGGGCCACCGAAGTGGCTGTGGGAACAGTGCTCTGAGGGGCTATGAGCTTCGGATGCTCCGTGCCCACCTGGCCGGTCGCCGGAGTACCACCCAGGTGGTCGAATGGGCCGGACACAGCGTCAACGTGCCTCTCCGGATCTACGTCGAGGTGCTGACCGGGCAGCGGAGAAGCGGCACGAAACCGGATTCAGAAGCTCCTGGAAGCACCGGGCGATACATAAGGCGAAAACCGCCGTGTATGTGTCGTGAATATCCGCACAGCCCCGCACCGAGCCGGGAACAACCGCAGAATTCGCGCTCGGCCGCTCGCACACGAGCGGCCGAGCGCGAAGGCGTCAGGGAGCTGTCAGAACAGGCGCAGGATGGTGATGCGCAGGGTCTCGTCGTGGAGTGCGAACACGATCAGGATGGCGCCGTTGTCAGCGGTGGTGCTCCATCGGTCCGTCTTCTTGTCGTATCTGCTGTCGTCCCGAGGGTTTTCCGCGATCTGCTCCATGCGCTTGTCGACGGCTTTGCGCTGTTTGGTTGGCAGCGCCCGATACGCTTCTCGGGGAACATCGCTCCATTGGATGAAGTGACGAGCCATCAGTTCTCCTCCGGAGTCGTGTTCGCCTCGACTTTTTCCCGTTTGCCATCGGAGGTCTCCCGCCACAGCTCGCCGTTGTCGTCGGTGCGCCACAGGTTGCCGTGTGCGTCCTGACGCCATTCGAGGCCGGTTTCGTCGACTCGGATCAGACCGGAGAAGTCACCGCGGTCGGCGCGAGCTTTGATCGCTTCTTCTTCCTCGGTGGGTGGGTATTCGGCGAGGATGGCCGTGCCCCACCAGTCGTCGAGCACGGTGTCGATGTGACCGGTGTTGTAGTCCTCGGCGACTTTTCGCAGCGCTTCCTGGAAGTCGCGGTCGAACTCGGCACGTCGTTGCGGGTCGGTGCGGTTCAGGGCCTCGCGGATGCACCGGGCTTCACGTGGGAAGGGGGGAGCCAAGCCTTTCTCCTTTCGTGGGGTTTCAGCGAGGAGCAGGGGGACGAGCAGGAGTCGTCGAGTTCAGGTGGTCTGTTCGGCCAGCAGGATCCTGGTGCAGTCCTGGCAGGTGGGCGACTGCACCCAGTCGAGTTCACTGGGTTGGGCCATGGGGCACGGGACGTTGCACACCGACGTGTCGGGGGTGCGCCCGTCCCACGGCTTGCCCCGAAAGGCGTGGCGGGTCCAGCGATAACCGGTTCTGTCCGGAATCGGCAGCCAGTAGTGACGCGTTTGTGTCGTCGTCATGAGGGTCGCTCCGTGGGCTTCCAGCTGTGGGTGGGCGTGGGCAAGTGCAGATAGGTGTCGAAGCACTAGGAGTGAAACTGCTGGGTGGGGCGCATCGGGGTGTCGGAGTTCGGGGGAACCGCGCGGGAGCCGTGTCCGCCGAGCGTGTCGACCGGCCCGCCCTCTTCGGGAGGCTGCGTCAACATCGCGTGTTGGAGTCATCTCCCTCGGGTGTGAACCAATAGACCGTGTGCCTGTCCTCCGAGGGGTCCATGTCGAGCATGTCGTGCTCCATCTCCTCCAACACCGAGCGGGCCGGTCCCCGGCAGATGTGCGCCATTGCCGCTTTCATCACTTCCAGCATCGGCACCGTGCGGGGGCCTCCCAATTCCAACCCGGGGTTCTCATGGTGAGAAGATCACGCTCGTGTGGAACTCGCTCAATGTTCCTGAACCGGTGTGGAAACGCGACGACCTGCGGAAAGCGTGCCGCGATCGTGATGTCGGAGAGCTTTTCCGCGTGTTGCAACGTTCGGCCGGAGCTACGCAGTCTCAGCTTTCCAGTGCCACTGACATCCTTCAAGGACGTGTCAGTGAGATCGTGAATGGCTCACGTCGAATTACCGCCTTCGACGTCTACGAACGCATCGCCGATGGGCTGAATATGCCTGACGAGGTGCGAGTTCTGTTCGGGTTGGCACCAGTACGCCCTTCGGGAGTGGATCACTTGGGAACAGCTGGCCAAGCGGAACTGCTGGCGACGTTTCCATCACAGTCCAGTGCCGTCTCGGATATTCAGCGGGCGGCTGCCACCGCGAGCATGATAGAGATTGTGGCGGTGCGCGGGCTGGGCATTGTCGCGATGAATGATTCCCTGCTTCGGTCAGTCGTCAGTCGTGGTTGCCCCACAGTGAGTGCTGTGTTGCTTGACCCGAATGGTGAGGCAGCGCAACGTCGTGCCAGAGAGGTCGGCGAGAGCTGGGGAGTGTTCAAATCAGGTATAGAGCTCAGCGTCGCGCGTCTCGAAGAGCTGAGCGCGCACACTGATGTGCGAGTGTATTTCTACGACATGCTCCCGACTTGGCGAGTGCTGACTCTGGACGATGTTCAGTTCGTGTCCGCCTTCGGCGAGAACCACGAAGGACACACTTCACGCATGTACAAGATTGCGGAAAGTTCGCACGGCGCGTTACACCGAGGTTTTCGCAGATTCACCCGTGAGCTGCGCAACCAGGCCGTTCGGATCGTGTAGGGAGTCACCGTGGCAGTAGAGGCCGAGCTGAAAGCGCATGTCCGCCATCCGGATGCGGTACGCGAGCGATTGGCCTCGCGCGCTGCGGAACAGGTGCAGACCTACCGGGATCGGTACTTCGACCAGCCGACCGGAGAACTAACCGCCCAAGACTACGAGGTGCGGCTGCGGACCGTGGCGGATGAAGGCTCCGCGAAAACCGTGTTGACCTTCAAGGAACCCGCCGTGCACACCAGCGGCTCCAAACCCGAGTACGAGACCGAGGTTGCCGATGGGGTTGCTGTAGCAGCGCTGTTGAGCGGTCTCGGACTGATCGAACGAATCGCGTTCAGCAAGCATTGCCGCAACTACCGGTTCACCGAAAGCGGCTACGAGCTGCTCGCGACTCTGGTGCACGTTCCCGAGCTGGAGGGAACTTTCCTCGAAGTCGAAACCCAGGTCGGCCGGACGGAGGAGGTCCCGGCCGGACTGGCGGTGGTGCGCACGGTGCTGAACTCGTTGGGCATCGTTGAGAACGATCTCACCACTGAGCAGTACACCGAGGCGGTGGCGGCACAACGGTTCCGGGCGGCCAACATCGATTCGTCCTGATCGAGCTCGCCGCATCCGGGCCCGGGGCGTAGGTTGCACAGCACTTACCACGACGCAGCCGAACTACCGGAAAATCGCGTCACACGCAGGAACCGTGATCGGCCGCTGTTCGCGTCATCCCAGCGCAGCGGCCGTTTTCGGCTGGTAGGAAGGGTGCCCCCGGTCCGACTCGAACGGACACTACACGGATTTTGAGTCCGCCGCCTCTGCCTATTGGGCTACGGGGGCCGCTGCTGCATACAGCATACGGCAGGGGTGATCATCGCTCGACAGTGGGGTGTGCGCCCTCCTCGTGTCCCGAGGTCGGGGCTCCGTCCTCCGGTGCGGCCCGGCCGGACCAAGCTGCTCCGCCCGGCGGAATCCCCTCACCTCACCCGCCTGACATGCCCCACGCGAGATCCCGTTCGTGCGGCCCCTGCCGCTGTGGTGGGGGTGCGCAGGACGATAAGCTGCAGTCTCCGATGCGACCGCATCGGCGGACCCGAGACTCATCCAGGAGGATCCGGTGACCACGCCGGCTGCCGAGGAGCCGAACGCGGCGAGTGCGACGAACGCTACTCAGCACCGTGTGCTCGTGGCCGAGGACGAGGCGCTGATCAGGCTCGATCTGGTGGAGATGCTTCGCGAGGAGGGATATCAGGTCGTCGGTGAGGCCGGTGACGGCGAGGAGGCGGTGCGCCTCGCCGAGGAGCTGCGCCCCGATCTGGTGATCCTGGATGTCAAGATGCCGAAGATGGACGGCATCGAGGCCGCTTCCTCCATCGCGGGCGAGCGTATCGCCCCCGTGGTGATCCTCACCGCCTTCAGTCAGCGCGACCTCGTGGAGCGGGCCAAGGACGCCGGGGCCATGGCCTACCTGGTGAAACCCTTCGCCAAGCGGGACTTGGTTCCCGCCATCGAGCTCGCGGTCTCCAGGTTCACCGAGGTGCAGGCTCTGGAGGCCGAGGCCGCCAGCCTCTCCGAGCGGCTGGAGTCGCGAAAGACGATCGAGCGGGCCAAGGGACTGCTGATGAGCAACCACGACATGTCCGAGCCCGAGTCGTTCCGCTGGTTGCAGCGAACCGCCATGGACCGGCGCACCACGATGAAGGCGGTGGCCCAGGCCGTGCTCGACAGCATGGACACGGGGGAATGACCACCGGCGGGTACCGCGCCCGCTCGAACCACCGGATCCGTCGCGGCGCCGCCTGACGTCTTCCGGGGCCAGGCGGCTCGACCGCGGAGCACAGGCCCCAGTTCGGGGCGCTGCGTCCGTTCCGGCTCCCCTTCAGTTCGCGGGCGGTTTGTCGCGCAGTACGCAGGTCAACCGCGCCGAGCAGGTGCGCTTGCCGCGCTCGTCGGTGATGACGATCTCGAACGTGGCCGTGGCACCACCCCGGTGCAGCGGCGTCGCCACCCCCGTCACCGTTCCCTCGGTCGCGGCCCGGTGGTGCGTGCACGACAGTTCCAGGCCCACCGCGATCCGATCCGCTCCCGCGTGCAGTGCCGCCGCGACGGAGCCGAGCTGCTCGGCCAGTACCGCGTTGGCGCCACCGTGCAGCAGCCCGTAGGGCTGCCGGTTTCCGGCCACCGGCATGGTTCCGACCACACGATCGGGGGCGTACTCGGTCACCGCTATGCCCATCCGGCTCCCCAGCTGTTCCTCGGGCGGAACCGTCGACATCGCCTCCAGCGCCTCCGCGCCGTTCAGCGACGTGATATCGGTGTTCTCGGTCACTGTTCACACTCCTGCCCTGCACGCGACCACTGTCGGGGGGTAAGCCTAGACTCGCATGCCGTGATGGCATCCGAGCACCGACGCCTGCTGCTGATCGACGGCCATTCCATGGCCTACCGAGCGTTCTACGCACTGCCCAAGGAGAACTTCCAGACGGGCACCGGACAGCACACAAACGCGGTCTACGGCTTCACCTCGATGCTGATCAACCTGCTACGGGACGAGCAGCCCACACATCTCGGGGTGGCCTTCGACGTGTCGCGGCAAACCTTCCGGTCCGAGACCTTTCCCGATTACAAGGCCAACCGCGGTTCGACTCCCGAAGAGTTCCGCGGCCAGGTGAGCCTGATCCAAGAAGTGCTCGGTGCGCTGAACATACCGGTTCTGAGTAGGGAGAACTACGAGGCCGACGACGTTATCGCGACCCTGACCGGACAGGCTGTGGGCTCCGGCTTCGGGGTCAGCATCTGTACCGGGGACCGGGACGTGCTGCAGCTGGTCAGCCGGGACGTGACCGTGCTCTACCCCAGCAAGGGCGTCTCCGAGATGACCCGTTTCACGCCCGAGGCGGTCGAGGAGAAGTACGGGCTCACCCCGGTGCAGTACCCCGATTTCGCGGCGCTGCGCGGCGATCCGTCCGACAACCTACCCAAGATCGACGGGGTGGGTGAGAAGACGGTCACCAAGTGGATACAGCAGTTCGGCTCGCTTTCCGGCCTCGTGGACAGGGCCGACGAGGTCAAGGGCAAGGCAGGGGAGAAGCTGAGGGACAACATCGCCCAAGTGCTGCTCAACCGGCAGCTGACCCAGCTGGTCGACGACGTCACGCTCGATTCCGGGCCCGAGGACCTGCGGATGGGGCAGTGGGACCGGGACGCGGTGCACCGGGTGTTCGACGATCTGGAGTTCCGGGTACTGCGTGACCGACTGTTCGCCACCCTGTCGACCGAGGAGCCGGAGGTCGTGGAGGGATTCGAGGTGTCCGGCGGGATCGTCGAACCAGGTGCGCTGCGCACCTGGCTGGACCGTCACGCACGGGACGGTTCACGCGTGGGGCTGGCCTGTTCCGGGAGTTCGTCCCGGAACGGCGGTGATCTCACCGGAATCGCGGTGGCCAACGCTTCCGGGCAGGGAGTCTACGTCGACGTCACCGCGTTGACCTCGGACGACGATGCGGCGTTCGCGGAGTGGTTGGCCGATTCGACTGTTTCCAAGGCCGCGCACGACGCGAAGGGGGCGCTGCACGCGATCCGCGAGCGTGGCTGGTCGCTCGGTGGGCTCACCAGCGACACGGCACTGGCCGCCTACCTGGTTCGTCCGGGGCAGCGTTCCTTCGATCTTCCCGACCTCGTGGTGCGCTACCTGCAGCGCGATCTCACCGTCGACCAGGGCGACGGCAGCGGTCAGCTCTCGCTGCTGGAGGACGAACAGCAGGTCAGGGAGAACGCCGCCGCCGCGGAACTGACCCGGGCGAAGGCGGTGCTGGAACTGGCCGACGCGCTGGACCAGCAGCTGCGTGCGATCGAGAACCGCGGGCTGCTCACCGATCTGGAACTGCCGCTGCTGCTGGTGCTGGCCGACCTGGAGAGCGCCGGGATCGCGGTCGACCAGGATCGGCTCGCCGAACTGGGGTCCAGGTTCTCCGCGCGAGTCAAGCAGGCGGCCGAGGACGCTTACGCCGTGATCGGCAAGGAGATCAATCTCGGTTCGCCGAAACAGCTCCAGACCGTGTTGTTCGACGAGCTGGGCATGCCCAAGACCAAGCGCACCAAGACCGGTTACACCACCGACGCGGAGGCGTTGCAGGGGCTCTACGACAAAACCGAGCACCCCTTCCTGCGGCACCTGCTGGAGCACCGGGACGCCACCAAGCTCAAGACCACGGTGGAAGGGCTGGACAAGGCGGTGGCTTCCGACGGCCGGATCCACACCACGTTGAACCAGATGATCGCCTCCACCGGACGATTGTCCTCGACCGAGCCCAACCTGCAGAACATCCCGATCCGCACCGAGGAGGGCCGCCGCATCCGCGAGGTGTTCGTGGTGGGGAGTAACTACGAGACCCTGCTGACCGCGGACTACAGCCAGATCGAGATGCGGATCATGGCCCACCTCTCCGGTGACGAAGGGCTGATCGAGGCATTCCGCACCGGCGAGGATCTGCACAACTACGTCGCGGCGCAGGCTTTCGGGGTTCCCATCGACGAGGTGGATCAGGAGCTGCGCAGGCGGGTCAAGGCCATGTCCTACGGCCTTGCCTACGGCCTCTCCGCCTACGGACTGGCCCAGCAGCTGCAGATCTCCAACGAGGAGTCCAAACAGCAGATGGAGGCCTACTTCGCCCGCTTCGGGCGCGTACGTGACTATCTGCACGAGATCCTCGAGCGTGCGCGCAAGGACGGCTACACCGCCACGATCCTGGGACGGCGCCGGTATCTTCCGGACCTGACCAGCGACAATCGGCAACGTCGCGAGATGGCCGAGCGCATGGCCCTCAACGCTCCCATCCAGGGCAGCGCGGCCGACATCATCAAGGTGGCGATGCTGGGAGTGCACCGCGCGTTGGCGGAGGAGGGGCTGGCCTCCCGCATGTTGCTGCAGGTGCACGACGAACTGATCATCGAGGTGGCCGAGGGCGAGACCGAGGCGGTGCGGCGTGTGGTCCGGGAACAGATGACCTCGGCCGCCGAACTCGACGTTCCGCTGGAGGTCTCGGTCGGTACCGGTGTCTCCTGGGACTCGGCCGCTCACTGATCGAAGTTTTTTGGGCGGGCAGGCGTGGGCCTTTCCGAGACCTTCAGGATCCGGGGAGACCTTCGCCTGTCGACAGCCCGACGGGGCTCGTCGACAACACGACAGGAAAGCATCGGCAGGGACTGTGCGCTCACTCGGTGCCACTTCGGCACCAACGGTGGCGGAACCGCCTTCCGTGTCGGGGCGGGCGGTTCCCCTACCGCTCCGGGCGCGGCTGGCACACACTTAACCGTGTCGGCCTGCTGCTTCGGCGATCAACGGCTGCCGTTAGGCTGCCCTGGATTCATTGCTGCGTCGGCGGTACCGGCTCCGTCGGGGGTTCCGCCTGCTCACTCGTTCAGGGGAAACAAATCGCCGGGGAGCCGACGTAGTTGGACGACACGAGAAACCGCGGTGTCGACGCGTGGTGTTGGGGGAGTGTGCCTGGCGTCGGCGAAGGAGGATCATGATCAACGTCGACAGACTGGACCACCTGGTACTTACCGTGGCCGATGTCGATCGTGCGCTGGACTTCTACGAGAACATTCTCGGCATGGAGCCCGTGAAGTTCCAGGGGGAACGGCGCGCGGTGCGTTTCGGGCAGCAGACCATCAAACTGCACGCCGCCAGTGAACTGGTGGAGCCCACAGCCACCCACCCGGTTCCCGGGTCGGCGAATCTGTGCCTGCTCACCGGCGATGCGCTCGGTGACGTCCAGGAGCACCTGCGAGCCAACGACGTGCGGATCGAGGCCGGTCCCGTGGTCCGCACCGGAACCAACGGCCCCATCACCTCGTTGTACCTGCGCGATCCGGACGGGAACCTCATCGAGGTCGCCCGTTACGACGATCCCTCACAGCACTCCGAACGGGCGAGCACCGGTCACGCCGTGGTCAGTGCTGAGTCACAGGGCGAGTTCCGGACGCAGCCGTTTCGCGGTCCACACCCGCTGGCGTGCCGCTGCCGCCGTGCTCAGCAGTAGCCCTCCGACCAGGTAACTGCCCAGTACCAGGGCCGCGTGTGCCGCGTTCTCCGGGGAACCGCCGTAGAGCAGCTGTCGCAGGCCGTCCACGACGTAGCTCAGCGGCAGTAGGTGGTGCAGTGGGTGCAGCAGTGCCGGTGTCGTCTGCCACGGGAAGGTTCCCCCGGCACTGACCAGCTGCAGTACCAGGAACACCAGTGCCAGGAACTTGCCGCGTGGCCCGAAGGCCGCGTTCAGCGAGTGCACCACGGCGGTGAACGCCAACGAGGTCAGCACCAGCAACGCGAGGGTGGCCACCGGCCTGGCCGGCTCTATCCCGACCCCGAACCGCACGACCCCGTACAGCAGCACGGCCTGCACGGTTCCCACGAGCGCCGCGGGGAGCCAGCCACCGAGCGCGACGCGCCACGGGGCGACCCCGCCGGCCAGCGCCCGGTTGGACAGTGGCCGCAGCAGCAGGAACAGCACGAACCCGCCGATCCACAACGCCAGGCCCATGAAGTACGGCGCGAGCCCGGCGCCGTAGCTGCCCGCACTGGTCTGCGCCCGTTCGCTCACCTCGACCGGGTCTCCGATGGTTTCGGCCGTGGCCTCCCGTGCTCCGCTGTCCGGGTTCGGGATCTCGTCCACTCCGCTCGCCAACCTGTCGGCCAGTTCGTTCGAACCCGTCGCCAGTTCCGTGGCACCGTTGGCGAGCCTGCTCGTTCCCGCCGCCAGCTCGTCGGCGCCCCCGGCCAGCTTCTCGGTTCCGGCGACCGCCAGCCGCTGGTTGGCCACGAATTCGCCCAGCCCTCGATCGAGCTCGCTCGCGCCGTCGGTGACACGCTGTGAGCCCGCGTCGAGCTTCTCGACGCCGTTGGCCAGTTCCGGGGCGCTGTCGGCCAGGCGGCGGGCTCCGTGCGCCACCCGCTCGGCACCGTCGGCGAGTTCGTTCACGCGGGAAACCTGTTGCCGCACCCGGCTGTTGGTCTCGTCGAGTGGCTGGTTCAGTTCGTCCAGCGTGCCGGTGATCCGCTCGATCTCCCGTTCGTCGAGGCCCAGCGCCCGCAGGCGGTCCGCGATCCGCTCATTGGCCCCGTCCAGCTTGTCGACGAGGTGTTGCGAGATGCCGCCGAGTCGTTCGGCCGTGGCGGCCAGTTCCGCGTTGCCCGCCGCGACCCGTTCGGCGCCCTCGGCGAGTTCCCTACTCTTGGCGGGAAGATCCGCAGTCTTCTCGCGCAGTTCGTCCACCCCGTCGGCGAGTCGTTGACTGCCCGCGGAGACCCGGCCCGCGCCCTCGGCCAGCCTCGTGGCCCCGTCGGTCAACTTCCGCTGCGAGGTGAGCAGCTCGTGGGTACCCGTCGACAGTTTTTCGGCTCCCTGGTGGGCCTCCTCA
Organism: Actinopolyspora sabaoui; assembly: GCF_051225635.1. Taxonomy (NCBI): domain Bacteria; kingdom Bacillati; phylum Actinomycetota; class Actinomycetes; order Actinopolysporales; family Actinopolysporaceae; genus Actinopolyspora; species Actinopolyspora sabaoui. Next base: position 98,576 of record NZ_JBMIHH010000003.1, on the reverse strand, counting down.
ATCCCGGCGTCGAGGTCGCCCGCTCCGCTCGCCAGTTCTCCCGCGCCGTCGGCCGCCCGTGCCGTTCGGTCGTGCACCGTGCTCAGCCCCAGCAGCAGTTGGCGCGCAGCGTCGCTGCCCGCTTCGGAGCCCACGGACTGCTGGACCCGGGTGGCCACCCGGTCGGCGATGGTGCCCACCAGATAGTTGTTCGCGTCGTTGGTCACCAACCTCAGCCGAGCCCGCCTCGGATCGAAATCGCTCGGGGACCGCAGCGCACGCGAGAAGTCCTCCGGAATCACCAGCGCGAACGTGTAGCGCCCTTCCGAGACTCCGGTGGTGGCCCGCTGCGCCTCGACCCGGTGCCAGTCGAAGTCTCCGGAGTCGACGAGGCGGTCGTAGACCTTCTCTCCGGCGTTGAGTCTACTTCCGTCGTACGTTTCGGCTCCTTCGTCGTCGACCACGACGGCGGCGGGAACGGAGGAGAGGCGTTCGTAGGGGTCGAGATTGGCGTAGATGTACATCGCGCCGTACAGCAGCGGCACGAGGGTGACCGCGAGCAGGGCGAGTTTGGGTAGTTTGCCGGAGGTCAGTCGACGGAGCTCGATTCGTGCCAGCCGGACCATGGTCATGCTGATCTCCTCAGAACGAGCCGGACTCGACGTTCGACGCTGAATCGGTGGAGGGGGCGGAATCGGCGGACGGGTCGGTTCGCCCCGACGAGGTGGGACAGTCGTGGTGCGTGCCGATACGCGCCGGGGTGTGGTTGAGCTCGGTGGCGGTGTGCGGTGAGCACAGCGCGACGACGGCATACCCCTGGGAGGCGGCCTCCCGCGCGGCGCTGTACCAGCGGATCGCCTCGTCGCCGTGTCGGTCCGGGCAGTCGAGTACGAGTGCTTCGACGCCACGAGCCTCGCGAGCGAGGTCCAGCAGCAGCCGCGTACGGCAGTGCGGGGGGACTCGTTCGAACCGGAGACCGGCCTGCTGCCGCAGTCCGCGTTCCGCGAGCCAGTCGCGTACCGCCCGTCCGCCGAAGCGCCGTCCGGCGATCCCGAGACCTTCGGCGACCACCTCGCGGAGCTCCACACTGCCCTCCGGCTCGGTGACACCGGGCGCGTCGACCACGGCCACGGTTTCACGCAGTTCGGCGGGTGCTCGACGCCCGTTCCGGAGCACCGTTCCCGCGTCGGGGCGGAGCCTGCCCGCGAGCAGCAGGGCCAGTGCGGTGCGCCCGGATCTCGGCGGGCCGGATACCAGCAGCAGTTCTCCCGACGACGCCCGCAGGGAGGTCGGTTCGAGCAGTGTCCCGTGTGGCCCGGTTACTCCGGCGTTCGCTGCGACGATCTCCACGACTCGGCGTGCCTTTCGCGTCAGCGACCGGCACCCGTCGCCGCGGCTCTCAGCGAAGCGCGGTTGCCGGTCTGATCTCCCAAAGTGTCCACAGCGGGCGGTAGCCCCTGCGGTGCCAGAACACCGGGGACAACGGGTTCGCCGGGTTGTAGTAGAGATAGCTGCCCACCGCACCCGCGGCGGCGAAGTCGTCGTGCACCAGCGACATCAGTTCTCGCCCGATGCCGGTGCCCCGTTCCTCCTCGCGCACCGAGAGGCAGTTGACGTAACCCCAGAGCCCGTTGCCGATCCGGTGTCCACTGTGGTGGTTGTCGGCGTCGACCCAGCCGCACTCGGCCAGTCCGACCGGGGTTCCGTCCCGTTCGGCCAACCAGACCGGGTCGCCGGATGCGGCGCCGTCCGCGCGGCGAATCCCGCGCGGCCCGCTCTTCGTGCGCAGTCGGACCGACACGGCGTCGCGCTTGAGTCCGGCCGCGCCGGAGCGCGGAACTGAGGCACCGACGAGGGTGGCGTATTCGAGTTCGGCCATCGCCAGCTCCAAGACACTGTCCACGTCGGCGGGCCCCGCCCGGCGCATTTTTACGGTACCAGACAGTTTCGTATTCGTATCTACCGTGGTCGCGGGCGTTCGTATCGCGAGGCACGACAACGGGGCGAAGCCGTGATCCAGCAGGGCGCGAGTCGCCGCCACATCCCTACTGGGCCAGGTGACCAGGCAGGAGGAATCGCGCTCCGGCGCCCCCAGCTCGCCGAGCTGCCGTCGCAGCGCGTGCAGTAGCGCGTCCATGCCCTCTCCAGGGGCCTCCCCCAGCAGCGGGAACAGCTCGTAGGTCTCGGCGGTCGACCACAGACTCGCCAGCGATCCCGGGGGTTGGCTGGTGTGTGCCGTGAGCCCGGCCACCGGCTCGCCGCCGCGCAACCGAGCCATCACCGGTTCACCGCCGCGCGGTAACGGGTAGGCCTCCGGCAGTGCCGGATCCAACCGGCCAAACCTCGCCTGCTGAATTTCCAGTAGTTCCTGAGCGCTGGTCACGGCCCTGCTGCGCTTTCCTCGTGGGATTCCGGTAGTGGTGCTGCCATGGTCCGGTGGGTGAACCGCCGGTGCGAGGGGAGACGTCGGCCCGGGTTATGCCACGAGCTCGCACCGGAAGATCGCGGTTCCGGGCAGGGTTCTGCCGCGCAACGGACTCCACTGCCCCCAGGTCTCGGTGAGATCGTCGGGCCACTCCGGTTCCACGAGACCGCGGAGCCGGAACCCCGCATCGTCGAGCTGGGTGACGTAGTCGCCCAGGGTCCGGTGGTGCTCGACATAGGTGGCTTTGCCGGTGCCGTTTATCTCCACGTAGGGGCTTCGATCGAAGTAGGAGCCCACGGCGGTCAATCCCTCGGGGCCGGGGTCGTCCGGAAACACCCAGCGGATCGGGTGGGTTACCGCGAACACCCACCATCCCCCCGGGCGCAGCGTGCGCGCCACCTCACGCATGACGGCTCCCGAGTCCGCCACGAACGGGACACCACCGAACGCCGAGCAGGCGATGTCGAACGAGTCGGACGCGAAGGGCAGCATGTCGGCACTGGCCTGCACCACCGGGACGTGGACCCCGCTGCGCTCGTTGCCCGCGAGGGCGTGCCCCAGCATGCCGCCGGAGATGTCGAGCCCCACCGGCCGTGCTCCCCGGGTGGCCAACCAGCGGGAGCAGGACGCTGCCCCGCAGCCGACCTCCAGTACGTGGGAGCCGTCGACGTCGCCGAGCAGGCGCGCCTCGCGTTCCCTGAGTCGTTCCGGGCACCACACGAACTCGGTGTCACCCAAAAACGAACCGTGTTCGGTCTGGTAGTCGTCCGCGTCGGCGTCCCACCACATTCTGCTCGCCGAACGGGACTCCGTGGCTCCGGCCGCGCGGTTGGCCACCCCGACCGTCCCGAGCATCCTCTCGGCGTTGCTGTGCTGGGACTCCGTCGTCTGTCCTGTCGGACCGGGTGCGGGATTGGTCACCCTCGCCTCCCTGGGAATCGTGTGGTGTGCGTGTGTACCGATGCCGATCGCTTTCGGAAACCGCCGGGCGATTTGCCCCACGATCGCCGAGACGGGTACGCTATCGCTCGCACCAGGGGTCTGTCTCCGTCAGGGCCCGTGTCACCGCACGGCGCCGGAGCAGTCCGTTTTCGCGTGGTACGTCCGCCTTCGGGATTCGTTCCGAAAGTGGTCATTCTCGGAAAACACCGCGCGGGAAGCCACCGCACGTGCTGCTTCCCGCCGGAAGCTGCGGCTTCCGGACGGAAGTGGAACGTCGGTGTGGTCAGCGGCGGTTCCCGTCGTCCGTGGGGGTGCCTCGGCGGTAGCAGGGGGTGGTCCGTGCGGAGCCGATCCGGGTGCATGAGAACCTAGAGACCCGAGAACCGACCTACCCGTACCGGAGCAACCCACCTGATGTCCACCGACACCACCACCGTCCCGACTGCAGCCGCCACCAAGCCGCAGGTCGCAGTAAACGACGTCGGGACGGAGGAGGACTTCCTCGCCGCCGTCGACCAGACCATCAAGTACTTCAACGATGGCGACATCGTCGAAGGCACTATCGTCAAGGTCGACAAGGACGAGGTCCTGCTCGACATCGGCTACAAGACCGAGGGAGTCATCCCCTCCCGGGAACTCTCCATCAAGCACGATGTCGATCCCGCCGAGGTCGTGGCCGTCGGCGACTTTGTCGAGGCTCTTGTCCTCCAGAAGGAGGACAAGGAAGGCCGTCTGATCCTGTCCAAGAAGCGCGCGCAGTACGAACGTGCCTGGGGCACCATCGAGGACCTCAAGGAGAAGGACGAGCCCGTGCGCGGCTCCGTCATCGAGGTCGTCAAGGGTGGTCTCATCCTCGACATCGGCCTGCGTGGTTTCCTCCCCGCCTCGTTGGTGGAGATGCGGCGTGTCCGCGACCTGCAGCCCTATGTGGGTCGGGAGCTCGAGGCCAAGATCATCGAGCTGGACAAGAACCGCAACAACGTCGTGCTGTCCCGCCGTGCCTGGCTGGAGCAGACCCAGTCGGCCGTGCGCAGCGAGTTCCTCAACCAGCTGCAGAACGGCCAGGTCCGCAAGGGCGTCGTTTCCTCCATCGTCAACTTCGGTGCGTTCGTCGATCTGGGTGGGGTCGACGGACTGGTTCACGTCTCGGAGCTCTCCTGGAAGCACATCGATCACCCCAGTGAGGTGGTCGAGGTCGGCCAGGAGGTCACCGTCGAGGTGCTCGACGTGGACATGGACCGGGAGCGGGTCTCGCTGTCGCTGAAGGCGACACAGGAGGACCCCTGGCGTCAGTTCGCCCGTACGCACGCGATCGGTCAGATCGTGCCGGGCAAGGTCACCAAGCTCGTGCCGTTCGGTGCTTTCGTCCGCGTCGACGAGGGCATCGAGGGGCTGGTCCACATCTCCGAACTGGCCGAGCGCCACGTGGACATTCCCGAGCAGGTCGCGCAGGTCGGTGACGAGGTCATGGTCAAGGTCATCGACATCGATCTGGAGCGCAGGCGCATCTCGCTGTCGCTGAAGCAGGCCAACGAGGGCTTCACGCCGGACTCGGACTTCGATCCGACCCAGTACGGCATGGCCGCCGAGTACGACAACGACGGCAACTACATCTACCCCGAGGGCTTCGATCCGGAGACCCAGGAGTGGCAGGAAGGCTACGAGACTCAGCGCGAGGAGTGGGAGCGGCAGTACGCCGAGGCCCTCGAGCGCTACGAGGCTCACATGCGCCAGGTCGCCAAGGCAGCCGAGGCCGACGCCGCCGCGGCTGCCGCCGGTGGCGAGGAGGAGCAGCCGCAGGAAGGCAACTACACCTCCGCCGCCGCTCCCGCCGAGGAGGAAGAGCAGGAGCCGAGTGCGATGGCCAGCGACGCTCAGCTGGCCGCCCTCCGCGAGAAGCTCTCCGGTGGCGCGTGACGGCTAGTCCGGCGGTGAATGGCTGAAACCGTCAACGACGGCCCCGTCCCTGTTGCGAACAGGGGCGGGGCCGTTTTTCGTCCTCCTCCGGTTGGCTCGCGCACGCCGTGCGGCGGACCGCTTCGGCAGGGCGTGCACCGCCTGGCAGGATGAGGCCGATGCTGCGCGTTGGTCTCACCGGAGGAATCGGTTCGGGCAAGTCGACGGTCGCCGACCGGTTGGCCGAACACGGCGCTCGCGTCATCGACGCGGATCGGATCTCCAGGGAAGTGGTGGCAGTCGGAACCGACGGGTTGGCCGAGATAACCGCCCGATTCGGCCCCCAGGTGCTGAATGAGGACGGCGCGCTGGATCGTGCCGCCATGGCGCGCCTCGTCTTCGCCGACGAGTCGGCAAGGAGCGACCTCAACGGCATCGTTCACCCCAGAGTCGCCGCACGTACCGCCGAGTTGATGGCCGAAGCCGGCACCGACGCCATCGTGGTCCATGACGTCCCGCTACTCGTGGAGAACGGTTACGAGGCCGATTACCACCTGGTGATCGTCGTCGACGCCCCGGTGGAGCAGCGAGTGCGGCGGCTCGTCGAGCGCGGGCTGCCCGAGGAGGACGCCAGGGCACGTATCGGGGCGCAGGCGAGTGAGGCGCAGCGTAGGGACGCCGCCGACATCTGGCTGGACAACGTTGCGGGGTTGGACCGGATCCGGTCGAGCGTGGACGAGCTCTGGCAGGAGCGGCTCGTGCCCTTCGAGGCCAACATCCGCTCCCACAGCCCGCGACCGCTCACCGGGCCCCGAGTCGTCGACCCGGATCCGGAATGGCCGCGGCGTGCGAGCAGACTGTTGGGGAGAATCTCCAAGGCCGCCGGTGATTCCGCGTTGCGCGTGGATCACATCGGTTCGACCTCGGTACCCGGCCTGCCCGCCAATGACGTGATCGACCTGCAGCTCACCGTGCGGAGTCTCGCCGAGGCGGAAGCGCTCGCCGAGCCGTTGGCCGAAGCGGGGATGCCCGTATTGCCCGACGCCGAGCCGGACGAGGCGCATCACCTTCAGCCCGCGCCGGAGCAGTGGCGCAACCGCACGCACGTCTCCGCCGACCCGGGGCTGCGAGCGAAGCTGTACCTGCGGGTCGCGGGTGCGACCAACTGGCGGTTCGCCCTGCTGCTTCCTGCCTGGCTCCGCGCTGACCAAGGGGCTCGTCGGGAGTACGCCTCGCTCAAACGCGACCTCGCGGCACGCTTCGGCTCCGACCCCGATACCCGTCGCTACGTCGAGGCGAAGCGGCCCTGGTTCGAGCAGGCCTTGCCCCGGGCGGAGCGGTGGGCCTCCGAGGCCGGATGGCAGCCACCGCCGTTGTGAGTGCTCCGCGGCCCTCCGACGAGCGTGCCGAGGGGCGGCAGTGTCCGTCCCGTGAGCTCGATCGGTTCCGAAGCGCCCGCCCGAGCGCTGTTTTCGGCTACCAGGCGGTGAACACGCCGCGGTAGGCCAACCACTGTTCGACATCCCGGTGCAGGCGGATCTCCTCGTAGATTCGGTGCACCGTACACACCGCCAGGTCGGCTTCCTCCAACGTGAGCATCCCGTCGCTGACCGCGGCGGCGAACTTCTCGGAGTTGACGATTCGTGAGGGGCCGTGCTCGGGCACCTCCAGTCCCAGCAGCAGATCCGTCGTGATCCAGGAACGCGCGTCCCGTTCGATCCGGGCCGCTGTCAGCAGGCTGCCGTCCGGCCGGGCGTGTCTGCTGCGGGGCCGATAGCGCGTCAGGCGCAGCCCGAGGTCGGGCAGTAACCAGGTCACCTCGCTGCCGTGCACGGGGTCGTCGGGTGTGCCGCATTCCAGGCACAACCCCCACCGCTCGAGACGGCAGTCGTCAAGCTGCTGGGTGATCCCGGAGCCCAGGTGTCGTTGCCCACTGGCGACATCGACGACTTCAACGTGTTGAGGAGTGATCACCGAACCCACGAACTCGACCATAGCCGCACGGAAACTGTGAAATGATCAACAATATGAATCCGTTACATAACCTTTGAGTGTTGTAGAAGTCACGTTCGGATCTTGTTCGACGGATTACGAAGTTCGGCGGTTGTTCCGGGGGCGGTCATGTGTTGCCGCCCCCGGGTTCGGTCAACCGGTGTGCCGCCAACTCAGCTCGATACCGAGGGTGCGCAACCACGCGGGCAGGTCGTACTTGTGCCGGGCCAACCCGTCCACCACCCGGTGGGTGGTGTCCATCGCGCGTCGCGCGGTTTCGTCGTCCAACAGCTCCGCCCGCAGCGCGGTGACGAACTCCTCGCTGTCCAGCACCCGCGCGTCCTGCCGTTGCCTGACGGCGACGTCCAGATACAGGTCGAGAGCGCGCCAGCGGTGCTCGCCCGGCTCTATTCGCACTACGTCGACGTAGAAGTCCTGGTCCCGGACACATCCGGGTCGACGGCGGAAGTCGCTGATCCGCAGGCCCAGCTCGGGCAGTAGCCACGACTCGAGATAATCCAGACTGGGGTGGTCGATCATGGGACGAGCCATGTAGAGCCCGCACGGTTCCACCCGGTACTCGTCGACAGGCCTCACCTGTTGCTTGGCGTCGGTGTTCGTCCGATCGGTCAGATCGAAAATCTCCACCTTCGGGGGGTGGATCGGAAGCCCGAGCTCCGCGGCGATCTCCCGTTGCGTCGTCACGGTGCCACTCTACGAGGTGGTGGGGCGTGTTGTCCGCATCCGAGTGCGATCCGCAGTCGGCGGCGTGATGTCGTACCGGGCCCGTAAGCTGGGAGAGTGGCATTCGCGACTGAGTACCCCGTGCTGGCGCACTCCGAGTTCCGCCCGGTCGGTGAGATCCCGCGCAAGGACGGACGGTTCCGCGTCGTCAGTGATTACGAGCCCGCCGGTGACCAGCCGGAGGCCATCGATCAGCTCGAACGTCGGATCAACTCGGGTGAGACCGACGTGGTGCTGCTGGGAGCCACCGGTACCGGCAAGTCCGCCACCACCGCGTGGCTGATCGAACGGATCCAGCGCCCCACCCTGGTCATGGAGCCGAACAAGACGCTGGCCGCCCAGATGGCCAACGAACTGCGCGGGTTCTTCCCGGAGAACGCCGTGGAGTACTTCGTCAGCTACTACGACTACTACCAGCCGGAAGCCTACGTACCGCAGACCGACACCTTCATCGAGAAGGACTCTTCGGTCAACGAGGACGTCGAACGGTTGCGGCACTCGGCCACCTCCAACCTGCTCAGCAGAAGGGACTGCGTGGTGGTCTCCTCCGTGTCGTGCATCTACGGTCTCGGTACGCCGCAGTCGTACCTGGATCGTTCGATCGCTCTGGAAGTCGGCGGGGAGATCGACCGCGACGTGCTGCTGCGCGCCCTTGTGGACGTGCAGTACCAGCGCAACGACCTCGCTTTCCAGCGCGGCACCTTCCGCGTACGGGGGGACACCGTCGAGGTCATCCCGGCCTACGAGGAACTCGCGGTGCGGGTGGAGTTCTTCGGCGACGAGATCGACAGGCTCTATTACCTGCATCCGCTGACCGGCGACGTCGTGCACGAGGTGAACGACCTGCGGATCTTCCCCGCCACGCACTACGTGGCGGGCCCGGAGCGGATGGAACAGGCCATTCGCGGCATCGAGGAGGAGCTGACCGAACAGCTCGGCAAACTCGAACGGCAGAACAAGTTACTGGAGGCGCAACGACTGCGGATGCGCACCCAGTACGACATCGAGATGATGCGCCAGGTCGGATTCTGTTCCGGTATCGAGAACTACTCACGGCACATCGACGGCCGGGAGGCCGGTTCGGCCCCGGCCACGCTGCTCGACTACTTCCCTGAGGATTTTCTGCTGGTCATCGACGAGTCCCACGTGACGGTGCCGCAGATCGGTGGGATGTTCGAGGGTGATGCCTCGCGCAAACGCACCCTGGTCGACCACGGCTTCCGGTTGCCCAGCGCACTGGACAACCGGCCACTCAAGTGGGAGGAGTTCGCCGACCGCATCGGTCAGTCGGTGTATCTGTCGGCGACCCCGGGAAGCTATGAGATGCAGCGGTCCGGAGGGGAGTTCACCGAGCAGGTCATCCGGCCCACCGGGCTGGTGGATCCCGAGGTGGTCGTCAAACCGACCGAGGGGCAGATCGACGATCTGGTCGCCGAGGTGCGGCAGCGTGCCGACCGGGACGAACGGGTACTGGTCACCACACTGACCAAGAAGATGGCCGAGGACCTCACGGACTATCTGCTCGAACTGGGCATCCGGGTGAGGTACCTGCACTCGGAGGTGGACACACTGCGCCGGGTGGAGCTGCTGCGCCAGCTCCGGCTCGGTGAGTACGACGTGCTGGTCGGCATCAACCTGCTGCGTGAGGGGCTCGACCTGCCCGAGGTCTCGCTGGTCTCGATCCTGGACGCGGACAAGGAGGGATTCCTGCGGTCCGAGACCAGCCTGGTGCAGACCATCGGCCGTGCCGCCCGCAACGTCTCCGGACAGGTGCACATGTACGCCGACGAGGTGACCGACTCGATGCGCCGGGCCATCGACGAGACCAACCGCAGGCGGGCCAAGCAGATCGCCTACAACACCGAGCACGGCATCGATCCGCAACCGTTGCGCAAACAGGTTGCCGACATTCTCGATCGGGTGTACTCGGAGTCGGAGGACACCGAAGAGACCGTTCCGGAGGGCGGGTCCGGTCGCAACGCCCCGCGCGGCAAGAAGCCCAGTGGGGAGGCTTCGGCCACCACCAGCTCGGGAGTGCTCAAAGATCGCGATGCCAAGTCGATGCCGCGTGCGGAGCTGGCCGACCTGGTGCAGCAGCTCAACGACCAGATGATGAACGCGGCCAGGGAGTTGCAGTTCGAGCTCGCCGCGCGCTTGCGAGACGAGATCAACGATCTCAAGAAGGAGCTCCGGGCCATGGACGAGGCCGGGGTGAGCTGAACCTCGTGGGGGACGGGAGACAACCTGTTCACTCGTCCTCGTAGTGGGGTCCGTGGCTCAGGTGAAGGCGCTGTACCCGGTGATCGACTTGCCCACGATCAGCGTGTTCATCTCCCGGCTGCCCTCGAAGGAGTAGACGGCCTCCGCATCGGCGAAGAGCTTTGCCACCTCGTAGTCCAGCACGATGCCGTTACCGCCGAACAGTTCGCGTGCCCACGCCACGCACTCACGCATCCTGGTGGTGGTGAAGCTCTTGGCCAGCGCGGCGTGGTCGGGTCCCGCCGTGCCGTCCGCCGTCTTTTGGGCGAGTCGGGTGACCATCCCGAACATGGCCGTGATGTTGCCCAGCATCTTGACCAGCAGGTCCTGGATGAGCTGGAACCCTCCGATGGGTTTGCCGAACTGCTCGCGAGTGACCGCGTACTCCCGTGCCAGTTCGTAGGCTCGGGCGGCGACGCCGAGTGCCTGCCAGGCCACGTTTCCCCGCGTCCTGGCCAGCACCTTCGCGGTGTCGCGGAAGTTCTCGATGTTCCGCAGCCGGTTGTCCTCCGGCACGAGCACGTTGTCCAGCGAGAGGTCCGCGTTCTGTACCGAGCGCAGTGCGATCTTGCCCTCGATCCTGCTCGCGTGAAAGCCCGGCATGTCTTTTTCCACCACGAAGCCCTTGACGTTGCCGTCGGCCTCGTCGCGTGCCCAGACGACGATCAGATCGGCGAACGTGCCGTTGCCGATCCAGCGCTTCGCTCCGTTGAGTACCCACTCGTCGCCCTCGCGGCGGGCGGTGGTGCGCATTCCCTCGGCCACGTCGGAACCTCCCTCGGGCTCGGTCAGCCCGAAAGCTCCGATCTTGTTCCAGGCGACCATGTCCGGCAGCCAGCGATCCCGCTGGCGCTGGTCACCACCGTCGTAAATGCTGCCCATCGCCAGCCCGGTGTGCACTCCGGAGGCCACTGCCAGCGAGGGGTCCACCTTGTTCAACTCGACGCTGAGGAACCCGTTGAACAGTGCTCGGCGAGCGACCCCGTCGCCGTACTCCGGGAACTGAAAACCGGCGATGCCGAGTTTCGCGAAGGTCTCGAAAGCCTCGAACGGAAACTCCGCACGGTCCCAGGCCTCGTTGGCCAGTGGCTTGATCTCCCGCCGCAGGGCTTCGCGGATCCGGGTGAGCTCGCTGCGCTCCTCGTCGGTGAGCAGTTCCTCAAATCCGAAGAAGTCGGAATCGGTGTTGGCGGTTGTTGCCATGGTGATCACCCGTCTCCTACTGGGATCGTTCCACGGGGGTGTGATCGCGAGCGGTTCCACCTGCCGGAAGTCTCGTGCGGCCGGGGGAGAGGCGGCCGTTCGGAGTCGGCGTTCCGCCCGGAGAAGCGGAGATTCGCCGCGACGGCGAGGAAACAACGCGGGTGGAATATCCCCATCGCGGCCGAGGCTACTCCGGAAAGGGGAATGGGGCGTTCGGAAAACACACGACGGATATACGCGTGTCGGTACTTCGCGGGAATGCCACGATTGGTTCGAGCGGCTGAGCGAGCACCGGTCCGGAACGAACCGGTGCTCGCCACACGACGGCCGGGCCGCAGTACGAGCGTTGTTCGAACAGCGAGGTGTTTGTCCGTGCCGAAGTCACCGTTGCCCGAACAGGTCACGGAGTTGCTGTCCGCGCCGAATCCCTCGGTGATAACCACGGTGCGTGCCGACGGGCAGCCGGTGTCGGTGGCCACCTGGTACCTGCTGGAGAACGGTCGGATCCTGGTCAACATGGACGAGGGGAGGAAGCGGTTGCGGTACATGCGGGCCGAACCGCGGGTGTCGCTGACTGTGCTCGCCACCGACGACTGGTACACCCACGTGAGTCTGCAGGGACGTGTCACCGAACTACTGGACGATCCGAGTCTTTCCGACATAGACCGGCTCGCTCGGCACTACACCGGAGCTCCTTACCACGTGCGCGACCGTGACCGTGTCAGTGCCTGGATCGATGTGGACCGCTGGCACGGTTGGGGCGCGGCCGAGAACCGGGACGTGCCGCACCACTGAGTGGCTCTCCGCGAACGGTTCGCCCCCCGATGGTCGGACACCGCCGGGGCGATTCGATCCGGGGAGTTCCTCGATCAGTCGGTGATGTCGGCCCGGTGGAATCGCACCAGCGTGGCGGTGATGAACACCGCCGCGTAAGCGGTCGCGGAGAGTGTGCCGTTCGCCATGTCGGTCCAGTCGATGCCGGTGTCCAGCAGGTCGGTCCACGCTGTCGCGTGGTGACTCGGAAGCAGGATACGGAACTGCTCCAGCCTCGGAATCTCGTCCAGGATCTGCGAGATCACCGAGACACCCACCGCCGCGCCCACCGCCGCCAGCGGGTTGTCGGCCATCACGCTGAACAGCAGTGCCAGGCTGGCCACCCAGGTCAGGTGGATCGCCAGATAGCCGCAGATCGCCAGCAGAACCAGCACGTTCCACGGGAAGTGGAGTACTCCCTCGTGCGGGGTACGCAATACACCCGCGCCGTACCAGATAGTGCCCGTGGCCAGCGCCGCGCCGGTCAGCACGAGCAGACTCAGGCAGGACAGCACTCCCGCCACCAGTGCTTTCTGCCGTAGCAGTCTGTGTCTGGGTATGGGGATGGTGACCAGGTAACGCAGACTCGCCCAGGACGACTCACCCGCGATGGCATCCCCGAAGAACAGTGCCACGAGCAGCACCAGCAACAGATGGGTACACAGCAACAGGGTGAAGACGGTGAAGTTCGCCCCGTTGCTCGTGGCCAGATCACCGAAATCGGCAGGGGGTTGCGGAGTTGTCTCGTCGTTTCCGAGAGCGAAGGTTCCCACCAACAACAGCGGTAGTACCGCCAGACAGCACAGCACCAGCTTGGTCCTGCCACGCGCCAGCTGCCTGCGAAGCTCCACACGCAGTGGCAGGGTGCGGTTGGCGCGGTATCCCGGTGCGCTGCCGTCGGGCCCTCCCGGGAGGTGACTCGCCGGTTCCACGGCACGTTCGGCCGAGCGGTCCCGCTCGTGCTGCATCAGTGGTCCTCTCCGACCAGTTCCAGAAACGCGTCCTCGAGTTTGCGGTGGGGCCCCACGCGCTTTATGGAGACATCGGAGGCGACCAACACGTTCACGGCAGTGGCCGTGGAGTGTCCGGCCAGTTCGGCGTAGACCACATCGGCGCCGACCCGTACGCTGCCGATTCCCTCCAGACAGCGGAGTGTACGCGCGGCGAGTTCGGGTTGATCGACATGGAAGGCGATCATCGAGTCACCAGCGGTGATCTCGTCGACCGTTCCGCCCGCCACCCGATGCCCGTCGTGCATCACGATGACGTGGGTGCAGGTCTGTTCGACCTCGCTGAGCAGATGACTCGACATCAGGACGGTGCGGCCGGTCCTGGCGTACTCCCGGATGACCTCCCGCATTCGTTGCGTGTACGCGGGGTCCAGGGCGTTCATCGGTTCGTCGAGCACGAGCAGGTCGGGTAGCCCCAGCATGGCTTGTGCCAGGGCGACTCGTTGTCGCATTCCCGGTCCGTAGGTACGTACCTTGTGATCGGCCGCGGCGCCCAGTCCGGCGATCCGAGCCACTTCGTCCAGCCCGGCTTGTTCCATGGGCCTGCCGGTGGCCCGCCAGTAGCTGCGCAGGTTCTCCATACCGGTCAGGTGCGGCAACAGTCCCGGGGATTCCACGAGTCCGCCCACTCGCGACAGTACGGGCGCACTCGGGGTCACCGAGTGTCCGAACAAATGGATCCGGCCCGCGTCGGCCCGAGTCATACCGAGCACCATGCGGAGCAGGGTCGTTTTGCCCGCACCGTTCGGACCGAGCAGTCCAACCACCTGCCCGGCCTCGACTCGCAGTGACAGGTCGTTCACCGCGTCAGGATGGCGGGGGTAGGACTTGCTCACTCCTTCGATCGAAATCGGCACGCCGGTCAACTCCGGTTTCGGTGGTTTCCGACGCGCACGTTCGAACCTGATCGCCAGTATCCCAGCCACGAGCAGCAGCAGCACGAACGCCGCGATACCGATCAGGGCACCCACAGGCGTCGACGCTTCATCGACTCGGGAGGCGGGCACGGCTGGAAGCGAGACACTTCCCGCGCCCGCCGGGGAGATCAGGTGCACCGCCGTGTCCCGGGGACCGGTGTAGGCGGCGTCGGTGGTGCTTATTCGCAGTGCCAGCCGATGGCCGGGCTGCAGGGTGTGCATCGTGGCGGGCAGGGCGACGTCCACCCGAACCGCTCTACCGTTGTCGGGCAGCCCCGTTATTCGCAGGGGGGAACTGCCGTCGCCGACCGGCGTCCGGGAGCCGTTCGGTCCGATGTCGACCAGCTTGCCGAACAGCACCGCCTCGCCGTTGCCGGGTTGTTCCGGAGTCGAAGCCACCGCGAGTCGCGTCTGCGGTACCCCCGTGATCAGGGTGGCTCGTTCCACTCGTGCGGTCTCGAAAACCGCCACCCTCGCCGGGGCGGCGTCGCCGCGGGCGGCCGAGGCGCCGTCGTTTCCGGCTGCCGTTTCCACCTCGTTCCCGGGAGTAGAAGTAATCGAGAGCCCGTTCGTGCCCGCACCGTTGCCGGGTGGATTGATCACCCTGGAGGGGCCGCCCTCCAGGGGGAGCTCGGTGCGGGTCACCTCGTTCGAGGCCAGACCTGGGTACTCCGCCGCCCGCCAGGTCGTCGCGGGTCGACGTTCCGAGGCGAGACGATCGACCAACTGGTACCGGAAACCCGTTTCCGGGTGAGGTGGACGCGGTTCGTCGGAATCGTGCAAATAGTACGAGAACCAGTCGCCGACCTTCTCCCAGACGCGCGGGGGCAGCGAAGCGTTGCCGTCACCGTGCAGCCACATCATGCTGACGGTTCCCCCCGCGGCACTGATCTGCCGCGCGTTCGCGTCGGCCTGTGCCAATCCGAAGAGTTCGCCGCGCTGACGTTGCACCAGCAGGGTGGGAATGTCGATGTTGCCGGTCACGCTGCTCGGCGAGGCCGCGGCCAGCAGTTCGAGCGTGCTCGATTCGGCTCGTCCGGTTCGGGCCAGTTCGGTGTAGGCACGGCATACCCTTGCGGTGAGGTTGCCGCACGTCAGGGGGGTGCTCGTGTTGTCCGTCTCGCCGCTCTCCTCGGGCGGCGGTGGTGTGGTCGACGAGGCTTCGGGGCTCCGCGGGCTCCGCGGGTTCCGCTGTTCCGGCTGTGGGCGTGTGGCCATCCCGAACAAGGAGTTCGCCCATGCCCGCCGGAACACTCCGGAACCCGCGTCGCTGCCGTGCGCGGCGGTGGTGGTCGGTATCGCCTCGCTCGAGGCGGCATTGGGCAGCATCGCGGTACGCAGGTCGTTGTAGGTGTTCAGCGGGGCGATCGCGTCGACTCGGGGATCGTTGCCCGCCAGCAGCATGCTCAGTGCTCCGCCGTAGGAGATCCCGCCTACCCCGACGAGGGGATCCTCCTCGTCCTGGGTCGCCACCTCGGGCTGCCGGGCCAGCCAGTCCAGGATCCGACGTGCGTCGGTCACCTCGTAGCTCGGTGAGTTCAGCGCGATCCTGCCGGTGCTCTGCCCGAAACCGCGGGCCGAGTAGGTCAGCACGGTGAATCCGCGTGCGGCCAGTCGTCGGGCGGGACCGGCCAGTTCGCTCTTGTCGCCCTCGAAGCCGTGGGCCAGTACCACCGATGGCGCAGGGGTGCGTTCGGGGACGAACAGCCTGAGGTCGAGTTGTATCCGATGCTGCCGCTCGGGTCCGTCCAGCACGTCGATACTCGCGTCCCGTGTGTCGACACTGGGAACACGGTCGACCGAATCCTGTTCGGAGGACCACATCGCTGTGGCTGCCACGATCAGAGCCACCAGCACGATCGGCAGCAACGCGAAGTTCGGGACATACCGGCGGGACTGGAACACGCGGGTGACTTTAGGGCAACGAGTCGCGTCACGGGGTCCCGTGGATCCGATACGACCGAAGAAGCTATGAATCGGATATCGGGATGAAATCGCATCGCGATGGGAATATTCCACAGCCCTCGTAGGGGAGTGGCGCGAGCCGCGTCCGTGGCTCGATCTCTCCTCGCCGAACCGGACCCGTTGTTTTCGATTCGGCGGACTCCCGTGATTTCGACCGTGCTCCGAGGGCTTCCATCGGTCGGAAGCGGGCCCACCCGAAGACATCACTGCCCGTGGAGTCCTCATTTAACCACGCGAGAGTGAGCTTGGCTACAGTTCGACCCGCGTGTTGCCCGTGTTTTCCGGGGTCATGGCGTTCTCGGTGGATGGATGTCGGTGCCTACCCCCGATGGCGGTCGACGCCGAACGTGGGTGACAATTCACGAGGTTTGGAGGGGAGTATTCCTGTCGCGGCGGTGTCGTCATCACGGATCGAACTCCGGCATGTCCGGTGTTCTTTCCCGGTGCCGCCGGCCGGCTCAGCCGGTGGGAGAGACCTCCGGTCCCCGGCATAAGCCCTGTACCGGAGGTGATTGATGTACGTCGGGACGCATGTGCTCGCGGAAGCGGCACAGCGGAGTCAACAGGAAACGCTGGGTGTTTCCTGGTGGGTCTGGCTGGCCACCCTGGCCGGTCTGGTCGGGCTGCTGCTGTTGGATCTCGTGATCGTGGACCGCAAGCCGCACGAGGTCAAGGCCGGTGAAGCCGCTCGCTGGGTGGTTTTCTACGTCGCCTGTGCTCTCCTGTTCGGTCTCGGGGTGTGGTGGTTCGGTGGCCACGACTTCGCGATCCAGTACTTCACGGGTTACGTGGTGGAGTACTCGCTGAGCGTGGACAACCTGTTCATCTTCATGGTGATCATGTCCAGTTTCGCGGTTCCCTCGATCCACCAGCACCGGGTGCTGCTGATCGGTATCGTCCTCGCGCTGGTCTTTCGCGGGTTGTTCATCGCCATTGGTGCCCAGTTGATCTCCCGTTTCGTGTGGGTGTTCTTCGTCTTCGGCGCTTTCCTGCTCTGGACCGCGATCAGCATGCTCCGTAACAACGAGGAGAACGAGGATCCGGAGAACGCGGTCGTGCGATGGGTTCGCAAGGCCTATCCGGTAACAGAGCAGTTTCACGGCACCAGGATGTCGGTCAGGATCGACGGCAAGCGGTGGTTGACACCGATGTTCATCGTGATCGTGGCCATCGGCAGCGCCGACGTCATGTTCGCGGTGGATTCGATTCCGGCCATCTTCGGAATCACCCAGGAGGCGTTCCTGGTGTTCACCGCCAACGCCTTCGCGTTGATGGGGTTGCGGCAGCTGTACTTCCTGCTCGGGGACCTCGTCGACAGGTTGGTCTATCTCTCCATCGGGCTGTCCGTGATTCTGGCCTTCATCGGGTTCAAGCTGATCGTGCACGCCCTGCACGCTTACGGATTGGTGCCCGAGTGGTTCGAGATCGGAAACTTCCTGTCGCTCGGTGTGATCGTTCTCGTGTTGCTGGTCACCGCTGTGGCCAGCCTGCTCAAGTCGCGTCGACAGCAGCGTGAAGCCGAGAACGCGGAGCTCGGCTGAAACAGCCGCGTCCGCTGAGGCCCCGCGGTGGACCGGACAGGTTGCTCGCGAGCACTCCTCGCGTGCGAGGTGTCCGGCCCGCTGTTGGGCGGCCGTCGTGCGATGTTTCCGCTTGCCCGTGGCGGGAGCTCACGGGTGGGTCCGCTGTTCGGCGAGGCTTCGAGTGCCTCGCCGAACCACCCGCTCAACGAGCCCCCACTAGTTCAACAGGGTGTAGCCGAGCTCCTTGCAGACCCTTCCCAGGGGCAGGTCCAGGCCGGGGTGTTCGAGCGGCAGCAGTAGGTCGGGACCTTCCGGCAGTACCGTTGCCGCCGGTGGATCCCACAGACAGACCGAGGGCTCACCGGCGTCCATCGACGATCGGTACCAGAGACCGTCCAGTTCCGGATAGGCCGCGCGGATGCACCGCGCCCAGGACTGGGTGCGTTCCTTCGTGCCGTTGCTGATCGCCTGGGAGGCGCCGGCTCTGGTCGGCCAGAGTCCGGAGAGGTCGAGTAGTCGGACGGTCCGACGTGGTCGGAATATCACCAGCTGCGGCGCACGCGTTTTGCGGTCCACTGTGGATGTTGCCTGGAACACCTCGGCGATGCAGGTCTGTACCGCCAGTGAGAAGTACAGTACGCCGTGTTCCCTGGTGACAGTGGGGCCGCCTTGCGGCTTCGGTGGATGCGGATCGAAGCGGGCGTGCGGAAGTGGGCCCGCGTAGCGGAAACTGTTCCAGTGCTGCGGGTGATTACCTCCCGAGGCGAAGATCCGCACGAGCCGGGTCCCGGCGGGGAGCGCGACGACGTCCTCGGTTCGGCGAAGAAGCGCCTGCAGCACAGCTGGGGCGGGCGGCTGTGGGAGCCGAGCCATTGGTGGTCCTGTGTCCGTCGTCGACTAAGCGGGCGTTCCGATGACCGAAGCGAGTTCGGCGACTCGCTGCGGATTACCGTATGCCATCAGCCAGTCACGCGGACTCACAGGGCGGTCTCCCAGCTCCAGGTCCTGCTGCGGCGTGGTCATGAAGTTCGCCAGTACCAGCGCCGGTTGGTCACCGGGCATGGCGGTCAGTACGGTTTCCAGACCGGGCAGTACGTCGTCCTCGGTGAACTGCCAGGCCGGCAGGCGCCAGCCACCGCGGTCCTTCCATCCGATCAGTCGGCGGGAGGCCACTCGGTGTCTGATGCGGCTGCTGTCCACGCCCACGAGCTCGGCGGCTTGACCCACCGACAGTGCGGTGTCGCGCAGTACGGTCTGTTCCGCCACCGCGCGCGCACGGGGGTCGGTTTCCCGCTCGGCGAGCGGCGACAGATCCAGACCCGTTTCGGTCAGTGTCGCGCGTTCGGATTCGTCGAAGTGCGCGCTGGGATCCGCCTGGGGCGGCGTGAGTCTTTTGGCCGCGTCCTCGACGAGCACGAGGAATTCATGCGCGGTGACCTTCAGACCGGCTCTGGCGAGCACGGTCTCCAGCGCGACTGTCATGGTGCCAGCTTACCCCCTGGTGGCGGGTTTGTGTGCGCCAACGTGCGGGTTGTCAGTAGAATCACATTAAGTGACAAGAATATTGCTTTGCGTAATCAAAGTTCGGAAAAGGGTGCGAAAAGTGGACGACTTTCCACCGCTGCGGGCTTCGAGTCGTCCACTTTCAACAAGGCGTCACGCCCGGGAATGTGTTAGGGGCCGTTCCGGCGCCCTACCCGGTCCGGAAAAGCGGGAGCCGGTGTCGCCCGTGTGTCGCCGTCCGCTCAGGTCGTTCACCCGAGGATTCGGGGCCACGCTCGCTTCGACGTGACGGTTCCGCCGCTTCCGGGATGTGGTTACGGCAGGGTATCCAAATGGTTGCCGACGGTCGTGGAGAAAGTGGTTCCGTTGCTGACGTCCCAGTTGATCGACCAGGTCATTACTCCGCTGATCGAGGGGTGCGATTGGCCTGGGACGAACCGTCCGCAGTCGCTCGTCGTCGCCAGGCAGTCCAGCGCGTCGGTGACCACGGAGGGCTGCACGTAGCCACTGCCCGCGGCTGACGGTGCGGCGGGCAGCCCCAGGGCGATCTGGTCGGCGCTGAGTTTGTCCAGCAGAATGCACGCCTGGGCGGTGATGAAGTCCACCGAACCCTGGCTGTACACCTGTTGGTCGCATCCCAGCATCGAGCCCGAGTTGTAGTACTGGGTGTGCACCGTGGTGATGATGTCGCTCAGGTTGTCGATCAGTTGCATGTACGAGCCGCCCGGCTGTACATACAGTGTTTGCGGCGCCATGGTCAGAATGAAGTCCGAACCGAAGTGATTTCGGAGCTGGCGCGCGGCGCTGGTCATCCCGGCCGTGTCGAAGCTGTGTTCCAGATCGATGTCGAGACCGTCCAGGCCGTAGTTCTCGATAATCGTGGTCATCGAGTCGACAAAGTTGGTCACGCGCTGTTCGGTGCTCAGATCGACCGAACCCTTGGCGCCACCGATGGACATCACGAAATCCGTGCCCTGGCTCTGCTTTTCGGCGATGTCCGCCTTGAGCTGCGCGTCGGAGTAACCGCCCAGCGCACCCGAGAGTTGGGAATCGACGCTGAATTTCACGGCACCGGGGCGGGTTGCGTCCGACTGGGCGAATGCGAGCGCCACCAGATCGTAGCTGTCCGGAATGTCGCTTACGCGTAATGGTTCGGCGTTGTTGACGAAATTCTGCCAATAGCCGGTGAGCTGGTGCTCGGGCAGCGCGGCGCTCTCGGTCGCGGCGCTCGGCTGGTCGGTCTTTCCTGCGTGGTGGGGCGTTGCCACGGCCGGGACCGCTGTCATCGTCAACGGGATGGCCGCGGCGACGAGGGCGGCGGTGATGCGGCGAATGTGCATCGAAACCTCCGGAGTCACTGGTTGAATCACCGAAGTTGGACTAGACCAATGGATCTCGTCAAGACTCGGTCTGTTTTTCGCCGTGTTCCGGAGGTGGGTTGACGTAAACCGTCGTAATCAGTCTACTGGACGTACCGACTGGTCGGTCTTGTGGAGGTGTTCATGTCCGGTACCTACGATCAACGTCCCTGGCTGGAGTGTTATGCCGCGGACGAGCCCGCGGACATCACCCCACCGTACGAAGACATGCTGGCCGTGCTGACGGACACCCGTTCGCGGTTTCCCGATCGCGTGGCGCTTACCTACTTCGGTACCGAGATCACTTATCGTGAGCTGGACGAGCTCGCCAACGGGGTGGCCGAATACCTCGCTGAGCAGGGGATCGACGGGGGCGACCGCGTCGCGGTGTACCTGCAGAACGTTCCGCAGTTCGCGATCGCCGTGCTCGCGGGATGGAAGTTGGGCGGCATCGTCGTCCCGCTCAATCCGATGTACCGCTCGCACGAACTGAGCACCATTCTGGCGGATGCCCAACCCGAGGCGGTGATCTCCTCCGAGAACGGTTGGCACGACGTGCTGGGTGAGGTCGCCGCCGCCACCGGGGTGGCGGTGACGCTGACAACCAGCGAGCTGGATTTGGCCGCCGAACACGAGGGGACTCCGTTGCGGGGGTTGGAGCGGCGGCGGCCCACGGACACCGCGGATCTCGTGGCGACGGCGACCGAACGCCGGACGGCCACTCCTCCGAACGTACGACTCTATCCGGACGACATCGCACTGCTGACCTACACGTCCGGAACGAGTGGCGCCCCCAAAGGGGCGACGAACACCCACCGCAACATCAGTTTCAACGCCCAGGCGTTCACCCAGCGCACAGGTAGCCACGACGGCAGCGGCATGATCGCGTTGGCTCCGCTGTTCCATATAACCGGCCTCGTGTGCCAGCTCGGCGCCGTGCTGGCCCTGGGAGGACGACTCGACCTCGTGTACCGGTTCGAGCCGTCGGCGGTACTGGCGGCGCTGCGCCGGTGGCGTCCGCGATACATGATCGGCCCGGCCACTGCCTACATCGCGTTGATGAACCACCCCGAATCCACCGCCGACCATTTTCGCTCGTTCGAACAGGTGTACGCGGGTGGGGCGCCGCTTCCGGCCGCGATGGTCGAACGGTTCCGCTCCGATTTCGGGCTCTACATCCGCAACGGCTACGGGCTCACCGAGACCACGGCCACGGCGACCTCCGTGCCGCCGCACCTGGAGGCTCCGGTCGACGAGGAGACCGGCACGATCAGCGTCGGTATTCCCACGTTCAACTGCGTGCTGCGCGTGGTGGACGACGACGGGGTGGACCTGCCCGTGAGGGCGGTCGGCGAGATCGTCGTGGAGGGGCCGATGGTCGTGCCCTCCTACTGGAACCAGCCGGAACAGACCGAGGAATCGATCCCCGAGGGCAGGCTGCACACCGGGGACGTCGGCTTCATGGACGAGCAGGGCTGGTTCTACGTCGTCGACCGGAAAAAGGACATGATCAACGCCTCCGGTTTCAAGGTTTGGCCCCGCGAGGTGGAGGACGTCCTCTACTCGCACTCCGCCGTTCGGGAGGCGGCGGTGGTGGGCGTTCCGGACGAGTACCGGGGTGAGACGGTCAAGGCCTACGTCAGCCTGGTGCCCGGTGTGAGCACCACCGGGGAGGAGCTCGCCGACCACTGCCGACAGCGGTTGGCGGCATACAAGTATCCACGCGAGGTGGAGTTGGTGGCGGAGTTGCCGAAGACGACCACCGGCAAGATCCTTCGGCGGCGTCTTCGGGACGAAGCGCGCGGTTGAGCGACAACTACTAGGAGAGGAAAAGTATGAGCAAGCGGTTCGACGGTCGGGTGGCGATCGTCACCGGTGCGAGCAGGGGAATCGGTTTCGGTATCGCACAGCGCCTGGTGTCCGAGGGCGCCCGGGTGTGCATCACGGCGCGCAAACCCGATGCCCTGCAGGAGGCCGTCGAGGCACTCGGCGGTGCGGAACACGCGATCGCGGTGGCGGGCAAGGCCGACGACAGCGAGCACCAGGCCGACGCGGTCGACCGCACCCTGCGCACTTTCGGCCGTGTCGACATGCTGGTCAACAACACCGGGATCAACCCCGCTTACGGCTCGTTGATCGAGCTCGATCACGGAATCGCGCGCAAGACCTTCGAGGTCAACGTCCTGGCTTCGCTGGCCTGGACCCAGTTGGTCCACCGGGAGTGGATGTCGGCCAACGGCGGTGCGGTACTCAACGTCACCTCGCTGGCCGGGTCGAATCCGGCCCCCGGTATCGGTTACTACGGAGCGACCAAGGCGATGCTGAGCCACCTGACGCGTGAGCTGGCCGTCGAGCTCGGTCCGGACGTGCGTGTCAACGCGGTTGCCCCGGCGGTGGTCAAGACGCAGTTCGCCACCGCGCTGTACCAGGACAACGAGGCAGAGGTCGCCGAACAGTACCCGATGCGGAGGCTGGGGGTGCCCTCCGATGTTTCCGGAGCCGCCGCCTACCTGCTTTCCGACGAGGCGTCCTGGGTGACGGGCCAGATCCTGACCCTGGACGGCGGAGTATCGCTCACCGGCGGGATGTGAACACTTTTGGCCGCTACGAGTGGATGGAGCTCGCGGTACCTACGGGGAGCGGGGTCCCGCGTCGCGGGTCCTCACCCGGTACGGGGTTCCGAACCGACAGTGCGGAGGGCCGAACCAACGGCGCGGGCGTCCGAAGCGACAGTCAGTTTCGTAACGACGGGGACAGGAGGTCGGCATGCGGCTGGCCGGTTCCGTGGCCGTGATCACCGGCGCGGGCAACGGTATAGGCGCCTCGATGGCTCGGGAGTTCGCTTCACGGGGTGCGAGCGTGGTTGTCAACGACATCGACGGGGCGGCGGCACGGAAAGTGGCCGAGGAGGTCGGCGGTACGGCCGTGGTCGGTGACGCGTCCGGTGAGGCCGGGGTGCGCGAACTCGTGGACACCGCGTTGGAGCGTTACGGCGGCATCGACCTGTTCTGTGCCAACGCCGGGGTCGCCACCGCGGGTGGTCCGGAAGCCCCCGAGGAGGACTGGGACAGGGCGTGGCAGATCAATGTCATGTCGCACGTGCGCGCGGCGCGGGCTGTGCTGCCGCACTGGTTGGAGGCGGGCGGCGGTCACTTCCTGGCGACGGTCTCGGCCGCCGGCCTGCTCACCATGCTCGGAGCCGCGCCTTACTCGGTGACCAAGCACGCTTCACTGGGATTCGCCGAATGGTTGTCGGCGACCTACGCCGATCGAGGTGTCACGGTGCAGGCACTCTGCCCGCAGGGTGTGCGGACCGGAATGCTCGCCGAAAGCGGCGAGACGGGGCGGCGGCTGCTCGACGCCGATGCCGTCGAGCCCACGAAGGTCGCCGAGATCGTCGCGGATTCGCTGGGTGGGGAGTTCCTGGTCCTGCCGCATCCCGAGGTGGCCGGACACTACGTCCAGCGTGCGACGGATCCGGATCGCTGGTTGGCCGGGATGCGCTCGCTGCGCGGGAAGATCGAACGGTCCGACTGAGGTTGGCCGCTCCGGCCCGGGAGCCGCGGCAGGCCCGGAACGGGCCCGACAGCGTAGTTGTGGTCCACGGCCGTTCGGTGACCACGGTTGCGGGACGGGACTCGGGTCGGTGCGCCCTCCTCGTCTGCGGGCCCTTCGACGGACGCGTACGGGGACCGACCGGTCGGTACCCTGTTGGGTACCCAGTGGCAGTAGTCAGGGAGGAAGCGATGGCACCGAGCTCGTTCACCGAGGAAGGCGGGGATACCGTCGACCGGACGCGACACAGTGGGCAGGAGCCGGTGCCACAGCGGCTGCTGAGTGCGGCCACGCGCCTGTTCGCCGAGCAGGGTTTCGAGACGACCTCGGTACAGCAGATCGTAAATGCGGCCGGAGTCACCAAGGGAGCCATGTACCACTACTTCGGCTCCAAGGACGACCTGCTCTACGAGATCTACGCGCGAGTGCTGCGCGTGCAGATGGTCCGGATGGAACAGGCGGCGGACAGTTCGGACTCCGTCGAGCGGCGACTCCGTGCGGTGGCCGCGGACGTCGTGGTGACCACGGTCGCCTACCTGGAGGACACCGTGATCTTCTTCCGTTCCATGCACCTGCTGCATGCCGACAAACAGGCCGAGGTACGCGCCGAACGTCGGCGCTACCACGAACGAGTGAGGCAATTGATCGAGGAGGGGCAACGTGCCGGGGTCTTCCGCGCGGATCGTTCCCCCGAGCTCGTGGTCGACTTCTTCTTCGGCGCTGTGCATCACCTCGGCAGCTGGTACCGCAGGGACGGGCCGATGAGTGGGGAGCAGGTGGGTGATCAGTTCGCGGACCTGCTGTTGGACGCGTTGCGTGCCTGAGGGTCGGGTGGAGTGCCGTGCGGGCTGTTCTTCCCGTGGGAGGCCACTGCGCATGCGGCGTACCGACCGGTCGGGACGGGCGGTGACTCGGCACGGAGTTACAGCCGGACGGAGCCGGGGTCCGGAACAAGGCCCGAGCGAGCAAACAAGTTCTGTCACGAACTCCCCGAGTTCGGATCGCTCCCGCGGCCGCCGCGGTCGCGGGAAAAATGTTGGAGGTGACCAGTGCAGGCACTCAGAGTTTCGGAACTGGGCGAGCCGCGGGACGTGCTCGAACTCGTCGAGTCCCCGTTACCGCAACCCGGTCCGAATCAGGTTCTGGTTCGGGTGGCGGCCGCTCCGGTGAACTTCCCCGACGCGTTGATGTGTCGGGGCCAGTACCAGGTCAAGCCGGAAACGCCCTTCACTCCCGGTGTGGAGCTCTGCGGTGAGATCGTCGAGCTCGGCTCGGGAGTCGGCGGTTTCGACACCGGTGAACGGGTCATCGGAGCCGGTGCCGTACCCACCGGGGGATTCGCGGAGTACGCCCTCATGGACGCCGCGCGTACCTTCCCCGCACCGGCAGCGCTGTCCGACGCCGAGGCCGCTTCGCTGTTCATCGGGTATCAGACCGGCTGGTTCGGGCTGCACCGGCGGGGCGCCCTGCGGGAGGGCGAGACGCTACTCGTCCACGCGGCCTCCGGCGGAGTGGGGAGCGCCGCGGTGCAGCTCGGCAAGGCAGCCGGGGCCACCGTGATCGGTGTCGTCGGTGGTCCGGAAAAGGCCGAGGTGGCCCGCGAACTCGGTGCCGATGTGGTGATCGACCGGCGCAGTGAGGACTTCGTGGAGGTGGTCAAGGAGACGACCGGCGGTCGAGGGGCCGACGTGATCTACGATCCGGTCGGAGGGGAGACCTACGAGCGGTCCACCAAGTGCGTCGCCTTCGAGGGACGAATCCTGATCATCGGTTTCGCGAGCGGGAAGATCCCGACTCCCGGGCTGAACCACGCTTTGATCAAGAACTATTCGATCGTCGGGCTGCACTGGGGACTCTACAATGAGCGCGACCCGGCGGCCGTCCGCGAGGCCCACGACGACCTGAGCCGAATGGCCGACGAGGGCAGGCTGGCCCCGCTGGTCAGCCAACGGGTCGGGTTGGCGGAACTGGCCGAGGCCACGCAACGGGTGGCCGACGGTCACACCGTGGGACGGGTGGTTTACGCCAACTCGTGAGCGCACCGCTCGAAACGGTTCCCGACCCCACCGCGTGGTGGGGAGCCGTTTCGCCCGCGCTCTGCTGCGGCATGCTCGTTCACGGGAGCGGCCCTGCGTTCACGGGACCGGCCCTGCGTTCACGGGACCGGCCCTGCCGAAAGCGCTCCGTCCGCGGGCAACCGGTTCGGCCCGCGGACCACACCGCGACGAAACATCGCGCCGCTTCGGAGTCCTCCGCCACGGTCGGGCACTCCTCCGCACCGGTCGAGTGCCCGGCCGTGGCGGCGTTGGAACCGACCCGTCAGAACATCACTCGTGAGAGCACCTCGGCGACACAAGCCGGTTTGTCCGCCCCGTCGATCTCCACCGTGGTGTGCAGTGTCAGCTGCGACGCTTCGCCCGCCTCGGACACCTCGGCGAGGCGGGAGCTCGCACGTACGCGGCTGTTCACCGTCACGGGACTCGGGAAGCGCACCTTGTTCAGCCCGTAGTTGATGACCATGCTCGCGCCTCGCACACCGTAGATCTCGGCGTTGAGTGCGCTGACCATGCTCAGTGTGAGAAAACCGTGCGCGATCGTGGTGCCGAACGGCCCTGCCGCGGCCCGCTCGGGATCGACGTGGATCCACTGGTGATCGCCGGTCGCCTCCGCGAACCGGTCGATCATGTCCTGGGTGACCGTCCACCAACTGCTGCTGCCCAGATCGGTGCCGCTGGCGGCGTGCAGTTCCTCGGCGCTGCTGAACACGGTCATGATGCTGCCTCCTGATCGTTCTGCGTTGTCGTTCTCGTCGTGTGGGACGTGGCGCGTGCCCTCGGGTTCCAGCAGTCGAATCCCGTCCCGGTGAAACCCGTCCGGGGGCGGCTTCGGGGATTTCCCGGTGTCACCGGTACTGCTTGAGTTCCCGGCGGGCCAGTGAACGGCGGTGCACCTCGTCGGGACCGTCGACCAGGTGCAGCGTCCTGGCGTGCGCGTACAGATTGGCCAGTGGGGTGTCCTGGCTGACCCCCGCGCCGCCGTGCGCCTGAATGGCACGATCGATCACTGTGGTGGCCATCTCCGGCACCGCCACC
The DNA here is from genome assembly GCF_051225635.1 of Actinopolyspora sabaoui. Classification (NCBI taxonomy): domain Bacteria; kingdom Bacillati; phylum Actinomycetota; class Actinomycetes; order Actinopolysporales; family Actinopolysporaceae; genus Actinopolyspora; species Actinopolyspora sabaoui. The sequence continues at coordinate 71,400 of NZ_JBMIHH010000003.1, read as the reverse complement.
TTGATCGCCTGGATCTCGGTGTGCGCACCGCGGTTACCGACCGTGTCCATCAGCCAGGCCGTTTTCAGCACCAGCAGGCGAACCGATTCGATCCGTACCCGTGCCTCGGCGATCCAGTGCTGCACCACACCTTGATCGGCCAGCGGGCGTCCGAACGCCTCCCGGTGCGTGACACGACGGCACATCAGTTCCAGTGCCCGCTCGGCCATACCGATCGCCCGCATGCAGTGGTGGATCCGGCCGGGCCCCAGCCGGGCCTGCGCGATGGCGAATCCCTCGCCCTCGCCGGAGATGATGTTCGCGGCGGGGACCCGGACCTCGTCGAAGTCGATCTCGGCGTGGCCTCCGTGATCACCGTCGGTGTAACCGAACACGTGCATACCACGGCGGATCGTCACGCCGGGTGTGTCCACCGGGACCAGGACCATGCTCTGTTGCCGGTGCTGCTCGGCGTCCGGGTCGGTCTTGCCCATGACGATCAGCACCCGGCAGTTCGGATTCATCGCTCCGGAGGACCACCACTTGCGTCCCGTGATGACGTACTCGTCGCCCTCCCGGCGAATCCGGGTGGCGATGTTGTTCGCGTCCGAGGAGGCGACGTCCGGTTCGGTCATGCAGAACGCCGAGCGGATCTCGCCACGCAGCAACGGTTCCAACCACTGCTCTCGCTGGCGCTGGTCACCGAACATGGTGAGTACTTCCATGTTTCCCGTGTCGGGGGCCGCGCAGTTCATCGCGGGGGGTGCCAGGTGCGGGCTGCGTCCGGTGATCTCGGCGAGCGGTGCGTACTGCAGATTCGTCAGCCCCGCGCCGTGATCGCCGGGCAGAAACAGGTTCCACAGTCCGCGCCGACGCGCCTCCCGCTTGAGATCCTCGACCACCGGTGGCACCGACCAGGGATCGGCCGTGTCGCTCACCTGCCGCTCGAATTCCTCCTCAGCGGGATGGACGTGGGTGTCCATGAAGGAATTGATCTCCGAGCGCAGGTTCTCGGTGCGCTCATCAAAAGTGAAATCCATTCATTTCTCCGAAATGTTGGTCAATCCTTGCTCGATCAACGGCTCGACCAGCGCGCCGACGTGCTCGAATCCCTCGCCGACGGTCTGACGCTGCGTGAAGCGGTAGTGGATTCCCTCCAGGATCACCGCGATCTTGAAAAAGCCGAAAGCCACGTACCAGTCCAGTTCGGAGGTGTCGACACTGCTGAGTTCGGCGTAGTGCCGCAACATCTCGCGCGCGGAGGGGAAACCGAACTCCGGGCCCACCCCCTTGGCGATGGGATTGTCCGCGATGCCGTTGAAACCCTCCCAGTACACGACCAGCAGCCCGAGGTCGGTGAGTGGATCACCGAGCGTGGCCATCTCCCAGTCGAGCACCGCCCGGATGGCGCAGTTCTCGTCGATCAGCACGTTGTCCAGCCGGTAGTCGCCGTGCACGATCGCCGCTCGTCCACCCGTGGGGACGCGTGCGGCCAGCCGGTCCCGCAGCTCGGTGACCCCGCGCAGCTCCCGCTGTTGCGAAGCCTCCAGTTGCTTGCTCCAGCGGCGAACCTGGCGCTGCAGGAAACCCTCGGGCTTGCCGAAGTCGCCGAGGCCGACCGACTCCGGATCCACCGCGTGCAGCCGTGCCAGGACCTCGACCAGGTGCATCGCCAGGTCACGGCGCTGCTCGGAACTCAGCGCGCGGGTCTGCTCCTCACTGCGACACGCCTGGCCCGACACCAGGTCCATGATGAAGAACGGCGCACCGATGACCTGTTCGTCCTCGCAGAGCAGATACGTAGCGGGGACCGGCACGTCGGTTCCGGCCAGTGCGCTCATCACGCGGTATTCGCGGCTCATGTCGTGTGCGGTGGCCAGCACGTGACCGAGCGGGGGTCGCCGTAGTACCCAGTTGTTCTTGCCGTCGCCGATCGCGTAGGTGAGATTGGACCTGCCACCCTGGATCAACTCGCCGTGCAGCTCGCCGTCGATCAAGCCGGGGTGCTCGCGTTCCAGGTAGGAACGGAGTGCGCCGAGGTCCAGTCCCGGAGGTTGGGACGCTGTGGTCTCGTCGGACATGCTTACTCCTGCCGCTCGGGTGCGTCGAGGCCTGGGATGAGTTCGGTGAGACGGGTCCGGGTGCGTTGCGCGTCCTGGTGCAGGATCGTGTGCATGCCGAGTTCCTCGGCGGTGGCGACGTTGGCTCGCACGTCGTCGATGAACAGGGTGTGTTCCGGTTTCGTGTCCAGTCGACGTAGTGCCAGGTGATAGATCCGGGGGTCCGGTTTGCGCAGGCCGACCTCGCCGGAGACGATCGTTTGATCGAACATTGGCCCCAGCCGTTGCCACGGGTAGCTGTTGCCCCAGCTGTTGGACAGCAACCCGGTCCGGGCTCTTGAGGCGCGAAGTGTCGTGACCAGCCGCATCATCTCCTCGTCCGGCTCCATGAACGAGAACAGCCTGGAAAGCAGCCCCTCGGCCACCACCCGTCGCTCGTCCGCGCGAACCAGTCGCTCGGCGAGCATCCCGTCGAACTCCGTGAGGGAGAGCTCGCCGGTCTCGAGGAGGTGGATCGGGCTGTCGTCCGGGGCGTCGCGGCCGACCCAATCCCGCAGGACTGCGGAAAAACTCTCGGGTCGGATACCCTCGGCACGTGCCCAGGACTCGACGGCCGTTCGGCCCGGTGTGGTGAGTACGCCCCCGTAGTCGAACACCACGGTGGTTATGGCGGGTTGGGTCCGCATGGTGCGGAGCATACCGACTAGCCGGTATGCTGGCTAGGGTTCGGGCCTTCGCTCGTTTCACCCGGATGTGCGGCCCCCGCTGCGGAGCGTCACCTCGTCGGCTCTTCCGGTAAGCCGACTCGCCCGCGAACGGGCGAAAAACGAAGACCCCTCGTTCAGCGGATCACGTGAACCGAGTGTAGCGATACTGCGCCAAAGGTGTGACTCCGCTCGGCCGGTTACTGCTGTGTTTCGGTGAAATTTCGCAGTCAATTGAATTACGACTCGTATCTATTTTTTCGTCTCGTTTTGCCGAGGGTTGTTCGCCGTTATTGACGAAAAGCCCTACTGGTCGGTAGATATTTTGGTTGCCGCGCGGCATTCCATGTGGAATCCACGTTTCGACAATCGTTTAAGAGGTGAGACAAATGGCATCTTCCATTCGTTCGGGCGGAACGCGCTTATTGGCGGCGGCTGCTTTCGCCATCGCCCCCGTGATCGCTCTGGCCCAGCCCGCGGCCGCGGCGAGTTTCTCGCACAACTTCGAGTGCTCGGGCGATTCTCCGCTCGGTGAGCAGCAGTTCAGCTACCAGCAGGACTCGGAGGTGACCGCCCCGGCGAGTGTCGCCCCCGGTGAGCAGTTCGACATCGTCATCGACCCGGCCGTCAACACCGTGCCCTCCGAGGTGAACGGTTTCGGCGTGGAGCAGATCGACGGCTTGGACCTCAAGCTGCCGGTACCCGAGAACACAACGCACGTCTCGACCTCGCAGAGCGGTGGCTCCAACCTCGGCACTCCGGCGCCCACGATCGACGTGAGCAACGGAATCGCCACGTTGCACGTGTCCGGCCCGATCTCCGGCGGGGCGGAGTTCGAACTGCCCACCGTGACCGCCACGCTGCAGGCGGGGAGCTCCGGTCCGATCGAGACCCACCTCTACGGCACCGCCTACGATGATCCGGGCCTGACGTTCAACGCGCAGGTTTCCACGATTATCGGAAGTGTCGATGTTCCGACGAGCTGCTACCCCTCGCCCAATCCCGTGCTGACCACCACCAGCGTCAGCTGAACCCAAAAAAACTGGAGGGCTTTCCGTGGAAAGCCCTCCAGTTTTTGTTCCGTCAATGTCACGCAGATGTCAGGCGGCGTCTTCCTTCAGCATGTCGGAACATTTCTCACCGATCGCCATCGTGGTGATATTCGGATTCACCGCCACGAGGAACGGCATCGCCGAGGAATCGGCCACCCGCAGACCGTGAACACCCTTCACGCGCAGCCTGGCGTCCAGCGGCGCGTTGTCGCCGTTACCCATCGGAACCGAGGCAGCCGGGTGGTACACAGTGTTGTGCGTGGCACGCAAATAATCGGCGATCTCGTCGTCGGAGACCACATCCGGTCCGGGATGCAGTTCTGCTCCCGCCCACTCGCGCATCGCGGGCTGTCCCACGATCTCGCGTGCCAGTTTGATGCCGTGGGTCATCACCCTGATGTCGTGCGGGTCGGTGAAGTAGCGCGGATCCACGGCGGGTTTGTCCCGGAAGTCCCTGCTGCGCAGACGCACCGTTCCCACCGAACGGCTCCGTGTGACGTTCGGGGTCAGACAGAACCCGTTCTCCGTGCTCGGATATCCCTGCCGCACGGTGTGCATGTCGAACGGCACCGAACCGAAGTGGAACATCAGATCGGGGCGATCGAGGCCGGCCTCGGTGGTCGTGAAGATACCGATCTCCCACCACTGGGTGGAGTCCTGCACCATCGGCTCGGCCGCGTCCCAGCCGATCACCCCCTCGGGGTGGTCCTGCAGATTCGACCCCACACCTGGGGAGTCGACCAGCACGTCCACTCCGACCGAACGAAGGTGCTCGGCAGGACCGATACCGGACAGCATCAGCAGCTTCGGAGTGTCGATGGCGCCCGAGCTGAGCACCACCTCCCGCCGCGCGGTGACCCGGTCGGTCCGGATGCCGTCGGCCGCCAGACATTCCACTCCCGTGGCCCGGTTCCCGTCGAAGACCACCCGTTTGACCCTGGCGTCGGTGCGTACGTGCAGGTTCGGACGGTTGCCCATGATCGGATGCAGGTACGACACCGAGGAAGAAGCCCTGGTGCCGTCCTCGTGGGCGTTGATCTGGAACCAGTTGGCACCGTGGGTGACCGTCCGGCCGGAATTGAACTCCGTGATCGGGATGCCGGTCTGTTCACAGGCACGCAGTAGCGCACTGCCGCAGGGGTCGTTCGGTGGAACGTTGCGCAGTCGGACCGGCCCTTGGTGACCGTGGTGTTCACCGGGCGACTCGTTGTTCTCCAGCCTGCGGTAAAGCGGGAAAACGTCTGCCGCGCTCCAGCCCGTGGCCCCCATCGACTCCCACTCGTCGAGGTCCTCCGCCGGGGCCCAGAAGGCGATGCAGGAGTTGTGCGAGGAACAACCGCCGAGCACCTTCGCCCGCGCGTGCCGCATGAAGGAGTTGCCGCTTTCCTGCGGCTCGATCGGGTAGTCCCAGTCGAACCCGGACTCCAACAGCGACATCCACTGCTTCAGTTCCAGGACCTCACGTTTGTCCTGGTCGGTGGGACCGGCCTCCAGCAGGCACACCGTGATGTCCGGGTCCTCCGACAGTCGTGCGGCGAGCGCGGCTCCTCCGCTGCCGCCACCCACGACGACGTAGTCGAAAGCGGTCGCCTCATCACTCATCGTTGCTCTCCTGTTCTGTGCACGACACCGCGATACACCCGGGCCCGTCGAAGCCGCGGGGGACGCTCGGGAGCTCACCGGCTCGTCCCCACCGCAGGCGAACGGATCGCCGCGGGTGGAGCCGGGGTGGTTGGTTCCGGGGCGTCGGTGGTTCGGGAGGGGGTTCGGAGTCGAGACGGCGCAACGGGCCGCTCCCCTCGGCGGTCGTGTCGACCACCGACGCCCCGAGGATCGGGGAACTCACTCGTTCGGCTGCTGCTGTCCCGCGAACCAGTACTGCGGTCCCGGACGGAGGTTCTGGTAGACGTGCTTGGCCTCCTGGTACTCCCGGAGACCGCCGCCGCCCAGCTCACGTCCGATACCGGACTGCTTGAAGCCGCCCCACTCGGCCTGGGGCAGGTAGGGGTGGAAGTCGTTGATCCACACGGTGCCGTGCCGCAGCCGCCCGGCCACCCGCTGCGCCTTGCTCACATCGGAGGTGAACACCGCACCGGCCAGGCCGTAGTGCGTGTCGTTGGCGATGCGCACGGCCTCGGCCTCGTCGTGGAAACGTTCCACGGTCAGCACCGGTCCGAAGGACTCCTCGGAGACGGCGGCAGAGCCCTGCCGCACCTCGTCGAGCACGGTGGGCAGGTAGAAGTAGCCCGCCTGCAGCTCGGCGGCCTCCGGACGGCTCCCGCCGGTACGCAGCACCGCTCCTTCCTCGACCGAGCGAGCCACGTAGTCCTCGACCTTGGCACGGTGTTCGGCCGAGATCAGTGGTCCGGACTCGGCGGTCTCGTCGAAGGGGCCGCCGAGTTCGATGCGCTCGGCGCGCCGGACGATCTCGTCGACCAGTGCGTCGTGGATCTCGTCCTGCACGATCAGTCGGGCGCCCGCCGAGCAGACCTGGCCGGAGTGCAGGAAGATCGCGGTCAGCGCGTAGTCCACCGCGGTTTCGAAGTCCGCGTCGGCGAACACGACGTTCGGGTTCTTCCCGCCCAGTTCCAGGGCGACCCGTTTCACGGTCGCGGCGGCCGAGGCGGCGATGTTCCGACCGGTGTGCAGTCCACCCGTGAACGAGACCAGGTCGACGTCGGGGTGTTCCGCGAGCGGAGCTCCGGTCTCGGCGCCGTTGCCGAGAACCAGGTTGCCCACTCCCGCGGGCATGCCCGCTTCCCGGAGTGCGCGCATCAGCAGCATCGCGGTGCTCGGAGTCAGTTCACTGGGCTTGAGCACGAAGGTGTTGCCCGCCGCGAGCGCGGGGGCGACCTTCCAGGCCACCTGCAGCAGCGGGAAGTTCCACGGCGTTATCAGGCCGCACACACCGACCGGTTCGTAGTCGACCCTGCTGATGGCATCGGTGGAACCGGTGTTGACGACGTGGCCCGCGTCGGTTCCGGCGATCTTGCCGTAGTAGCGGAAGCACGCGGCGATGTCGTCCATGTCGTAGCCGCTCTCGACCAACCGCTTACCGGTGTCCAGCGACTCCGCGCGTGCGAATTCCGCACGGTCGCGTACCAGGATCTCACTCACCCTCAGCAGCAGGTCGCCGCGTTCCCAGGGCGAGGTGGCGGGCCACGTTCCCTCGTCGAAAGCGGCCCTGGCCGCCGCTATGGCGCGTTCGGCGTCCGTGCGGTCGCCCTCGGAGACCGTGATCACCGGAGAACCGTCGGCGGGGCAGCGGATCTCCCGGGTGTTCCCGGCCGAGGCCGCCTGCCACACACCGTCGATGAGCAGGGTGCCGGAAGCGGTCGGATCCCCGGTTCGCGTGGTGATCGACTCGTTCGGCGGGGCGTGGGTCTGCGACATAGTGAGTTTCCCGTCGAGGCTGCTTGCTTGCTTTCCGGGCGGTGCGCCGCCCGACCGTTCGGCCGTGCCCGGCAACACTCGGTGGATCACCGCGGCGAGGGGGAGCGTCCCTCGGATCTCGTCCTGTCCGGGCGGCGAGTGTCCCGTCGCCGTGTGGTTGTCCGGTGCGGCCACTGCTTTCGTCGTCGTGCGCCGGGGTGGTGTGTACCCGGGACGAGCCCGTACGACACGCACCGCGGCTGCCGGTGCCGAACTCTAGCAGTTTTTATGTACAGATGTACACATAGTTGCTCGCGTGGTCCCCATTTCGATCGCCATTGAGGCGTTGACCGGCGAAGAAGTGATTGTCGTGAGGTGGGTCGCATCGCCTTCCGGTGGTTTCGTGGCAGGGTGTTGTTCGTCCCGAGGGCGGAACCACCGAAGGTGTTCCGGCGAGCACGAGATGTAGGCGAACCGGCGGAAGGCACACGACAGGCGATGACCACGACGGACTCCGAGTCGCTTCACGCGACGGTCGACGAGCGACGAGGCCGGAACGGCGGTTCGCGCAAGGACCCCGGGCGACGGGAACGGATCGCTCGGGCCGCGATCAGCGTTGTCGCCGAGCGTGGCATCGAGAAGATCACCCACCGTGCGGTGGCCGCGGCGGCCGGGGTTCCGCTCGGTTCCACCACCTACCACTTCGCCACGCTGGACGACCTGCTCGCCGTGGCGCTGCGGCAGGCGGCCCAGGACAACGTCGCCGAACTGCGGGAGTGGGCGGACGGGATGGACTCCGGCGTCGATCTGCCCGCCGTGTTGACCGATCTGGTGTTGCGCTATCTCGGCCCCGAGCGGGAACGTACCGTGGTGGAGCACGAACTCTACGTGGCCGCGTTGCACCGTCCCGCCCTGCGGGCCGCCAGCACCGAGTGGGACGGGGCGTTGCGGGACCTTTTCACCGCTTACACCGACGAGGTCTCGGGCAAAATGCTCGCGGCGGTGTTCTGTGGCCTGCTGTGGCAGGGGATCGTTCGTGAACCGTTGCCCGAGCGCGACGAGATCGAGACGATCTTTCGGCGTGCGGTCGGCGATACCGCCCACGGCTGAGCCGGTTTTCTCGTATTGTCCGGTCCGACACCGGACGGTTACCCGCTTTTTCGTCCCTACCGTTGATCGCCGCACCGGTTGGTGTGGACAATGTGTGGCAGCGATCCGTTTCAAGCCCGTGTGCACAGTGCGATGTGAACCGTACGTAGTTCAGTCGAGTGGTGGACATCGCCGGGCGCATTTCGGGTGTAGAACGGAAATTGCCGCGTCGGGGGCGTGGCTCGCTCCAACCACATGCAACCACTGAGTGATCAGGGATGGGGTGAGACCGTGGGGCACAATGACAGCCGTGAGCTAGTGCCGCTCGAGTCGGATTTCGACGTCGTGTGGCGCGGATTCCGGCGTTCGCAGGTGCAGTTCTACATTCAGCAGACCGAGGCCGAGGTCCGGATGCTGACCGAGGATCGCGATTCCGCTCTCAGCCAGGTATCCGACCTCAACACCCAGCTCGAACAGGCACGTGCCGAGATCGATTCGTTACGCAGGCAGCTGGACGATGTCTGCCGGACTCCCGTCGAGGAGAAGGCCCTGGCGGATCGATTGCGTCGTATGGTCCAGCTGGCCAACGACGAGGCCGCCGAGATCATTTCCTCGGCCCGAGCGACCGCCGAGCACGAGTGGTCGCGTTCGGAGCAGGCCGCTTCCGAGCTGCGTGCCAGGTACGAGCGGTTGGTCGCCGAGGCGGACGAATGGCGGCAGCAGGCGCAGGACCAACGGCAGCAGGCGCTGGAACAGACCAGCCGTGAGATCGAGCGAATGGCTGAGGAGGCCGAGCAACACCGTCGTAGGTTGGATCGGGAGGCCGAGCAGCGACGCAACGAGATCGAGCATGACTTCGAGATCTCGATGGCGGCACGTCGCCAGGAAGCCATGCGTGAACTGGCCGAGCGTGACTCCGCCAGCAGGCAGGAGGCCGAGCGGCGGATCAGCGAGGCCGCGGCCGAGGCGGAACGACGCACCAAGCGCGCCAACGAGCAGGTCGAGGCGATGCGGGCACTGCGCCGCAACATGGCCGAGCAGGTCAGGGCGGGCCAGCATCTGCTCAACGAGGCGGAGCCGTTCCTGGCTGCCTCGGTGACCGGAACCGAGTCCGAGCAGGCCGATGCCTACGTGCGGGACACCCCCCGAGGCGAGGACTCGGACGAGATGCGGGACGAGCCGGTCGAACTGCCCAGGCAGCGGGCGGTCGAGCAGGCCGACGCCTCCGAGGACGAGGGCGTGTTGTCGGCCGCATCCGGTGGGCAGCGTGAGGCGAGCTGAGACGTTCGCTCCTCCGGGGAGTACCGGGTGACTTCGGCGGCTCGTCCCGATTCGTCGGGTGTGAACCTCACGAGCAGCCCGAGTCGGAGTGCGCGGTGCCCGCTTTCGGTGTGTTCCGAGAACGGGCACCGGGCACCCGTACTCATCCTCGTGAGAGACAGCACGGAACGGACGTCGCCGTGTCGGTCCTGCCGGATCGGGCGAGTGCTCGTGCTGCCGGTGTGGTGGAAAAATCCGGAGCCGTGAGCCCCGCGCTCGGGGGTCAGAGCCGTTCCGGTGGACGGGGTGTGGCGTGTGCCGCCAGCTCGGCCCATCCCGCTCCGGCCTCGGCCCACGTTCCGGAGGTACGCAGTACCGCGATGCCCGAGGTCTTGAGCTCGATGCTCGTGCCGGTCAGCAGTTCGACCAGCTCCTCCAGGCCGGGATTGTGTGCTATCAGCAGGGCGCCCCGGTCCTCCGCTGCGAGATCGTGCACCACCTCGAGCAGAGCGGCGGTGTCCGCCCCGTACAACCTCGGGTCGTACTCGATCCTCGGGGAACCGGGCAGCTCCGGAAGCAGCAGTTCCCCGGTCTGACGTGCCCGTGTCGCCGTGGAACAGCGCACGAGGTCGGCACCGGCCCCGTGCTCGCGCAGCCATTCACCCGCGAGTGGAGCTTCGTGTCGCCCACGTGCGGCCAACGGCCGATCGTGGTCCGCTCCGGTGACCGTTCGGTCCGACTTCGCGTGCCGAACCACCACGAGTGCGCGTGATCGGTCTCGCATCGCCCCTCCTCGACAGGGATCTGTCACGAGTCGGTGTCGTCCGTGCTCAGCTCAACGCACTCGGGTCGGCCGGGACATCCACTCCGTGTTCGCGTAGCACGTCCAGGGAGACGACCTCGAGGGCGCGTTCGTGTGTGGCGGCCAGTACCACGGGAGGTGCCACTCCCGCCTGGTAGCCCTCGAGCCAGCGTGAGGCACAGACGCACCAGCGGTCCCCGGCCTGCAGACCGGGGAAACCGAACTGGGGCAGCGGGGCCGTGAGGTCGTTGCCCGACTCGCGTTGCTGCTCCAGGAACTCATTGGTGACCACCGCGCACACCGAGTGGTTTCCGGTGTCCTCCGGGCCCGAGGCACAGCAGCCGTCGCGATGGAAACCGGTAAGCGGATCGGTGCCGCATTCTTCGAGAGGCTCGCCGAGGACGTTGCGCTCGTTGCTCATACCCCCAGCATGGCAGCCGCTGCGACACGGATCACCGCCTGCTTCGACGGTCGCGGCGGAAGGTATAGGGTCGATGTGGTGTGGTTCGGACCTCTGTTGCCGTGATTCTGCGGGGCTGGCTCCGACATTTCGGGGCGATATCAACACGTAATGTTACTTTCCGGTCCTGTGGGCACTACCCATTAGGGCAATCTAGGTAGTCGTGTACGTGTTTTCCGGTGGTTACGTGCACACTCAGTGCTGGGAGTCTGGGGACTCGTGAATACCCCCGGCCAACACAACCCCGAAGAAGAACCCCGTGAACCGGTCGGCTCTTCCGAGTCGGCAGACGCCACCGAGCGTCGAGCGAACCCGGAGCGGCCCTCGAACGCACCGGGTGCTTCCAATGGTTGGCAGCGTGCCGCGCGCGGGAGCGAACAGTTCGCGCGTGACACCGCCTACCGGCTGCGACCCGTCGCGCGTCGAACCACGGATCGGATCGTCCGGTGGTTGCGGCAAGTGCTGGCCGCACTGGCGACGCTGACCCAACGTGCGGTGCGCTGGGCCGCTCCTTACGCGCGGCGCGCGCACGCGTGGCTGATTTCCGCCATCGAGGGTTTGCGAAGCCGAATCGATCCAGTCGCGCGGCGCGTGTGGCAGCGGCTCTCGCCGGTGATCGAACCGGTCCGACAGCGGCTGGCGCCCACGGCACGCCGGATCCGCGACGAGCTTCACCCTCACGTCGCCAAGCTGCGCGCGAGGCTGCCGGAGAGCTCGGGGCGCCACCGCGCACAGCTGCGCAGTCGTTCGGTGCAGCTGACCGCGGCCGTGGCGGCGTTCGGTGTGCTGGCGATCCTCGTCGGCACGACGGGACCCGACACCGGTGAGCGGACCACCCCGGCGGCTCACACGGTGGAGCTGCGCTCTTCCGGTCAGGCGCAATCCGACGAGACGCAGTCCGGCGAGACGCAGTCGGACCAGGGCGGAACCGAACAGGACTCCTCCTCGGGGCAGGACTCGGCTTCGGGGCAGGAGCAGGCCGAGAACCCCGACTCGGACAGCGCTCCCGAAGCCAAGAACTCCCCCTCGGAGTCCGCCGTCGACATTCCGCCGAACGCGCACGGTATCGACGTTTCCAATCACAACGGCCCCATCCAGTGGAACAAGGTGGCCGCCTCCGGTGAGCACTACGCCTTCGTGCTGGCAACCGATGGCGGGAACTTCACCAACCCGATGTTCGACCAGCAGTTCAACGGTGCCAAGAACGCCGGAATGCTCGCCGGTGCCTACCACTTCGGCAGGCCCACCGGCTCCGCTGTCGGACAGGCGGACCGGTTGCTGAACACGATGGGCTCGACCGACGACGGAAAGACCCTTCCGCCGGTGCTGGACCTGGAGGTCTCGCCCAACGGAGGCGGCTGCTACGGCAAGACGTCCGGCCAGCTGCACTCCTGGACCCAGAGCTTCCTCGACCGGGTGAAGTCCAAGACCGGCCAGGACGCCATCGTCTACGCCAGCCCGTCGTTCTGGAGCAGCTGCATGGCAGGCTCGCAGGCGTTCTCGGAAAACCCGCTGTGGCTGGCCTCCTACGGGGTCCCGCAGCCGAGCGTGTTCGGTGGCTGGGACGCCTACTCGTTCTGGCAGTACACCAACAAGGGCAGCGTCCCCGGTATCACCGGCCCGGTGGACAGGAACCTGTTCCAGGGCAGTGGTTCCGACCTGCTCGAACTCACCCAGTGAGTACGACCTCCGGTGGGCGACACCGTGCGGTCGACAACAGAACGATCGTGACAACGGCGCGATAGCGACAACAGGGGCGTCCACCCAGGTGGGCGCCCCTGTTTCGTGTTTCTCGGGCCGAGAAGCGGCTGTCGCCACCCGCCGCTCCCCAGGATGCGGTGGCTCGGCCTTGCGCAGCGGTTCCGAGTCACACCGCCCGGTGTGGCCAGGAGGGTGACCGGTCCGAGTTACTACCGGGTAAGCTTATGCGGAGCCGGAACCGAAACATGTTTCAGCCCGCTCGTTCTGCGATGTTCCGGGTGCGTGAGGTGAATCGTGCGAATTGCGCTGCTTTCCTATCGAAGCAAGCCGCACAGCGGCGGGCAGGGGATCTATGTTCGTCACCTCAGCAGTGGACTCGCCGAACTAGGACACGAGGTCGAGGTCCTGTCGGGACAGCCTTACCCGGAACTGGACGAGGGAGTGCGGCTGACCCGGGTACCCAGTCTCGATCTGTACCGGGAGTCCGATCCGTTCCGCACCCCGCACCCTCGGGAGCTGCGCGGCCCGCTCGACCTGGCCGAACTGGGGATCATGTGGTCGGCGGGCTTTCCCGAACCGCTGACGTTCAGCCTGCGTGCCGCACGAATACTGCGCTCCAGGGCGAGCGAGTTCGACGTCGTGCACGACAACCAGTCCCTCGGTTACGGCCTGCTCAACCTGCGCCGTTCCGGGATTCCGCTGGTGGCCACCGTGCACCATCCCATCACTCATGACCGGCGTGTCGAACTGGCAGCCGCCCGGGGGTGGCGCAAACTCGGGGTTCGACGCTGGTACGGCTTCCTTCGGATGCAGCGCCGGGTGGCTCGCCGGATGCCGCGAGTACTGACCGTCTCGGAGTCCTCGGCCGAGGACATCGTGCGCGACTTCGGCGTGGACCGGGCGAACCTGCGGGTCGTACCGCTCGGGGTGGATCCCGAGGTTTTCCACCCACCTCAACGACCCAGGGTTCCGGGGCGGATCGTGGCCATGGCCAGCGCGGACACCCCGATGAAGGGCATCGGAACGCTGCTGGAGGCGGTGGCGAAACTGCGCACCGAACGCGCCGTGGAACTGGTGCTGGTCGCCAAACCCACCAGGGGCGGGCCCACCGAACGGTTGATCGAGGAACTGGCCATCGGTGACGTGGTCCGCACGGTCAGCGGGCTCACCGACGAGCGGCTCGCCGAGCTGTTCGGCTCCGCCGAGATCGCCTGCGTTCCCTCGCTGTACGAGGGTTTCTCGTTGCCGACGGTGGAGGCCATGGCCTGCGGTACTCCGCTGGTCGCCAGCAGGGCGGGCGCGATTCCCGAAGTGGTGGGGCCCGACGGCACCACCGCCGAACTCGTACCTCCCGGGGACGCGGAAGCCCTCGCCGCCCGGTTGGGCACGTTGCTGGCCGATCCCACCCGCAGGGCAGCGCTGGGCGAGGCGGGCAGACAGCGGGTTCTCACCCGCTACAGCTGGTCGTCGGTGGCCGCCGCCACGGTCGACTGCTACGCCGAGGCGATCGAAGCAAGCAGGAAAGGGCGGTGAAGCGTTGCTGACGGTGGATTTCGACACGCTCGGAGTGCGACCGGGCCAGCGAGTGCTGGATTTGGGTTGTGGGGCCGGTCGTCACGCGTTCGAACTCTATCGGCGTGGGTTGGACGTGGTTGCCTTCGATCACAACGAGTCCGATCTGGCCGACGTGGCCGCCATGTTCGGCGCCATGGCACAGGCGGGTGAGGTGCCCGCCACGGGGGCTGCCACCACGGTGCAGGGCGACGCGCTCGACCTGCCGTTTCCGGACGAGTCCTTCGACCACGTCATCGCCTCGGAGATCTTCGAACACATTCCCGAGGACGACAAGGCGATGCACGAGCTGGTGCGGGTCCTCAAACCGGGTGGGCGTGTCTCCGTCACAGTGCCCAGCAGGTTCCCGGAGCGGATCTGTTGGGCACTCTCCGAGGAATACCACCGCGTCGAGGGCGGCCACGTCCGTATCTACCAGCGACAGCAGTTGTTCGGCAGGCTGCGCTCGGCAGGGCTGCGCCCGGTTCACCACCATTACGCCCACGCGCTGCACTCGCCGTACTGGTGGCTGAAGTGCGCGGTGGGGGTCGATCGCGATCATCCGCTCACGCGGTTGTACCACCGATTGCTGGTGTGGGACATGCTCCGGGCACCGTGGTTGACCCGGAACCTGGAACGCGCTCTCAATCCGGTGCTGGGAAAGAGCATCGTCACCTACCTCTACAAGTCCGGGGCGACAATTGCCTGAGGGCCCGGCAGTCGACGGAGTGCTGTCGGCGGCCGAGGTAGCCACCACCGTCGAATCCGTCCGAGCCGTTCAGGAGCCCTCCGGCGCGATTCCCTGGTACCCGGGTGGCCACCTCGATCCGTGGGATCACGTCGAATCGGCCATGGCGCTGTCCGCGGGCGGGCACTTCGCCGCCGCCGAACAGGCCTACCAGTGGTCGGCGCGCAATCAGCGTGCCGACGGCTCCTGGCCCATGCGGTTCCGGGATGGGGCGATCGAGGACCACGGCGCGGACACCAACTTCTGCGCCTATCTCGCGGTCGGCGTCTGGCACCACTTCCTGATCACCGGTGACCGTGAGTTCGCCGCACGATTGTGGCCCACCGTGCGGGCCGGGCTCGACTTCGTGCTCTCGGCACAACTGCCCCGCGGCGAGATTCGTTGGGCGGTCGGCGTCGACGGGGCCACGTTGCCGGAGTCGCTGCTCACCGGGTGTTCCAGCATCCACCACAGTCTGCGCTGCGCGCTGGCGCTGGCCGAGGTGGTGGGCCGTCCCCAGCCGAGCTGGGAGATCGCGCTGGGCAGGTTGGGCCACATGCTGCGTGCCCACCCGGAGGCGTTCACGCTTAAGGACCGCTACTCGATGGACTGGTACTACCCCGTCCTCGGGGGTGCACTTCGCGGCGAGCAGGGATGCGAGCGGCTGCGTGCTCGATGGTCCGAGTTCGTGGTCGCCGGTCACGGTGCCCGCTGCGTGTCCGACCATCCCTGGGTGACCGGTGCCGAGACCTGTGAACTCGTGCTGAGCCTGGACGCGCTCGGGTGGCACGCCGATGCCGTCCAATTGTTCCGCGATATGCAACATCTGCGCGAGGTCGACGGCTCCTACTGGACTGGCTACGTGTACAGTGACGGCAAGAACTGGCCCGTGGAGCGCACCACCTGGACGGCGGCCGCCGTGGTCCTGGCCGCCGACGCGCTTTCCCGGACCACGCCGGGAAACAGTGTTTTCCGCGGGCGAGGCCTACCGGACGGGTTGCTCGGCGAGAACGAGTCCGAGTGCGGTTGTCTAACCGAGATCGATCCCGCCGTCGACGCGCTGCAGCACCCGTAGCGAGCCGGTGACCGAGACCTCGCGGAACTCGCCGCCTTCCATGGCTCTTCGATAGATCCGGTACGGTGCTCGGCCGCCGTCGGCGGGATCGGGGAACACGTCGTGCAGCACCAGTACGCCGCCGCGGCGTACCCAGGGGGACCAACCCTCGAAGTCGGCGTTCGCCGCCTCGTCGGTGTGTCCACCGTCGATGAACAGCATCGAGATCGGGGTGCGCCAGATCGCGGCGAGTGCGGCCGAGCCGCCCACGACCGCCATGACCCGCTCCTCGAGTCCGGCATCGGAGATGGTGCGGCGGAACCGCCCCAATGTGTCCAGCCGTTCGTCCTCGGGATCCACCAGTTCGGGGTCGTGGTACTCCCAGCCCGGTTGGTGCTCCTCGGAGCCCCGGTGGTGGTCGACCGTCACCACCATGCCACCGGTGGCGGCGGCAGCGGCTCCCAGATAGATCGCCGATTTGCCGCAGTAGGTACCGATCTCCACGGCGACCCCGTCGGCGAGATACGTCATCGCCGTTTCGAACAACGCCGCGCCCTCGGAATCCGGCATGAATCCGGTGGCGGAGCGGGCCGCTTCGAGTAACCGCGGTGGCATCCGGTGCCCCGAAGCGTCGGATGTGGCGTCTGTCGGCGAAGCTGCGGCCACCGTGGTTCACCTCGTGTCGCTGGACTGTGGACTCGCTGTCGAACGTGATTCTAGTAGGACCGTGTTGCCCGGGTTCTCTTCTGCTCCCGCCCGGCGGGACCTCCGGTGGCTCTCGCGGACCGGGGTGGATGACGGCGAGTGCGGTGGGGTTTCCTCGTCCGGTGCCCGCACCGGGTGGACGTTCGGAGACCTCGGTCGTCGATCGGCCGAGTACGGCCGAAACGGGTAGCGTGGCCGTATGGCGTCACTCTCGCTGACCACCGAGCGGCTGTGGATACGCGACTGGAGGGTCGAGGACGCCGATGCCGCCTTCCGCATCTACGGCAATCCCGAAGTCGCGATGTGGCTCGCCCCCATGATGCAGCGCGTCACCGATCAGAGTGCGATGCGTTCGGTGCTGGAGGCGTGGGTGGAATCGGCTCCCAACCTGGCACCGCCTGCCGGGCGCTGGGCGATGGTGCGCCGCTCGGACAACGTGCTGATCGGTGGGCTCGCGCTGCGGCTGCTCCCGCCTTACGAGGAGGACATCGAGATCCGGTGGCAGGTCAGCCAGCACGAGTGGGGGAAGGGCTATGCCACGGAAGGCGCGCGGGCGCTGCTCGGGTGGGCGTTCACCCAGGACCTGGACGAGGTATTCGCGGTCGCGCGTTCCTCCAACGCGCGTGCGGTCTCCACCGCGCGAAAGCTCGGTATGGAATGGGTCGGGGAGACCACCAAGTACTACGGTCTGCTGCTGCAGGTGTTCCGCGTGCGACGAGCCGACTTCACCGGCCCGGTTTCGCCGCGGGAGTGACTTCGACCGCGTTCGGTGCTCACACGGCCGAATCAGGTGTTTTCGTCCGCCTCCGGCGGTGTTCCGTCGTATCTTTCTCGGCGGGAGATTCGGTATCGTTTCCTGTTGGAAGGCAAAAATTCGGTTGTAGTACGGTTCGGGGCGAATCGGACGGGAATGTGATTGTGTGAATCCCGCGTTGCGCTTCCCCGGTGAAATCGTTCGCCGCGCGCCTGTTCGTTCTCGGGTCGGTTTTTCGTTTTCCCGGTTCGCGAGCCCGTCGAGAGGTCCCGGCTTCGCGTGGTGTCGTGCCACGGCCGCTTTGGGGAATGTGCACGTGGGCCCGCCGCACTGCCGGGTTCGGTCTTCCCGTGCTAGCCACGACGGGTTGGTGAGGGCGGTGAGGAGGAACCGGTCCCGTGTCGCCGGTTCGGCGACGAAAGTGCGGCGATTCCGCCGCCGTTGTGGGGTTAGCTCGTAATTATCAGACGGGTGACAAGAAGATCGTACGCGATGCGCACGAAAATGCGTGTTGTTCCTTTTATCTTGTTTCGTGTGTTCACTCGTATTGACACCGCTCGTGTCGCGTGAAAAATTTTTCCCGCTACGGTATCCGATGCTTCGTGCTTTTCGTTTCGTTCGTTGTCGGTATTCGTGTTTCGCTCCCAGCGTGGGAAGGTGTTATGGATTTTACGGCCGCGGAGTTCGCGCCGCACGAAGGTGGGACGACTCTGACCGGGCACCTGGACCGCTCCGTGACGGAGCGGCCGGATGCCACCGCGATCACCTTCGTCGACTACGAGGCGAGCAAGGACGGTCTCACCACTTCGTTGACGATCTCCGAACTGCATCGTCGTGTGCACGCGGTGGCGGCTTGGACGGCACATCGTTGCGACCCGGGAGAACGAGTGGCGATCCTGGCTCCGCAGGGCATCGAGTACGTCATCGGTTTCCTGGGGGCCATTCGGGCCGGTGCCATCGCGGTTCCGCTGTTCCACCCGGACATGCCCGGGCAGGAGGGCAGGCTCGACGCCGTGCTCGACGATTGCGAACCGGCCTGCGTGCTGACCACGAAGGACGCGTTCGACCGGGTTAGGGAGGTGATCCGGCAGCGCGGAACCCGCGCGCCGCGTGAGTGTCTGGCCGTCGACACCATCCAGGAGGAATGGTCGGCCGAGCCGCTTTCACCACATGCCGCGCCGGACGATGTCGCCTACCTGCAGTACACCTCCGGTTCCACCCGGGTTCCCGCCGGCGTGCGGATCACACACGCCAATGTGGTCGCCAACGCGCGGCAGGCCCTGTCCGCCTACTTCGGCGAGCGGGTCGAGGGCGGAGCCACCGTCAGCTGGCTCCCGCTGTTCCACGACATGGGGCTGGTGCTTTCCGTGGCAGCCCCCGTGGTGGGCGGCATCAAGTCCGTCCTGTTGGACCCCGCTGCTTTCCTGCGGCAGCCGGGACGCTGGCTGCGCCAGCTCGCGGCGAACCCGCGCTGCATCACTGCCGCCCCCAACTTCGCCTTCGACTACACCGCGACCAGGGTGACCGACCGGGAGAAGGCGTGGACGAGACTGGACCGGGTGGTCGCGATGATCAACGGCAGCGAGCCCGTGCTGCCGTCGACCGTGGAGCGCTTCAACCGGGCGTTCGAGTCCTGCGGCCTGCGGCCGGAAGCCCACCGTTGCTCGTTCGGGCTGGCGGAGGCGACCGTGTTCGTCGCTACCAGCCCGGCGGGGACCGTCCCCCGGAGTGTTCGGTTCGACCGCGATGCCCTCGGTACGGGGACAGCGGTAACGGCCGACGACGGTGCCCCGTCGAGCACGCTGGTCTCCTGCGGCAACCCGCTGGGGCAGCGGGTTGCCATCGTCGATCCCGAGTCCCACCGCCCGCTTTCGGACGCGTCCGTGGGCGAGATCTGGGTGAACGGCCCCAACATCGGACAGGGCTACTGGAACTGGGACGGCGCGGCCTCCGCCGAGGTTTTCCGAGCTCGGTTGCACGAACCGGGTGAGTTACCGGAAGCCGGCTGGCTGCGCACCGGTGATCTCGGGGTTCGTTACGACGGTGAGCTGTTCGTGACGGGCAGGATCAAGGATCTGATCATTCTGGATGGTCGCAACCACTATCCGCAGGACCTGGAGCAGACCGTGGAGGAGCGCTCCGAGGTGCGCAAGCACCACACCGCGGCGTTCTCCGTCAGTGTCGACGGCACCGAACGGGTGGTGATAGCCGCCGAGTACTCCCGTTCGCTTCCGCCCGAACGACGGTTCCCCTCGGAAACCGAAACGGCCCTGCGCAAGGACATCGCCAACGCCCACGGCGTGAGCCCGCACGAACTGCTGCTGCTCGAACCGGACACCGTCCCCCACACATCCAGCGGCAAGGTGGCGCGTCGCGAGTGCAGGCGGCGTTACCTCGACGGCGAACTGAGTTCGGAGAAGGCCAATGACTGATCGGTGGGAACTCGGCGGGTGGCTCGTGCACCGTATCGCCGAACGCACCGGGATGAGCCCCGCACGGATCGAAACCGACAGACCCTTCGACGAGTTCGGGCTCTCCTCCCGGGAAGTCGTGGCACTCTCGGGTGATCTGGAAACCCTACTGGGCAGAACACTTCCCGCCACGCTGCTCTGGGAGTTTCCCACGATCGAACGGCTGGCCGAGGCGCTGGCCGGTTCCGGTTCGGTCGGTTCGACCGTTGCCGGAACCGAGCCTGCCGAGCCGGTAGCGGTGATCGGTCTCGGGTGCCGTTTCCCGGGAGCCGACGGCCCGGAACGGTTCTGGGAGCTGCTGCGTTCGGGAACCGATGCCGTCGGAACCGTTCCCCAGCGACGTTGGCAGGACTTCGCACCCGGGCAGCGGGCAGTGCTGGACGACCTCCCCACCTCGGGCGGATATCTGGACGACGTCGCCGCGTTCGACGCGGGGTTTTTCGAGATCTCCCCGCGTGAAGCCGAGGTCATGGATCCGCAGCAGCGGTTGCTGCTCGAGGTGAGTTGGGAGGCGCTGGAGAACACGGGCCTGGTTCCCGAACGGTTGCGGGGTTCGAACACCGGGGTTTTCGTGGGTGTCTCCGCCGCGGAGTACAACCAGCTGACCACCAGGGACCTCGGGGCGATCGACGCGTGGACCGGAACGGGTGGCGCGATGAGCGTGATCGCCAACCGGCTGTCCTATCTGCTGGATCTGCGCGGCCCCAGCCTCGCCGTTGACACAGCTTGCTCGTCCTCGCTGGTGGCGTTGCACCAGGCGTGTGCCAGCCTGCGGGCGGGGGAGAGCCGCACCGCCCTGGCAGGCGGGGTGAACCTGTTGTTGTCCCCAGCGGTCACCGCCAATTTCCACAGTGCCGGTGCGTTGGCCGCCGACGGGCGGTGCAAACCCTTCGACGCCGCCGCCGACGGCATCGTCCGGGGCGAGGGATGCGGCATCGTCGTGCTCAAACTGCTGTCCGAGGCGAACCGGGACGGAGATCGGGTGCACGCGGTGATCCGTGGCTCCGCGGTGAACTCCGACGGCCGTTCCAACGGGCTCATGGCACCCAACCCCGCGGCCCAGGAAGGACTGCTGCGTTCGGCCTGTGCCACCGCTGATCTCGATCCCGGTGTGCTGGACTACGTGGAGGCCCACGGCACCGGAACCCTGCTGGGAGATCCGATCGAGGCGACGGCGCTGGGGGCGGTGTTCGGTGCCGATCGCACGGCGGATCGGCCGCTGCTGCTCGGTTCGGTCAAGGCGAATCTCGGACATCTGGAGGCGGCGGCGGGCATCGCCGGGCTCATCAAGGTAGTACTGGCCATGCGGCACGGTCGGTTACCGGCCACACCGCACTATCGCACTCCCAACCCCCACATTCCCTTCGAACGCGCGCGTCTGGAGGTCGTGGGGCACGATCGAGCCTGGCCGGAGTACTCCGGCGTCGCACGTGCCGGTGTCTCCGGTTTCGGATTCGGTGGCACCAACGCGCACGTGGTGCTGGAGTCCTGGCCGGACCCACCCGAGAGCGAGCGGGAAGTTCCCGGACCGCACACGCTGTTCCTGTCCGGAAGTACCGAGTCCTACCTGCGACGGACGGCGGCGCGGTTGGCCGAACGACTACGCGATCGCGGACACGCCGACACTCCGATCACCGACATCGCCCACACCCTGCTGCGGCACCGCAGACAGCACGCTCGGCGCGGCGCTGTCGTCGGGCAGGACCGCGTCCGGCTCGCGGAGGGGTTGGACGCGCTCGCCGCTGGGGAGAACGCCGCCGGAGTGGTGCGTGGGAACGGCGGATCGGTGGGTGAACCGGTGTGGGTGTTCTCCGGCTACGGTTCACAGTGGCCCGGAATGTGCCGCGAACTGCTGCGGGACGAGCCCGCCCTAGCGGAGTCGTTGCGACGGCACGACACCGAGTTCGACGCCGTGACCGGGTTCTCGCTGTACGAAGCACTCACGGCGGGATCCGAACTCGACGGGCTGTACCGAACCCAGCTCGGCCTGTTCGGCACCCAGCTCGCGCTGGCTGAACTGTGGAAGTCCCACGGCGCCCGCCCGGGCGCGATCATCGGGCACTCCATGGGGGAGGTGGCCGCCGCCGTGGCGGTCGGGGCACTGGATTACGGCACGGGACTGCGGGTCATGGACACCCGTACCAGGCTGTTGGCCGAGATGGAAGCCGCGGGCGGTGGTGCCATGGCGGTCCTGGAGGGAGCGCCCGACGAGATCGCCGAGCTGACTGACTGGTTTCCAGGGGCGGTCGTGGCGGTACACACTTCCTCCCGTCGCTGCACGGTCGCGGGCCCGGCCGACGAGATCGAGCTGTTGGCCGCGCATTTCCGGCGCCGTGACCGCGTGGCCCGGGTGCTCGACGTGGCCGGAGCCGGACACACCTCCGCCGTCGATCCGCTGTTGGGCAGGTTGCGGGAGGAACTGGCCGATCTCGCCCCGGCCACCCCGGAGATCCCCGTCTACAGCACCGTCGAGCACGAATCCGGGGTCATTCCGATGTTCGACGCCGACTACTGGGCGCGGAACCTGCGTCGCCCGGTGTTGCTGGACCGCGCCGTGCGGGAAGCGGTGGCCGACGGGTTCGACACCTTCGTCGAGATCGCCCCGCACCCGATAGTCACGGCCGGTGTCGAGGAGTCGGCGGTCGACGCGGGTGTGCGGGACCCGCTGCTGGTGTTCGGCTCACGCCGGGACACCGACGAGACGGCGACGTTCCGTGAGAATCTCGCCCGACTGCACGTCAACGGAAGACTGCCCGAACCTCCCGGCCTGCCCACGGGCAACATCGCCGAGTTGCCGTTGCCCGTATGGGAGCACGAGCGCTACTGGATCTCCGTCGGCAGGGCGAACGCCGCCGGGGGAGAACACCGATTGCTCGGACATCACGTGGAGCTCCCCGACGGACGCCACGCCTGGCAGGGCGAGATCGGGACCGGTTCCCTCCCGTGGTTGGCCGACCACCGGGTGCACGACACCGAGGTCCTGGCCGGCACCGGGTATCTGGAGATGGCGCTGGCCGCCGCGGCCCGAGCGCTGGATCTCCAGCCGGAGCGGCTGTTGCTCGACGGACTCGAGCTGCACGACATGCTCGTGCTCGCTCCGGAGCTGAGGGTCACCACGGTGGTCACCCCGCACGAGCCCGATACGTACGGCACCGGTGGTGTGACCGTCGAGATACACAGTCGTTCCGCGAACGGCGGTTGGCACCGACACGCGGTCGCCGAAGTGATGCGCACGACACCCGAGGACCCCGCCTGCCGGGCCTCCGCCGAGCGGGCCCCCACCGACCGGGAACACCTCCGCTGGGATCCCACCGTTGCCGAGAAAAGCACCGAGCCGGTGCGGCTGTACCCCGCACTGCGTGCGGCGGGCCAGGAGTACGGACCGGCCTTCCGGCCCGTGCGGCGGGCGCACGCCGGTGACGCGAACGCGGTTGCCGAACTCGCGTTGCCGACCGAGGCGGGAAGCGTGCAGGAGTTCCTCGCGCATCCGGTGCTCACTGACGGCTGCCTGCAGACACTCGTCGCGGCCGCGATCGGTACCGAAGGCCCCGCGGGAATCGAGCTGTTCGTTCCGGTCGAGTTGCGCGACGTGCGGCTGTTCCGGCGTGTGCCCTCCGGGGTTCGTTGTTACGCCAGGCTGGTCACGCGCCCCGGCGAGCCGGAGGTGACCGGCTCCGTGCTCGTCGCCGACGAGCACGAACGCGCGGTGCTGCGGATCGGACTGGTCCGCGCACGCCGCATGGGAGCCACTCCCGTACCGCGTGATTCCGCCGAAGCCGGATTGCGGCTGTGCTGGGAGGAGTCCGAGCCTCCGGCGCCCACTCGCGGTGGCGGTGACTGGCTGCTGTTCGGTGCGGCTCCGGAACTGGCCCAGCGGCTGCGGGAGCGGGGTCGACGCGTCACCAGTGCCACCCGGGGGCGCGACGACGGGCTGCCGCAGCGGTTCGACGAGGCCGAACGCTTCCTGAAAGAGGCCGTGGCACCCGCGGGAATGGTCGTTCTCATCGGGGAGCACGAAACCCTCGAAGCCCGCTTCTCGGCAGCTCGCGAGCGATTGCTCCGACTGGCGAGGCTGGTGCGGCTCCTGGCCACCCACGACGGTGCACTCGCGAGGCTGTGGCTGGTCAGCACCAGCTCGGCCAACGCGGAGCTTCGGGCGCTGGTGCGGGTGCTCACCTTCGAACACCCCAGGATTCGTGTTTCGCTCCTCGAGGGGGCCGGGGCGGACGCGGAGGCGCTGGCCGACGAGCTGTGCGCCGACACCGCCGAGGACGACGTACGTCGCGACGGAGCGCGTCGCCACGTCGCCAGGCTGCACAGTGTCCGACCGGAGATCTCGGCCGCCACACCCCCGGTACGCCCGCAGGCCTACCTGATCACCGGTGGGTTGGGTGGTCTCGGCCATACCTTCGCCCGGTGGCTGGCCGAGCGGGGTGCCACTCGGGTGGTGCTCAACGGTCGCCGGGCTCCCACTCCGGATGTCGAGCGCGACATCGAACGACTCCGCGCCGGTGGAACCGAGGTCGTGGTGGTCACCGGCGACATCGGCGAAGCGGGCACCGCCGAGCGGCTGGTCGCGGCCGCCACCGACGGTGGACTCGCGCTGTGCGGGGTGCTGCACGCCGCCGGAACCCTGGACGACGGTCCGTTCACCGAGTCGACCGAGCAGGGACTGGAGCGTGTCTGGCACGCCAAGGTCGGGGGTGGCCTACGGCTGCACGAGGCAACCCTCAACTCCGAACCGGACTGGTGGGTCACTTTCTCCTCGGCGGCGGCCCTGCTCGGCTCACCGGGCCAGGCTGCTTACGCCACCGCCAACGCGGCTCTCGACGACCTGGTGCGGTGGCGCCGTGCACAAGGACTGGTCGGTAACAGCGTGCAGTGGGGAGTGTGGGGCGAGGTGGGGGCCGCGAGCGAGGCGTTCTCCGGTGTGCTGCGGCCGTTGTCCACCGCCACCGGGACCGAGGCGTTCGAAACCCTGCTGGGGACCGAGCAGCCGGTTACGGGAGTGGCATGGCTCGACGGGCAGCGGGCCGGCCGGATGTTCCCCGAACTGTCCGCACGTCCCTTCTTCCGGCACGTGGTGGGCGAGGGGCCGCGTGCCGCTGTCGGTACCGGTCCCGAACAGCTCCGTGCCCTCGCCCCGGAAGAGGCACTGCGCACGGTGACTTCGACGCTGACGCGGCTGTTGGGTGAGATCATCGGTACGGCCGCGGCCGATGTGGACCCCGACCGGCCGTTGATCGGTCTCGGGCTCGACTCGCTGATGGCCATGCGGGCTCGCAACGCGGTCGAACGCGAGTTCGGGGTCGGTGTCGCTCCGGCCATGCTGTTGCGGGGCTGCAGCACCACCGAACTGGCGAGCCGACTGATCACCGACCTCGGGATCGAGTCCCCGGGAACCCCGCGGATGCACACCGAACCGACGGCTTCTCGCGTGATCGGCGCGCGCGATGCCACGGAACGCTGGCTGGCACACTTGTGGCGCGAGGTTCTGGGACTGGACGACGTGGGAGTCGACCAGGACTTCTACCGGCTCGGCGGTGACGAACTCCTGGCGGAGAAGGTTACCGCCGCGGTGCGGGAACGACTGGGCGCCGAGGTCCCGGCACTGTTCGGACAGCCCACGATCGAGCGGATGGCCGATCTCGTCCGTGATTCCTTCGAGCTCTCGGACGGGCCGGTACGGACACTCCGCGCCGAGGGGCGGGCCACGCCACTGTTCCTGTTCCATCCCGCCGGTGGTCCCACAAGCGTGTACCAGCCACTGGTGGAACGGCTCGGCGGGGAGCAGCCCTGCTACGGGATGGAACGGTTGGACCGGTACGAGACCGTTCCCGGCAAAGCCGCCCACTACATCGAGCTGATCCGCGAGATCCAGCCCGAGGGGCCCTACCGGCTGGGTGGATGGTCCTTCGGCGGATGCCTGGCCTTCGAGACGGCGCGTCAACTGGCCGACCGGGGCGAGGAAGTGGAAACGGTCCTGCTCATCGACTCCATCCTGCCGCTGCCCGTACCGGAGCTCTCGAACGAGGAGCTGATAACCCGCCGTTTCCGGCGGTTCGTCGAACACATCGAGCACACCTACGGGGTCTCGCTGCCGGTTCGGGTCGACGAGCTGGAGGAGTTCGACGAACCGGAACAGATGGAACGGGTCATGTCGGCGCTCGCGGGCGAGGAACTCGGCATCGGCGCCGGGGTGCTGCGGCACCAGTACACATCCTATGTGGACGCCAGAATCGCGGAACGTTACGAACCCGGCCGCTACGAGGGCCCGGTGGTGCTCTACCGCGCCGCCGACTCCGAAAGCACCACGACCACCCTCGACCCCCGCTACCTGCGTTCGGACGACTCACTCGGCTGGGAGGAGTACGCCACGGACCTGGAAATCGTACGGGTAGCCGGGGACCACCTCTCGATGATCGATCCACCGCACGTCGACGTCATCGCCGAGCACCTCCGGCGAGTACTCGGCATCGGTGACAGCAGTGAAGTCAGGGAGTGAATCATGGCGGACAACGAACCCCGTGGTACGTCCCAACGCATCGACGATCTCGAACAACGGCGCGTCGAAGCGGTTTCCCGCTCCGACGAGGTCGCGGCGACCAAACAGCACCCCAAAGGCAAGTACACCGCGCGGGAACGCATCGAACTACTGGTCGACGAGGACTCCTTCGTCGAGGTCGGCGAGTTCACGCTGCGGCGCCCCACCGCGTTCGACGCGGGCGACGACCGCTGCTACGGCGACGGGGTGGTGACCGGATACGCCACGGTGGACGACAGACGGATCTGCCTCTTCTCGCACGACTTCACCACCTACGGCGGAAGCATGGGAGAGGCTTTCGGCGAGAAGGTTCTCAAGATCATGGACATGGCCACCAAGGCGGGCTGCCCCGTAGTCGGCATCAACGATTCCGGCGGGGCGCGAATCCAGGAAGGGGTGGTCTCGCTCGCCTACTACGCGGAGCTGAGTAGGCGAAACTCGAAGGCCTCGGGGGTGGTGCCCCAGATATCGGTGGTCATGGGGCCGTGTGCGGGTGGCGCCGTCTACACGCCCGCACTGACCGACTTCACCGTGATGGTGGACCGGACCTCACGCATGTTCGTCACGGGCCCCGACGTCGTGCGTTCGGTGACCGGGGAGAACATCTCGGCCGAGGAGCTCGGGGGAGCCGAGGTCAACGGCAGCGTGAGCGGCAACGCCCACTATGTCGCCTCGGACGAGATCGACGCGCTCGACTGGGTGCGCACGCTGCTGGCGTTCCTGCCGTCCAACAACCTGGCCGTGCCGCCGGAGTATCCGGAGCTGGAGCCCGCCGCTGCCACGGCCGAGCTCGACGCCGTGGTGCCCGACTCACCCAATCAGTCCTACGACATGCGGCGGGTACTGGCGGCGGTACTCGACGACGGTGAACTGCTGGAGGTGCACGCCTCGTTCGCCCCGAACGTGCTGTGCGGTTTCGGTCGAGTGCGGGGACGCACCGTCGGAGTGGTAGCCAGCCAGCCGTTGCGACAGTCGGGAATCATGGACATCGACGCCTCCGAGAAGACCGCGCGCTTCGTGCGGTTCTGCGACGCGTTCAACATCGCCCTGCTCACGTTCGCCGACGTACCCGGTTATCTTCCCGGCAGGGAGCAGGAACAACGGGGGATAATCCGCCGTGGCGCCAAGCTGCTCTACGCTTATTCCGAGGCCACCGTTCCGAAAGTGACCGTGGTGACCAGGAAAGCCTACGGCGGCGGGTACGCCGTGATGGGGTCCAAGCATCTCGGGGCCGACGTCAACCTGGCCTGGCCCACCGCCGAGATCGCGGTCATGGGGGCCGAGGGCGCGGTCGAGCTGCTCTACCGCGCCGAGCTGGCGGAAGCCGAGGCCAACGGCGTCCGCGCCTCGGTCCGCGCGAAGCTGATCGCCGAGTACCGGGCCACCATGACGACCCCGTACGTGGCGGCCGAACGAGGGTACGTGGATTCGGTGATCCGACCCTCCCTGACGCGCTCCCGAGTGGCCGACGCGCTGCTTATGCTCGAGGCGAAACGGGAGGACTCCCCACCGAAGAAACACAGCACCATGCCGCTGTGATCCCCTGTCGCCAGGGGCCCACCGTCCCGGCGATTTCGCGAGAAATCGACGCCCGGGTCGGGCCGTCTCCCGGATGAAGCCGTGCTCTCGCGGGGAAAACCCGACGGGTGTAGGCGTCGCCACTCGATGTCGGGTCTTCCGGAGGGAGAGCGGGAAGAAGGTTCCGCCGCCCGGGACGCTGGCATTCCGACCGGCGGTTTTCAGTCCGCCAACCAGTCCTCGGTGTCGCCGGAGAGCATGTTCGAGGCCCGCAGCACTATCTCCATGTCGAAACGGGACTCGGGGTCGTGCAGTGCCTCGCCGAACAACTCGTCCAGCTGGCGTAACCGGTAGCGGACGGTCTGCGGGTGTACCCGCAGCCGTTGGGCGATCTCGGGGGCGCCACCACGGGTCTGCAGCCAACTCAGCAGGGTGGCGGCCAGCCGCGTTCGCTGTTTCGGACGCAGTCCGCTCAGCGGTGCCAGCCGCTGTCTGGCGAGTTCCCTGATCAGATGCTCGTCCTGCAGCAACAGGAGGCTCGACAGGTCCTCGTGACAACGGTTGATGTGCTGGTCCGGCCACACGCCGGAGCGGATCAGTCCCATCATCCGGCGGCACCAGCGCAGCGATTTGCCCGCCTGGTCGAGTGCGACCGGGGAACCCACCACCACCCGCCACCCGGCCAGTTCGGTCTCCCATTCGATCTCGTCCGGTTCACCGTGGTCACTGGGCAGCAACACGTGCGGTTCGACGCACTCCAGATCGACCAGGGCGTTCCAACGGGACAACGGTGTGCCGGTTCCGGCGCGGGTTTCGTCGTACTGTTCCAGTGCCGCCACGGTTACCCGCCGCGGCACCCGCCACTGCGCGGTAACGGCCGCTTCCTCGATGGTGCGCTGCGGCGGTTGTGGCTCCGATACCAGTAACTCCAGCAGTCTCCTGCGCCTGCGGGCCAGCGTGCCCGCGGCACGCGCCTGCGCGGCCGCGTAGCCCTCCACCGCCAGGGCGGTCAGTTCGTCGATGTGGGCGAAGATCGCCTCGCCCAGCAACAGGGTGGTGCGTGGTGCCAGCCGTATCCGCTCGCCGATGCCCGCCACCCGCCGCCAGGCCAGCCGTGCGCCGATCCGGTAGGCGGCCTGCAGGCTGTCCAGACTGCGGCCCTCCCGCATCTCGGCCTTGCCGAGCGCGCGATGCACCTCGGCACAGCGTCGCAGCGGTGTGCTCGGCTCGGCGATCCGGTCGACGAACCTGGTCAGGGCTTCCTCGATACCGCGACGTATGGCGTGCACGTAGTGCTGGTCCAGTGGGCGGGCGTACTCGGGGATGCGTCGTTGGATCTCGGTGAGGATCTGGGTAGCCAGACTGGGTATCTCGGGCCGCAACAGGGTCGCGAGATTGTCGGGGAGCGCGGCCCACAGTCTGGTGGACTCGGTACTGTTGGCCAGTTTCGGCATAACCCTCCCTCGTGGAACGGAGGCGAGGAGAACCGGTTCGCGATTCCGGTTCTTGCTCCGTAGTTCGTGCTACTGATGAGTAATCACTCTAGTGACAGTTTCCCGGGATGCTTAATAGCCCGTTTGGGTGAGCGCGTTGTGCCATTTATTAGTAACACGTGAAAAACGGAGATATTTTGTTCTTCGTGAGGTTTTCGCGCGGGTGGGGCGAATATGCATCTGCAATTGCACGAATATCCGCGCGGCGTCATCCCGGAGAGCGCGACTTTTCCGGTTCGTGCGGTTCGGGGCGTTCGCCGATCCCGGAATGCCAGGGCAGTCCGTAGTGCCAAGGCAGTAGGGATCCAGCCGCCCGATGTCGGTCGCGTGGAGCGAGAGCCCATGAGAGATTCTCCTTGACCGAGAACGGGAAGAGCCGAGTCGATGAAGTCACACTAGACTCGGGACATGACTGATCATCCGGTTGATATCGCGGACAAGCTCTCCCGGGTTTCCGAGCACTGGGCGCCGAAAGTGGTGGCCCGGCTCAACGACTACGAGATCAAGGTGGTCAAGGTCCAGGGCGAGTTCGTCTGGCACACCCACGAGGACACCGACGAACTCTTCCTCGTCGTCGACGGTGAACTGACCATTCAGCTGCGGAGCGGCGATGTTCGACTGCGTCCCGGACAGTTGTACGTCGTTCCTCGCGGGGTGGAGCACTGTCCCGTGGCCGAGGGGGAGGTGCACGCGGTTCTCATGGAGCCGCGTGGAGTTGTCAACACCGGTGATGCGACGGACAGCTCGCTGACGGCCTCCTACGACGACTCGTTGTCCTGATCGGCGGAACCTCCGGAGTCAAGCGGAAGGTGGTGGGCGACCGGTCTCAGTGCAACTTGCGGCGCTCGGCCAGCATGGCGACGAACCGCGAGATCCGGCGGGCGCGGGTGTCGGCGCGCTTGGCGTCGGCCACCCGGTGCAGGATGGCGTACCGGTTCTGGCTGTCGAGGCTGTCGAAGAACGCCTTGGCCGTCGGGTTGGCGTCCAGCTCACGTCGCAGGTCGTCGGGCACCGTGGCCGTGCGCTGCGGTTCGTAGGCCGCCTGCCACCTGCCGTCCTGCTGGGCCCGCTCGATCTCGCGGTGTCCGGGCTCGCACATTCGCCCTTCTTCGACGAGGCGTTCCGCGTGCTCCCGATTGATCCTCGACCACTTGCTGCGGGACTTGCGCGGGGTGAAGCGCTGCAACCAGGAACTGTCGTCGTAGGAGCGCTTCATGGCGTCGATCCAGCCGAAGCACAGCGCCTCGTCCAGGGCTCGCGCGTAGGAGACGGAGGTCCTCGCCGCGTTCTTCTTCGCGATGCGCAGCCATACCCCCGAGGAGTCGTCGTGGTTGTCCGCCAACCAGTTCCGCCACTCCTCGCCGGAGGCGAATTCGAGCACCGGTTCGTTCTCCGTCGTCATGCCCCGATCCAACCAGAACCGGTTCCCGCGCTCACCCGTGCTCCAGCGTTCCCCGCCGCACGGCGTTCAGGAAGCTGTTCCAGCGCGAGCGTTTGAAGACCAGCACCCCGCCGTGCGGATTCTTCGAGTCCCGCATCGCCACGCCGCCGCTCGGGTAGGCGACCTCGACGCAGTTGCCGCCCTGGTCCGAGCTGCGGCTCGACCTACGCCAATACAATGAATCCACGTCGAATAACTCAGTGCTCGTCATCCGAGAACTCCTTCGCGATGGTTCGGATCATGCTGATCGATTCGTCCGGCGGTAGAGCGAGAGCGCAGAGGTGTTCGAAAGCCACGGTGTGACTTTCGATCGCATGAGCTTCCTCGAGGTAGAGCGCACCCGAACGGTATTCCAGGAAAACCACGCCGGGGTCGTGTTCCCAGGGGAACCCCAACATGGTGAAGGGGCCTGTCATGCCCGGATGCGCTCCAGTGGCGAAAGGAACCACCTGGATGGTGATCTTGGGATCACGGGTGGCGTTCGCGAGACGTTCGAGCTGGAATCGCATGGTCTCCCGGCTGCCTACGAGGCGTCGCAGGACGGCTTCGTCCAATATTGCCCACAGACGTGGCGGGTTCTCGCGGCCGAAGACCGACTGGCGAGACATCCGAAACCGGGCCGAGGTTTCCAGCTCGTGCTCACTGCGCTCCATCGTACTGCGGCGTAGCAGTGCATTCGCGTAATCGCTGGTTTGCAAAAGTCCGGGCACGAGCTGGGCCTCGTAGGTTCGTATCCGGGAAGCGCCCTGTTCGAGCCCGACGAACAGTGAGAACCAGTCGGGCAACGTCTCCGAGCCGTAGCTTTCCCACCAACCTTTCCGGCGGGAGTTACTGGCAGCTTCGAGGTAAGTCGGCCAGCGTTCCTCCGGAACTCCGTAGAGCGGAAGCAGGACCTCTTCTAGGTCCCGGAGCACGACGGGACGTTCGGCGGTCTCGATGTAGGAAACCTTCGCTTTGGTGCAGCGTAGTGCCTTGGCCACGTCCTTCTGTTCGAGACCGTTCTCTCTGCGGAGTCGGACCAGTTCGAAGGCCAGCCACCGTCGCCACACGGTCGGGCTCGATGTCTCCGTCACTCGCTGACTCCTCCGATGTGCTTCACCGCCCCGTAGTCTGCCCGATCTCGGTAGTACTCGATCGAGTGATCGCATTATGTTAACTCAAAAAATATAGTTAACAACAACCGAAACGGTGATAGCCGTCCGCTTCGGTACACGTCAGAAGACTTCTCAGGTCAGGAGGTAGTCATGAGCGACAACGAGATCCTCGCGGCGGAGCACGCACCGGCGGAGCCGCTGGGAGACGAAGCCGAGTTCGCCGCGCTGGTGGAGAGCTTCGTTCGCGAGCAGGCGCCGCGCGTGTTCGCGCTGGTCGAGGAGGTGGGGGAGCGCGGCGACGCCGAGATCTTCGCGTGGGGGCTCGCCCTGGAGGAGCACGCCGAAGTGTTCGGCGCGGCGGGGCGGATGCGGGGAAGTTTCGGCTCCGCCGAGAGCGCGTGCGAGGTGTTCGGGATGGCTTGCGAGCTCCGACTGGTCTGGCTGTCGGATACGTGAGCCGGTGCGGCGCCTCCCGGAGGAACGCGTCGTTGCCACGGATTCGTGCTCGACGACGCGTTCACCGGTGTTCGCCTGGGTCGGACAGCTGGAGGGAACCTTTCGGAAAATCACTGTTCGGTCCACAGTGGTCGTGGCCGCGCGGTTGTCCGTTCCCTCGGTCGGAGTGCGGTGATTGCTCAGTCGTGCGGCTCGACGATCGGCGTGTGCTGCGCGGCGGCCAGCCACCACCGTCCGTCCCGTTCGACCAGGGTGTACAGCGCCATCTCGGAGAACCCGCTCTCGTCGAGCGCCCGACGGCGGATGTGCGCTATCGCCACGCCGGGAGCCGGAGCGGTGACCCGCACGATCTCGAACCGCGAGGGTGGCGCCGCCTCCGCCGCCATGAGCACGCGATGCGTGGCGAGCAGTTCCTCGACGTCGTCCAGCGTCTCCCCGTAGGGACTGCCCCACAGCACGTCCGCCGCGAAGTCGTGGTCGTAGAGCTCGGCATCGTAGGTGTCCAGTCCTCGCTGCAGCTGGGCGGTGAAGCGTTCCACAGCCTGTTCCGCGGCTTCCCGTGCCACCGGATCGTCCAGTCGTGGTCGGGTCTTCGTGGTCATGCGCTGCTCCTCCGAACGGAATCGAACCGAGGTTAGGACTTCGATCGAACTGGAAGTCAATCTCGGGAAGCGTGCTCACCTTTCGCGTGAACGGTTCGGTCAGCGGCGGACGAGGGCGGCGAGGTAACCGTGACCCGCCTCCTCGCGGTCCACATCGCTCAACCGCCAGGGCGAGTCCTCCAGCAGACCGGTGAGCTCCTCGACGGAGCACAGCAGGTAGTCGAAGAATGGTGTCGCCGAACGCGCGTGCCGGATTCGCATCCGGAGCTGTCCCGGCAACCTTCCTCGCGCGCGGTTGTGCCGCTGGTAGTCGAGGTGTTCGGGCGCCTGGGTGTGGTGCGGATCGAATCCGGAGGCGAGCACCCGCGTGTCCGGGGTGGACACCCGGGCGAGCTCTTCGAGTACGCGAGCCGCCTGCTCGCGGCCGCCCAGCAGCCCGATGTTCTGCCCCAGCCGCAGGATCGTGTCGAAGGCACCGACACCCTCCGGCAGGGCGTCGGCACGGCCGACCGTCGCGGTGGCACCGCGATCGCGTGCCACCTCCACGGCGCCGGGCGAGGAGTCGACCCCGAGCACGTCGAAGCCGTCGCGGGTCAGCGGAACGGCGTGCCTGCCCGCGCCGCAGCCGAGGTCGAGCACCCTGCCGGTGATCCCCGGGGTGGCACGCTGGTCGATCGCGGGCCAGTGTGCCCGCTCGGCGAAGTAGGGAGCGAGGTCGTTCACACCGATCAGGCCGTCCTCGCGCTCGACGATCTCGAAGGCCGTTCTGCCCTGGTGGTGCTGTCGAAGAGCAGCACCGAACGCGTCACCGAGCCGAGGCCCACCCACCGTGTCGAGCATGGCCACGCAGCCTGTTAGGCAGAGACGCACGAAGCGAGCGGATTTGCCTGCGAGCGGTGCTGCGCGTCCCCGCTGCGTGTCGAGCTCGTGTAGCGGTTTCCTCCATCAACCGGCACCGGGGCTCCGTAGGAGCGGGGAACGGGCGGTGGGATGCTCCGGGCCGCGGAACCCGCCGCGAACAGCTGCCAGGAAGTGGAGGGAGACCATGATGGTCGATCGCGACGCGGAAGTACTCGACGACCCCGTCGGCGAGTCGTTGCGCGGGCACCACGCGCACCTGGCCCGCCTGGTCGGCCGGGCGGCCACCTACACACCGGAGGTCGCCACCTTCTGCGCGCTGCCCTCCGATCCGGGGTTGGACTCGTGGTCGGAGCTGGCCGAGTTACTCGGCCGCGGTGAACTGGCCGACATGTTCAGCTGCCCGGCGACCCCGCCGCCGGACTGGGAGCCCGTCTTCTCCCTCGAAGGCCTCCAGATGATCCTTTCCGGCGACGGACGAGCCGAGGAGCACGGCGATGCCGCGCGCGCTCCGAGTGTGGTCGAGCTGGGAGCCGACGACGTTCCGGAGATGCTAGACCTCACCGAGCGGACCGCCCCAGGACCGTTCCGGCCCCGCACGCACGAACTGGGCACCTATCTGGGCATCCGCGATAACGGCACGCTGGTCGCGATGGCGGGGGAGCGGCTCCGCCCGACGGGTTGGTCCGAGATCAGTGCCGTGTGCACCGCTCCCGAGGCGCGCGGACAAGGTCACGCGGCCCGGCTGGTGCGCGCGCTGGCAGCGCGTATCGAGTCCCGGGAGGAGCGCCCGTTTCTGCACGTGGCAGCTGCCAACACCGGCGCCCGCGCGCTCTACGAGCGGCTCGGTTTCGTGGTCCGCAAGCAGGTGACTTTTCGTGGGTTCCGGACGCCGGGACGTCTTCTTGGACCAGGCTGACAGCGATCGGCCATGGTGGGGCGGAGTCCGCGAAGTGGCGTGCCACGAGCCGGATCTCGGCCGGTGAGCAATGATCATCTGCTCCGACTGCGTGGTAACGACCGTGCTTCACTGAAGTCTCATTCGCCACGCACAACCGCATCGGAAAAGTTCCGGTGGGGCTGGTTCACGATCACTGACTCGCCGTCCTCGGATGCGCGAGCTTGAACCAATCGAGTCAACGAAGCCGCGTAGAAGACGAACGGGGAGCCGAACAGTAGAAGGAATCCGAGCCCCAGGGCACCTCCGAGCACGCCGCTCGGATGACCGATAATCAGACGTGCGACAAGCGCCCCGAGCACTAGCAAGAGAGCAGACCAGAACATGAGTTGCGTAAGTACGAACAAGGCTGTACGTATCCTTGAGCACTGGTCGCAGAGGGGCCATCCCCGTACATCCACGATCTGGACTTTGCGTGCCTTCTCACCAAGACGACCGGCCATACCGAGGGGATTGGCACTCATGAAGTGATTTCCCTGGGGCTGAGCGCGCGACTGGAGCGCGAAATCCCGACTGCGCGTCGCAGGCCGTCCGTGCCGAACGCAGTACGGCGGTAAGTTGCCAGGGCTCCCCGTAACCTTCGCAGGCAAGACTACTTCTTGGCGCTGGTTCATCTGCTCTCCAACGGCTGCCGAACCGGCAGTATCAATTGGTGTGATATTTTCTAGGATAGTATCAGGTATGTGGCAAGTTGCCAAAAAGCAACATTTCGATTGATGAGCAATGCGTAGAGGTTTATGGGATTTAAAGCAGACCGTGAAAGAATTCAACATTTCGCCGAAAGACTGAATGGCCTGATAGGTGACTCTCAAGCGGCTGAATCTTATGCTGAAAATTGGCTTTCGTTCGGCTATTCTGAAGGTCGTATGTTCGCCACTGCGGTAGAGGCCGCAGAAAACGCCAGGAAAGCATTAGTTGCCAACTATCAGCGGTTGGCCGAAGTTTAGCGTTCTGCTTCCTCCGAGGTTGATAAGGCCGCTCAGTTGTACGAAAAGATGGACCGTGAAGCAGCAGCTCGCCTGGACAACTCCTACAAAGAATCTAACTAAGGAAAATTATGTCGCAGAAACCGGAAGATGAATTAACTGAACCAGAGTCTTCCGATCCAATTCCCGATCTTGCGGAAAATGTTATAGGTGCCAGTCAATATATCAGTGTTGCATACTGGACTGGTAGGGCTCTCGATATGGCGCTCGGGTTTAATGCTGGAGAGTGGGTTTCCGAACAATTCTCAGGTGACTGGCAAGTCGTGCAGCAAGCCGGAATAGCTCTTGGAAATTTGAAAAAATTCAATGCGCAGTTTGCACAGTATATCGACGAATCGACGAAGAATGTAGCTGAGGATTGGGAAGGAGTCGCCGCGGATCAGGCCAGCGCGTATTTCGCTGGCTTATCCAGAGCAGTACGTGAACAGCAAGAAACACTTGATGGGCTAAGTCAGCAGTTCGATCAGATGGCTACGGGGATGTACGAGACAGCAAAGGCCATTAAAGGATTCCTGGACATGCTTCTTGATTATGCGATAGCAATGGGGATTGAACTTGCTGCCGCGGCTTTGAACAGCTGGAATGTGATCGGATCAGTAGCTGCTGGAGCGGCATTTGCCGCGACTTTAACGAAGGCGATGGGAGTAGCTGGCCAGGCGATCCAGGCACATACTGTTGCATGGAACTCCGTTCAAGCCACTGTTGGCGTTATCGCTGGTTATGCCTCATCTCTTGAGGGGATCGAGCAGCACGTCCTTCCTGAAAGCAATTATGATCATCCTGGAGTGTGAATGTCAGATCAAGATCGAGAGCCAATGATGGATGCATCTCGCGGTGATGTCGGGTTATCTCGACACCTGAGGAATTCATTAAGGATTATCCGCGATAAAACTGACGATGAAGAATTCAGAAAACTGGCAGATGACGTAATCGCGGGAAAGCGGGGCCTTCGGGAGGCAAGTCAATCCGCCTCGTTTTCCAGGGTGTTGGATTATCAAGTAGAAAAAGCATCAACGGAAATGGCAGAAATGAGTGACGAAGAGCGTGAGGAGCTCGCGCTTTCAGGTGAGCAGCAATTAGCAGATTTGGGGATGGATTATTCGAGGGGAACTTGCTCCAGTGTTGAGGATCTGGAAGATACTGATTACAGCAATAAGACATGGTTGCATTAGCCGGATACGGATAACTTTCATGTCTGTCTGAACCTGTTCGCTCCTATCCTGTTAAGAGGTGGGCGCGGTGGGCGAAATTTAATGTTGCAACGCCGCGCCACCTGAGTCAGTGATTGAACGTATCGAGTCCCGGGAGGAGCGCCCGTTTCTGCACGTGGCAGCTGCCAACACCGGCGCCCGCGCGCTCTACGAACGGCTCGGTTTCGTGGTCCGCAAGCAGGTGACTTTTCGTGGGTTCCGGACGCCGGGACGTCTTCTTGGACCAGGCTGACAGCGATCGGCCATGGTGGGGCGGAGTCCGCGAAGTGGCGTGCCACGAGCCGGATCTCGGCCGGTGAGCAATGATCATCTGCTCCGACTGCGTGGTAACGACCGTGCTTCACTGAAGTCTCATTCGCCACGCACAACCGCATCGGAAAAGTTCCGGTGAGGGGAATGAGCGCACGAATCGTCACCGAGCTCGGATTTCGGTGTTTCGCCCGGCAGGGCTCGTTAATAGCGATCTCTTCTCAGGATTCGGAGCTGCCCCGGAGTCACCGTGCTACTCGGGAATGTTGTGCTTGCGTATGTACATGTCTTGATCGGCTTCGTTTTTCAGGTCGCTGTAGGAGATCGAGGGATCGCGAGTGGTGGACATTCCTACGCTGGCTGTGACTCGGATGCGCCCGCCGGCTATGCTGGTCGCGGTATTGAGCCGTTGCTCGACCCTGGCGCGCAGCTTGATGGCCTCCGCCTGGTTGACCAGATAGGCGAGCACGACGAATTCGTCTCCTCCGATGCGGGCCACGGTATCGCCGGAGCGTACGACATTCGACAGTTCGCGAGCCGTGGATCTCAGGATCTCGTCACCGGCGTCGTGGCCGTACTGGTCGTTGACCTCTTTGAACCCGTCGAGGTCGACCAGCAGCACGAGGAGCACGCCGCCCGCCTTCGACAACGTGCAGAGTTCCTGCTGGAATCGGTCGCCGAGCAGGGAACGGTTGGCCACGTCGGTCAGCGGATCGTGTAGTGCCATGCGGGTCAGCTCGGCCAGACGCTCTTCACTGAGCTGCGTGTCGTCGCCGATCGGCTCGTACTGGCCGACGATATATGCAGGCAGATCATCGAGGCCTCGAACAAGCCCCAACCTGCCCAGCACCCACAGGGTATGACCATCTCGGTGCCTCAGGCGAATCTCGATCGTGCTCGTGTCGATATTTCCTTCTCGGAACTCGGTTTGCAGGGCGTCGATTCGTGCCTGATCCCCGTCATAGATCAAACTGGTGAACGGTTGTCCCAGTAGTTCCCGTCTGGGCAGACCGACCAGCTCGCAGAACTTGCCGTTGGCCTCGGTCAACCGGTCCTCCAGGTCCGTCGACGCCACGCCCACCGGTGTGTTGACCAGCGTCTGCTGCCACAGTCGTTCCGACTCTCGACGGGCGGTGATGTCGTGAAACTGGGAGACGATCATCTCGGGGGAGCCGTCCGGTGCCCTGATCAGCGAACTGTTGACGAGTACGAGGACCGTGCGGCCGTCGGAGCGGAGTAGCCGCTTCTCCGAGGAGAAGCCGTTGATTTCCTCCCGTATGAGGCTGTTGATCGTTTCACGTTCCATCGTGTAGTCACCCGGGTACGTGACTTCCGCGGGTGACAGGTGGAGGAGCGTCTCGCGGTCGTAGCCGAGGAGATCGCACAGCGCGGGGTTCACGTCCAGGTGACGGCCCGACAGGTCGACAAGCGCGATCGGAGCTGTGGCCTGATTCCACAGGGCTTCCCACAGCAGATGTTCCTTCGCTCGCCATGCCCTGACCTCCACAGCGTCCACGCTAACCCCCAGGGGCCGGATTCACCGCTCGGAAGTGCCGGGCGGGACGGGAGCGATGAATACCGTGCGCTGTAGTGCAAAACGCGCGTGCCAGTTCCCCGCACTACTTGCCGGATATCCCTCGCGGGTAGCCGTCTCGGGCACGGCCGCGCTCTCGTTCCGTCCGGCCCCGGGGAAAGGTCTACAAGCACGTCCTCGGCTGTCAAGTAGCGGGCATCTCCCGGGGCGCCGGGGTAGGATGAGATTCGTGAGCATGCCGGAGCATCCGCTGGAATCGATCTACAACGCGCGGACAGAACTCGAAAACGCCGCGCAAGGCCAGCGCCATACCAGTCTCGACGAGATGGACTGGACCGCTTACGGCTCGGCGCTGGTGGGGACACTGGCTGCGATGGCCGCGTTCGCGGGCGAGTTGGTCACCCAGATCGACGAGAACGACCGCGAACGCCTCTACCGTCATGCACTTCAAGATCACCCGCACGAGGCACTCGACCGGGCCGTCGAACATCTCAGCAATCTGCGGCAGGTCCTGAATCAGGCCTCCGAGCAGGCCCAGGGGTACTGGTCGGAGGTGCAACACATTCAGGAAACGACCTCATATTCTCAGGACGAAACCGGCGAATCCCGGTAACTCGGGGCAGTCGCTGCTCGTTGCCGGAGGACCTGGACTCCTGCTCGAACGGTGAGTGCGGCACGTGGCAGGACGCGGGGCAGGGGAACAGGCAGGCGACTCCGCCGGGCACGGTCGTGACCTGCCCGGCAAAGGGCCTGATGAATCCATCGCGAGGGTCCCTGATCAAGCCTTTCCGAGCTGTTGCGCTCACCCTGCAACAGCCTCGAAGCTCCCAGCGTTCGGCGGTTACGGGCCGGTACCTCAGTCCTCGATCCGACAAAGAACCGTCCCGGCCGAGACTCCCGTTCCGCTTTCGAGGTCGATGTTTTTGACCACACCGCTTCGATGCGCGCTGATGGGTTGCTCCATCTTCATCGCCTCCACGACGACAACGAGCTCTCCTGCCTCGACCCGCTGGTTCTCCGTAACGGCGACCTTGGCGACGGTCCCCTGCATGGGTGCGGTCAGTTCTTCTGCCGACAAGGCTGTCGAACCGCTCGTACCCGCGACACGTCTGGTCTTTCTCGACTCCACACCGTTGTTCCGGCCGGTGGTTGTCAGGGAAGCGGGCAGTGATATCTCCAAGCGTCTCCCGTCGACCTCGGCGACCACCGTCCGACGGTGTTCGAGGGGATCGCCCTCCGCCTCGGCACCTCCCTCATAGGCCGC
This sequence comes from Actinopolyspora sabaoui, assembly GCF_051225635.1. Classification (NCBI taxonomy): domain Bacteria; kingdom Bacillati; phylum Actinomycetota; class Actinomycetes; order Actinopolysporales; family Actinopolysporaceae; genus Actinopolyspora; species Actinopolyspora sabaoui. The sequence goes on along the minus strand of NZ_JBMIHH010000003.1, from coordinate 31,451 downwards.
GATCGTGTTGTCGAATTCCGTTTCGATCCAACGCGTGTGCACATCGAACCGAGCTCCGGAGCCGTGCAATTCCGGAGCGAAAGCTGATTCCAGGATCACCTTGCGGTGGAACGGAAGTACCGTGGCCATGCCCGTGATCCGGAACTCCTCCAGCGCGCGATTCGCCCGTTGCAGGGCCGCTTCGCGACTCGGACCCGTCACGATCAGTTTGCCCAGCAAGGAGTCCCACGCCGGGCCGATAACGCTTCCTTCCCCCACGCCGGTGTCCAGCCGCACCCCCGGCCCGGCCGGCACGGCGAATTCGTTCACCGTTCCCGGGGCCGGGAGAAAATCTCGCCCCGCGTCCTCGCCGTTGATTCGGAACTCGAAGGAATGGCCGCGTGCCGGAGGGTCTTCGTAGTCCAACTCGCCGCCGTCGGCTATGCGGAACATCTCACGGACGAGGTCGATCCCCGCCACTTCCTCGGTCACCGGATGTTCGACCTGTAATCGGGTGTTGACCTCCAGAAAGGAAATGGTGCCGTCCTGACCGACCAGGAACTCGCACGTGCCCGCTCCGACGTAACCCGCCTTCCGCAGGATCGCCTTCGAAGCGCGATACAGCTCCTCGTGCTGCGCTCGGCTCAGGAAGGGCGCGGGGGCTTCCTCCACGAGTTTCTGGTGTCGACGCTGCAGTGAGCAGTCACGGGTGGAAACCACCACCACGTTGCCGTATTCGTCCGCCAGACACTGGGTCTCCACATGTCTCGGCCGGTCCAGGTAGCGTTCCACGAAGCACTCACCGCGGCCGAAAGCGGTTACGGCCTCGCGTACTGCCGAGTCGTGAAGTTCGGGAATCTCCTCCAGGCTGCGTGCCACCTTCAACCCACGCCCCCCTCCACCGTGGGCGGCCTTGATTGCGATCGGTAGACCGTGTTCCTCGGCGAAGGCCACGACCTCCGCTGTGTCGGTGACCGGATCGGCCGTGCCTGCCACCAGCGGTGCTTCGACCTGCTGCGCGATGTGACGCGCGGCCACCTTGTCCCCCAGGGCTCGAATGGCCCCGGGGGAGGGGCCGATCCAGGTAACCCCCGCGTCGATGATCCTCTCGGCGAACTCCGGACTCTCGGAGAGGAACCCGTAACCGGGATGTACGGCATCCGCACCGGAGTCCTTGACCGCTTTGAGTACTTTGTCCATGTCGAGGTAGCTCTCGGCCGGGGAGTTGCCCCCCAACGCGTGCGCCTCCTCCGATAGCCGAACGTGCATGGCAGCACGGTCCGGTTCCGCGTAAATGGCAACGCTGGCCAGGCCCGCGTCCCGACATGCACGGGCCACTCTTACAGCGATCTCGCCCCGATTGGCTATCAGTACCTTGTGCACCTTGATACTTCCTTCCGTGCTGGATGACGACGAACCGACGAGCGGCGTCGGAACGACCGGCCGAGTTGCACCCCACAGCGTCACGAACCCATCTCGCCGAGAAGGCGTGGGATACGCAAGGAACTCGCATTCATCCCCGTGGTCAACCGTGTGCCGATTGCACGAAGCACGAGTTGGGAGTACGAAAAATACTCAGCTCCGTGTCGAGGTGTCGGTCGGTGGCCGTGCGCGGCTGAGCAAGAGGAAATCCGCATCGTGGTGACAGGCACTCCGCCATGATCACGTCAAGGGGTCGGTAATGCTCCGATCTCCGAACGGCCCGCTGCCCGACGAACGCAGTCGAATTCGTTCGTCTCGTACGGTGCAGGCGCGGCGAACCGGTTCGAAGTCATCCGACGCCGCGGAATCCCCTTAAACGAAATGAGAAACCAATTGCAAATTCGACGCAGCTGAATCCGGGAGCTGGGAAACATGCGGCGGCACCCCGTGCTCAGGAGACGTAGGGTACCTCCGTCCGCGCCCGTCGCAGCGCTTGTCCCCACCACACCAGCTGATCCAGCAGCACCTTGGCCGCTTCCTCGCTGCCCTCGGGGGCCACCGGAACATCACCCTCCCCGAACTTGCCCCAGGGATTGTGGAAGCTGAGCATGTCCCGCACCGTCACGGCGTGCAACTCGGCGAAGATCTGCCGCAGGTGCTCGGCCGCGCGCAGGCCACCGCCCATACCGCCGTAAGAGATGAGTCCGACCGGCTTGGCCTTCCATTCCTGGAGGAACCAGTCGATGGTGTTCGACAGTGCCGGCGAAGTGGTGTGGTTGTACTCCGGCGTGACCACCGCGTAGGCGTCTGCGTCGGAAATCTTGGCCTGCAGTTGCCGGTGCAGCGTCTTCGTCTCCGCGTCGAGGTTGTCCGCCGACGGCATGTTCAGGGGAAGCGGGTAGTCCAACAGATCGATCAACTCGACTTCGATGCCCCCGTGTCGTTCGGCCTGTTCGACGAACCAGTTCGCCACGGTCGGCCCGAAGCGGCCGTCACGCACGCTTCCGATGATGACCGCGATCTTGGTGATGTTCTCCGTCATTTCTTCTCCCTCGTGAATCGACATTGTCCTACCTTCGCTCGTTACGAGCACGATCCGGAGGACACGTCGAGTGTCTCCAAAAAATGGCGAGTGGTGCAACGGTCTTGACACAGAGTTGTACTCGTGTGTCTTCTCGGGTCCGTTTCGGCGCTCTGTCCGAAGTGTCCTCTACGGGGCGGACCCGGAGCCCGAGCATTGATCGGGCGGTATTGCTCACCCGAATCGGCGAACTATGCGTCGACGAAGATAATCCTGTTCCCCTCGGGATCCTGCGCGGAGAATCGTTGGCCGTCCTTGTGGGGGACTGGTTCCGTGGGCGCCAGATCGGCGAGCGCGTTGTGTGCGTTCGAGATGTCGACGTTTGTGAACGCCATGCTCACGGGGTGTCGCACACCGTGCGACTCGACCACCAGTTCTCCGCCGTTCCCGGTGTCGAAGACGGTGTGGTTCTCTCCCTGGTCCAGGACTTTCAGATTGAGGCGGTCCCGGTAGAAGCGGGTCATTTCGTCGACGTCGTCGCAGTCGATAACGGTGACGGTGAGGTTGCCGAACACTGCTTCATTCCTTTCGTCGTGACCGTGATCCGGTCAGGTACGTACGATGTTGCTGGGTTGAGCGCTACCGGCTGCGCCGTTGGTACTCGGTCGGCGTCTCCCGGCGGTGGCTCGGGTGCGCTTCGTCTCGTGATCCGTTTCCTCGGGACGGAGCGCGGAAAAATACGAGATCAACTCGGATTCGAATGTTCGTCTCTCGCGGCGTCCAGGGCGGCGTCCAGGGCGGCGTCCAGGGATTCTTCCGACTGGAGACCTGTGAGCGATTTACCGCCTTCGACGATGAACCGTGGTACGGCTTTAGTGTTTTCCCTCGTCCGGATGAGTTCGTCCTGTAGTCTTGCTGCGCCTTCCTCGCTCCACGTGACTCCGGATTCGGCGGCCAGCGAGCTGAGCGTGTCCCGGTCGGCGATATTGTGGCCTTCGACGAAATAGGCGCGGAACAGGCGTTCGGTGACCGCTTCGCCCATCCCCTGTTCGGCGGCTACCGCGATGAGGCGGTGTGCCTCGAAGGTGTTGGTGAACACCGTCCGATTGAAGTGAATCGGGATCCCTTCCGCGGCGGCGAACCGTGTCAGCTGCTGTTCCTTTTGTTCCGCCTCGGCTCCGAAGTCGCGCTGGTGAGCCGTCATCAGCCACTCGCCCTGGGGAGATGCCTCGGGGGCCACTTGGAAGGGGTGGAAGGTCACCTCCAGCGACTCCCCGGCGTTTCGTCGGCTTGCGGCGACCCTACTGAAACGTGTGTACCCGAGGTAGGACCAAACGCAGGCGATGTCGAGGACGATGCCGATCCTGTGTGGATCGTTGGCTTTCCGTTCGGTTCTTTCCATCATGGTGGTTTCCCGCGCTCGTTTTGGTCCGGCTGCGTTGCTCTCGTTGAGGATGTGTTGCGGCAGGTCGGTTGTTTTCGGCGTGGCGGAGGCCGTTCCCCCTCCGGGAGCGCTCGTGAACCCGGTGCCGTGGTGGATCAGCTCGAGGGCGTGGTCTTGCCCTCGAGTTCCGCCTTCGGTGCCTGCTCCGCGGGAGCGGAACTGGCCAGGGGCTTTTCCGGCAGTATCAGTGCGACGATGACTCCGATCGCCATCACCGGCGTCAGCATCAGGAAGATGTCGCCGAAGGCGGAGGCGATCTCAGTACGGGCCGCGGTGGCTGCGGCACCGCTTTCCATACCGTGCGCGAGTTCGGACAGTTGGGGACCGGTACGTGCCGTCAGCAGGCCCCCCAGGATTCCGATGGCCAATGTGGAGCCGATCTGGCGGAAGAAGGTGCTCGCCGCCGTGGCGGAACCGAGGTCGGATTTACCAACGGCGTTTTGCAGTACGAGCACGGCAGGCTGCATGGTCAGTCCCAGCCCCACGCCCATCAGTATCAGGGCCACGGTGAACAATGCGGCAGGGGTGTTGATGTCGAGGGTTGCGAGCAGGACAGAGCCGGCTGTGGTGGCCAGGGTGCCGAGCAGTATGAACGGGCGGTAGCGTCCGAACCAGGTGATGAGCGAGCCGCCGAGCAGGTTGCTGACCAGCACGGCCGCTGTCAGTGGGAGCAGTTGCGCACCGGACATCGCCGCCGACTGGTTCTGCACCGTCTGGGCATACATCGGCGCGTAGGTGACGACGGTGAGCATGGTGGCCCCTGCGAGGAAGGACAGCGTGATCGCACCCGCGATGATGGGTGAGCGCAACACTCGCAGCGGCAGGATCGGATCACTGTGACGGTTTTGCCAAGGCAGGTATGCCATCACGGCGGCACCGGCGATGATCAGTAGTACGAGCCTGGATGAACCGGAAGCCAGCGCCGAATCCTGACTCAGCGCCAACAGCAGCGCCGCGCTGGCCGCTGCCAGCAGAGTCGCGCCGACGAGGTCGAGACGGCGAGACCGCTGCACCGGAGCAACGGAACTCAGGTGACGCATCACCAGCACCAGCGCCGGTAACGCCAGCGGCAGGTTGATCCAGAAAGCCGCACGCCATCCCAGGGTTGCCGTGAACACGCCGCCTACCAGCGGTCCGACGATGTTGGCGCCTGCCAGTATCGCCCCCTGCCGTCCGTGGAAGCGTCCGCGGATCTCCACGGGGAACAGTTCCCCGACGATCGTCGGGGTCAGCGCCATCAGACCTCCGGTGCCGATTCCCTGCAGGGCGCGGGCGGTGAGCATGATCGGCATGTTGGGGGCCACGGCTACAGCCACGGATCCGATGAGGAAAACGGTCGTGGCCAGCACGTACAGTCGCCTCTTGCCGGTCAGGTCGGCTGCCTTGCCCCACAGCGGAACGGACACCGCCGTGGTCAGCAGATAGGAGGTCACCACCCATGTCAGCAGGGAAGCACCCCCCAGGTCGGCCAGAATCGAGGGTAGGACCGTGGCCACGACCGTGCTGTCGATCCCGGCGAGGAAAACCACCACCATCATCCCGGAGAACGCGGCCACCGCGCCCCGCGGCGGGGTGGGCAGGGCTTCCTGTCCGCCCCCTGTGCTCGTCGTTCTCATGCTTCGACCCCTCCTCGTAACGTGACCACTTATGCAACAGTTGTGTACTATAAACGAGGCGGGGAAACTATGCAACAGTTCTGTCCTATAGGTGGGAGGACGTGTGAACCGAAGTGATCCACGCGCCATCCGCACTCGTAATCGGGTGCTCGAGGCGACCGTGAACCTGCTGGCCGAACGTGGAGTCGAGTCCACGACGATGGATGCCGTCGCGGCAGCGGCGGGTATCTCGCGCAGTACGCTGTACCGGCACTGGCCGGAGCGAGTCCCGCTGCTCGTCGACGCTATCGAGCACCTGGGTGCTCGACTGCGGCGTGAGGACTCCGAGGATCTGCCGGAGGACGAGTCCTTCGACGAGAAGCTGCAACGCCTGATCGGATCACTGGGGGCGGGCCTCAGGTCCTCCGAGTGGGGACCGATCGCCGGTAGCCTGGCTGTGGCCGCCGAATATGATCAAGCCCTGGCTGCGGCCTATCGGGATTACATCTCCATCCGGCGACAGAGCGTGGTCGACCTGCTCACCGAAGCACAGCAGGGGGGTGAGCTACCGGACTCGCTCGACCTGGAGTGGGCGGTCAGCCTCCTGGCCGGTCCGCTGTATTATCACCGGCTCGTCCTGCACCAGCCACTTCGGGAGGAGCAGGTCACCGAACACGTGCGCCGAACGCTGACCCTGATCCGTTCGAGCGAAGCGGCCACCATGTGCTGACGCCTTCGGCGAGCGCGGCCGGAGGGCCTCCGGCCGCACACCGCCCAGGTTGCCGGTCGCCTCTCCCCGCGCCGTTCCCGCGGTAGCGGAAGACGGATGGTTCCCGCACTGTGCCCGGGAACCGATGTGCTCGGTTATCGGGGCGCAGCCGGCACGCCGAAACGTGGTCGGGTCGAACGTGTTAGCTCGGAACTCGTCCTCCGGTGGGCTCACGAGCCCCGGTACTGCTCGCCACGTGCGCGGGACGGGCGGTGTCGTGACGAGCAGTACCGGGTTCGAGCGGGACGCCCGGGGTGCCACGCCCCTTCGCCCCGTCAGTTCTCACGCCACTGATTCGTGGGCGGTTCATCGCTGAAACGTGACCGCGTCGACTCTTTTCCCGCATCCCTCAAAGCACGGAAGAACTCACGGTCGGCTGCCGGAGGAATGTGCGTCGATGCGGCGGAACTGTGGTGCCGCATTCAGTCGTAACCGCGAATCACGTTCGGTTCGTCGGCATCGGGATGTTCCGGTGGAAACCACGGGAATCCGTTGAACTCGGTCGACTCCGTGTCCGTGGCGACGTGAGCGCAATGCTGTTCGACCTGCTGAATGGATGTCTCCACGATTACCTCCTCGAGTGGTGGCCCGTCTCGACGAACTCGTCGAACCGGAGTGCCGGTTCGACGAGAGCGACGAAGAGTGGAACCGATGAATCACCGGGGGCACATGACGCGGGGACCGCTCTGCTTCTGCCCGGTGAAGCAACGTGCTGTCCGCCGAACCCCCGCGCTGGTACGGAGCGCCGGGATCCGGTGCGCTACGGCTCCCAGCACCCGAGCTGAGGCCACTTCACGGCCCTCGTGAACACCACTTTTCGGCAGCGGAGAAAATTCCGCCGGGTGTATTCGTGATGCTCGGCGTGGCCAACGGTCACAGCCGTGGCGCACCGAGGCGCCGCTGGCCGTGCTTCAGCGGCTCGTCTCCGCATGTCCGTGTCGAGGTGTCCGTGCCGTAAGACGGTCCGAGGGTGCACAGCGGTGTGCAACCACTGTGGTGCGTAGCACCAGCGGCATCACCTGTCTAGCGGCTGTGCCGTTCCGCCACGGGTCGTTGCCCCCATGCGGAGAACTGCAGTGTCGTCACATCGCGTGCTTCGGGACGATCGAGTCCGTCCAGGAACGCCTCGATGTCCTCAGCCGCGACCAGGCCGTTGTCCACCAATGATTGCCCCTGCAGTTCCATGCGGGCTCGCATCAACTCGTTCTCCTCACGACCCTGGCCCGGGCCGAGCGGACGCACAGCGACATCAACCGATTCCAGCCCCACTCTTGAGAGTGTCGCGGGTAGCCTGCGTGCCTGACGCCAGTCGACGCCACCCGCCATGGCGGCCTTGATGTAACCATCGATGACCCTGCTGCCCACAGGAGTGGTCGCATCCTCGCTGGGCATGAAGTAGAAGTCCTCGGCCACCAGCCAACCGCCGGGCGACAGCCACTCCGCCGCACGGGTGAGGAGATCCACCGGGTCGTCCAACTCCGACAGCACGGCACGGATCAACACGAGTTCGAACGACTCGGCGGAGAACTCCGTGGTGGTGATGTCGGCCTCCCGCACCGTCAGGGTGGATGCTTCGGAAGTTTCCAGCCGACTGGTGTCGACGTCCATGGCGAGTACCGACCCGCGTGGGGTTCGCTCTGCCAGCCAGCGGGACATGGAACCGAGCCCGGCACCCACGTCGAGGCAACGCCAGTCCGGCCCGATCGGCAGGTTCTCGATGATCCGCCGGGTGGGTGGGTCGTAGTTTCGTTCCCACAACTTCCCGATTATCGTTCCGGAGTCCTGTTCCGGATGGGTTGCTCGATTGGTCATGGAAAACTCCTTCATCTGATCGTGATGCCGGTCAGTCCTGTTCGGAAACGGTCACGCTTATAGCCCCCGTGGGGCAACAATCCGCGATATCCTGCAGCAAGAGGATTTTTTCCTCGTGCGTGACGTTTCGCTGAGAATTCTCCGAGTATCCTTCCTCGTCGATTCTGAAGAGTTCCGGTCCCATTGCCTCGCACAGTCCTGCACCTTGGCAGAGATTCCGGTCGACTCGCGCGGTTGCACGCATGGTTTTCCTCCTGTCAGAGACGAACTGAGCTCCCGCTGGAAACCGGAAGTCGCACCAGCCGTCGCATGGCCCAGTTCTCGATATAGCCGACCTCCTCCCGGGGGATGTCACGGGTGAGATCCGGAAACCGCCGAAACAGAGCGGGTATGGCGATCTCGCCCTCCAGCCGGGCCAGTGCTGCCCCCAGGCAGTTGTGCAGCCCGTGCCCGAAACCGACGTGGCGCGACTCGTTGCGGGTGATGTCCAACTGGTCCGGTGCGGTGAACCGATCAGGGTCCCGGTTTGCCGACAGCAGTACCGCGATAACCGGTGAGCCCGCGGGCAGGACAGTTCCCGCCAGCTCCAGCTCCTCGGTCGTCACGCGGAACAGGGCGGTGCTGAGCGCGCCCTCGTAGCGCAGTAGCTCTTCGACAGCCGAGCTGGTGTACTCCGGCGAGGAGAGCATCAACCCGCACTGTTCCGGATGGTCCAGCAGTGCGAGTACGGCATTGCCCACGAACGCACGTACCGTGTCGCTTCCGGCCATGATCATCGCGGCTACCATGGCGACCAGTTCCTCGTGGTCCAGTCGGTCACCGTCCTCGCTGGCGTGCACCAGTGCTGAGGTCAGGTCATCGGTGGGATCGCGGCGTTTCTCCGCGACGAGCTCCTCGGCGTACTCACAGATCCGCCTGAATCCTTCGGGAACCTGATCCATGAGCCCCGGATCGGACGGGAACGCCTGACCGATGGCCTCGACCAGTTCACGGTGCCGTTCGATGCGGAATCCGAGGATCTCCCCCAGCACATCGGAAGAGACGACACCGGCGTAATCATCCATCACGTCGAAGGAACCACGCCGCGCGCAATCGTCCAGGGCGTTCTCGACAATGCGCTGAACGGTCTCCCGCCAATGGGCGATACGACGGGTTGTGAAGGTACTCATGGCCAGCCGCCGCAGCCTGGTGTGCGCAGGCGGATCCACCACTGTGACCGCTCGCTCCAGCACACTGCCGGAACCGCTGACCAGCCCGGCTTCGCGGAACTCGGCGTTTCCCCACGTCCCGCCCTCGGAGCTGAACCGTGGGTCCGCCAGCACCGTTCTTACGTCGTCGTAGCGTGTGACCATCCAGGTGCGGACATTGCCCACCGGAAAATCGAACTCGTGCACCGGAGAGTTGGTTCGCAGCCATTCAAGAGTGGGGTAGGGATTCTGGTAGTAATCCTTGGTGAACAACTCGGCTGGTGGGGAATTTTCGATCGACGTCATATTTGTTTCACACTTTCGTGTTTTGTGATGAGTTCGTCCGGGACCGCGTCCGATTGCGCTCGTGCCGACGTTGCTGATGTTGGATTTCGCTATTTTCGTGCGAAAGCGACGGTGCGCCGCACCAAGCACTCTTCGGCGAAGGAGAGTGCACGGAGGTGGTAAGAGCGAGCCGCCCATCCCAGACTGATGTTGTGGCCCGCGTTCGGCTGCCGCTCCACCTTGACGGTGGTGGAGCGGAACAGGTCTTCCAGAGTCGTCGTGGACTCGTCCCCGTGGACCCACCATTTCTCCTGTTCGGCGAATGTGAGGCGCACCGGAACACGTATCCTCGCCGCTACTGCCGGAAAGATGTCGGGCCAGCGCTTCGCCACGTCGATCTCACGAGAGGGGACCGGTGTCACTATCGACTCGCTGTGGCGAAAGGCACCGGGCGGGTAGAATCTGAGTTTTCCCCAGTTCAGCCACCAGCGGCTTCTGGCGTGCAGGTCGGAGATTTCATCGGGGCTCACCGCGTACTGGTGACCGCAACCGGAAACATCCACACCGAGCAGCTCTTGCTCACCACCGTTTCCGGCCACTGTGAGCACGAGCTTTCCTCCGAAGGAGTGCCCCAGCAGAAACAGACCGGCTCCGCTGGAATAACGGTCGGTGAAGTCCTTCAACCCAGCGCGTAGCGTGGCTGCCTGTTCGTCCAGTTCCTGCCCCCGCGGTAGGCGGTGAGCCGATGAGCCGTACCCTGGCCGGTCGAGCGCGAGCACGGTCCATCCCAACCTCGTTCCGGTCTCCAGAAGTGATTGCCCGGGGTACGAGCGACCGTGGAAGTACCCCGCCCGCATCCCTGCACCGTGCAGTGCGACCACGACACCCCGTGGTTCCGTGTGGGTGGGCTCGGCCAACAAACCGGACAGCGGAACTCCCGCCCCGTCCAGGGTGATCTCGTCGGTGGATTCGTTCATCTGTGTTCTCCTGCGGCGTTCCGACACGGTGGATATTCCCGGTTGGCGGCTCACCGGTTCTCGGTCACACCGGTTCTCGATCTCCCTTCTTTCGTCCGGATATCCTTCGGAAGACCGTGCACCACAGGAATTTCGGTTCGGACACCTCGAGTGCGGCGATGTCCGGTTGCCCGGCCGCGTTTTGCGGAGCCGCCATGTAGGCGTTGTACGCCTCTTCGTCGACCCAGCGTGGGTAGTTGATATACGTCTCGCCGTCGATGCTGATGTACGGCGTAGCACCGACGAAACCGGGGAAGTGACGCTTCCACTCCCCGCTGCGCACCAATAACTCGGCGAGCGCATTCGCATTGTCGTGTCCGCCGACTTGCCGTGTCGCCAGTACCACTATTCCGGGTTCCTTGTCCGAATCCGGACCGTGGACACCCGGCGCGGGCACTCCGCAGAAGCTCTCAGCTGAAACGACATCGGGACGGTCCGCCAACGTACGGAGTTTCTCGGCCTCCGGGGATTCCAGGATGATTCGCCGGTGCTCGGTAGTGCCGGACCATTCGGTCAGGATCACCACTGTTGTGTCGTCCGTACTGATGTGTACGAGTGCGGAGCGGAAACCTTCCGAATCGCTGATCGAGTCGCGGACTTCTCGTGCGACTGTTTCGGCGAGCTCTCGGCCGGTTTCGGGATCGGTTGTCCGCAAGGTGCAGAAGGTGACGTATTCCGGGTTCGTTTCCGATGTGCTCGTCGTGCTCATCATCCCCTCCAATCCGCTCGCTCAGCGGAACAGGCCGGAGTTCTCCTCCGCCCACTGCCGAAACGTGCGCGCAGGCCTTTCGAGGACCTCTTCGACGGTCGAAGTGACCCTCTCCGGCTCCTTGCTCAGTATCGCGAAGTACTCCAGCGCGCCCTCGGCGTACGCGGCGGGCCAGCCGCTTTCGATCATATTCGTGCTGGCCGACTCGTGGGGAACATCGACCCATCGCGCTTCTCGTCCGGTCACCTCGGAGATGATCCGCAGCTGTTCGATCTGACTCAGTGCCTCGGGACCGGTTACGACGTACCGCTGTCCGGAGTGACCTTCCTCGGTCAGCGCCCGAACCGCGACAGCTGCCAGGTCAGCCTCATGGATCGGGCTACGGGCGGCGTTGCCGTAAGGAGAACGAACCACTCCCTCCGATCGAATCTGGTGTGCCCAGCCGGTTCCGGCATTGCAACAGAAGCCGGTAGTGCGGAGGAAGGTCCACTCCATCCCGAGGCGTTCGATCTCCTGCTCGACGAATGCATGGCAGCGGTTGTCCACCGTTTCGATTCCGTTTTGCACACCGATCGAGGAGATGAAAACGATTTTCTCGGTGTGCTGCTTAATACGCTTGAGTACCTCCGGGACAGTTTCCACGTCCAGGGTGAAGAAAGGCCACATCAGGAATACGCTCGTTGCTCCTTCCAGGCAGCGATCCAGCGAATCGGGATTGCTCAGATCGCCGTGAAACACCTCCACCTCTTCTTCGAGTCTGTTTATTTTCGGGTCGTCCGGCAGTGTCAGCGCTCGCGTTTCGACGCCCTTTTCGAGAAGCTGTGAAACTGCGTGAGGTCCAACGTTTCCGGTTGCTCCGATGACAACCACTTTCTGTGTTTCCGTCATGGTGTTATCCAAATCTTTGCGGAGTTGTGCCCGTGCTGGTTCGAGGTTTCGGTCGGAAAGTTTCGGAAATTGTGGTCAATTCGTCGAGCTTGTCAGCGGTTTCTTTGCCGCCAGCTTCGTCCTCCTTGTGGTGCCGGTTCCATCCAATCCGCTGAACGGTGCCTCGTTGAATCTTCCGCGATGTTTTCGACGGTGGCTTCGCAGGCGAGGAGCACCGCGGTGAGCGCGGCGATCTCGGAGGCGTTCGGTTTGCCCTTGGTTATGCTGATTCTTTCGTGCGTTGTCGAGTCGTCCATTACGATCCTCCGGCTCACTGTGGCTGGTTGCCGTGCTTGCGGCTCGGTAGTTCGGCGTGCTTGGTTCGCAGCATCCCCAAGGAGCGGACCAGTACCTGTCGTGTCTCCCCGGGATCGACGACGTCGTCGACGAGACCACGTTCGGCCGCGTAGTACGGGTGCATCAGATCCGCCCGGTACTCCTTGATGCGTTGCTGCCGCACGCTCTCGGGATCGTCGGCGGCGTCGATCTCTTTGCGAAAGATGACGTTGGCGGCCCCCTCCGCGCCCATGACCGCGATCTCGTTCGTGGGCCACGACAGCGAGATATCGGATCCGATGGAGCGCGAGTCCATCACGATGTAGGCGCCACCGTAGGCCTTGCGCAGCACCAGCGAGATCCGTGGAACCGTGGCGTTGCAGTAGGCGTAGAGCAGTTTCGCGCCGTGCCGGATGATGCCGCCGTGCTCCTGTCCTACTCCCGGCAGAAATCCGGGGACGTCCACCAGCGTGATGAGCGGGATGTTGAACGAGTCGCAGAACTGGACGAATCGTGCCGCCTTCTCACTGGAGTGGATGTCCAGAACTCCGGCCAGTGACTGCGGCTGGTTCGCCACGATGCCGACCGTCTCACCTCCGAGTCGGGCGAGCGCGCATACCACGTTGTCCGCCCAGGCGGGGCTGATCTCGAAGTAGTCCGCGTCGTCGACGACCTCACCGATAACCCCGCGGACGTCGTAGGGACGGTTCCCGTCGACCGGCACCAGGTCACCCAGTGAGTCGTTGCGTCGGTCGACCGGGTCCCCCGTCGACTCGACGGGGGGCAGTTCGCGGTTGTTGGAAGGCAGCATCGACAGGAGGTAGCGAACTTCCTCCAGGCAGGTCTCCTCGTCGTCGTAGGCGAAGTGGGCCACTCCCGAGGTGCCCGCGTGCACATCGGCGCCGCCGAGGCCGTCGTGGCTGATCTCCTCCCCAGTCACGGACTGGACCACATCGGGCCCGGTGATGAACATCTGCGAGGTGTCTCGCACCATGAACACGAAGTCGGTCAACGCCGGGGAGTACGCCGCACCACCAGCGCACGGCCCGAGCATCACGCTGATCTGCGGAATGACACCGGACGCCTTGGTGTTGCGGCTGAAAATACCGCCGTAACCGGCCAGTGCGGTGACGCCTTCCTGGATGCGCGCGCCCGCACCGTCGTTGAGGGAGACCAAGGGTGCACCGGCGGCGATGGCCCGGTCCATGAGGTTATGGATCTTTTGTGCGTGCGCTTCCCCGAGCGCGCCACCGAAGATCCGGAAATCGTGCGCGTAGACGAACACCGTTCGTCCGTACACTGTTCCCCAGCCTGTTACCACGCCATCGGTGTAAGGCCTGCGCTGCTCCAGACCGAAGCCGCTCGCGCGGTGGCGCCGGAACTGCTCCAACTCCTGGAAGGTTCCCTCGTCCAGCAGCGACTCGATTCGCTCCCGCGCGGTCTGCTTGCCCTTGGCGTGCTGTCGTTCGGTGGCCTTCGGATCAGGTCCCTGCTGAACCCACCGTCTGTTCTCGACAAGTTCGTCGACACATTCCCGCATCGTCGTCGCTCCTCCATTTCGGAATTGAATTCACCCGTTACGCGTTTGAAATCATGATTTTGTGCCCACGCGGAAGTCCGGTCCGAGTAACTCGGCTGAATACGCGGAATAAAGGCAGTCAGCCGGTAACCAGCGTGCGTTGGTGGGACGGCCGACACCGTCGACCACCGCTGCCGCGGCGATGTGATTGACGTGTTCGGAGCCGCAGGCGATGTTGTCGACCACCCAACCGCGCGGGGCGGAGGGAGCCGGACCATCGTCGGCCTCCCCCAGGTAATCGGCTGCCAGGTCACGGCAGAGCCCGGTGCCGAGCCCCTTGAGGTAGGCCTCTTTGCGCGTCCACAGGCGTCCGAAGGGAAGTTGGCGCCGTGCCCTCGGGTATCGCGCCAGTTCCGCTTGTTCGTCCGGGTGCAGCGCAGGGCTGCACATTTCCACTGTTTCTTCGGAGGGCAGCACCTCCACGTCTACTCCGAGCGGTTCCGTTGCCACGCCGAAGAGCGCGAGACCACTGGTGTGCGACAACGAGTAGTGCAGTGATGTGCCGACCACGACCGGCTTGCCGTGCAGCCCTCCGCAAGCGGGACAGGAGGTTCGGCTCAGGCGAACCTCACCGGGAACGGTGTCAAGGTAGGCGGCCAGGATGCGCCTCAAGGCGATATGCGCGGTGAGGTACAGCAGTCTGTCGTGTGGCCGGAGGAACGCCGAAGCACGTTTCCGCTCGCTCTCGTCGAGCTCGCCGGTCTGCAACGGAGCTCCCGGCGGTTCGGTCCACGGCTGCCGGAGCAGCCACAGGTGCAGCCACCCCGCTCCGTTTCGATGCGGACTCATAATCGGCCGCCGTCGGTCCGCGGCATCGAGTCGCTCACATCCTCGGGAACGCTCCTCCGTGGGTACGGATCCACCATTCGCAGCGCGCACAACGCGGCCAGTTTGGTCACACTTGATGCCCGCAGGATCCGGACCGCTCCGATGTCGATGCCCAGGAGCAGCCGGATCCTCCGCTCGAGTCGGAGCGCCACTATGGACCCCACTCCCTGGGTGTGCAACGGCTTACGTGAATCCACACTGTGCTCGGAGGGAAGTTCCAGGGCGCTGGTCATCTCTTGGCAGAGGAATTTCTCGATGCTTTCGACGCGTTCGTCAATGTCGGTGGTGCGCAGCGTCTCCGGATCCGTGCACGGTGCGCGATCGCGTGCTGTTCTCCTCGCGTTCATCGTCGATCACCCTTCTTGTCGTGTTGCCTCGTCGGATCCCCGTCCGGTTATCGCGACGAGCACACCGACGACTCCGACAGCTGTAATGAGCAGCAGAGCCGGGCGGTCCTGCTCGGACACCGTCAGCACTACCGTTACCAGGGACAACATGATTACGGCCGAGAACTGCACCGCACTTTGGTACATGGCAACCGCTCGTTCCCGGCCCTGCGGAGATACTCGGGAAGTGGCCCGCATGTTCAGCGCACCGAACGAGAGGACGAAGCCGGCTCCGACGAGCAGCAACGTGGGTAGCACTCCGACCGAGTAGGACTCAGCGGCGAACGGAGTCAGGCGGAACGCGTATCCCGCTGTCGCGACCATCGCCCCGAGGGCTATCAACGACCTGGTGCCGAATCGTTCGACTATCCTTCCCGTGAATGGGGAGGACAACGCCAGTGGCAGGCAAGCGGGCAGAAATGCCAGCGCGACCTGCCATCTGTCCCAGTCCCAGTAACCGCGTAGTTCGAAGGTCAGTAACAACAGCGTGCTCAGATACGTCCCGTTGAGCACCGCCGCGCCGACGGCCGAGCGGACCAGTGGTCCGTTGACCCTCGATGAAGGTCCGTTCCCGGGCGGGCGAATCCGAGCGGGGGCCTGTGCGGGGATCACTCGTGCCGCGAACGGTGCCAGCACCAGGGCTGCCAGTGCCGGAACCACGAACAGCCAACGCCAGCTCAGTGTGTTCAGCGCCGCGGCCAACGCCAATCCTCCGGTGAAACCAGCGGCCCCGAACATGGAGTAGAACGAAACCGCGCGCCGCTGGTCCGGTCCTTCGGAGAAGGTCGCGTTGATGATCGCCAGCCCCACCGGTGCGGTGAGAGCGGCGCACGTGCCCTTCACGATTCGGGTCAGCACGAGTACTGTCCAGCTGGTGGTCCATCCACCGATCAACGAGGCGGCGGCGAAGACGAGCAGCGCGATCAGATACACCCGGCGCTTGCCCCAGTACGCGGTCACCCGCGGCCCCAGCAGCAGGAGCGAGCCGAACCCGAGCGCGAACCCACTCATCACCAGCTGAACCTGCCACAGCGGCAGCTCGAAATCGTCGGCTATAGCGGGAAGAGCGGGCAAGACCACCGAGACTTCGAGCGCATCGATGAGCATGTTCCCGGAGAGCACGAAGAGCAGCGTCCACAGCCGCGCGTCCCAGCCTCCTTTCGTGACCGACCGAGGGGTGAGTTTGGTAACCATTTCGGTTGCACCCTTCATGTCTGTTCCTTGCGAATGTCGAGGTTGTCGGGATTCGGGAAGGGGCCGGCCGGGGTGCGAGGCCTTGGCCGGCCCGTCCGCTGGGAGACCGGCGGGGCCGAATCAACCCCCCAGCAGCGTTCCCCCGCTGGCGTCGATGTAGGAGCCGGTGATCCAGCGAGCATCGTCACTGGCGAGGAACGCCACGGCTGACGCGACATCGTCTCCCTCACCCACACGGTTGAACACCGACAGCGCTGCCATCTGCTCCACGGCCTCGGGGATGTCGAACACCTCGGTGCCGTTGTTGGTGATGCCGGGGCCCACACTGTTGACGGTGATACCGCGGCTGCCCAGGTGTTTGGCGTAGTGCAGCGTGATCTGATCGACCGCACCCTTGGTCATCGCGTACGCGACCTCCTGCGGGTTCGCGAACTTGGTGAGCCCGGAGGAGATGTTGATGATGCGACCGCCGTCGGGCATGTTCTCCAACGCGCGCTGGACGATGAAGAACGGTGCCTTGGCATTGACGGTGTAGAGCCGATCGAACTGCTCGGAGGTGAGTTCCTCGGGAGCCACACCACCCATAACACCGGCATTGTTGACCAGGATGTTCAGGTCGGTACTGCCGGTACGTTCCTTCAGTCCGTGCTCCAGCGCGAGGAAGAGCTCGTGGATGTCGCCGGGTACACCGAGCTCGGCCTGGACGGCGAACGCGCGCCCTCCTTCCTTCTCGATCTCGGCCACGACCTCGTCCGCTGCCGTACGGTTGTTCGCGCAATGCACGGCGACCAGTGCGCCCTCCCGAGCCAGCAGAATCGCGGTCGCCCGGCCGATTCCTCGACTGGATCCCGTTACGAGTGCGGTCTTTTCGCTGAGTTTGCCCATTGCGGTGCTCCTCTGTCTGGAAGGTCTCGATTCCGGGGCGCGCCGTTGTCGCGTCTCTCGGGTCGGGTAAGGGGTGTCCAGTCCACTGATCATGGTTGCCAGATGACGACGCGCCGTCCCCAGCTCCATGAGTTCGCCGACGACCTCGCGCAGGGCTTCGACCTCGGGCCCGCCGAGCAGCAGCTGCGCCTGTGCCTCGATGTTCGTCAGGGCACGTTTCCCGACCGGATGCCTGGTCTCGTGATAGGAGTCCAGCAGGGCCGGGTCGGGGTTCCCGACGAACTGCGCCGCCAACTTCCCACCGAGGTCGGCGGCGTCCTGCAGACCGAGGTTGATGGCCTGTCCACCGGTGGGCAACTGCACGTGAGCCGCGTCCCCGGCGAGCAGCACCCGTCCCAGTCGATAGTGGTTCACCTGGCGGTTGGCGTTGCCGAAGGCATTTAGCCAAACGGGCACCCCGGTGCTGATGTCCTCGCCGGTGACCCGCCACCAGGCTTGCACCACCTCCTCGAAGTCGGGTTCCGTTCCACGGTGCTCGGGTTCGCGGCCGTACTCGTGCACCATGACGCGAGTGATCCCGTCCGGACCGCGCGAAGCGATCGCCAGTCCGTTCGGATGCCGTTCGAATCGCCGGTTGGGAATGTCGATGGCCTCGACATCGGCGCGGAGCAGTTCCTTGGTCGCCGAGCTTCCGGGGAAGTCGAACCCCGTGAGGCGTCGTACCGTGCTCCGCTCCCCGTCGCAACCGACCAGGTAGGACGGGCGGAACCGCACCTCATCCCCGTCGGGACCCCTCACTTCGACATCCACGTGGTCCGAGCGATCGACGACTCCGTCAACCCGGTGGCCACGCCTTATCCTCGCGCCCATGGCGATGGCGCGCTCCTGCAGCACCGCCTCGATGCGGGTCTGTGGTGCCTTCCACTGCCCCGAGTGGGGGTTTTCCGGAGCTGCGGCTGTCAGGTCGAGCGGGATGCCACCGAAGTGGCCGGCCCCGCCCGACGGGGGTGGGCCCAACTCTTCGAGTAACCCACGCTCGTCGAACAGCTCCATGGTGCGCGCGTGCAGTGTGGAGGCCCGCGACTCGGTAGTGGGCTCGGTTAGCTGCTCCAGAACGGTGACTTCCGTTCCGTGGGCCCGCAGTTCGCAGGCGAGGAACAGCCCGACCGGACCGGCACCAACGATCACGACGTCCGCGTCCGACTCGTCCGTTCGCTGATTGACGTACGTGGCCATTGTTCTAGCGCCGTGCTTCCGCGTGTTCCTTGGCGTACCCCAGGGTCGCCCTGCTGTTGCCGCCCAGCGCGTTCCTGATGAACGTGCGTGCTTCGGCGACTCCGGCGTCATCACCGAGGATTCCGGCAATGTTGTCCGCGTTGATCACAACGGTGTGCTGTGACGTCGCGGTTGTTGTGCCGTTTTCGTTCTCCTCGACCGTCCAGCAGCCGGTGTGCACCGTCATCAGCGGCGGAACGGTCGTTTGCTTGTAAGTGATCTTGTGATCCGGGAAACAGACCCGTACGGACTCGGTGGTGTGCGTCGAACCGTCCTTCGTCCTGGTGTCCATGCGCAGCGACTGCACACCGGGTGAATCCTCGGTCATGTTCACCGTGGCCACGTGGGGAAGCCGTTCCTCCCACAATCGGGCCTCGTTGAGGAAGTCGTAGACGTCCTTTGCCGACCCGCTTATGTCCATGCTGTCCTCGAAGGACATGTACAGGTCCTCGTTGGTGGCGAGTTCGACGTTCTCCTTCAACGAAGCCAGTTCCGAATGACTGTTGCGGTCAACGGCTTGGTCGATCCACTCCAGGTGCTCTTGATCGTCGTCGACTGCCCGGTAGTCGTGCAGCAGCCGCACCAGCGAGGAGCGCTCGCTCCGCTGTTCGATGATCCACGTACCGCCCATCTCGGCGACCGGATGTGCCGGGGTCTCCTGGCGGAAGGAGATCGACATGTTCTTCGGATCGAGGACGCGCTTCGAGATCCAGTTCTTCGTCGCGCCGTTGGCGGTCGCCCATATCCGAATGCGTTCCTCGGTCTCACCGCGGTCGGCGTAGTCGACGTGCACCGACGGAGGGAAGATCTGCGGCCAGTTCTCCACTTCCGCGATCAGCCGGTACACCTCGGCAGCCGGGGCATCGACGGTGATCTCGTGCTCGACTTCACGTTTGGTCATGGGGGAGTCCTCTCCTGCGGATGAGATCAGAAGTTGCCGAGAGCGCCACAGACGTTGAGCGCTTGTGCCGTGATGGAAGCCGCGGTGTCGGTAACCAGGTATCCGACCAGCCCGGCGACCTCGTCAGGGGTCGAGTACCGGCCGAGCGGAATCTTGGCCTGGAACTGGGTCAGGACCTGTTCCTCGGTGGTGTCGTACGCGGCCGCGTAACCCTGCCGCACTCGCTCGGCCATCGGGGTCTCCACGTAGCCGGGGCAGACCGCGTTCACGGTGATGCCCGTCTGGGCGAGTTCCTTGCCCAGTGCTTTGGTCAGCCCGACCACACCGTGTTTGGAGGCCGAGTAGGGAGCGCCCAGCACCACGCCCTGCTTGCCCGCGGTGGAGGCGATGTTGACGATCCGTCCCCAGCTCTTGTGCCGCATGCCGCCGGTGTTGAGCACCTCACGAGTCATCCGGAACACACTGTTCAGATTGGTCTCGACGACGTCGAACCACAGTTCGTCGGCGATATCCGCCGTCACCCCACCGCCGGAACGCCCGGCGTTGTTGACCAGCACGTCGATCTCCCCGAAACGGTCCACCGCCTGCCGCACCAAGCTGTTCACGTCCTCGGCCGAGCGCACATCGCACGTGGCGCCGTCTACGTTCAGCCCCTCCTGCCGGAGTTCTTTGAGCGTCGCGGACAAGTTCTCCTGGTCGCGAGCACAGATGAACACCTGGTGGTTCTGCCGAGCCAGCAATTTGGTCGACGAAAGGCCGATGCCGCTGGTTCCCCCGGTGACGATCGCGGTCCGTTGTTCCTGCTGTGTCATGCCTACTCCCGTGGAACGGTTGCTGCGGGATGCCGCTGCCGCGACCTGCGGCGGCAGCGGCTGGTGCGGGATTTGCGAGTACCGCGGTCAGGAGACCGGGTCTGCCTGTGCCAGCCCCAGGTCGTTGTTGACGGCTTCGACCAAGGCGCGGGGTGTCTCCGCTTCGCTGATCGCGGATTCGTCGAGCGAGATCTCGTATTCCCGCTCGATGCGCCCGCCGGTTTCGAGTAGGGCCAACGAGTCGTAGCCGAGCACCTCGAAGTCGATGTCGAGTATGTCGCCGTCGAGACTGACACCGTCGCCGCTGCCGGCTGCCTCACGAAGGATCCGCTTCAGGTCTTCGACTGTGAATTCGGTGGTCGACATTCGGAATCTCCTAATTGTTGTGAATATTGTTGTTTCCGGAATTCACCGTCCGGAGGACTGGTTTGAATCCCGCAGGACCACTGCGGAGTTGAAGCCGCCGATTCCTCGGGCGATCACCAGACAGTTACGGACACCCGCCCTCGGCTCGCGTTTTTCCGACACCAGGTCGATGTCGTATTCGTCGGCGATGCGGACATTCGGCGTCGGAGGAATGACACCATCCCGCATCGAGAGGAAAGCAGTGGCAACGTCCAGCGAGGCGGCCCCGGAACCGAGTCGTCCGGTCATCGTCTTCGGGGCGGTTACCGGGACTCCGCGGACACCGAACACCTTGGTGAGGGCCTCGGCCTCTGCCCGGTCCAGTTCGGGCACAGCGGCCGCGTCGGCGAACACGACGTCAATCTCGGCAGGATCCGCGTCCGCGTTACGGAGTGCCTGCTCGATCGCTTTCTGCAGACTGGTCGCGCTCTCCGCCCCGCCTCTGGGGTCGATTGTGGCTGCGTACCCGGAGATCTCGCCGTAGATGTTCGGCGCACGTCGCTCGTGGGCGCTGGCGAGTTCCTCCATGATGACCAGCGCCCCGCCTTCGCCGGGCACGTGTCCCGCGGCTTCCGCGTCGAAGGGGAGGTACGCCCGATTCGGGTCGCTGCTGGTGCTCAGCCTCCGGCTGGTCAGCTGAGCGGTCCAACCCCACGGGCACAGCGAGGCGTCGATACCACCCGAGACGATCATCCGCGTGCCCTTGCGGATCTGGCGTCTTGCCTGGGCGATGGCGTCCAGTCCCCCGGCCTGGTCACTGACGACCACACCGCTGGGGCCGCGCATGCCGTTGCGGATCGAGATCTGCCCGCTGTTTACTGCGTAGAACCAGGCGAAGGATTGGTACGCGCTGACGTATTGCCCTCCCTGGCTCCAGAGATTTCGCAGTTCGTTCTCACCGAACTCGAAACCACCGGACGAGCTGGCGGTCACCACCCCCATCTCGTACTCGTCGAACTCGCTCGGTTGTGTTCTCGCGTCGGCGAAAGCGCAGTCGGTCCCCACCAGAGCCAGCTGCGTCATACGATCGGTTTGCGAGATGATTCTGCTGGTGAGGTGTTCCTCCGGGACGAATCCCTCCACCTCGCCCGCGAGTCGGGAGGGATACTGCGACGGATCGAAGTGGGAAATTCGTCCTATACCGGATACACCGTCGCAGACGGATTCCCAATAGTTTCGGTTCCCGAGCCCGTTGGGTGCCGCGATTCCCAGGCCGGTCACGACGACACTACTGTTCCTGCCGGTCATGCCCCACTCCTTTCCGGGCTGGTGAGCACCATGGCGCTCTGAAATCCGCCGAAGCCGCTCCCCACCGACAAGACGGCGTCGGTTGGGTGCTCACGCGCTGCAAGCGGCACGTAATCCAGATCGCACTCCGGGTCGGACGTGTGCAGGTTGGCGGTCGGCGGAACCACGTCGTGCTCGATGGCCAACGCGGAAGCGGCCACCTCGATCGACCCGATGGCACCCAGCGAGTGGCCGACCATCGACTTGATCGAACTCACCGGTACGCGATATGCGTGCTCGCCGAGGCTGCGCTTAAAGGCGGCGGTTTCGTGCCGGTCGTTCTGCTTGGTGCCCGAGCCGTGCGCGTTGACGTAATCGATCCGTTCCGGTGCCATTCGTGCCTCGTCGGTGGCGACCCGTATCGCCTCTGCCATCTCCCGACCGTCGGAACGCAGACCGGTCATGTGGTAGGCGTTGCACCGGGAGGCATAGCCTGCGATCTCGGCGTAGACATGAGCACCGCGGCTCCTGGCACTTTCCAAGTCCTCCAGTACGAATACCGCGGCGCCCTCGCCCAGCACGAATCCGCTGCGCGTCCCGTCGAAGGGACGTGAGGCGTGCTCGGGATCGTCGTTGCGTGGGGTTGTCGCCTTGATCGCGTCGAAGCAGGCGACCGTGATCGGCGAGATGGGGGCGTCGGTTGCCCCAGCGATCATCACGTCGGCGGAGCCCTCCCGGATCAGTTCCGTGGCATGGCCGACGGCGTCGAGCCCCGACGTGCACCCGGTCGACACCACAGTGCTGGGACCCCGCGCACTCAGTGCTCCGGCGACTTCCGCGGTGAACGAGCTGGGAACGAAGTAGTTGTACAGATGTGGGACCGCGTACTCGTGGTCGACCAGTTTCAGTCGTCCGCCATCACTGACGGTGCGGTACTCCCAGTCCAGACCCGTGGTCGCTCCGACGGCACTGCCGATGGTCACGCCGATGCGATACGGATCCACGTCGGAGAACGGAAGTCCGCTGTCCGCCGCCGCTTCTCGTGCCGTGACGACCGCGAACTGCGCTGCCCGATCCATGCGCCTGGTTTCCTGTGGGGTTAGCCCGGCCTGCTTCGGATCGAAGTCGACCTCGGCCGCGCACTGGGAACGGAAATCGGAAGGGTCGAAGAAGCTGATGCGCCGCGTGGCGGTGCGGCCGTCGCTCAACAGACTCCAGAAGTTCTTGGTGCCCACCGCGCCCGGCGCGGTCACCCCGATTCCGGTAATCGCTACACGTCCCTCGGTCACAGCGCGCTCCAGTGGTAGAAGCGCTCGGCCATCGCGTCCTTCGGCGAGCGCCAGGTGGAAGGGTCGTAGGCGTTGATGTGGGGCTTGAGATTCTCGCTGATATCCACGAATCGCTGGTCGTTCTTGGCCGACTCGATCCGTTCACCACCGTCGTCCGAGTCGAAGTCCTGCAAGTGGAAGTAAAGTCCCCTGTAGGTGAAAAGCTGGCGCCGGCGAGTTCCCATCCGGTGCGGCATGTCGCTCTCGTCGAACGCGGAGAAGAGTTCGGCGACCTCTTCCGCGGACTGTGGCTCCATCCGAGCCACGATCAACGTGCTGTGCATCCTGTTTCTCCTTGTCCGTGACTTACCTGGCTGGGCCGAACCAGCGATCCAGCGCCGTGGGCAGGTCGTGGTGACTGCCCGGAGCCGCCCAGGCGACGTAGCCGTCTGGCCGGATGAGAATCGCCGTAGTGGAGGCCAGCGGACTGTCGTCCGACAGTTCGTCCGAGGTCGCGGTAACGACGTCGATGCGGTCGGCCCAGCCCGAGGCCCGATTGCGGAGCACCGAGTTGTCGGTGAGGTCGAGCAGAATCCCGCGTCCTCGGTGCAGCAGCTCCGTGCTGCTGGTACGGCTACCGTTCCTTGTCAGTTCCAATCGCGGCATGCGTAACCCGAGCAGGGGATGGCTGCCGTTCCCGATGTCGTAGCGGATGTCCAGGCCGCTGACCATCGCGGCGAAGTAGCGGCTGACCTCGTCGTACTGGACCAGTTCGGAGAAGACGTCCCGCAGCGGCTGCATCTCCGGACCACTGAGAAACAGCAATCCCTGGGCCTGGGTGTTCATCAACAGGCGTCGTCCCACCGCGTGCCGCTCGTCGTGATAGGTGTCCAGCAGCTCAAGCGGAGCGGTACCACCGATCACGGCACCGAGCTTCCAGCCGAGATTGACCGAGTCCTGGATGCTGGCGTTCATGCCCTGGCCCCCGGCGGGGAGGTGGATGTGTGCGGCATCGCCGGAGAGCAGTACCCGGCCACGGCGGTACTCGGTCACCTGACGGGTGGCGTCCCCGAACGCGCTGACCCACACCGGTTCGGCGTGAGAGATGTCGATGCCGGTCAATCTCTTCCAGGCATCGGCGACCTCGGCGAACGGAGGCGACTCGCTGCGACGCTGCGGGGGCCTGTCACGCTCGCAGACGATGATCCGCGTCACTCCTCCGGGCAGCTGCCCCACCATAACCATGCCGCCGGGAAGCGATTCCCCGATCATTCGTGGTTCCAGATCGACACCGCGCAGATCGGCCAGGAACATTTCCATCGTGGCCGCGGTTCCGGGAAAATCGAATCCCGCTGCCTTCCGGACAGTGCTTCTACCACCGTCGCAACCGACAAGCCAGCCGGTGCGCAGAGTCTGCTCACCATCCGGGGAACGAACCGTGACGGATACCTCGTTCTCCTCGTCCTGGAACGAGACGAGTTCGTTTCCGCGGCGAATGTCGGCTCCCAGCTCGCGCGCCCAGTCCTCGAGTACCGATTCCGTGGTGGACTGCGGGATGGTCTTGGCGGCCTGGTGAGCACCCTCGAGAACGCCGAAATCAACCGGGATACCGCCGAAATGCCCCTGATTGCTGGTTTCGATCTCACCGAACCGCGGCAGCAGTCCCCGCTGGTCGAACACTTCCATGGTTCGTGACGTGAAACCAAGTCCACGGGATTCGCCGGTGGGTTTCTCGAGTCGTTCGACGACAATGACGTCTACTCCCGCGAGACGTAGCTCACCGGCGAGCATGAGTCCGGCCGGTCCGGCGCCGACCACTATGGCTGGTGCGTCCATGTACCTCTCCTCGTGAAGTGTTGAACAGCATGGAATCGTGGCAACGTGGCTCAACCGACTCGATAGTCGCCGTAGGCGGGAAAGAATCGAAATACTCAATTCGTTACGACGTCGTGATCTGGTTTTTGTTTCGAGGGATACCCGATCCGGTCTGCTGCCTCGTTTCGAGGTTGTTATTTCTCGCGGGTGCGAAAATTTTCGCCCGCTTCGCTGCCGATGTCAATCGATCCGTCGAGGGCTCGTGCTCAATTTTCTGTAAAGACTCCGTCGATCGGTTTTCTGCCCGTAGTCCGGCTTCGTGGGAAACAGATCCGGGGGGATGTGCCGTTTACGTGTTCCCTCGGAAGTCGATTGCCATGTTATTTCGATTTTGGCGGCAAAGCAAGCCCCGAATTGTTAACAGAAGTACAATACTGTGTCAAAAAACAAAAATCGCGATTGTGCAAACTCTGTGTTTGGAATCTAAAAATCTTTGTCAGAAATCTTGCTGTTACGGTGTTTCGGGTGCACGTGCGGCTGGCGGTGTCGTGTGGCCTGCAGGGCGCCCCGCGGATGTCCCGTTCCGGGTGACTGATGCACCTGGTCCGAAGCTCTCCTCAGGGCTGGACTCTCCGGATCATCGGCCTCGGGCTCGTGTCCGACGGTGGCCGGTTGGAACCGTCGATGAGCTGCAGTGGGCCGAATCGCTCGAAACGATCGGACAGGGGCGGGGTCCGCATCATCCTGGCGGTACCGCTCGGACGCTCATTCGGTTCCAGCCGTGTACGCCGCGGAGTGGCCATTTTCCGCGGTAACGATCGACGGCGAGCCGGTTGCTGCGATCGTGCTCGTCCGGGACCGTCGTTGGCCCGAACCGTCCCGAAGTGGCCATGACCGCTTTCAGTCGCACCGGCACGCGGAGGAACCCGTCGTATCGTACGGTTCCGGCCGGTCGGAGGAGATTGCCGAATCCTCCCGGGTGGGGCAGGTGACCACCGTGGAGTGCCGCTGTGTTCGTTTCGGCCCTGTGCCGTGCAGTGGCCTTCGTCCGATCACAACGCCGCGTGTTGCTTCTTCCGCTCTGCCTCGAACTGGAAGCCGACTCCGCGAACGGTGCGGATCCAGTCGCTGGATCCCAGCTTGTTCCGCAGCGTGTTCATGTGCGTGTCGATGGTGCGGCTGACCCTGGTGCCCATGGTGTCCGCGACAGGGTCTCCCCAGATCTCGGCCATCAGTTTCTGTCGTGAAATCACGGCGCTTGGTCTGCTGGCCAGGTAGTGGAGCAGTTCGAACTCCTTCCTGGTCAGCTTTACCGGCTGGTTGTCCACTCTGACCTCCCTTGTTGAGACGTCGATCTCCAAGGGGCCTCGGACCAGGTAGGACTTGGGGCTTGCCGTGTTCACACGTCGCATGACCGCGTCGATCCGAGCCAACAGTTCCCGGAAGCCGTACGGTTTGCTCAGGCAGTCGTCCGAACCGGCCTGTAGCCCGAGAATCTTGTCCGATTCCGTGCTGCATCGGGTAAAAGCGATGATCGGTATATCTGAGGCCGTTCTGATGTTGCGGCAGACCTCCAGTCCATCCATGTCCCAAAGCTCCAGGTCGAGCAATACGAGGTCCGCTTCCTGGTATGCCTCGAGCGCCTGGTTACCAGTGTGGACAGCCACCGCTTCGTGACCGTGGTTGC
This sequence comes from Actinopolyspora sabaoui, assembly GCF_051225635.1. Lineage (NCBI taxonomy): Bacteria > Bacillati > Actinomycetota > Actinomycetes > Actinopolysporales > Actinopolysporaceae > Actinopolyspora > Actinopolyspora sabaoui. The sequence continues at coordinate 4,747 of NZ_JBMIHH010000003.1, read as the reverse complement.
GCAGGCCGTCGACTATGGATGCTGCTGCGTTTTTTTCACTCTCCGTCACAAGCAGATGCATCATTGGCTCCCGCATTCGCGTCGTTCCTGTCTGGTTGACATCGGAGTTCTCTGCGTGTTCAAGCTGTTGCCCCTCAGCGGGACCAGCATACAAACCATCTATGCGGTTTTCAATGAGAAACCGGTCTCCCGGTATTCTTGCTCGCTGCGGTGGAGCCCGCTGCTCATGAAGGAGTAGCGGAAACCGCCTCGCTTCGTAGCGCGTGTGGTGCTGCGGTCCGTTCCTGCCGTCGGGGCCGAGCCCATGGCTGTTCGCGCAGGCGCTGGTGCCAGTTTCAGGAACTCGGGCCGGAATCCGTGTTGCTGCCGATGCGTTCACCGCTCTTCCCCGCAGCGACGACAAGTGCCGCGCTTGCCCCCGCCGCCCTCGTGCCTCTGGGCGGTGTGCCGCGGTTTCCCGTGGTTGAAATTGGCGCGGAGCCTCGTCGCTTGGCACGAACGAGTTTTTCCGTGGGACACGGCTCGGCGAGCGCGATCTTCGGTGCGATGCATGAGGACATCAGCGCAGCCTTTTCCCGAACGCCCGGAACACGGTCGAAGCCTCGGTACGTCCATCCGGGTGCGGCAAGCTCGTGGAAATCTCGAGTGCCGTCCCGCGTTGTTCACCGGACCGATCGGTGGAATTTCCGAGTGGCGCATTGGAACGACGTTGCCGGGGTGGGCCGGTCACTTGCACCGAATCGATCGCTCTCGCAGGGCCCACTCGGCAACATGCCCGCTCGAGGTTTTCGTGCTCGGACCGGCGGGTGTCCGGGCAACCCGTCCGGGCACCGTGCTCACTTCGCGCGTTCTCCGCGCTGTGCCGTTCTAGTCGAGCTGTCGGAGCGCATCGTCAGCATCGCCGCGCAGAAAACGGCAGCAAGAACCGAGAGACCACCACCGATCAGCAGTGGTGAGCGGGCGTCCAGGTGCTCGGCGGTCCAGCCCGCCAGGGTACTCCCGATCGGAGTGCCTCCTAGTAGTAAAAGCATGTACAACGCCATCACTCGACCGCGTAGCGCGGACTCGACCGAAAGTTGGATGGTGTTGTTCGCCGTCAGGATGAACGTCATCTGCGCCGCCCCGACGGCGATCAGCGTTGCTCCGAATGTCCCCGGGTCTGGTGCCAGCGCAGCCAGTATCTCCAACACTCCGAAGGCCAGGGCGCTGCCCACCAACAGGCGTAGTCGCGGCCTGCTTCGACCACTGCGCCAAGCGGCCAGTGCGGCCCCGCTCAGTGTTCCGATGGCAAGCATGGTGTGCAGCAGTCCGAAACCGTCCGAACCGAGCAGGAACACTTTTTCGGCCATCACCGCCAGTGAGGTGTTGAACGTTGTTCCGAACGTGCCGATGCAGCAGACCAGCAGTAGCACCAGCATCAGTTCGCCGCGATGACGTACGTAGCGAATCCCTTCGACGAACTGCCCGCGTCTTCGGGAGCCGTCGCTGTCGCTGCGTATCCCATCTTGGTCCATAGTGGCCAGCGTCGCGAGTACCGCTACGAGGCTGAGCGCATTGAAGAGGAACAACCATCCTGTTCCGATGAGGGTGATGAGGTATCCGGCGATGGCAGGGCCCACCACCCGGCAGGAGTTCACGATCATGGAATTCAGCGCGACAGCGTTTCCGACCTGCTCCTGTCCGACCATCTCCATCACGAATGACTGCCGTACCGGCATTTCCAGGGCTCCGCAGCAACCGAGCCCGAAGCACAGTACGTAGACCTGCCAGAGCTGGACGATCTCGGTCAGATCCAGTGTCCCCAGCACCAGTGCGCAGCCGCCGATCCCGTACTGCAACGACATCAGTAGTCGTCGTTTGTCGAGACGGTCGGCCAGCACTCCCGCCCACAGCGTCAGCAGCGGCATCGGCAGGAACTGCAGAGCCACTGCCACGCCGAGTGCCACCGGACTGCCGCCGGAGATCTCCAGCACCAGCCAGTCCTGGGCGATACGTTGGATCCACGTCCCGAGCAGGGAGACGACCTGTCCTCCTGCGTAGAGTCGGAAGTTCCTGACCCGCAGTGAGGCGAACATCGCCCACGAGCGTTTTCGCCGCTCCCCGCCCACCTCGTCGTGGGGTTGCGCCCGCTCCTGCTCCCCGCTCGCCGGAACGTTGGTCACTTCCTTGGACAATTTTCCGCCCCGAGTGTGTCTTGTGTCGCTCCCAACCGCCCCGATACGTGCGTGCGGGTTCGGCTCACTGTCCGCATCAGTTACCGTCCGAGTACCGCGATCCGCTGTTGGGCGGCGAAGGCCGCCGCCGGGTAGCGCGGATCGGGGCGGAGGGCGTACTCACGCTGGCACGCTTCCGCGAACTTGATGACGTGCTCGTCTCCGTGCTCCATCGCGCCGACCAGCAGCTGTGGCCCGGAGGGAAGTTCCAAGGCGCGCGCGGTGTCCAGACTATGACGCTCGGGTGAAGCATCACTGGTAAAAGCCATCAACAGTGCGACATGGACTTGCCACATGGTGGCCACCGTAGGACCGTGCTGTTCGGAGGGCAGGTACGGAAGTACCAACCTGATCGCGGCCGGTGCGGTCACGCCGTGAATGAGCGGAATGGGCAGAATTTCCGGATGAGCGAGGTAAACACCTGCGAATGTCGAGGTCATCTCGCTCAGCAACCACTGCGCACCGTTCGGCGCGATGTCGTCCAACGCCTCGAAGTATCCGGGGAACTCCTCGTCGTCCTGCAGTCGAACGCGCCGCAGCCGTTCCGCGGCCATCGGAGGAGTGATCACGCCTTCGGCCTCCGGCCGAGGCAGTCTTGCCACGGCCTCCGCAGGACGGTGCTTTCCGATCAACCTGGCGTCGCCGGGTAAGCCCGTGTAACGGGCCGCCCAGTACGCCAGACCTCGTGCCAACTCTGTCAGTGCCAGATCGCTCGGGGGTTCGGCGGCGGCCACCGAGCGAGTGGCGTGGGCGGTGCGGATCAGTCCGTGAGTCAGTCCCGCCATCAGCCCGGGAAGCAAGCGGGGCCACCACCGCCCGAGCACCCGTTGCCAGGGCTCTTCGCGGAGCTCACGCCAGAAGAGTCGTTCCCAGTCCCCGGCACGGTGGAATTGGCCGAGGGCTTCCCGCCACGAGGACTCGTCGGAAGGGTCGATGTCGAACCGGGGAGCCGGAGGCTCGTGGTGTGGCATCGCCTGCTTGTACCCCTCGACCCAACTCGAGACCGCCTCACCGAACCCGAGAACCGCCAAGGCTTCGGCGCCCATCGGGCCGTGGTTGGCCAGATCCCCGTTCGTACCGCGCTCGTAGCCGAGGCCTTCCAAACGTTGCAGTGCCTCACCGACAGCGTCGGCATACCCTTGGGTTCCCAACGGAGCCTCCTGATCCGGAACGACGATGCGCACACCCGTCCCACTCTCCGAGCCGCTGTACGCGCTCCCGGCCGGTCCGCCGGCCCTGTAGAAGTGTTGGAACAGAGTCCGTAAGACTCGTTCCACGGTGTACTGGCCTCAGCGTCACAACCGCTGTCGAGAAGCTCAACACTGATTTTCTCAAGAATCCGTCAATTCGGTGAAGCGCAGCGGCGGGAAAGTGGAGCGGGGCAAGGAGAAGCTCGACAGCGCAGGCGGCTCGGAAGTCGTCGTGGAACCTGTGCACTCGGCACGCCCGATCGGCCCAGACTCCCGATGCGCAGTGGTTAACTACACAGAAAAGTACCGCACGGTTGGATTGATGTCTGCACATGAGTTGCACTGATCATGGGAAAGGGTTTCCCGAAAGTGCCGGGGGATCGACCCGTTCAGGGGAGTCCATGCTCAAGCAGGAGCGTGCGGGGCGAACGAAGGAAGCGGTCCTGCACGCGGACGCCGAGGTGATGGCCACCCATGGTTACGAAGGGGCACCCGTTTTCGCGATCCTCGAACGCGCCGGAGCCATGAAGGGACCATGTATTTCCGCTTCTCCTCCAAGGAGGGACTGGCCCCAGCGGTCATCGACGAACAGGCGAGTGCCATCGACGTGTCCCACCGGGCCGGGCAGCGCTGCGTAACTATTCGCCGTTGCGGGCGTGTACCCGCAGCGCGGCCGAGATCGGCTTCGGCAGTCGACCCGTGGTGTCCTACCAGAACTGGGGGGATCTGAGCGCCGGACTGTTTTCCGAAGTGGGCCCACGGGGGCATTCCCGTAACGGAGCCCAAGGAGATCGCCGAGCTGTTCGTTGCCTCTTGCGGTCAGCTCTACCCACTGGCAACCACTGGACGTGAGGATCCGCATGAGCGGATCACGGTGCTGTCCGGCGCCGCGGTGCAGGCTCTCCTGGAGCGTCTCGAACCGGAGGGAATACCGAGGACGGGTCCGAGGCGCGATCAGCAGGTGACAGTGAGCGTCGTCCGTGGTTTCCGCGCCAACCGCCAGGCGAGCCATCTCGGTAGGGCAGTGGGGCCGTTGAAGATCGCTTCGCCGGGCGAGAATGAACAACGAGGATTGAGAACCGCTCGGCGGAGTTGGAACTCCTAACAGAACTGTTGGACGCGGCGGTACTGGAGGAGGTAAGTGGGGAGTTGAGGGCTCGTGGATGTCGGCGCGGCGTTGTCGCAGCATACAACGGTCAACGAGATCATGATCAGCACCAACCCCACTCTAGCCACACAAACCAGTTTTGTTATGAGTTCTTAGGGTGTGGGAGACAAGCGGCGAGATCTGTAATGGGAATGGTTTGTCGCCCCCCCCCCCCGCCCGCCCCAAAAACAATAAAA